>CAYTZR010000010.1:0-48357 GCA_964442605.1 uncultured Oscillospiraceae bacterium
ATTGCTGTGCAATTTTGAAAGGTAGCTTTGAATCCGCAAGCAAAGCTTGCTTATTAAGGAGGGAATAAAAATGGGTATGACAATGACTCAGAAAATTCTGGCGGCTCATGCGGAGCTTGACAGCGTTAAGGCAGGTCAGCTAATCCGCGCAAAGCTCGATATGGTTTTGGGAAATGATGTTACTACTCCTGTTGCCATAAAGGAGTTTAATGCCGCAGGTTTTGATAAGGTTTTTGATAAGGACAAGGTATCAATTGTGCTTGACCACTTTACCCCAAACAAGGATATAAAGTCCGCGGAACATTGTAAGATGTGCCGTGAGTTCGCCGGTGAAAAGGATGTTACAAATTTCTATGACGTAGGAGAAATGGGTGTTGAACACGCACTGCTGCCTGAAAAGGGCTTGGTAGCTCCCGGAGAGGTTATTATCGGCGCTGACTCACATACATGTACATACGGCGCTGTAGGTGCATTTTCAACAGGTGTCGGCTCCACTGATATGGCAGCCGGAATGGCTACAGGTGAGGCATGGTTTAAGGTTCCGTCCGCTTTGAAGTTTAACCTAAAAGGCAAGCCTGCGAAGTGGATTTCAGGTAAGGACGTAATTCTGCATATTATCGGTATGATAGGTGTTGACGGCGCTCTTTATAAGTCAATGGAGTTTACGGGCTGCGGACTGAAATATCTCTCGATTGATGATCGTCTGACAATGGCGAATATGGCAATCGAAGCCGGCGGCAAGAACGGAATTTTTGAGGTAGACGATGTGACAAAGGCTTATCTTGATGAGAGAGTCACTCGCGAATACACTGTATATACTGCCGATGAGGATGCAGAGTACGAGGCTGTTTATGATATAGATTTATCTGAACTGAAGCCTACTGTAGCTTTTCCGCATTTGCCCGAAAACACAAAGACAATAGACGAGGTTGGAGAGGTTAAGCTTGACCAATGTGTTATAGGCTCGTGTACGAACGGCAGGCTTGAGGACTTGCGGAAGGCGGCTGAGATATTTAAGGGAAAGCATGTCGCAAAGAATATGAGAGCGATAATTATTCCCGCAACACAAAGGATTTACCGTGAAGCGATGAAAGAGGGCCTGTTTGACATATTTTTGGACGCGGGCTGTATCATCTCAACTCCTACTTGCGGTCCATGTCTTGGCGGACATATGGGTATTCTGGCAGAGGGTGAGAGAGCGGTTTCAACCTCAAACAGAAACTTTGTGGGACGTATGGGACATCCTAAATCAGAGGTATATCTGGCAAGTCCGGTTGTAGCCGCGGCTTCCGCCATAAAAGGTTGCCTATGCAGCCCGGATGAAATTTTAGGTTAGGGGGGTTATGAACACGATGAATGCAAAAGGAACTGTACACAAGTATTTGGATAATGTTGATACAGATGTGATAATTCCGGCAAGATATTTGAATTCGTCCGATCCGTCTGAACTGGCGGCGCATTGCATGGAAGATATTGATGCCGATTTTGTAAACAATGTAAAACAGGGTGATATTATAGTTGCTCACAATAATTTTGGCTGCGGCTCATCCCGTGAGCACGCTCCCATTGCCATTAAGGCTTCCGGTGTAGGTTGTGTTATTGCGGCTACGTTCGCGAGAATTTTTTACCGCAATGCGATTAATATCGGTCTGCCTATTATGGAGTGCAGAGAGGCGGCTGAAAATATCAATGCAGGGGATGAGGTTGAGGTTGACTTTGATACCGGTGTTATAAAGGACATAACCACCGGACAGGAGTTTATGGCTGAGCCTTTTCCGGATTTTATAAAAGAAATAATAAGCAAGAACGGATTGCTTAATTCTTTAAGATGAGAAGGCTGTAGAGTCAAACGAATAGTTACGGTATAAAACAGATAGTTAAGAAAGGAATACAAATGAATATTAAGTTAGCGGTAGTAAAGGGCGACGGTATAGGCCCTGAAATTGTGACAGAGGCCGAAAAGGTTTTGGATAAGATAGGCGAAAAATACGGACACAGTTTTGAATATACCGATATTTTAGCGGGCGGCTGTGCCATTGATGAAACAGGAATTCCGCTGCCCGAGGAGTCTGTTGATATAGCAAAGAAATCCGACTCTGTTTTGTTGGGAGCGGTGGGAGGTCCGAAGTGGGACACGCTGCCCGGACATTTAAGACCTGAAAAGGCGCTTCTGGGTCTTCGCTCAGAGCTTGGTTTGTTTGCAAATATCCGACCCGCGAAGCTCCATAATGCATTGGCTGACGCGTGTCCTTTGAAGCCTGAAATTTCAAAGGACGGACTTGATTTGGTTATAGTCCGTGAGCTCACAGGTGGACTCTACTTTGGCGACAGAGGAAGACGGCGTTCCGGGAAAAATGGCGAGGAAGCCTTTGATGAGCTTAAATATTCACAAAAGGAAATCGAAAGAATTGGACGTGTTGCGTTTAACTTAGCCATGAAGCGCGACAGAAAAAAGGTTACAAGCGTTGATAAGGCAAACGTTATAGAAACCTCGCGTTTATGGCGCGAAACAATGCACAAGCTGGCAAAGGAGTACCCGGAGGTTGAATATTCGGATATGCTGGTTGACAACTGTGCTATGCAGCTTGTCAGAAACCCCGGTCAGTTTGACGTTATAGTTACCGAAAATATGTTTGGTGATATATTGTCAGACGAGGCGAGTATGACAACAGGTTCAATCGGTATGCTGCCCTCATCATCGTTGGGAGACAGCTCGCTTGGAATGTATGAGCCAATACACGGCAGCGCTCCCGATATTGCCGGTCAAAATAAGGCAAATCCGATTGCGACAATTTTGTCCTGCGCTATGATGCTGCGTGACAGCTTTGGACTTTTGGACGAATCAAAGGCTATTGAAGACGCGGTAACAAATGTGTTGAATGACGGATACAGAACAGCTGATATTATGGATGAAAACGGAAAGCTGCTCGGCACCATTGAAATGGGCGATATTATTGTGAAATATTTAGAAAATATTTAAATGAACTTGAATTTCAAAATCGGCTCCCGAAAAATCTCGGGAGCCGATTTTTATACCATAATATTGATATTGAATATTAATATTGCCAAAAAGCAATTGATCTTGCTATACTTTCTTTTTCTTTTTCTTTTTCTTTTCAGCTTTTTGCTTAAATTCTTCTTTGCGTTTATTCAGCATTGATTTTGTGGCTTCAATTTCCTCCATTGTTTTGAGCTTTGGGATTAGACTTGAAACCAATTTGCCGGTTCCACGCGTTTTTATATATATAAATCCGAAAATTGAAAATACAATCGCACCGATACAGTTTACAATCAAATCCTTCATGGTATCGATAAGTCCAACGTCAAGATAAGCTCCGTTAATTGTCCAGTCTTGCTCAATTCCGTCAATAGTTCCCGAGATAACCGTCTTTGTAACGTCCTTTATAACAATCGGGTTATTGAGACCGCTCGGATTAATCAGTACAGAGGATACATCGTGAATCATCCAGTCCTTTTGCATATCGGTCAGAAAAACCTGATCCATTGTGTATTCGAAAAATTCCCACAGGACACCTATTGTCATCGAAAAGCAGAAAGCTACAAACGCCACAAACCATGGCGACAGATTGATGTGAAATCGTGGAGCCTGATTTAAAATATCAATCATGGCAAATCCGATTGCTGCCATTACAAATCCGTTTATGGTATGCAGCATTATATCCCAGAACGGTATAATTGTGTAAAAGCTCTGTATTTCACCCAATATTTCAGCTGAAAATATAAAGCACATTATTATTGCTTCAAGCAGCCCGGGAAGCTTTATATTCAGCTTTATGTCCACAAATGACGGTATCATAAATAAGAGTATTGTAAGCAGACAGATAAAAACATTTGAATAATTTCCCATCATAAATTGCCTTATCATTACTATTACAACAAGAAAGCTGAGAACAGAGTGAATGGTACGGCGTTTGTTGATTAATTTTTTTTTAGTGCCGTTTTTAGACCTTTTCATTTTATTTCCTCCAATGACTGTATTATAACAAATTGATAATTTTTTGTCAATATATTTGAATAAATAGAATATTACTAAATACTTAAAGTTGTTCTATATCAGGACAAAGCCTCATAAAATACTACAAACAAATAAAAGGGGCGGTGAGAATTGGACAGATATGAAGGTATATTAAGATTTATGCCAAGAGAGTCTCTATATCCGATTTTAACAAAAGGTCTTAAAGAATGTCCTTTTCCGGCGGAGGAAATCCGCATACGTGCCGGGCGTCCGCTATCGTTGTTTGCGGGCGGAAATGTTTATTTTGTTCATAGCGGCGGCGTCTGTCGGGAACCGCATGACGGATATATTACGAGCAGAAGTATCATTAATGCCTTGTTTAAGTCTATTTGTGAAAATTCAGTATATGCTTATATTGATGAAATCAGACAGGGATTTGTTACAATAAAAGGAGGTCATAGGGTGGGCTTTACGGGCAGAGCTATATGCGGCAAGGACAATAAAATCGAGAGCTTCAGAGATATAAGCTCGATTAATATCAGGATTGCGAGAGAATTTGTTGGAAGTGCGGAGCCGATTATCGGGAATATAATGAACGGCGGCGCGGTGAGGAGCACACTTATTATTTCTCCGCCGGGAGTTGGAAAGACAACGGTGCTGCGTGATATAGCAAGGCTTGTGTCAATCAGAGGCATAAAGGTCGGGATAGCGGATGACAGAGGAGAAATTGCCGCCATGTTTAAAGGCGTGCCGTCAAACGATGTTGGGGTCAATACCGACGTGATTGAGTATGCGCCGAAGGGCGATGGAATAAGTATACTGCTCAGAACAATGTCCCCCGGTGTTATCATAACCGATGAGCTTGTTACAGAGAGAGAAATATTTGCTGTATGTTGCGCAAAGGGAAGCGGTTCCGCGATAATAGCCTCTGTTCACGGCAGCGCCTTTGATGAATTAAATCAAAAGCCCATATTTAAGCCTCTTCTAAATAATCGTGTGTTTGAAAGACTGATACTGCTTAAAGGCAGAAACCGCGAAACCAACCGTTTGGAAACGGAGATAAGAGAGATATGACGATAAAGCTCATATGCTCTTTTGTGATAATCGCGGGCTGCGGTTACATAGGTATTATTCTTGCTTCCGAATATGACAGCAGTATATTGCAAATTGACGGTTTTACGGATGCGCTTAAATATTTGGAAACGGAGATTTTGATGAATAATTCCGTTTTGTCGGAGGCGATGGAGAATGCAGCCGGAAAACGCGGAGGGGTGGCGGCGGATATTTTCAGAAGCGCGGCTGCGGAGCTTCAAAAATCAGAGGCTGTCGGCGCTGAGGAGGTGTGGATCAAGGTGATAGACGATAACAAAAGCAGGCTTTGTATAAGTGAAGATGTGATTGATATTATCAGAAATTTTTCCGCGCTGCTTGGAAGCGGTACAAGGGAGAGCGAGGCAGAGAATATCAGAGGCGCATGTGAAAAGCTTAAGCTTGCGCGTGAGGATGCTGTGCGAAAGAAAGTGAGGGATGCCGGGCTGTTCCGAGGGCTTGGCTTTGCCTGCGGTGTTTTGATTACGGTGCTTTTGCTTTAAAAACGGAGGTATAAAATGTCGGGTGTTGATTTGATATTTAAGGTAGCCGCAATCGGTATTTTGGTCGCGGTGCTTAATATGCTGCTGTGCAGAGCCGGACGTGATGATCAGGCAATGATGACAACAATAGCCGGACTTATTGTAGTACTGCTTATGGTTGTTCAGGAAATAAGCAATTTGTTCACCACCATAAAGGATGTGTTTGGACTGTAGTATGGAGATTATAAGAATAGTCGGATTTGGACTGGTTGGCGGATTTGTTTCAATTTTGCTCAGGAACTCAAAGCCCGAATTTTCCATGATGATACCGGTTGTGGTATCGTTTACGATTATGGCGTGTGCGTTGCCATATCTGATGGGGATTGTGCGTGAGCTTATGTCGCTTGCAGAGGGGATCGGTATAAATTCCTCATATATGGTGACGATTGTGAAAATCATCGGAATATCCTATCTTGTGTCAATAGCGGCGGAACTGTGTAAGGACGCGGGCGAAAATGCGATAGCAGCAAAAATCGAGCTTGGAGGAAAGCTGATAATTCTCGCTATGTCGGTACCTGTAATCAGCCGTCTGCTAAGTCTTGTCAGAGAGATAATAATGCACGAATGATAGCGAGGAGTACTGATGATAGCGGGGTGTACCGATGAAAAGAATTGTTGCGCTATGCATATTTCCGTTGATTATCTTTATGACTGCATACTGTATGACTGCATACTGTGAAGAAGCTGAGGATATTAGCGGTGAACTGCTGCGCGGATATTCCGATATATACAGTGTGAACATAGATAACAGTGTCGGAGATATAATAAGTGAAGCGATGTCACCTTACGTGAACGGATTTAGCTTGAGCGAATTTCTATCTCGTATTGCCGCGGGAGAAATACCGCTGAGTGTTTCCGCTGTAGCGCGTGAGACAGCATATGCTTTCTTAGGCAGAATTATCGCGGCTTCAAAAAATATGATGGGAGTTTTGGCGGTAGCGATTTTAAGCTCGTTCCTCTCCGGAATTGTCAGCGGATTTGAAAAAAACGGAGCCGGCAAGGCGGCTTACTATATCTGCTTCATAGCGGCGGCGACATTGGCATCGTCCACATTTTATGACTGTCTGCAAGGTGTGACGCTGGCGATTGAAAACCTGGCGGTATTTATGCGCTGTATTGTGCCTGTTATGATGACGGCATTAATCTCAAGCGGCGCTATTGTGAGCGCAACGGCGCTGGAGCCCGCGCTGCTAACGGTAATAGAAATTTCGGTAAGTTTGATAAGGTCATTGTTTTTACCGCTGGTTATGATTGCCACCGGACTGGGTATTATTAACGCGATGTCAGATAACCTTAAAACAACAAAGCTGGTTGCGTTTATAAACGGCGCTGTAAAGTACGGACTAAGCGTGATGCTTACCGTATTTGTCGCTTTTGCCGGACTCAGGAGCATTGCCGCGTCCGGGGCGGATGCGCTGACATTGAAGATTACAAAATTCGCATCGTCAAATCTTATACCGATTGTCGGCGGAATACTTTCCGATTCGGTGGAAACGGTAATGCGGTGCAGCGCAGTAATTAAAAATTCGGTAGGAGTACTTGGAGTAATTCTGATTTTCTTTATTATAATAATGCCGATTGTTAATATCATCTCAGTAATGGCGGTGTTCAGAATAACGGCGGCGTTTTGTGAGCCGATAAGCGATAAGGCGCTTGTCGAATGTATTTCCTGTATGGCGAATGGGTTAGGAGCGGCTTTTTCAATGTTGGTGGCGGTATCGGTTATGTTTATAATAATGGTTACAATAATGATAAATATTTCCGTTTAGAGGTGCTGTAATGGAGTCATTGAGGAACTGGGCGTATTCTGTCGGAGTTATATCGGTATTCGGGACACTTGTTGAGGCGGTAATGCCCGCTGAAACTTACCGAAAGTATGTACATATCATATTGGGTATGCTTCTGCTTTTAACCCTAACAAGACCGTTTATAGGTCTGTTTTCAAGCGGAAGCGATTTAAGCATGTATCTTGATAATTATGCCGAAGCGATCGTTCCGAGTATTGAAATGACCAATCAGAGAACCGCGGAAATAGAAAGTATGCAAAAGGAGGATGTGATAAGGATTTATAAACAAACGCTGGAAAATAATATAAAGGTACAAATTGCGGCAAAGCACGGGGTTGAAGCCGCGTATGTTGAAGTTGTCATCACGGACGACGGTACAGATTATGGAAGAATAAAATCTGTGTCTGTAGGGGTGACACCGGACGGACTTATGCACAGCGTAGAGATACGGGAAACGGTTTCAAATATTACAGGCTTACCGGGCGCGAATGTAGAGCTTTTAGGGGCATAATAGGATGTGCGGCGATGGATAAACAGTCGTTTTTAGGTATGATAAAAGAATATGCGTGTGCGATAGCGGGAAACCTTAAGAAAAAGAACAAAGACGAAAAAAGGCGCGTAAGTCCGCTGATTGTTTGTATAATTGCCGCAGCCGCTCTGCTGCTGCTCTTCATGAAGCCGTCTGAAATAATCAATACGGATAAAACTGCGGAGAACACGGAGACTTCAGAGAATATAGGGGAGCAGTTGGAATACGTGAAAATGCTCGAGGGAGATTTAAAAAATATATTGGAAAAGATAAGCGGAGCGGGTAACGTCAGCGTCAGCATTTATATTGACAGCTCAGGTGAAAAGATATTGGCGGAGGACGAAAAAAAGGAAAGCGAGGTCAGCGAAAGCAACGGCTCAAAAAAGGAGACACAGTCCGGCGAATATCAGATAATAACCTCATCCGGCAGCAGTCTCGGAGGAAGCTCAGCGCCTTATGTTGTGCAGGAAAAGCTGCCATACCCTATTGGTGTATTGGTTGTTGCCGAGGGAGCAAGCGATATTACGGTTCGAAATGAAATATATGAAGCGGTCAAGGCTCTGTATGGTTTATCCGCCAACAGGATTAAGGTGACATATTAAAAATATCAAAAAAGGAGAATGTACTTATGAGCTATAAAAATCAAAATAATTCAAAGGGGAAAAAGGGGCGGCTGAGGAGTAAACAGATTTTGGTTGTCGGACTTGTGGCTCTGGTTTTGGCGGCAGGATATTATCGCTGGACATTGGGCACGGTTGACCCTGACGCAGTAAATGTTTCAAGCAGCGCGGCTCCGAATGATGAAAACAACAATGCGGATGAAGATAAGGAAGCAAAAAAAGAAATGAATAACTCGGAAAATGCGGAAAATACTGCGGATACTTCAGCGGCAAAAGAAACAGAAAATAAAAAAGATACAGAAAATAAAAAAGAAACAGAAGATGCAGAAGAAACAGAAGAAACGTTTTGGTCAAAAAATGATAGAGAGGACGAGGATGAACAGGAAAAGCAAGAGGGAAATGAAAATAACGAGTCACAAAATGATACAGGTTCAAGCGCCGTTGTACAGGCAAGACTTGACAGAGATAAACTGAGAGGCGAAACTATGGATAAATGGAAAGAGATTTCAGCCAATAAGGATGCGACCGATAGTACAAAGAAGGAGGCTGAAAATAATATATTGAAGCTGACCGAATATTCCGAAAAAGAAAACGCAATAGAGACAGGCGTAAAGTCAAAGGGTTTTGAAGACTGCTTTGCGCAGGTGAGCGACAGCGGTGTTTCGGTTATAGTAAAAGGCGGAAGTCTCGACAACAGCACGGTTGCGCAGATTAAGGATATAATTATCGCGGAAACGGGTGTATCGGCATCTCAAATAAAAATAAGTTCTGAGCAATAAATTCTGATAAAAAATAATAAAATCGCCTAAAATAATCATTGTAATATTAAAATTGTTATGTTATAATTATTTACAGGTAAATTATGATAAAATTTTGTTAGGAGGTTTTATACCATGGCAGAGGAAAATAATGTTGTTCAGGAGCCGGAGGTTCAAAAAACAGGGAGCGTTAACATATCCAACGATGTTGTATCAATAGTTGCATCTCTTGCGGCAAGCGGTGTCAAAGGCGTTTCTGGAATGGTGAGCTCTGTGTCGGGCGGAATTGCGGAGCTTTTGGGTAAAAAGAATATGTCTAAAGGCGTTAAGGTCAGTGTTACCGGTAAGGATGTCACTTTAAATCTTTCAATAATTGTTGAGTATGGCGCGAAGATTCCTGATGTTGCTTGGGAAATTCAGGAAAAGGTTAAGAGTGAGGTTGAAGCGATGACCGGACTTAATGTTGTCGCTGTAAATGTGAATGTTGAAGGAGTTAATGTTCCTAAGAGTGACGGTGAAAAAATTCCGGCGCAGCCTGTGGAAAATACACTTGACGAGGCGGTTGACGCGGCAAAGGAAGCAGTGGGCAAAACCGTTGATAATGTGACAGATATTGCCGAAAAGGCAGCTGATAAGGTTAAAGAAATCATTGAAAAGACCGAGGATAAGACCGAGGCAAAGATTGAGGATAAGTTCGAGGAAGCAGCCGATGCTGCGGCTGACGCGGCGGATTTTGTTATACCCGATGAGGTTGCCGATGAGCCTGAAGCCGAATAGGCGATACAGTTTAATATAGCAGAAAGGACAGAATTGTATACAAAGGTTTTATGGACAGAAGAAAAGCAAGGGAATATACTTTTATCATTATCTTTCAATATAAGTTTCAGCCTGATGAAATCGACACTATTTTAGAGGATTTCTTTAGTGAATACGATGCCGGACGGCAGAGTGAGTATATAAAGCAAACGGTTACCGGCGTTGTCCGGAATATTGATGAGATAGACAGTAAGATAACGGAGTATGCTAAGGGATGGACGGCAGATCGAATAGGTGCGGTTAGTCTTGCGGCTTTAAGACTCGGTTTTTTTGAGATGCTTTATGCGGATGATATGCCATTAGCTGTTTCGGCAAACGAGGCCGCAAACATTACCCGCAAATATGCCGGCGCGGAGGCTGTTGCCTTTGTGAACGGCGTGCTGGGCGGACTTCAAAAGCGAATTCAAGAAAAGCAAATTCAAAAAAAGCAAATTCAAAAAAAGCGAATTCAAGAAAACCAAATTCAAGAAAAGCGTTTAGATGAAAAGTGATTAAATCTTGGACAGAGCATAGTATGGTCGGCAGCGGTCACACTTTTGCTCTGTTTGGCGTAAACAGAAAAGGTATAATTATGGTTGAAAGACAAGCATTGACGGTTACACAGGTAAATCTTTATATAAAGCAGATTTTGAGCCGTGATGATATTTTAAATAACATACTGGTAAAGGGTGAGCTTTCGAATTTTAAGGCTCATTCATCCGGTCATATGTATATGTCGCTGAAAGACGAAACAGGTGTAATGCGCGCTGTTATGTTCAGGAGCGCGGCGGCAAGACTAAAATTCAAGCCCGCCAACGGTATGAAGGTTATTGCGAGAGGACGTATAGGCGTATACGAAAGGGACGGACAGTATCAGCTTTATATAGAACATATGGAACAGGACGGCATTGGCGACTTGCACATTGCCTTTGAAAAGCTCAAACAGAAGCTGGACGCGGAGGGGCTATTTTCGCCAAGCCATAAAAAGCCTCTTCCGAAGTATCCGAAGCGGATAGGCGTTGTTACCGCGCCAACCGGAGCCGCCATAAGGGATATACTTAACATTTTGTCAAGACGGTTTTCGTATTCGGATGTTGTTCTGTATCCCGTACTGGTTCAGGGTGAAAGCTCTGCCGGCAGTATAGTAGAGGCAATAAATTATTTCAACGAAACCGACTCTGCCGACGTGCTTATCGTTGGCAGAGGAGGAGGCTCAATTGAGGATTTGTGGTCGTTTAACGAGGAATGTGTCGCGAGAGCGATATTTAATAGTCATATCCCTATTGTTTCGGCGGTCGGACACGAGATAGATTTTACTATTTCGGATTTTGTGGCTGATTTGAGGGCTCCCACACCCAGTGCGGCGGCGGAGCTTGTGGTTCCGTCACAGACGGAGCTGAGAGAAAAGTTCAATAATGTTTATTCAAGACTGTATACCTGCGCTAACAGGGTTGTGGAGCGAAACCGATTAAAGCTTAAAGTACAGAGTGACAGTTCAGTCCTTAAAAACCCGATGGGGATGCTTGACGATAACAGAATTTATCTGGACACACTCTATAAGAGCTTTGAGAATGCGTACAAAAATATAATAAACCAAAAGCGGCAGCAGTTGGCGCTTGACGCATCAAAGCTTGAGGGGCTAAGCCCGCTCAGCTCGCTGAGCCGTGGATTTTCGGTAACCAAGGACAGCGCGGGGCGGGTTGTGAAAAGTGTATCGCAGCTTAAGAGCGGTGATAGTATAAACGTTTTGCTAAACGATGGCAGCATAAATGCCACAGTGGATGAGATAAATTAGTGAAAGGACAGGCAAATGGATAATCAAAAGGATTTATTTGAAAAAAATTTAAAGGAGCTTGAAGGCGTTGTTAAGGAGCTTGAGGGCGGAGATGTTTCTCTTGACCGTATGCTTGAGCTGTTTGAAAGAGGAATAAGCCTTACAAAGCAGTGTACAAACGCTTTGGACACTGCGGAGCAAAAGATAAATGTACTTATAAAAAATAAGGAAAGCGGTCAGATGACTGAACAACCGTTCGGCGGAATGGGTGAGTAGCATGATGGATTTTCCGAAGGACATACACGAATTTAACAGCGTGTTTGCTATGATTGTAAGCGCGGTAAATAAAAGGCTGGATGAGATTTCCACTGTTCCGGACAGCCTTGACGCGTCCGTCTATAATGCTATGCGCTACAGTCTTCTTGCCGGAGGCAAACGTATAAGACCGGTCCTTACGGTTGCGGTTTCCAAAATGCTGGGCGGCAGTCTTGATGATGCCTTAACGGCGGGATGCGCTATTGAATGCGTTCATACCTACTCGCTTATTCATGATGATTTGCCCTGTATGGACAACGATGATTTAAGGCGCGGAAAACCTACATGTCACAATGTATTTCCCGAAAATATCGCCTTGCTTGCCGGGGATGGCTTGCTTAACAAAGCGTTTGAGATACTTTCCGACATGAATAATTTTAAAGCGATTGACAGCAAAACCGCACTGGGGCTGGTTAGATGCCTGTCTGAAGCTTCTGGCGCGGCAGGTATGATAGGCGGACAGGTTATAGACTTAGAGAGTGAAAATCGAGATAGCGTAACCCTTGATGAGCTTGTGCTTATGCACAGAAAAAAGACAGGAGCCATGATTGAGGCCGCGTCTGTTATGGGTGCGATTGTTTCGGGCTTTACTGATGAGCACAGTCCGGAAGTCATCGCAATTCGAAAATTCTCATCAAATTTGGGGTTGGCATTTCAGATAAAAGATGATATACTTGATGTTGCGGGCGATGAAGCGATTTTGGGTAAGCCGATAGGCAGCGATGAGGTCAGCGGCAAAAAAACGTTTGTTACCATGATCGGAATTGAAAACGCCCGTAAAAGATTGGCTGAGCATACCGAAACAGCGGTAGATGCTTTGGCTGTGTTTGGCGATAGGGCATGGTTCCTAAAGGAACTCTCGGATATGTTGGTATTACGCAATAATTAAAATAAAGGCAGATTAGTGATGTTATTTTTAAATGAATTTTTCAGCAACAAGATATTTTTTATTGTGCTGTTTGCTTGGCTGTTTTCATGCGTCTTAAAGGGCTTGATTGAGATGTTCAGAACCAAGCGAATAGATTGGCACAGATTTTTCGGTCCCGGAGGAATGCCGTCCTCTCACTCGACTATTGTAACAAGTCTTGCAACCTGTGTGGGAATTTATGAGGGCTTTGATACATCATTGTTTGTTGTGTGCTGTGCTTTAGCTTTAATCGTAATGTATGATGCGTCCGGTGTAAGGCGCGCGGCGGGTGAGCAAGCAAAAATCATAAATATGATAGTTGAGGCATGGGAGGAAAAGGATCCGGTGCAGAATGCTGAAAAGCTAAAGGAAATATTGGGACATACTCCGCTTCAGGTTGCTGCAGGAGCTATTTTGGGTGTTTTGTTCGCAATTATCGCCTCCGCAATCGCGGGATTTTAAAGAGTTTTAGGTATGACAAATTAAAATCAGTGACCGCGCTCGGGTCCGGCAATGTTACCTGTATTAATCCGGACTGAAAAAAACCGTTCTGTTTACAGTCTAAACTCCCGCGAAACATATCGCGGGAGTTTAGTTATGACAAATAAATTATAATTGTAGATCTAATCTGAGCTATATTTATCTTCCAAATCAGAAAGCTCCGCGTCCTTGTTTGACAATGTCTCCAAATCGGTATTTAATATATCAGCTGTCTGCTTTGCCTCAAGATTTTTCTGCTCCTTATATTTTCTCCACCAAATGAAAGCCAATATAATAACAACTATAATAGCCGCGCATATTGCCACGTATATAATCGGAGAAACGGTTTTGCTCATAATACGTTTGCCGGCATCCTCAAAAGCATCGGCAAACATTTCATCATCGCTTTTGTTTGAAACAAAATATGCGTCAATATAGTCCATAAGGATGTTACAAGCTTCTTCATCCATAACTATCTTTGCTTGAGAGCCGCAGGTGTACCACATACTGTAATCGGTACCGCCGTCATGACAATGAAATAAAAGCAAAATATGTCCTTCGTCCGGGCAAAGCTCTTGATACAACTGTTCAGAGTACACTTCCATATCTTCAGATGTCGGGTTATATTTACCGTTTACCGTATCGGTTATATAAAGCAGCGGATGTACGCCTGTTGAATTATAAAAGGACTTAAGCCCATTGTTAACATATGAGCTGTTTCTTATCCAACCAAGCTCATCCACATAAAACTCTGTGCTTGTTGTATATTTTGAGTCGAGCTTTGTTCTCTCTGTCGTAGAAGCGGTTATAGAGTTTGATGACATACCTGTATTTAAAAATGAAAAAGCCAATATTGCAACTAAAACTACAAGAATAATTACAACTGTGACACATCCGCTGCCACAACCGCCGTAACCGCCGCCGTAACCGCCGCCATAGCGCCGCCTCCCGAAGCCTCTCGGATAGTAGCCGCCGAACGGTATGCGCGGACCGCCGAACGGCATGCGCGGTCCACCGTGATTGTTATGTACCGGCTGTCTGCCGCGCCCTGATGAGCCGCCCATAGCGCCTCTGCCGGAAGACGACATTCTGCCTCCCGATGAATGAGGCGAATGACTCGCGCCTCCTGAAGAACGACCGCCGCCGCCGCTGCTGCCTCGTCCCATAATTATACTCCAAGCTCAGATTTGAGACGGGCAAGCTCATCATCTACAGACTGAGAGTTTACGCCCGAATATCTGTCCTCTGCTGTTTTAAGCTCTTTGCCGGGTTCATTATCAAGATCTTTAGCGGCGGATGTGACATCTAAAGCATGTTGAGCTTTTTCTTCCATTCTGGAAAAAGCTCCCAAAGCGCCTTCAATTTTTGAACCCTTATCACTTATACGGTTGATTGTGTCCTGTGTTTTAGCTACTGACATCTGTGCTTTAACATTATTGCGGCGGGATTGCAACGTAGCTATGTCATCGGTAAGCTTATTATACATCTGACGCATATTCTCAGAATTCTTATGCGCCGCATCATACGCGGATTTCAAAGAGACAAGACCGGCTTCAAGCTCTTGTTTTTTGCTTATAAACAGCTTCGCGTCATCTTCATTGCCTGCGACAAGCGCTTTTTTCGCAAGCTCCTCATACTTGGTTATTTCCGCGTTTGCGCTATCCAGCGCGCGTTTGGTTCTTGTTTCTTCCGCTATAACCGATGCGGTTTCTTTTTTTACCTCAGCTAAATCATCCATAGCTTTTCTGAGATATTGGTCAATCATTTTTTCAGGGTTTTCGCATTTGTCCAACAGCACGTTTATATTTGCCGAGATAATGTCAGAAAATCTTGATAAAATACTCATAATATATCATTCCTTTCCATTTTTGATTTTAAGAATTCAGCCGGAAATTCTTATTTAAAATATATTATTTTTATATCCTTATTTTATCATATGCAAATTAAAAAGTCAATAAAATTGCAATAATGATTAAATACGCTGTCATGTGCCGTTGCTTTTAAAGCAGTCTATGACAGAGTTTAGGGCGCGGATTTCTTCATTTGACAAGTCATCCGCCGCAATTATATTACGCAAATCCATACCGAGAATATAGTCGGTGGTTACGTTATATATTTTGGCAAGCTCAACTATATACTGTGTAGATGGGATAGAGGTTCCCATTTCCCAGCCGTTTATGCTTGAGCGTGTAAGGCTCAGCATCTTTGCAAGCTGTGTTTGAGTTATGCCTTTATTCTCCCTTAAATTTTTTAGCCTTTCTGAAATATCAAACAATTCATGAATCAAAATAATCACCTCAAGTATATAATATAATAATCAAAAATGACAGTAATTATCATTATATGTTATAATAATTATAACCAAAAATGACATTAGTTGTTGACAAATTGCCTTATATATGGTAATATACCATTAATAGTTGGTGAGTTTTAAATATTGCGGTATGTTGCAAAAGCCCCGCGTCAACGAGCGGGGCTTTTGTATGGATAATTTTGTATAGATAATTTAAGGATATACATCATCCATTTGACGGGATAATCTCCACGGCTTCGGTATACGGTAATATGCTTAAAGTATCATGCCATGCAAATACCTTTATTTTGTTATAATCACATTCGGGCAAAGATGCGGTGAATTCTAACGAAGCATTACCTGATACTGTGTAATCTTCTTCTGTATATCCGGTGAGAATATCATTACCGTCTGCGGTTTTGTAAAGAGCTATTATAATATGAGGCTCTGCCTGTTCTGTGGTATTATTGTCAAATTTTATATCGATTTTATTCGCGTATCTGTCACTTTCGGCGGCGGCAAGAGTGTAATTTTCGCTCGGAATGGGCGATTTTGACGGCTCCGGGGTGCTTATCGGCAGCGGCTCGGCTGTGGGTTCCGGTGTCGGTATAACAATCGGATCTCCCGAAAGATCAGCGCCGATGTTATTTTCACTGTAATATGTGCCGTCCGCAACCTTCAAAAAGCTGCCCATATTAATTGAACCATCGGGGTTTCTCCACAGCTTATGAACATCTGTGCCAAGAGGCGGGGAGTCAATCGAAACAAATGTTGAGCTGCTGACGGTTTCAATTGTTTCAGTCGGTAATACGGTTCCCTCTTTATCGCCCCAATTTGTATACGGAAAATCCTCAAAATAATAATACAGACCTTTTGAGTTGTTATACATTACGGAATTTTTAACTGTTCCGATAAACTTGTCGGATGCAATTTTAGTGTCGGTAAACGACAGACAATTGACAAGTGTATTATTGGAGTTTTCCGAATCCCTTGCAAAGTCAAAGTTACTTTTGTTTGAGCCGCCTTTTAACGCATTGTTGAATGAAGTACAGTTATAGAGGTAAATGGGACCGGGATTTGAGTTATCAGTAAATCCATGATTTGCGTTTTCAAAAGCAATACAGTTATACATATAGTGTGTTACCGCGATTTTGCTTCCGCCCATTTTAAACCCGTTTCCGTCGGAATTGTCTGTAAAAGCTCCTTCGGTTGTCTGACCGCTTCTGAATGCAACACAGTTTCTCATAACAAGTGTTCCTATCGGACCTGTTTCGGATTTTGTGAAGCAGTCCCAGCCGTCATCGCAATTATTATACGCGATACAGCCGTCGAAAACATTGTTGTCACCGCACGTAAGCTTTGCGGCAAAGCCGTCCGCGTTTTCGCCGGTTGCGGGATCGTAACTGTTAAACGAGGTGCAGTTTAATATGAGGTTGTCGCTTGGCCATTCGTTGTAGTCGGATATGGTGGAACTGCGCCGGCTTATCTGTATACCGGTGTCACGGTTTGCGTTTGCCACACATAGTTCAAGGGTGTTATGCTTGCCTGTGACGTAATAACCGTTGTCTGCCGCCATATATACCTCAAGACCCTTGATATGCCAATAGCTGCCGTCTATCTGAACGCCTCTGGCGCTTCCGTTTCCGGAATACGGTTCGCCTGAGAAATCAAATACCGTGCCGTCGCTGCATTCAATGTGCTTTTCGCTGTCCGGCTCTCCGTTGTTTCCAAGGGCTATCAGCAGACAGTCCTCGAACTGATATGTCCCATCGCAATATATTGTGCCGCCGGGAGTGATATTTAAAACGGCTGAGGCAATGCTCATAGGCTCATCCTGTGTTCCCTTGCCGTTTCCGGGAGCCATGGGAGCAGTGTAAATTGTATCCATAGGTTCGGTTATAATTCCATTTAAATCCTCAAAATTATATATTGGCTGCGGTTCGTAGGTAAGCTTTAAGTAATATATATTTATGCCGCTGCTTGATGAATAGAACCAATAATCTCCGGCATCAGGAACGGTTAATTTTTTATAGGAAAGACCCGATGAAAAATCGCCCGAAGCCACAACCTCGCCGGAAGAATTAACCAGTACGCCGGTTCTGACCTCACTGCTGTTAGCGCTTGCCGCTTCAATCATAAATGTCGCCGGTTCAGAGGCGGTAAATTTTATTGCGCGGTTTTCCATACTGCCCGTACCCGCAAGCTTTAGGCGCTTGGTGTATTTAATTCCGGTTGATGTTGATTGCTTTGAGCTTGAATCGACCGTTACAGGTGTCAAACCATCGGAGGCGGCTATAATTGTAAAATCTCCGATTTGTGTGTCTGATATAATATTTCCTTTTTCCATATCCGATATGTTATATATTGAATCTGCCGGAATTGCGTGGGCGCAGATTACGGAACAAAATACTATAGTAATAATAACAGGTAATATAAAATACTTATTTAATTTCATGTCTACATCTCCTCTTGTTTTGATTATTTTAAATAATTATACTATTTTATCCGAGTGTTATCAAGATGCAGATTTATATATTTTTTATAGTGGCAGAAATAGATACTGCGGCGGATACGTTCCGCCGCAGTTAAGTCCATCATTTATCTTGTAATAAACTAATCATCAAACTCAATCAACGCATAGTTGCCGTCTTTTCTTTTATAAACAATGTTAGGCGACATGGTATCGGGATTGTTAAATATAAAGAACGAGTGACCAAGCATATTCATTTGCAGAATTGCCTCCTCAACCATCATCGGTTTTGCGGGGATTTTTTTTGTCTTTATAATCTTAAATTCAGTTTCCTCCTCGACCTTTTCGGTTTCGGAATTCATGGCAATATATTGGTCAAAGGCGCTGCCGCGGAGACGCTTTGAAAGCTTTGTCTTGTTCTTTCTGATTTGTCTGTCTATAGCGTCAAGGCAGTTGTCAACGGCAGTGAGCATATCGTGATTGCGATCCTCGGCTCTGATAATAAATCCTTTATAAAGAAATGTAATTTCGATTATTATATCATCTTTTAATTCAGAAACAACAATTTTGCACTCGTTGGAGTCATCATCAAAAAACTTGTCCAGCTTTCTTACCTTGTCCAAAATCTTTTTCTTGCTGGAATCAGCCAGATTAAACTTTTTTGTAATAATGTTGTACGTCATAATAATACCTCCGGTCAATTATATGTTTTTAACTAATAAATATTTTATTAATCAATATCTTATGTTAATATTATATAATAATTTTGTACAAATAGCAATAGTAATTTATGAATTTTTAAAAATTTTTTAATAAAATGCTGAGGTAAAACCATGAGCCGCGATGAGTAATCGGCAAAAGATTGATTTAGCGACAGCGTTTATACAGTTTATATAATTGTAACATTAATGTAATTAAGGATTAATTGATATTAAATAATTGAATGTTATAATTATTATAGAAATCGGGAAAAACATACAAAATTCAGGAGGATTGCTATGAGAGACTATGAGCTGTTAAAAAAATCAGTCTGCGGTATATTATCAGCCGCTATGGTAGTATCCGGCGGATTTACGACGGTCTTTGCCGTAAATGATGATGCCGTATACACGGCTGAAACAACGCTTGCGGATACAACAGATACCGGAGATATAACAGATACAACCGAAACGCCGCTGCCTGATGTGACAGCCGAGCCTACGGCGGAGCCGACCGAAGAGCCCACGCCCGCGCCCGAGGAAATGAGCATGAGGATTACGGCCTCGGTATATGCGACAGGTGAGACAAACGAATATCAGGTTGTGTTTAAGACTGCATCTTCACTGCCTGAGATAGATGGATTTACGTTTAGCGCTGAGTTCGCGGACGCGGTAATCAGTAATGTCGCGTTCGGTGACAGCTTCACAAATAACGGTGAAACCTCTAAGTCGATAACGGATGACAAAAAGGTTACATATACTTGGAGCAACGGAACAACAGCGTGCAGCGGAGCGGTTGTGCTTGCAAGCGCGACTGTTAAGTCGAGCTCCGCAATTTCCTCGTCAAATCTTTCTATTGCGGAGTTTACCGCGTCAAAAAGCGATGGCGGAATACTTGTAATCATAGCCGATGTAAATGTGGTTGAAGGAACGTCTATGCCGGATCTGAGCGCCGATGAACAGGCGGTATATGAAGCGTTTATGGCTGTACCGCATCTTGAAAGTATGTCGTTTTATAAGAATAATAATACAGGAGAGCTGTATAATATCAGCAGCTATTATATAGAGCCTGTGGATGAAGCTCTTTCGGCGTATGAAAAGCTCAGTGAAAAAGGCATGAGTAATGTTGACGCGGCTCTAAAAATCAATGGTTTTACATTAACCACTTTCACATCTATACAAAAAGCTGCTAACGCAATGCTGGAGGCTGAGGGAACTATTCAGATGCTTGCGGCATACAGCGGCATCGGTGATAATGGCGACGCTATAGATTATCAATATCTTAAAACAGCGTTTGACACATTAGGAGCCACTGCTCCATCAGAGCTTAGACGCGCACCTAAGGCTGAGTCTGAGTTTAACGAGGCTGTAAGCCAAATTTCCGTATATAACGCATATGTGGAGGATGCCTTAAGTAAGATCGATGACCCGACATACGATAACCTTAATAAAAAAATAGCATCGCTGAAGGTTCAGTTGCAAAAAATAAGCCAATTCAGCTCGCATGCTTATTATTCCACATATCTGACATCGCTGAAATCCAATGCGCAAAGCCTTTATGATGACGTAGATAAAAACTATTCCGGCTCTTATAAGGAATACATGCTGTCGTCAATTCAGGATGTAATAAGCGAGATTGAGAGCGGAAGCGTTGTTATTTCAAACCTTCCGACCTTTAAATTAAACCAAATCAGAGTAGGCTACAGTTGGGCTGTTGACATAACGCGTAACAGCGCTCTTTCAAATCAGGATGCAACCGTTTGTGTATATGTGTATGATGCGGATGGTGATTTGATACAGCAGAGCAAAGAAACCGAGTTCGCTGCGGGTACTACGTCATTGACCGTTAAGCAGGTTGCAACATCGGATTTGTATACAAGCGGCGAAACGGTATATGTCAGATGCTATTACATCTCTGACAATATTTCATATTACTTGGGTGAGCAAAAAACCACTACATACTCGGTTTTAAATCCTGATACAGGAAATATTTTCGGCGGCGGCTCGACAGACGGTTTCAGTACTTCCGGAAGTTCAAACGGAAGTAACACGGGAACAATTTACCCGAATACTTCAACCGGTAGTGAGCCAACGTCAACAAATGCGCCGAGCTATGCCAATGAAAATCCGTATAATGATGTTGACGGATATGATTGGGCGATCGAGGCGATAATCGGTCTTACAAATGCCGGTATCGTAAACGGTATGGGAGATAACGAGTTCAATCCTGCCGGAGATGTTACGAGAGAGCAGTTCTGCAAGATGGTTGTTCTAATGTATGGTCTTGATGCAAATGATACGTCAACATATTTTGTTGATGTTGATGAGAGTAAGTGGTATGCACCTTATGTAAACGCGGCTGTAAAGGCGGGATTTGTTCAGGGACAGTCTGATGAATATTTCGGAATTGGAGAGTCAATCATGCGTCAGGATATGGCGACAATACTGTACAGAGCAATAGATATGACAAACGACATGATTGTGCTTGACTTCACCGATAATGACAGTATCGCTTCATATGCCGCTGACGCGGTTGCGGAGCTTGCCGGTCTGGGTATAATAAACGGTTATGAGGACGGAAGCTTTAAGCCTCGCGGCTCAGCAACCAGGGCGGAAGCCGCAAAGGTTATTTGGGGTGTATATACTTTGATAAAATAATACTTCAGGATTGTTATATAGAAAAAATATGATAACCGGAGATTATCAAATTAATTAAACATTTGCTTATGGAAAGACCGCATAGCAAGGTTTTTCGTGACGATCGTAACACTTATTGATAAAGAATCCTATTGGTAAAGAATTTGGTAAAGAAGCCTATTGATTAAAGAATATTAATAGAGTTAAAAAATTAAAAATCGGCAGCCGATTGACTGCCGATTTTTAATTTTAAGTGATATTTAACTATTTCACCATTGAAGCAACTTCAGCCGCAAAATCATCCTGCTTCTTTTCCAGACCTTCGCCTGTTTCGAAACGAACAAACTTCTTTATTGTGATAGCTGAGCCTGTTTCCTTAGCAACCTGTTCAACATACTTCGCAACTGTTTCCTTGTTTGTTGCCTTAACATATTCTTGCTCAAGCAGGCATACTTCTTTAAGTTCCTTAGCAAGACGGCCTGTAATCATCTTTTCGATTATGTTTTCGGGCTTGTTTGCGTTTTTGGGATCATTCTTAGCCTGCGCGATGAGTATCTCTCTTTCGTGCTCTTTATAATCCTCAGGTACATCCGCACTTGACAAATACTTCGGACTGAGAGCAGCAATTTGCATTGCTACATTTCTCAGGCACTCATGTACCGCGTCGCTGTCAGATGCGTCAGCCTCAACCAGAACACCGATTTTACCTGCCGCGTGGATATAATCAACAACAACGCCGTCAGTAGCAAATCTTTCAAAACGTCTTATATTCATATTCTCGCCAATCTTGGCAATTTTTTCTGTAAGAGCGTCGCCGACTGATTGAGTTCCGCCATTTATTGTCAAAGCCTTGAGCGCTTCAACATCCGCGGGGTCATTATCCGCAATTGTTTTGGCAACATCAGATACAAAGCTCTGGAAATCATCATTCTTCGCAACGAAATCTGTTTCGGAATTAACCTCAACAACAACGCCTACGCCGTTATTAATATATGATTTAACAATACCCTCTGCGGCAATTCTGCCGGCCTTCTTAGCGGCCTTTGATAATCCCTTTTCTCTTAAATATTCAACTGCCTTATTCTGGTCGCCATCGGTCTCTGTAAGAGCTTTCTTACAATCCATCATACCGCAGCCTGTTATTTCTCTTAAAGCTTTTACGTCTTGTGCTGTAAACGCCATTATATATACTTCCTTTCGTGGTTATAATTTGTAGTACAAAGGATTACTCATCCAGCATATCCAATGTAACCTCTTCTTTATCAGCTGTGTCCTCAATTTGCTCGCCCTGCTTGCCCTCAAGTATAGCGTTTCCTATTGTCGAAACAATGAGCTTTACCGCACGGATAGCGTCATCGTTGCCGGGAATAGGATAGTCGGCCTCCTCAGGATCACAGTTTGTATCAACGATTGCGATAACCGGAATACCCAGTTTGTGAGCCTCAGCAATGGCATTCTTTTCCTTTCTGGGGTCAACAACAAACATTGCCGACGGAATGTCCTGCATTTCCTTGATACCGCCTAAGAACTTTTCAAGCTTTTCCTTTTCAAGGTTAAGCTTAATAACCTCTTTCTTGGGAAGAAGATCCATTGTTCCGTCCTCAGCCATCTTTTCAAGCTGGTACAGTCTGCCAATTCTCTGCTTGATCGTCTTAAAGTTTGTAAGCATACCGCCGAGCCATCTTGCGTTTACATAGTACATGCCTGTTCTCTCGGCTTCTTCTTTGATTGCTTCCTGAGCCTGCTTCTTTGTTCCTACGAACAGAACGCTGCCGCCCTCGGCTGCAATATCGCGAGTGAAGTAATACGCTTCCTCAATCTTCTTCACCGTTTTCTGAAGGTCGATGATATAGATGCCGTTTCTCTCCGTGAAAATGTACTCAGCCATTTTCGGGTTCCAGCGGCGCGTCTGGTGTCCGAAGTGAACACCTGCCTCCAGCAATTGCTTCATTTGAACTACTCCCATGATTTTACACCTCCGTAAAGTTATACCTCCGCTTTGGTCAGCTTTCATCGGAACCGACATGGGATTGCGGCACATCCGATAAAATCACAAAGCGTGCGTATTTATAATATGCATGGGCTTGCCCACACATCGAAACATTATAGCATAACGAAACTCACAATGCAAGTATTTTTAGCAAAATTTTTCAAAAAATTTCGCAAGTTGAGCCAAAATTACTCAGCTTTTCTTTTTTGTATATTATATGCAATTTTGGTTATAATTTTATCCGGCAAAAACCGTAGACCGAACTTTGAGAGCTTCATGGCAGTACCCGGTATTATAACCGTTTTACGTCTGAACATCTGCTTCACGGCATATTTTGCCACATCGGCGCTTTCTAAACCTTTTAGTGCAAAGCTAACGTTTGCGGTATCGTTGAAAGCGGTGTCCACCGGTCCGGGGCAGAGAGCGCCGATATAAATTTTTGAACCGTTGTTTTTAAGCTCGCGGTCAATTGCCTGTGTCAGGCGAAGAACATATGCCTTTGTGGCGTAATATGTCGCCATCAGAGGTCCCGGCATAAACGCGGCGGAGGAAGCGACGTTTAAAATATAACCGCTGTTATTTTTAGAAAACTCTTTTAAAAACAACTTGGTGAGAATATGCGGTGCGGTTATATTGGTGTCAATCATATTAATTTCAGTTGTAATATCCGTTTCGAGAAACTTGCCGAATAAGCCAAAACCCGCATTGTTTATCAAAATCTCAAGACTGCCGTCCGTGCATATTTTCATAGTCCTTTCGTAGACCTCAAAGCATTGTTCTTTAACAGAAAGGTCAGCGGGAATAATATAGGATTTGGTTTTAAGCTGTTTTGAGACCTCGTTCAGGCGCTGCACATTGCGGGCTACGAGAATAATCTCGTAGCCCATGCCGCTTAATTCAATCGCAATATCTTTCCCTATTCCGGAGCTTGCTCCGGTAATCAAAGCTTTTTTCATATTATACCTTCTCAACGCAGATAATTGCCTTTTCGCCGTTTATATTCCATTCCTTGCCGTCTGAGTCGGCTCTCAGCAGCTCGTCGGCCAGAGCCTGAGTCTTGATTTCATCGGCAAATTTTTTAAATATGCCGTCAATCCTGTCGCTGCCGCTGTACTTAACTTTTATTCTGTCCTGAACCTCAAAATCCGCATCCTTGCGCATGGTTTGAATTTTGCTGAGTATCTCGCGAAGGAAGCCCTCTTCAATCAGCTCGTCGGTCAGATTGGCATCGAGAATAACTGTAAATCCGCCATCGCTGTTTGATACCAATCCGTTCATCTGCTCGGTTTCGATAAGCACATCGTCTTTGTAAATTTCAACATCAGTGTCCTGAACGGTGAGCTTTAGCGGTTCGCCTGAGTTAAGCTGCGCCATAACCTCGGCTCCGTCCATTTTTGCAATCTCGTCAAAAATCGGACGCATAAGTCTGCCATACTTCGGACCCATGGTTCTCATCTGCGGCTTGAATTTGTATGCGATAAATCCGCCGGCATCCTCGACAAATTCAACATCCTTGATGTTAAGCTCGTCAAGAATGATATATACATAATTAGGATTAATCTCGGTATTTGACTGAACATACAGCTTTTGCAGCGGCTGTCTGTTCTTTATATTCGCCTCGTTACGGCAGGCGCGTCCAAGCATAACTATCTTTCTTACCGCATCCATATCAGCCTCGATTTCGGGGAATGACAGCTTTTCCTGAGCAACAGGATAGTCGCACATATGGATACTCTCTTTTGCGTCTTTGTCAACAGACAGAACCAAATTCTGATAAATCTGCTCAGTCATGAACGGTATAAACGGAGCGCAAACCTTTGAGAACTCAACCAAAACAGTATAAAGTGTCATATACGCGTTTATCTTGTCCTGAGACAGCTCGCTTGCCCAGAAGCGTTCACGGCTTCTGCGAACGTACCAGTTTGAAAGCTCATCTGTGAATTCGGTAATAGCACGTGTCGCTTCAACGATTCTGTAGTTTTCAAGATTTGTGTCAACCGTTTTGATAACCCCGGTCAGTTTTGACAGTATCCACTTGTCCATGACCGACAGAGAGTCAATATCTATGCTGTACTTTTTCGGATCAAAGCTATCAATATCCGCATACAGCACATAGAATGCGTAAGTATTCCAGAGGGTGCCTAAGAATTTTCTCTGAGATTCGGAAACGTTTCTTGCGGAGAAACGGTTTGGCAGCCATGGAGCCGAGTTTGAGTAGAAGTACCAGCGTACAGCGTCTGCGCCTTGGTCGTTCAGTATATCCATTGGCGCGATAACGTTGCCGAGGTGCTTACTCATCTTTTTACCGTGCTCGTCCTGAACATGTCCCATTACTATTACGTTCTTATAAGGGGACTTGTCAAACAGCAACGTGGAGATTGCCATCAGTGTGTAGAACCAGCCGCGTGTTTGGTCAATAGCTTCACTGATAAAGTCAGCGGGGAAGTGTTTTTCAAATTGTTCTTTATTCTCAAAGGGATAGTGCAGCTGCGCAAAGGGCATTGAGCCTGAGTCAAACCAGCAATCTATAACCTCGGGTACGCGTGTCATTTCGCCTCCGCATTTTTCACATCTTAGCTTAACCTCATCAACATAAGGCTTGTGCAGCTCAATATCATCAGGGCAGTTTATGCCCATTTTTTTCAGTTCATCAATAGAACCCACAACATGCTTATGCCCGCAAGAGCATTCCCATATAGGCAGAGGAGTACCCCAGTATCTTGAACGTGAAAGACCCCAGTCAATGATGTTTTCAAGGAAGTTTCCAAATCGTCCGTGTTTGATATTGTCGGGCAGCCAGTTCACGGTTTCATTATTTTTAAGCAGGTTGTCGCGTACCGCCGTCATTTTTATAAACCATGTATCGCATGCATAGTAAAGCAGAGGCGTGTCACATCTCCAGCAGAAGGGATAGCTGTGCTCAAACGGAATTACAGCAAATGCTTGACCTCTGTCCTTAAGATCGCGGATAACAAGCCGGTCAGCGTCCTTTACAAAAAGTCCGCTCCACTCGCCGGTTCCGTCCACAAACTTACCCTGTGAATTTACAAGGTTTATAAATGGCAGGTCATAATCCTTGCCGACTCTGTTATCATCCTCTCCGAAGGCGGGAGCAATATGAACGATACCGGTACCGTCCTCCATAGTAACATAGTTGTCGGCAACTATTCTGTATGCATCCCCTTCGGGTTTTGCGAAGTCGTATAGAGGCTCGTAATGAATGCCGACCAAATCTGTTCCGATATATTCTTCTGAAACTGTATACTCGGTATTCTTTGGAAGAACCTTTTCAACGAGCGCTTTTGCGAGGATGTATTTCTCGTCCTCAACCTGTATTTTGACGTAGGTTTCGCCGGGGTTCACGCACAGCGCAACGTTAGACGGGAGAGTCCACGGAGTCGTTGTCCATGCAAGAAAATACTCGCCGTTTGGCGCGTCCTTAATGGGGAACTTCGCAATGATTGAGTTTTCCTTGATATCTTTATAGCCCTGTGCAACCTCGTGGCTGGATAAAGCTGTGCCGCAGCGGGGACAGTAGGGCATTATTTTATGACCCTTGTAAAGCAGACCCTTGTCCCATATTTGTCTGAGCGCCCACCAAACGGACTCGATATAGTCGTTATGGTATGTGACGTATGGATTGTCCATGTCCGCCCAGAAGCCGACACGGTCACTCATTTCCTCCCAGTCACTTTGGTACACGAATACGCTGTCCTTACACTTTTTGATAAATTCCTCAACGCCGTATTCTTCAATCTGCGGTTTGCCGCTTATTCCCAGACTCTTTTCGACTTCAAGCTCAACAGGAAGACCGTGTGTGTCCCAGCCTGCCTTGCGTTCGACAAGATAGCCCTTCATTGTGCGGTATCTTGGGATTAAATCCTTAATGGCACGGGTCAGCACATGTCCGATATGCGGCTTGCCGTTTGCTGTCGGCGGTCCGTCAAAGAACGTATATATTTCCGCACCCTTGCGACCCTCTACACTCTTTTTAAATATATCGTTTTTCTTCCAAAAATCAACAATTTCCTTTTCTCTGTCCACAAAGGAAAGCTCGGTTGATACCTTGCGATACACTTAAATCCCTCCAATTCTGTGTATAAAATTAAATATTTACAAAGCCAACCCAAATATTGTATACTAAATCGGAATTTATGTCAAGGGATTTAAAAATAATCTATGGACATTGTTAAAAAAAAGTGGTATAATCTTACTTAGCGTTTTTAAAAGCGATTTTAAATTAGAATACAGACGGGAGTTTTTTTATGATTATTGATGTTCATGCCCATGTTTTCCCCGATAAGATTGCCGAAAAGGCATCTCACGGTATACAGGATTTTTATAAGATTGATGTTCAGAATAACGGAACTCTTGACCGCTTAATTCAGGTTTCCGACAAAGCGGGGGTGGACAAGGTGGTTGTACATTCGCCCGCCACAACACCGCATCAGGTAACGACTATAAACGACTTTATCTATGCGTGTACTCAAAAATATCCGAACCGTGTGATAGGCTTTATGACAATGCATCCGGATTTTGAGGATATAAACGGAGAGGTTGAACGGTGTATTGGACTCGGTCTTAAAGGGGTCAAAATACATCCGGATTTTCAGCGCTTCCATATTGATGATAAAAGGGCTTACTATATGTATGAGGCAATATCCGGCAGACTTCCGCTGCTTGTACACACGGGTGACTTTCGCTATCAGTGGAGTAAGCCCGAAAGAATGGCTAAGGTCATGGAGGATTTTCCCGCTATGACAGTTATTGGCGCTCATTTTGGCGGCTGGTCCGAATGGGACGATGCGGTAAGGGCATATAAGGGAAAGAATATATATGTGGATACCTCCAGTACAATGTACAGAGTACCGCTTGAGCATATAACAGAGCTTATACATTTTTATGGTGTTGATCATGTTCTGTTCGGTTCCGATTATCCAATGTGGAATTCGGGTGATGAGCTGAAGTATATAGATGGACTCAACCTTACGAGCGAGGAACGTGAAATGATACTGCATGAAAATACAGAGCGTATTTTGGGTTTATAACCTCTTCTTAAACGTTAAATTAAACGTTAAATTACGGGCTTTCCGGCCCTTAAGTTGAATTTCGGGCTTTCCAGCCCTTATAGAAAAATGAATAGCGGAAATATTTTTTATTGTGTAGAGAAAACAAAAGCTTTGCAAGCTGATAAAAAGTGCGGATGCTAAAACCTTGCATAGCGCCTTATTCTATTTTTTAGTTCTAACGGACTACCGTGTTCAAGCCTATATCAAAACACATTATTTGTGATTTGTCTACAGTCTGTGAGCCCGATTTTTAAAAAATCGGGCTCTTGGTATAACTATTTTTTAACCGCTGTTATAACTCTAATCAGACCTCCGCTTGAGGGGAGCTTATCATAATAAGCCGTAAGTGTGTAGTCCTCGCTTCCGACTATATCGCTTATCGGTTTTAGTCTGTATAATGTGGAAGAGGAGTATTCCTTCTCATATACTTGAACATTCGGCGATATAGCGTATGTTTTGCCGTCTGAAGTAAGCGATGATGTACTCGTCAGAAGGACGGTGCCGTTTATCTTATTCAGTGACGACATAATGCTTGGATTATTTGCCGATGACAGGCGTATTCCGCAACCGCTGCTTACCGAAAATATAGTCGATGCGCTGTTATATGAATATATTGTTCCGTTTACCAAATAGGTGTAAGAACCGCTCACCGACATGCCGACACTTATATTTTGAACCGATGTAACGATACCGAATGTGTATGAATCTCCGGTCACATCGTTAAGTATCAGTTTGTCAATTTTTCCGCTTAAATTTTTGTGGCAATACAGAACCTTGCCCATACTTATATTTACATCATCCAGTCTGACCGGATAAATCTTTGTGTATAGCGATGGCTGATCTTTGTCTGTGGTTCCCACATCAAGAATTTCCACATCGTCTGACAGATAATCCGAGCCTAATTTTTTGGTATCCCATCTGAAGTAGCCTCCGATGCTTGCGCTGCCGCTCACTCTTGAGACCTTTGCGATACCGTCGTTTATTGACACAAGAACAACCGAATTTTTATAGTCAGAGTAATCCCTGTCGCATATATATTCATAAGACTCGCCGTCTGTTGAGGCAACCTTTATATAGTAATCGGAATAATTAAGGAGAGTGTCTGAGGTGTAAGTCTTTGAGCCTGTTTCAAAAGCGTATCCGATAATTTCGGAATTAGTCGCAGCCGAAGTTACGACATCGGCAACACCGTTTGTTTTGCCCAGAAGCAGCGTCACGGTTTCGCCGAATGATAAGCTTCCCGCAGAGGAAAGCTCTTTGAAAGCGTTGGCGCCTTCAACAGTATATGTTACTCCCGATACGGTCACCTCTGTGGGGTTATCTTTGTTCGGTATGGCGTTTTCATAAACGCCGGTAATTTTATTTGTATAAACAAATGCCATGTCAAGCTCCGGAACATAATATAAAATATCGTATTGCTTTATATCCGTGAGACTGACGGCAGAGCCGCCGCGCATGATGAGCGTTCCGGAATTAATATCCGGAGCGCTTGGAACGCTTCCGTTTTGCGCAACGGTATACGGTCCCTGCATATCACCCTTTTTATAAAGGACATAGTCAATATCTCCGTTTGTACGTTTAACGTTTATTATGTCACCCATTTCGATGCCGGAAATAATTGCGGAAAACGTTGTTTTCTGAGTTCCGCTGTAGGCTACGGCGGAAGAGGGTATGTCAAGAATGGACATACTCCCGTTTTGATATACAATTATGTCATCGCCAAGCGTAGAATACACCACATATTTTTCTTCGGTTTCATCATCGGCTTTTGGGAAAAAACCGATAACCGTCTTGTTGTCTTTAAGGGCTATATCACCTTTCATGCCGACATAATCATAGTTAAAATCGGAGCGGATTTTGTAGGTTCCGCTGTCGGTAAAAACCTCGTCTCCGGAAATGGCGCTGTCCTCTCTCGCGGTTGATATAAGTGTCACATCCTCCGCAAACGTTACATCGAATATCGAAACAAGTTCGCTTTGAGCATCCTTTTTCTTTGTCCTAAGAGTGTTATAAACCAGTGTTGCGACATCCTTGCGTGTCATCTTTGCGCCTATCTCCGTATCTGACAGATTATCGGTCATATCAAGATTGCCCGCCATTCCAATCTGTCCGCCCGGCCACGCTATTCCGAAATCGCTGTCAGAGTATCCGAGTACTCTAAGCATGATAGTGATTGCTTCCTCAAAGGTCACATAGTCATCAGGTCTAAAGGACGCGTCCGGATAGCCGGAAACCAAAGCGTTTGTAACGCCTGTTCTGACGTAGGGCGCAGCCCAACTTGTATACGGAACATCATAAAACGGCGATATGGAAAGATTTGACGCGACACTGTTTCTGTAGTCAGAGCTTGCCACAGCCATCTTTGTAAATTCGGCACGTGTTACATAGTCATTAAGCCGCAAGTCACCGTCCGGGTCTCCCGTCATTATGTTAAGCTCGTCAAGCAGCGACAGAACCTCCTGAATGTTATTGCTGCTGTTATGGGCAAATGCGTTCGTGTGCATAAAAGCCGCCAATAAGAGAACACAAAGCGTTAATATTAATATTTTTTTATGTTTCATATTATCCTCCAATCATTCGTGTCTGAGTGCATCTATCGGGTTTAGGTGTGCTGCGTTTTTGGCGGGCAGATAACCGAATATAATTCCGATAGCTACGGAAATTCCAAAGGATACGCATATAGCGGAGGCGGATGGGATCGCTGTTAAACCAAGCAGATTACCCACAATTACTGCCAGGATAGACCCGACAACAATTCCTATAATCCCGCCCACTCCGCTCACTGTCGCCGCTTCAATAACGAATTGCGTCTTTATATCTCCGCTCTTCGCTCCCAGAGATTTACGGATGCCTATCTCACGTGTACGTTCGGTGACAGATACCAGCATAATGTTCATTATGCCTATTCCGCTTACAAGCAAAGATATACCGGCGATGCATACCAGAAGCGTTTGCATTGTATCCGTCATAGTATTTGCTATGTCCATGATCTGCTTAACACTGCTTACGTTGTAGTAGTCACTGTCTCCTATTCTGTTTTCGAGAAACTGTTTTAGCTTTGTTATCGCATTGTCAACTCCGTCAACCGATAGAGCCTGGATTGTGTATGAATTTATAAAGGAAGAAGAGGTAAGTGAAACGGCGGTGGTATAAGGAATATAAATAACCTCGTCCTGCCCGCCGCTTTCCGAGTCATCCTCCTCGGAAAGCACACCTATAACCTTAAAGCTTTTGCCGTTAATTTTAAAGGTTTGACCCAGTCCCTGACCTCTGCCGAAAAGCTCTTTTTCGATATATGTTCCGATTATGCAATATTTTTGCTTTCTGTCAATATCAGTAAATTGCAGAAATCTGCCTTGCTCGGTTTCTAAATCCTTTATGTCAAAGTAGTTCTCGTCAACGCCTGTGACAGAGGTGGTCAAATCATAGTCAACCGTTTTGACTGTTGCGCTCGGAATTGAAACGGTTGGGCTTATCGCCTTAAAGTATTCGGGGTTTTCACTGACATAATTATACATATCGTCCTCGTTGACCGTGCGGCTGCCGCCTCTGTCCTGCACGGTGACGGTTATTACATCGGTGCCTAATTTTGCAAACTCATCGTTCATCATACCAACCATGCCGTCCATGAGGCTAATCAGGATGATAACCGCGCCGACACCGATTATCATACCGAGCATCGTCAGGAGAGAACGCATTTTGTCAAACATCAGATTTGAAAGGGCAAGACCGAAAGATTTTTTCAGCGTCATTTATTAGTCCTCCTCATCTCCGGCATGTGCCACAGTTGCGAATTTTTCTATGTCAGGCTTGCCGTCATAGGTTATTCTTCCGTCATGTATGCGTATAACCCTGCCTGCCTGTGCTGCGATAGTGTTGTCGTGGGTTATCAGTACAATCGTATTTCCCTCCGCGTGGAGCTGTTTTAAAAAAAGCAGTACTTCTTTTCCGGTTTTTGAATCAAGCGCACCGGTCGGCTCATCAGCCAGAATTATGGACGGATCACCCGCCAGAGCTCTGGCTATTGATACACGCTGCTGCTGACCGCCGGAAAGCTGCTGCGGCATATTTTTAGCTTTATCCTTAAGCCCCACCTTGTCAAGGGCTTTTAGAGCTCGTCTTGCCTGCTCCTTTTCCGAAAGACCGCCGTACATAAGAGGCAGTTCCACGTTTTGCTGCACATTTATTTTTGGAATTAAATTATACTGCTGGAATATAAATCCCAGTTCCTTGTTACGTATTTCCGCCTGTTCGTCATCCTTCATTGTGCTGACATCCTTGCCCCGCAGATAATACTTGCCTTTTGACGGAACATCAAGGCAGCCGATAATGTTCATGCAGGTTGACTTACCGCTTCCCGACTGTCCAACGATTGCCACAAATTCGCCTTTAAAAATTTTCATTGTGATACCGTCTAAGGCGTGAACCTCGCTGTCCCCCATTATATAAATCTTATAAATATCATCAAATTCTATAAGTGGTATTTCGGTTTTTATTTCGGTTTTCGTTTCGGTTTTCGTTTCCATGTCCATTACATACCGCCTCCCGCTCCCTGCATCATTTCAAATGGATTTGAGGCTTCCGCTTCAGGTGTATATACCACATCCCCTTCGCTCAGACCGCTGAGTACCTGGATGTAGTCCTCATCGCTTACACCTGTTATAACGTTTACTGTTTTGTAACCTTCCGGCGCTTCATCGTCCTCTAAGACCTTATCGCCCTTTACATATACAGTGTTGTTACGGTTAAGTGCGTTTATCGGAATTACCAGCGCATCATGGACACTTGAAATTACTATACTAGCTTCTACGTTCATTCCCGGGAGCAAGTCATCGTCAAAATCAATTATATTGATTTTGACCGGATATGTGGTAACTCCGTTGGTTCCGGCTGTACCGTTTACACTAACGGTTTCAACCTGACCGGTATATTCCTTGTCGTTAACATCGGTTGTGATTGTAACCTTTTGTCCTACACGGACATTTTTAATATCTATTTCATCAACATTAAGGGTGCATTTCAGCTCACTCATATCATAAATCACTGCCATAGCGGTACTTGCTGCGGATACTGCCGTTGTTGTATCGGCGGAGGTATAGGAAGAAGCGGAGGCATAGGAGGAAGCGGAAGCGGCTGTGCTTCCTGTATTATCTCCGACTTTTTTATTTTTGGTAACAACGGTTCCGGAAATCGGAGCCTTTATTGTGTAATCCTCAAGCTGTTTTATAAGATTATCTCTTGTAAGAAGCGCGTCGTCATACGCAAGCTTTGCGTTTTCAACGGAGGAATCAAGCTTATCGTCTGTCAGTTTAATGCTGCTTTCGTTGGTTGTTTGCTGTATCTTTGTTCTCTCTAAGGTTTGATATGCGTCATCAAGCGTCAATCGCGCGGTTGTAATCTGTGAATCGACAGATGCGGAGTCAAGCAGGGCGATCGCCATGCCGTCATATACATAGCTGTTTTCTGATATGTAAAGCTTGTCGATTTTTCCGCCACTTGAAGCTGTAATGGTGTCCTCGGTTATGTATTCAAAGGTTCCTGCGTCGCCGCAGGCAATACCGCCAACCATAGCGGTTGCGGTGTCTCCGCTTGTTACAGCCCCGGGGTTTTGTGCCTCAATCGTCACTTTTCTGTATGAGGTAAATCCGCCGCCGCTTTCCGTAACAGAACTGACATCGGTAACAACTCCGTCAATTACGCTGCCGTTTTTGGTAAGAGTAAGCTTTGCTGCCGCTCCTACCCAAATACTGTCCGCGTCGGCGCTGTTAAACGGAACCTTGATTTTAAGAGTTCCGTTGTCCAAAATATCCGCGATTTTTGCTCCTGGCGCAATTGTATCGCCTTCCGAAACGCTGATCTCGGTAATGTATCCCGTATAGTTTGATTTAAGGGTCAAATCATCCTTGGCTTTCAGCGCGTCATCGTATGCCTGCTGCGCCTTTTCAACAGCCAGCTTTGCGCTTTCAAGGTTGCTTGCGCTTGTTTCTGTATCACGCACGGTCAGAGCATTTTCGTTTACGGCATCATCATATGCTTTTTTCGCTTTTGCCACGGATATTTCCGCGCTTTGAATATTGTTTTCGATGGATTCGGAGTCAATTACATACATAATATCGTCCTTCTTTACGGTATCGCCCTCCTCAAAGGTGTCTTTTATTATCTCACCGGCTACATTTGCCGTTATTGAATATTCGCTGTTAGGTTCAACAACAGTGTCATCGCTTATCGCTTCTTCAATATCGCGTATTTCAGCTGTGACCTCAATATTCAAGCTTTCCATAGCTTTTTTTGCTTTGTACGCACCAACGCCCATAACGGTAATGAGAATTAATACAACACAAATTATGCCGGTTACAATCTTGTGCTTTTTGATCAAAGCCCACAGCGAGCAAAAAAAACCTTTAAGTTTGCCGCCCAAAAATCTGAAAAAGTTTGAAATTCTTTTAAACAAAGCATTGTTTTTGAACATAATTTTGCCCCTTATCATATGATGGATTTCAGCCCATATTTTCAGCAGTTTACGTATTTTCGGCAGTTAAAGAAACCTCTGTAATAATTTTTGAAATGTCATCCAACAGACAAATCAGAGTTTCAAATCTTTCGCCGCCGAGCTTGGTCTTGACGGTGTCAAATATCCCATCAAGGTGTTTTTCAGTCTCGGATATTGTTTCTCTTCCCTTTTCCGTTATCTCAAGGTATGTTTTACGCCTGTCGTTACGGCTTGTGGTTCTTAATATAAATCCACGCTTTTCGAGTGAAGAAACAAATTGCGAAACAGCCGCTCTTGAAATGCTGAATGCATTACTGATTTCAGTCGATGTAATTTTCCTGCCGTTTTTCTTATATTCGATTATCATATTAAGAATAAAAAATTCTTTGTTTGTAATCGACATATTGATAAATATGTCAGTCATCAAAACTTTTGTTTGCTCGATAATTTTGTGTATTACATTCAGTTCGTAATTATTCCGTTCATTATAAATGTTGCAAAGAAGTTGCTCTGTACTCATAGCTTATCCCTCTCTTTATCCCCCATAAACTTAAATTGTTAATTATACTTAATATTTAAATTGCTTAACAATTATACCAAATTTATAGTTTTATGTCAATAAAAATTTAATAACAAAAAATTTAAAAACCAAAAATTTAAAACAAAAATTATTTAAATCATCTTGAAAATTTATGAAGCTTTGGTATAATAAAAATAGTTTTCACAAACGCTTGCGTTTGAAAAAGAAAGATGAGTAACAGCTTTCTTTTAACTGACTTAAAAATGTGTTTATTATTTAAGTAAATATTTAAAATATAAATATTTTAGGAGGTAAAGCGTATGGATAATTTTGTATTTCACAATTACACAAAAATTATATTCGGCAGAGGCACCGAAAATTCCGTAGGGGATGAAATAAAAAGGTACGGCTCAAGGATACTCTTGCATTACGGCGGTGGGAGTATAAAGCGCAACGGATTATATGACAGGGTGACAAAATCCCTTGATGATGCCGGTGTAGAGTACGCGGAGCTTGGCGGAGTAATGCCAAATCCTGTAATAAGCCTTGTGAGAAAGGGCGTTGAATTGTGTAAAAGGAAAAAAATCGAAGCAATATTGGCAGTCGGCGGCGGAAGCGTTATAGACTCCGCAAAAGCCATAGCTATCGGTGCGCTTTATGACGGTGACCCGTGGGATTTTCACGCAAGACGCGCGGTACCCGAAAAATCCTTGCCCGTTGGTACCGTACTGACCATTCCGGCGGCGGGGAGCGAGTCCAGCAATTGCAGCGTTATAACAAATGAGGATGGTTTAATCAAGCGCGGACTGAGTCATGAATGTATGTATCCCGAGTTTTCCATTATAAATCCCGAGGTTATGTATTCTTTACCAAAGGAGCAGATTGCCAACGGCTGCTCCGATATATTTGCTCATTTGGCGGAGCGGTATTTCACCAATACAAGGGGTGTGGAGTTTACCGACCGTATGATTGAGGCGGCAATGAAAACCGTTGTAAACAACGCCAAAAAGCTGATTGACGGAAGCCGTGATTATGATACATGGGCACAGATTGTCTGGACGGGAACGATTGCTCATAATAATCTGCTTAATACGGGGCGTGTCGGTGACTGGGGTTCACACAATATCGAGCATGAACTGAGTGCGCACTATAAAATCGCGCACGGAGCGGGACTTGCTATTGTCTTTCCCGCGTGGATGAAGTATGTTATGGAGCATGACATACCGAGATTTGTACAGTTCGCAGTGAGAGTATTTAACATCGAAAACGATGTGTTTGATCCAAAAGCAACGGCTCTTCGCGGAATAGAACAATATTCGGAATTTTTAAAATCCCTCGGTCTGCCAAGCACACTCTCGGAAGTAAATATAGATGACAAAAAGTTCGGTATTATGGCAAAACAGGCTGTTGAAATAGGAGGAGGAAAGCAAGGAAATTTTGTTCCGCTTCATGAAAAAGACATAGTTGAGATACTTAAATTGGCAAGATAATTCAAATTTATTATAAAAATTTAAAAAAAGTCTTGCAAAAAATTGCCATTAAGGTTATAATTAACACATTATACATTTGTTAGGAGGTTAAATCGTGGAACAAGTTTATCCTATAGTTATGCTGGTTATCATTCTGGTAGTTTTCTATTTTATTCTGATAAGACCTCAGAAAAAAAAGGAAAAGGCTCTTCAGAATATGATATCTGCATTAAAGGTTGGTGATGAGATTGCGTCAATCGGCGGTATTCACGGTAAGATTACAAAGGTTAAGGATAACCTTGTCGTACTGGAAACCGGTATTGGCACAACAAAGTCATATGTTACACTGGAAAAAAGCGCTATTGCCCGTCTTATTAAAGAGGGTAAGGTAAAAGATGCTGCAGACGCGGACGCAGACGCAGACGCAGACTCTGACTCGGACTCTGAAAAAGCAGAGTAATTTGACATTTTGTATTCACTCTTTGCATATAATTTAATAAAATTATTTGCAAAGGGTGTGTACTGTATGACAGGCGGAGCTTTTCGGAAAAACGAGAGTATAGTGAACTATTCATCCGGCTCAGGATTAAATGAAAGCCGGATGGGAGCATCTAAAACAGATAATAATTTGTTATCTGCGATTATAAGGGGTATTGTATACGGATTGGGAACGGCGGTTATACTGCTGCTTGTTGTTTCGCTTGCGGCAGTGTTTTACGACATTCCTGAAACGGTTATGAATTACATAATCATTTTGATTTCAGTGCTATCCCTGTTTTTTGCGGGTTTTGTCGCTGCGGGGCGGAATGAGAAAAACGGACTGATTGTCGGGATTGTTTCCGGTTTGATATACACCTTGATTGTCTGTTTTTCGGGCTGTATTATTTACAAATCGGTAAATCTAACGCCCGCGCTTATCGCCGATCTTGCAGCCGGTGCGGCTGTGGGAGGTCTTGGCGGAGTTGTAGGAATAAACAGGGTAGTCGGGAAAAAGCGTAAACGTAAATAAAAAATATTAAGCATATAATAAAAAATATTAAGCATATAAGGAGAGATACAAATGAGAAGAATTAAGACTTTAAACAGTGCGGCGCTTAAGAAGAGCGCTTGTAAAGGCGGATGCGGCGAGTGCCAGACTTCTTGCCAGTCGGCTTGCAAGACGTCATGTACGGTTGCAAACCAAAAGTGTGAGAACGAGAAATAATTGCCTTGACGATTGCTTGGTAATTATTAATTATAGCGTGACGGGCGTCCTGTTTTCGGGACGTCCGATTTGTGTAGTATTTTATAGGTGATATTTTAGGAGATTTTTATGGTACATACATTTAAAATGTTTGATAAGTATATAGCGCTTGACGTAAACAGCGGCTGTGTCCATGATATGGACAAGCTGTGTTATGATATAATTAATTTCTTAAACGTTAAGCATCTTGACCCGGCATCATCGGAAGCAAAATTCAAGCTAATTGACGATTTGAAGTATGATTATGACAGAAGCGATATTTCCGAGGCTTTGGATGATATAATTGAACTGAAAAAACAGGATATGCTGTGGGCAGAGGATGATTATGTATATAATGCGGATTTAAAGCATAACGCTCCGATTAAAGCGATGTGCTTGCACGTAAGCCACGACTGTAATTTAAGATGCAAATACTGCTTTGCGGATGAGGGAAAATACCATACCGAAAAGCGTGAATTGATGAGTGTTGAAACAGGAAAGCGGGCTATGGACTATCTTGTTGAACATTCCGGCAACCGCCGTAATCTTGAGGTTGACTTTTTCGGCGGCGAACCACTCATGAATTTTAATACTGTCAAGGCGGTTGTAGAGCATGCAAGAGAGCTTGAAAAAAAGCATGACAAGGTTTTCAGATTTACAATAACCACAAACGGAATTTTGCTCAGTGATGACAAGTTAGATTACATAAATAAAAATATGTCGAATGTTGTGCTCAGCATTGATGGCAGAAAAGAAGTAAACGACAGAATGAGATACAGGGCTGACGGAACCGGCTCATACGATAGTATTGTACCGATTTTTAAGAAGACAGCCGAGTCGAGAAATCAGGACAACTATTATGTAAGGGGTACGTTTACACGCTATAATCTTGATTTTGCAAAGGATGTGCTTCATTTGGCGGATTTGGGCTTTAAGCAGATTTCTGTGGAGCCTGTGGTTTGCGGCTGCGAAACCGATTATTCATTGAGAGAGGAGGACTTGCCCCGTATATTCGATGAGTATGAAACATTGGTTAGGGAATATATCAGATACAAGAAAGAGGGAAGGGGCTTCAACTTTTTCCATTTTATGATAGACTTGGAGGACGGACCGTGCATAATAAAGCGTCTGTCCGGCTGCGGCTGCGGCTGCGAGTATGTGGCTGTTGCGCCAAACGGTGACATTTATCCCTGCCACCAGTTTGTCGGTTCCGAGAAATATAAGATGGGCAGTCTTTATGATGATAAGGGGTTCGACAGCGAACTTCGCGGTATGTTTGAAAGGTGTAATATATATTCAAAGAAAAAGTGCAGCGACTGCTTTGCTAAGTTTTTTTGCAGCGGCGGCTGCATAGCGAATGCCTGCCTCATAAACGGTGATATAAACGAACCTCATCACATCAGCTGCGAAATGATGAGGAAGCGCGTTGAATGCAGCCTTTACGCCAAAGCTGTCTTAGCAGATTAAATTTTATTAACAATTTCAAATTTATGCTTGACTAAATCATAACTTAAGGCTATAATATTTCGGTATGCTGTGATAAATGTAATTTTTTGTCTTAGCATACCTATCTTATTGTATAGCACTTATAGTATCTTAATTAAATATTATCTTAATTAATATCTTGATTAGTATCTTGATTAGTATATTGATGTAGTGTCGTAGTGTGAACCGTAGGGAGTGATTATATATGCCGCGAGACAGAAAATACGTTGTCATGGCTTCTTATGCTGTATCTGTTTTTATATTGCTTACAGCGTTATTTCCGTTTTTTTCAAAAGCTTTTGTTGTATTGAGCCGGAGCGCTGTCGATAAGGTTTCGGTTTCAGACTGTACCGAGGTTGGGTTTTCAATGAGTCTTCCCCCGGATATGGAAAACGGCAGCGGTAAGGGAACAACTTTTTCAGCGGCTGAGAACGCGACGGACAGAAGCTTTAAAGCGGGATTGTATTTTATTGTTCCCGATTTCGGAAACAGTATTTATGACATATGCAGCGGAAATGTCCTTTCTGTGCGCGATTTCGGCTGTGACACAAGCATATGCGGATATGACGTAATGCTGTGTTAGAGCTATTAATTACCGTAAAAATAATTAAAAATATATATGCGAAACGCAAAATTAAAGGAGGAGAAAGATTTGTCCAGAAGTTTGGTAAAATTTGCCGCAATAATTTTGGTTATTGCCGCACTTTTATATGTTGGATTGAATGGTCTGGATTTCAGTGAAAAATACAGAATTCCCGGCATAACGGACAGTGATGGTGTTACACAGGGTCTTGACCTAAAGGGCGGTACGGTTATCGTGTTTAAAGCCGATACAAGCGACCCGACTGAAGAGGATATGGAGAACGTATTGAGTCTGCTGAGGAAGCGTCTTGACTTCCAAAACTACACAGAGGCAACCGTTACACTTCAGGGCTCAAACAAGGTTAGAGTTGAGTTGCCTGATGTTCAGGATTCAGACAAGGCAGTCGAAACTCTCGGAGCCACGGCTCAGCTTGAGTTTAAGGACGCGTATGGTAACACAATTATGACCGGCAGCGAGGTTAAGGATGCTTCGTCTGAATACGGTCAGACAGAGCAGGGAATTTCCCAAAATCAATACTATATAAGTATGACATTTACCGATGAAGGCAGGGAACAGTTCTCAGAGGCTACTAAGACAGCCGCTGCTGCCGCTTCATCAGGCTTGAATTATATTACCATTGAAATGGATGGCAATGTACTTACAGCGCCTTCCGTTAAGGAACAGATTGACAGTGAGTCTTGTATAATAACAGGTTCATTTACCGCTGATGAGGCGAAGGCTCTTGCAGCAAACATAAAGTCAGGTCAGCTTCCGTTCTCACTGAAGGTAGACGAGGTAAAGGTTGTATCTGCAACACTCGGTGAGGAAGCTCTGACAAAGGCAGTAACAGCCGGCATAATCGGTCTTATACTTGTACTCTTATTTATGCTTATTATATATCGTCTGCTGGGACTTATGGCGGATATTGCGCTGTTATTCTATGTATCGGTTGTGCTGATTTTGCTCGCCAATTTCCATATTAATATAACACTTCCGGGTATTGCCGGTGTTATATTGGCAATAGGTATGGCGGTTGATGCAAACGTTGTTATATTTGAGCGTATCAGAGAAGAGCTCAAGCTTGGCAAGACAGTAAGAAGCGCTGTTGATGCCGGATTTAACAGGGCGCTTTCGGCAGTTATTGACTCAAACGTTACGACAATCATTTCGGCAATTATTCTGTGGTGGCTCGGAACAGGCACAATCAAAGGCTTTGGTATCACGCTGTTCATGGGTGTTATAGTATCCATGTTCTCAGCAATTTTTGTTACAAAGTTCCTGCTCAAGCAGATGATTGGTATGAACGTAAGAAATCCGTGGCTCTACGGATTAAATAAAAAGAAGACGGGATCTGAAAGCTTGAAAGGGGGAGAAGCGTAATGTTTGATATAATCAAGAAGAAATGGATATTCTTTGGAATTTCTATCGCTTTGTGTTTAATAAGTATCATTTCACTGGTTTTCCAGGGATTTAATCTTGACACAGACTTTTCAGGCGGTATAGCTTTGACGTATGAAATCGTAGGAGATTTTTCTACCGAGGAAATTAGCCGGCTTGTTGATGAGGCAATCGAAGGGAAAAAGGCATCTTCAATTCAGAAGTCAGGCAGCGATGTCATCATTAAGATAGGTTATGATAAGGATATATCGGATGATGACAGAATTACTTATTCAGAAACTGTAAAGGCCGGTATTACGGCTGCACTCGAAGAAAAATTCGGCGCTCCCGTTGTTGACAGCACAGCCGTTGCCGAGACCGCTGCCGATACTGAGGAAACAGATTCTTTAGCGGCGGAGGAAGAGGAAGCCGTATTGGACGAGACAACAACTGACGCTGATGTGACGGAAAATACTGAAGCCACGGAAGCCACGGAAGGCACTGAAGCTACCGAAGCTACCGAAGCAACAGAAAATGAAACAGCTGCGGATGTCTCAGAAGACGCAGATGCCGATACTACGGACAGTGAGGAAGCATCGGCTACAGGAACACTTTTGAGCGGCGTAAGACTGAAAACCCTTGATGATATTTCACCTTCATCGGGTCAGGAATTGGCAAGAAGCGCATTGTGGATGTCATTGCTGGCTTGCGCGGGTATTCTGATTTATGTAACTATAAGATTTGAGTTTACATCCGGCTGTGTTGCTATTATAGCGCTTATACACGATGTATTAATACTTTTGGGTATCTACTCATTGTTCAGGGTGTCTGTAAATATCAACTTCATAGCCGCGGTTCTTACGGTTTTGGGTTATTCAATCAATAACACAATTGTCATTATGGACAGAATTCGTGAGAATACCCGTCACTCGAGGAAAGAAACCTATGGCGAGATTGCCAACGGCAGTATTTGGCAGACAATGAATCGTTCGATAAACACCACAATTACTACATTGCTGACAATCGGTATGGTTTATATTATCGGAGTTTCATCAATCAAGGCATTCGCTCTTCCGATTATTATCGGTATTGTAATCGGTTTCTACTCATCGGTATTTGTCACAGGTCCTCTGTGGGCGACATGGAGAGATTCCGCTGTTAAAGCGAAGAAGAACAACGCGCCTGTTGCTTCGAAAAATTCGAAAAAGAAGAAGTAAAATAAAGCGTAGAATAAAACTTAAAGAGCCTCGGAGGGAGATATTATTTCTCCCTCAAGGCTCTGCTTTTTTGCGCATAAAACAACCCTAAGAAATACGGAGTCAGTAGATTTTTGCTTTAATTACAAGAATTACAAGACAAATCACTACAAGAAAACAAGACAAATCACTACAAGATAAATATAAAACAAATTAATACAAAATAAAAACCAAGCCGGCTGCCCAAATAATAGGCAATCGGCTTGTTTGGTTTTAAGTCATACGGAATATTGTGATGTATTAATTAATATATTATCAATAAAATTTATCCTTATCAATATTGAGACCGTACTTTTTGTTGTATTCCGCAAGGCGTTCCAGTCTTTCCTTTTCCATCTTTTCGTTTACACGTGCTTTAACAGCTTTATCGGTAAGCTCTTTAACCTGCTGCTTGGCTTGTACATGTTCAATAAGCGCCGTACTGACAACGGGTTCTTCGAAATGAGCTGCCTGATATTTGTAAATCAATTTCAGAAGTATAGGTGTAATTATTGTAGTAACAACAACCACAATTATTATGGGCGCGAAAAAGTCATCAACCATAAGTCCCAAAGCAGCGCCTTTGCTGGCGACTATAAGAGCAACCTCTCCGCGGGAAATCATACCTATACCTATCTTGGTTGCCTGCAAGTTTGTATATCCGCAGCATTTTGCTCCAAGTCCGCAGCCGATAACCTTTGAAAGAACAGCCACAATCAGCAGCAGAAGTGTAAATATCAAGATCTTAGAGCTCATTGCGTCTATTGTAACCTTAAGACCAACACTGGCAAAAAACACCGGCGACAGCAGCATATACGAGACTGTGTCAAATCTGGAAATAATGTATGCTGTTCTCTGTGTTCCCGACAGAATTAATCCGGCAACAAATGCGCCCGTAATATCTGAAACGCCGAAAAATTGTTCCGCCGCATAAGCCATAAACAAACAGAATACAAATGACAAAATACTGAATCTATGTAAATCCTTTCCGTAATTGTTCATCCAAGGACGAATGAACTGAAAGAATATAAATGCGACGATACCGCAGAATACAAAGAAAAGCAGAATTTTAAGCAACACTACGATAAGGCTTATGCTGGGGTCAGCGCAGCTTGTTATAACAGTAAGGGCAATAATACCCAAAACATCGTCTATAAGAGCTGCACCCAGAATAGCGTTTCCGGAATGTGTGGATAGCTTGCCAAGCTCCTTTAACGTTTCAACAGTTATACTAACAGATGTTGCGGTAAGTATTACGCCGATAAAAATATTCTGGAGCGTTACATTTTCACCTTTATTAAAGAAATATGCGACTGCCCAGCCGCCGAGCAACGGGAAAATAACACCCAGAAGCGCGATAATCGTGGAAGCCACGCCGCATTTTTTCAGTTCTTTTATATCGGTTTCAAGACCGGCACCGAACATAAGGACAATAACGCCAAGCTCGGATACAGCGCTTATAAAGTCACTGCTGTGCAGCACACCCAAGCACGCGGGGCCCAATAATAAGCCGGCAACCAAAGCGCCTACTACCTGAGGCATATTAATTCGTCTGGTCAGCAGCCCCAAAAGCTTTGTACTGAGTAAAATCAATGCCAAATCCAATAAATATCCGTATTCCATTTTTGTATCCCTCCATTTTAAGCGACTTTAAGAGAATTGCGATATTTTATTACGCCTGATATGTTCTCATATAAATTTTAACGCACAAGGTATATAATACTACTTTTTTATATTTTTGTCTACAATTATTTTATTTTTTAATTGTACTTTTTTGTCATAATTTAACCCTAAAATAAACCGACCGCATAAGCATATGCGGCCGTTTATGTTCGGTTTTAATTTTTAATTCCTAAGACTGTGAATGGGCGCGGGGATACGTCCGCCTCGGTTAATAAATTCCTCGCTGCTGTAATTGTGAACAGGCATAACCGGAGCCGCTCCCAAAAGTCCGCCGAATTCCAGCGTATCGCCTACCTTCTTTCCGGAGGCAGGTATTATTCTGACCGCGGTTGTTTTTTGGTTGATAACGCCAATCGCCATTTCATCCGCAATTATAGCTGATATGGTAGAAGCGGGAGTGTCGCCCGGTATAGCTATCATGTCAAGACCTACCGAACAAACACATGTCATTGCTTCCAGCTTATCTAAGGTAAGTGCGCCAGTCCGCGCGGCGGAGATCATACCCGCGTCCTCACTGACCGGTATAAACGCGCCGCTGAGACCTCCTACATAGCTCGATGCCATAACGCCGCCCTTTTTAACAGCGTCATTCAAGAGCGCCAAAGCTGCGGTTGTGCCGTGACAACCGCATTTTTCGAGTCCCATTTCCTCAAGAATATATGCAACGCTGTCGCCGACCTCCGGCGTCGGAGCAAGAGATAAGTCCACAATTCCATACGGAACATCCAGAAGCTTTGACGCTTCACACGCGACAAGCTGACCCATACGCGTAATCTTAAATGCGGTCTTTTTGATTGTCTCGGATATTGTTCCGAAATCCTCGCCTTTTACCTGTTCAAGAGCCTTTTTAACAACGCCGGGACCGCTTACGCCTACATTGATGACGGAATCGCCTTCGCCTACGCCGTGAAACGCGCCCGCCATAAAAGGATTGTCCTCAACGGGGTTGGCAAAAACAACAAATTTAGCGCAGCCCAAAGAGTCGTCCTTCTTTGACATATCAGACATCTTTTTTATAATTTCTCCCATTTCCTTTACCGCATCCATGTTTATACCCGCCTTTGTGGTTGCGACTCCGACGGAAGAGCAGACATAGTTAGTGGTAGAAAGCGCTTCGGGTATTGATTGTATCAGCTTTCTGTCGGAGTCGGTATATCCCTTATAAACAAGCGCGGAATATCCGCCGATAAAGTTTACTCCAAGCTCGCTTGCGGCTTTGTCCAGCGCCTTTGCAAAAGGAACATAGTTGTTCGTTTTGCTTGCCGCCGCAACAAGAGCAATCGGAGTTACCGAAATGCGCTTATGTATAATGGGAATACCGTATCTGCTGCTTATTGTTTCGCCGACTGCAACGAGATTTTTCGCGCACTTTGTTATCTTGTCATAAATTTTTTGGCACGCTTTATCGGGATTTTCATCGGCACAGTCCAGCAGTGATATTCCCAAGGTTATAGTTCTTATATCAAGATGCTCATCACGTATCATCTTTATCGTTTCGGTAATTTCTTTTGTATTAATATTTATCATATCGTTTTCCTTTCAAGAATTAATACTTAATCAATACTAAATCCTATGCATTGAGTTGAATATATCCTCGTGCTGTATTCTGATTTCAACACCAAGCTCATCGCCCATGGCTTTAAGTGTCTCGGCAAGATGGTCAAATTCCAGCTTAGAGCCGCTTAAGTCAACAAGCATAACCATTGTGAATATATTTTGCATGATGGTTTGGTTAATGTCCAGAATATTAATATTATTCTCATATAAGAGATTACTTGTTTTGGCGATTATTCCGGTTTTGTCTATTCCCATAACGGTCAATATTGCTTTCATAATTCGTTGTTCTCCTTTGTGTTTTTTATTTAATATATGCTACCATATTTTTCAAAAAAAGTACAGAAAAAATTTATATTAATTTAAAATCTTAATTTAAAACCGCTATACCGATATTTAAATACAGCGCGAATACGCACCATAACAGATACGGAATAAGCAAATATGCCGATACCTTCGAAGCTCTCGCGAACACAATTATATTAATAATAATCAAAACAATCAAAACGACCAGCCAGATAGCCGAAAATGTGTAAAGCATAAACATAAAAAAGATAATAGTCCATGCAAAATTAAAAAACAGCTGCAGCCCGAATGTTATATAACCGAGTGATTTAAGCTGCTGACGGGCGGGCGAATTTGCCACGCAGTACAGGGAAATTCCCATCATAAGGTATAATATAGCCCAAGCGATAGGAAACACCGTCCCCGGAGGGGCAAAGGGAGGCGTGTTTAGATCCGCGTATAGCTTCATCCCGTCTTTTGTCAGCAGCCACGCCAAAAATGCCACAGCATACGGTATTAATATAGAAAGTATCAGTTTTTTCAGATTAAGCGTTTTAAACATACAATCACCTCAATGGATTTGGATTAACAAATCAGTTATATTTTTTAGTATATTGTATGCTTTAGCGCAGAGTTTATTCATGCTAAATTAATCCGAATTTTTGCAGCCCCAGTGTTACACCCTCGTTTACAACGCTTTCGGTCACAAGCTTTGCAATATCGTCAAGCATCGCGGCATGTCTTTTCATAACAATACCGTTGCCGACGGTTTTCAGCATATCATAATCGTTTTCACCGTCGCCGAATGCATATGTATCATCAAGCGACAAGCCGAACGCTTTAATCACGGCATTAATTCCAAACGCCTTGCTTATCTTTTTTTTAACCAAGTCGCCCGAGGGATTGGAGCGGTGTCTCGTGAGATTATATTTTTCGCCGAATACATCAAGAAGCTTTTTATATTCATCCTCGCCGTTATACGTAAACATCATTTTGTTCGCGGAAACGATATTCAAATCGTCGGGGAACGGATAGAAGCACTTCATGCTTATATTGAAGTTATTCATCATTTTCAGGAAGCCCTCCTGATTTATATGGCTGTAGTAACATTCTCTATCGTTTTCAGTGATGTACCCGTAGCTGTTTTTATCAAAGTATTCAACCAAATCGGACAATTCCTCTGTTGAAATTTTGTCATTGATTATATACATTCCATCGACGGTTGCGCATGCTCCGTTTGAGGTTATATAGCAATCAAAATCAATTCCGTTTTCGGGAATATAGCATTTTGCTCGTCCTGTGGCGAGACAGGTCATATAACCGTTTTGTTTCAGCCTTTTAATTGACTCCTTTGTTTTGTCCGTAGGAACAAAAAGCTTTTCCCTTTCATCAACAAGTGTGCCGTCAAAATCAAAGAATACCGCGCCTTTATAGTTCATATATGAAAATCTCCTTATTGACAATAAATATATCCTACATCATATTTTACATCAAAACCGTATTTTTTTCAATATTATTTTGCTATTATAATAAACAATGTTTTAAAAGACTGTTGTTGATTTTTTGGAATAGTTTGTTTTTTGTTTATATCCAATTCCTGTTTTTTAGTCCTGACGGACTACTTTATACGAGCCTAGCCCGGGTCTGGCGAGGGTGGTGCCGCCTAAAAGGTGGCAATGCAAGCTTCGGTAGCTATAAGCAAGCTCTGCTTGCGGATTCAAAGCT
>CAYTZR010000011.1:0-16381 GCA_964442605.1 uncultured Oscillospiraceae bacterium
GCAGTGAGCGCGTGAGGCGCGCAGGCGACTGCCCTGTAAGGGCAAGATGTAATTATTGAATGGACTTATATTTTATTTGTTTCAAACTCCATTTACTTTAAGCGTAGCCGCTTACTGCTTCCGTGCCTAGCCCGGCATACATCACCACGTTAATGGCTTATGACCTCGTTTATTCGATAAGACGGACTACTTTATAAGGCACACACCTTGACAGGTGTGGTCACTCCCGATCGCCAGACCCGAGCGCTAAACAAAAGCTTTGCTCGCTCATTGAGTGTCACGTTCGCCGGACCCGAGCGGGGCAAAAGCTTTGCTGCGCCCGGGTGCGGCAATGGTTCCAAAGGCAAAGCCTTTATCAAAACACATTATAGAACTCAAATATTAAAAAATTTCAAAAATTTCAAAAAAACCACTTGACAAACATACTAAAAGTTGCTATACTATATAAGTCGCAAACGCGGGTGTAGTTCAATGGTAGAATCTCAGCCTTCCAAGCTGATTGCGTGGGTTCGATTCCCATCACCCGCTCCACTGTTATAACCGCGGCGTGCGGTTATAACTTTTATTATGCTATCATGCGCCTGTAGCTCAGCTGGATAGAGCAACTGCCTTCTAAGCAGTGGGCCAGGGGTTCAAGTCCCTTCAGGCGCGCCAGCTTTTTTTATTTATTTGGTGGGTATAGCTCAGTTGGCTAGAGCGCCAGATTGTGGCTCTGGAGGCCAAGGGTTCAATTCCCTTTACCCACCCCACAATATACTGGGCCGTCGTCAAGTGGTAAGACACAGCACTTTGACTGCTGCATTCGTAGGTTCGAATCCTGCCGGCCCAGCCAAAGTTTACATAATATGACTCATTAGCTCAGTTGGCAGAGCACTTGACTTTTAATCAAGGTGTCCGGGGTTCGACTCCCCGATGGGTCACCACCCCAAAGTCCCGCTTTCATGTTGATTGAGGGACTTTTTGATTTTCCATAAAGGACATTTAAAATCGTTGCATCTAAAGACTTTTTTCGAATGTGATACATTGACATTCCGCATCTCTCATGGTATAATCATATCGAATATAATCATGCTGAAATTTGATTTTGCCTTTGGAGGGAATACAGTTATGAAAAAAATAATATCATATTTACTGACCATCGTGATTGTGTTAGGTTTACTTGCATCGACAGCCGAAGCGGCAGCGGTCGGGGATGTTATAGGCGCTGTGTACAACACTGATATTGTGGCGTATATTAACCATTACGCCGTTCCGTCATATGCGGCAAACGGCACATCCGTAATAGTAGCTGAGGATCTTGCCAATTTTGGCTTTGATGTTGTCTGGGATCAGAATTCACGCACATTGTACATATCACGAAACTCGGATATTCAGCCAAGCGAAATGGCGTTTGCTAAAACAGCCGCCGCAGGCACAAAATTTGCCGATATATTTGCAACTGACATAAAAGTATTTGCCGATGGTATACAAATTCCGTCATATGCGATAAACGGTTATACAATGATACCTGTCGAATCGCTTACCATGTTCGGCGAATGTGACTGGGTGCCGGAGGAACGCGCACTAAAATTATGGGTAGACGGTTTGCAAATAAGGGACACTGCACAGTCGGTGTCACAATATATCGGAGATCTGACCGGTATATGGCAGCATACGGAGTATCCGGGCGCTACAGTTAATGTTACGGCACAGTCGGGGGATACTGTCAATCTTTATATAGAACGTATCAACGCAAAAGGAACAAGAATTGCTACATCGGAGGTGTATAATGTACATCTTGTAAACGGTACGGGCACATTCAGTTTCAGCGACAGCTTTGGCTTCAGCGGAACCGGAGTCATTTCTTTTTCCGGTGATACTATGACACTTACATACAGCAATGTACACGGCACCGCAGGCTATAGTGTAGCATCCGGTGAAGGATTATATCGCAGATAAGGTTTTATTTTATTTTATCTTATTTCATCTTATTTCAGACTTATCCAGCTTTTCCTTATATTTGTCCGCCTCAATAGCGTTGTCGGTAAAGCTGTTGTTTTTCCACCATGCAACAGCTGCCGCTCCTATTGTGAAAAGAACCGAAACGGTCTGATATACGTCATCCTCCGCAATGTTTATTGTTTCCTTACCCAAAGCAGCCAACAGCTGATTAAGCAACGCCAGCGCCAAAACCAGCGTTCTTGCTATTGTTCCATCGGTAATTTTTCTCATACTCTCTCCTCCTATTCCGATTTTTGTTCTTCCAAATGCTGTAAACGCAGGTCATGCTTTTCAAGCGCGGTATTATGCTCGCCGAGCCTTACGTTTATATCATTAATATCATTTCTGTGTGAATTAAGCCTCGTCTCGTGAGTCTTATCATTTTCAAGCAGCCTGACGATTGTATCGTTTAATTTAATTACGCTCTCGTTCAGCTTGTTTATCGGACTGTAGCATTTCGCTATTATTCCGGCTAATCCGCCTAAAGCAGCCAAGCCGATCACTAACATTCCCAAAAACTGATTGTTGTCCATATACATACCTCTTATCCTATTAAAAATATTCGTGGTATCCAATAATTATTGTATATTATATTCGTGTGCAGCGAGTGTCAATGTAAAATAAAACATCAAATTGACAAATAATTCACAAAACACGCCGTATCGCTTTACATAAATTTGATGTGTTTTTTTGGTAAAAAAGGGTTGATAAATTTTCGATATTAAGGTAGAATTATATAATAAGAAGCTTTGAAAACAATTAAAACATTATTATACATTTTGGAGGTATTTTGATGAACAAGAAAACTATTGACGACATTCAGGTAAAGGGCAAAAAAGTACTGGTTCGCTGCGACTTCAATGTTCCCATAAAGGACGGTAAAATCACTGACGAAACCAGAATTAACGGCGCACTGCCCACAATAAAAAAGCTGATCGATGACGGCGCAAGGGTCATTTTGTGCTCGCATATGGGCAAGCCCAAGGGTCAGGTTGTTGAAAGTCTTTCTCTGGAACCGGTTGCGAAAAGACTTTCCGAAAAACTGGGCAAAGAGGTTGTGTTTGCAAACGATGACAACGTAGTCGGCGAAAACGCGAAAGCTGCGGTCGCGGCTATGAAGGACGGCGATGTTGTTCTGCTCCAGAACACAAGATTTAGACCCGAGGAAACCAAAAACGAAAGAGGCTTCAGTGAGGAACTGGCTTCATTGGCGGAGGTTTTTGTAAACGACGCGTTCGGCAGCGCTCACAGAGCTCACTGTTCGACTGTCGGCGTTACCGAGTTCTTAAGTCCCTGCGTTTCCGGCTATCTGCTCGGCAAGGAGCTTGACTTCTTAGGTAAAGCTGTTGACAGCCCCGAGAGACCGCTGGTTGCTATTCTGGGCGGAGCAAAGGTATCCGACAAGCTGAACGTTATTTCAAATCTGCTTGAAAAGTGCGATACGCTGATTATCGGCGGCGGTATGGCATACACCTTCCTTAAGGCTAAGGGTCTCGAGGTCGGCACCTCATTGGTTGACAAGGAAAAGATTGACTACTGCGGCGAAATGCTCGCGAAGGCGGAAGCTTTGGGCAAGACTCTTCTTCTTCCTGTTGACACGGTTGTTGCCTCAGAATTCCCGAACCCGATTGATGCGGAAATTGCGGTTGAAACAGTACCGTCAGACGCTATCCCGTCGGATAAGATGGGACTTGATATAGGTGAAAAGACAAGAGAGCTGTTTGCCGAAACGGTTAAGACAGCGAAAACCGTTATCTGGAACGGTCCTATGGGAGTATCCGAGAACCCGATTTTGGCTCGTGGAACAGTTGCCGTTGCTCAGGCGCTGGCTGATACAGACGCTACAACAATCATAGGCGGCGGTGACAGCGCGGCAGCCATAAACAATCTCGGTTTCGGCGATAAGATGAGCCACATTTCAACAGGCGGCGGCGCTTCCATGGAATTGCTTGAAGGCAAAATTCTGCCCGGCTGTGCCGCTCTTGATGACAAATAATTTTAAAATCGAAGTATGGAGGAATAGCAATGAGAAAGAAAATTATTGCCGGCAACTGGAAGATGAACAAAACTCCGACTGAGGCGGAAGCGCTCGCGGCAGCAATTACCGAAAAAGCGGCGAATGCGCGGTGCGATGTTGTTGTTTGCCCAACTGCGGTATGTATACCCGGAGTAGTCGCAAAAACAGCCGGCACAAATGTTCAGGTTGGCGCGCAGAACGTTCACTTTAAGGAAAGCGGCGCATATACCGGCGAGCTGTCCGCGTCAATGCTGACCGATGCGGGCGTAAAATACGTAATAATCGGTCACAGCGAAAGACGGCAATACTTTGGCGAAACGGACGAAACCGTAAACCTGAGAACCAAAGCGGCTCTTGAAGGCGGACTTATCCCCATAGTATGCGTTGGCGAAAGCTTAAGCGAACGCGAGAACGGCGTCACGGCGGAAACCGTATGCCGCCAGGTAAAGCTTGCGTTTTTGGGAATAAACAAGACCGATGCCGAAAAGGTTATAATCGCCTATGAGCCCATATGGGCAATAGGAACAGGCAAGACCGCCACAGCGGAGCAAGCTGATGAAGTATGCGGAATTATACGTAATACAATAGGTGAGCTGTACGGCGACGCCTCTGAAAAAATAAGAATTCAGTACGGCGGAAGCATGAACGCCGGAAATGCCGCCGAACTGCTTTCAAAGCCCAACATTGACGGCGGACTTATAGGCGGAGCAAGCCTTAAGCCCGATGATTTTGCGATAATCATCAATGCCGCGGAATAATAGATTAATAAATTAAGGAGAAATGGATATGAGTAAAAAGCCATATGCGCTCATTATAATGGATGGCTTCGGCAAGAATGAGCGTCATGACGGGAACGCGATATACGCGGCAAAAACTCCCAATCTGGACAAATATATGAGTGAATGCCCCAACACCGTTGTTCACGCATCGGGTATGGATGTCGGACTCCCTGAGGGACAGATGGGTAACTCCGAGGTCGGACACACGAACATCGGTGCCGGACGTATAGTTTATCAAGAGCTTACACGTATTACAAAGGCGATTGAGGACGAAACCTTTTTTGCCAACGAGGCTCTTTCCGGCGCGATTGAGAACTGCAAAAAAAATAATTCCTCACTGCACCTTTTGGGATTGTTATCCCCGGGCGGCGTACACAGCCACCAAAACCACTTGTACGGATTGCTGAAGCTCGCAAAGAAAAACGGTATTACCGATGTACATGTGCACGGATTTTTGGACGGACGCGATGTCCCGCCATCTTCTGCGGAAGAGTATATTAAAGAGCTTATCGAAAAGGAACGTGAAATCGGCGTAGGCGACATCGCGACAATCAGCGGCAGATACTACGCGATGGACAGAGATAACCGCTGGGAGAGAATTGAAAAGGCTTATGACGCAATGGTAAAAGGCGAGGGCAATAAATACGAAAGCGCCGTCACCGCTATTGAGAAAAGCTACAACGACGGTGTTACAGACGAGTTTGTGGTTCCGTCGGTTATCACTAAGGACGGCGAACCCGCCGGCAGAATTAAAGAGAATGACTCGGTTATATTCTTCAACTTCCGTCCCGACAGAGCGAGGGAAATCACAAGAACTATCGTTGATCCGGCATTTGACGGCTTTGAGAGAGTGTTCTTTAAGACATACTTTGTTACAATGACACAATACGATGCGACAATGCCAAACGTACACGTCGCATTCAAGCCTGAAAGTCTGAACAACACCTTTGGCGAATATATGAGCCGCCTCGGAAAGACCCAGCTCAGGATTGCCGAAACCGAAAAGTACGCCCATGTTACATTCTTCTTTAACGGCGGCGTTGAGGCTCCTTACGAGGGCGAGGACAGAGCGCTGATAAACTCCCCTAAGGTTGCCACATATGACCTGCAGCCGGAAATGAGCGCACCGGAGGTTACGGATGAGGTTGTAAAACGTATCAGAAGCGGAAAATACGACTGCATTATTCTGAACTTCGCAAACTGTGACATGGTAGGACACACAGGTGTTTTTGATGCCGCTGTCAAAGCTGTCGAAACCGTTGACAGCTGCGTTGGTCGGGTTGTGGACGCTCTCACGGAAATGGGCGGAGAGGCTCTTATCACAGCTGACCACGGCAACGCTGACCAGATGATTGACTACGAAACAGGCGAACCTTTTACAGCGCACACAACTAATGTCGTGCCGCTCATTCTTATCGGACGCAAGGACGTAAAGCTCAAGGAAGGCAGACTTGCCGACTTGACCCCGACTCTCCTTGATATGATGGGAATAGAAAAGCCCGCCGAGATGACAGGCGAGTCGCTATTGGAAAAATAAAAACGGTTCCGTTTGCCCCGAGCGTTACGCTCGGGGCTTTTTTTGACCGCACCGTCATTTTGGTTGTAAAAACTTAAAATTTTTGTAAAAAATATTAAAAATTGTCTTGCTTATTGGCAATTATTGAGTTATAATATACAGTGTAATGATGAGAATTTTTACAAACTCATTAATATTTAATTCCCGAAAAAGAATTTATTATATATATTTTAGGAGGATTTAAAATGGATAAACAACAAGTTATAACAAAAATGACAGATGCCGGTCTGGTTGCTGTTGTTCGCGCAAGCAGCGCGGAGGATGCTATCAGAATTTCCGATGCATGCTTAGAGGGCGGCTGCCCCTCAATTGAGCTTACTTTCACAGTTCCCGGAGCTCACAAGGTTATCGAGGCTCTCGCCGCAAAATATACAAACGGCGAAATGCTTCTCGGCGCGGGTACGGTTCTTGATTCGGAAACCGCAAGACAGGCAATTTTGTCAGGAGCGAACTTTATAGTAAGCCCCGGCTTTAACGCGGAGGCTGCTAAGCTGTGTAACCGTTATGCTGTACCCTATATGCCCGGTACTATGACATTTACAGAAATCCTTACAGCTATGGAAGCCGGCGTTGATATATGCAAGGTATTCCCCGGCGATATAGTTGGTCCTAACTTTATTAAAGACGTCAGAGGGCCTCTGCCCCAGGCAAAGCTCATGCCCACAGGCGGCGTTGACGTAGGCAATGTTGATAAGTGGATTAAGGCCGGCGCAGTAGCGGTAGGCGCAGGCTCATCATTGACAAAGGGCGCGAAGACAGGCGACTATGCCGCAATCACGGCTACCGCTAAGGAATTTATCGCAAAGATTAAGGAAACACGTGCTTCTCTTTAATCCTATGCAATTAATCCTAAGCAACTAATCCTACGCAATTAGTCCTACATAAGGTATTCGATTAGGTATTTGATTAGGTATTCGATTGGATATTCAATTAAATATTCGATTAAAATTTATATTAAAATAAAAGGAGAATTTATACAATGGCAAAAGTTGTTACAATGGGCGAAATTATGCTCAGACTTTCTACACCCAATAATGAAAAATTTATTCAGGCAGATGAATTTGACGTAAACTACGGCGGCGGCGAAGCTAACGTTGCTGTATCCTTGGCGAACTACGGTCATGACGCTGAGTTTGTTACAGCTGTTCCCGATAACCCTATCGGCGAGTGCGCTGTCGCGGCTCTGAGAAAGTACGGCGTTGAGACAAAGAATATTGCAAAGACAGGCGAAAGACTCGGTATCTATTATCTTGAAACCGGTGCGTCTATGAGAGCTTCAAACGTAGTCTATGACAGAGCTCATTCTTCAATTTCCACGGCTACTGCCGCTGATTTTGATTTTGACAAAATTTTTGAAGGCGCTGACTGGTTCCACTTTACCGGTATCACACCCGCTGTTTCCGACGCGGCGGCTGAGCTTACCGAAATCGCTCTTAAAGCCGCTAAGGCTCACGGCGTTAAGGTTTCTGTTGACCTTAACTTCCGTAAGAAGCTGTGGTCCAGCGAGAAGGCTCAGAAGATTATGACAAACCTTATGCAATATGTTGACGTTTGTATCGGCAATGAAGAGGATGCTGAAAAGGTTCTCGGATTTAAGCCCGGCGCAACGGATGTTACAAGCGGTGACTTGGAGCTGGCGGGATATGAAGACATCTTTAAGCAGATGGTTGAGAAGTTCAATTTTGAATACGTTATCAGCTCGCTCCGTGTTAGCCATTCCGCTTCGGACAACGGCTGGTCCGCATGCATTTATTCAAGAGATACAAAGGAATTCTATCATTCAAAGGAATACAGAATTTCTCCTATTGTTGACCGTGTAGGCGGCGGCGATTCGTTTGCCGGCGGTACAATTTGCGGTTTTGTTGACGGCAAGAGCTTTAAGGACGCTTTGGAGTTCGGTGTTGCCGCATCCGCTCTTAAGCACACAATCCCCGGCGGTTTCAACTTGGTTACACGCGCGGACGTTGAAAACCTTGTTGGCGGAGACGGCAGCGGTCGTGTTCAAAGATAGTTACAACAATTTAAATACTAAAGGGTCGCAGCCGCGACCCTTTTATTTTACACTATTTTAGTCATTTTCAAAGAAAACATATCTATTCTTGCCGTCTCTCTTCGCCTTGTACAGCGCAATATCAGCGTTTCTATACAAATCCGTGTAATTTTTTGCGTCATTCGGATACAGGGCAGCTCCAATGCTCAATGTCAGCGGCTTCACCCTTCCGCCGGATTCAACATGCGGATTTTCGGCTTTTAATCGTTCAAACTTGTCGCAGAGCCCATTAATATCACCTTCAATGTTTCTGCACATAACCATGAATTCGTCTCCGCCTATCCTGCCGATAATACTATCACGTTCGAATATTTTCCTGAGCAAATCGGCAATCGTCTTGATTGCTACATCACCCGCGCCATGTCCAAATGTGTCGTTCACCGACTTAAAATTGTCCATATCAAACATAATTAACGCGTGCTGCTGGGAGTCTCTTATCTCTAACGTATTTTCAACAAGCTTCTGAGTCGCTCCCTTATTATATATACCGGTAAGCGGATCTATATCGGCTTTATGCCTAAGCTCGGCTTCAAGCTTAAACTGTTCCTCAACATCAATAACAATTCCCACTGCGCGGACAGGCACGCTGTTATTATCGCGTATTGCTATCAAATTCAAATCGCAATGGGTAAATTCCCCGTCATTACAGCGCAGCCGCATAGTTATCCTCATTTTATCTCTCTCGCCGCTACGTATAGAATCGGTCATATCCTTTAATATCTCAAAATCCTCGGGATGAACAACTCTTTGAACGTCCGGCGCACCGATATTATTTTCACCTCTCGCCCCAAACCTAAGCAAGAGCTGGTCTGAAACCTGAAGCGTATTATTGATTATATCCCATTCTAATATACCGCTGTTTATGTTCTCAAACACAATTTTATTTCTTTTTTCGGCAAGAATAAGCTTTTCCTGAATAGTCTTTTCATCTGATATATCAAAAAGCACGGTGTACACAATCCGTTCGCCGTTTCTTTTCCTTGTCAAACGGCTGCGGCTGGAAATCCATCTTTCAGCGCCGTCTCCGCAGCGCACCTTATACTGCGCTTGTGAATATCCTTTCTCACGCAACAAACGTTTTTGCCTCGCGAACTCCAGCTTTGACTCTTCTCCGACAAGCATTCTGTTAAATTCGCTATGATACTTTGACCTTATATCCCCTTCGGAATAACCGAGCAATGTATAAAAAACAGGAGTAACCTTTTTTATTGTGAACACATCGTCAAAGCATGTCAGCATGGTTGCACCGACAACATTTGAGATTATCTCATTATCCTCATCAATAATGTTTTTCAAACCGATTATATATTTAAAGATAATGCTAAGCGTAAAGATAACGAAAACAATTATAGCGGTTTCAACACTGATCACCCATGCCGAACCGACAACGGAAATATTCACGCCATCTCCGCATGTTTTGACAACCATAAAGGTAAGCGCGCCTATGCCGAGCATAAATATGATGCACCAAATAAGCTGCCCAATCAATTGTGAAACAGAAAACACATCCAAAAAATCGATTTTCTTATCATCAAATCTTTTGCTGTCACTCTTATCATCAGACTTTTTGTCCCCGTTTGTATGATTAAACATTCCATCACCACCAAACATTTATCAAAGAATCATGCAAACATCTTCCGAACATTTTCCAAATATAGTCATATACAGCAGTATAACATATAATATTAAAAAAAGCAACATTCTGTCAAAAAAATGTTAACTTTTTTTAAAATATTTTTTAATTATATTTACGCTTTCAATTTGATATTTGCTCTCTCGATAAGAGACGGAACAATCCCAATCAAAATCGAAAAAACGACAGCGAACACTAAAATCTTCAAAGGCGGCAACGCTGAAAACAAATACGTGTAACCAATTATACGGCAATACAAGCACGATGCCAAAACTCCGAGCAAGGCTCCTATAACCGAGCCCGCAAACGCCGCAGAGGCGCATATAAATTCTTTTTTGCCGAAGGCATAAAATCCTTTCAGATTAAGACGATCGGCTCCCGTTCTTCTGCGTCTCGCGGGAAACAGCGCAAACATCATAAGACACAGGCCGCTTAAAATCAAAAGTATAATAAACAGAGTATATATCAGGCGATTATTCGACGTACCGCCGTCAAATCCGAGAGCTACGGTATAATCGGAATTGACCCGCTTGTTCATATTCTTGCTGACAAAGGTTGAGATAAGCTTTTGAGCCTCTTCCTTGTCGCCGCCGCAAATAAAGGTGTAGCTGCCCACCTCGTTTGAGTTGAGGATAAGCCTTGCGCCGCCATAGGGCAGAATTACGCTCTCGCTTAATTCACAACCGTTTACGCTGCGGCATATACCGACAACCTCATATACGCGATTATTAACCTTTACCGTCTGCCCGACGGGATCAGAGTCGCCGAACAACTGTTCCGTCATATCCTCCGTTACCACGGCGGCATCGCTTGCCGTATCGCTAAATCCCTTGCCGCTCACGATTTGAACGGCGGCATAGCTGAAAAACAAATCATCCGTCACAATAACCGATCCGTCTACGCTCAAACCGGTATTTCCGTAAATCTCAACATCCTCAATCGTTCTATACGGCGAGACAGACTTAAACATATCGGGATTTTCAGCCGCGAAATTCTTTATATCCTCAGTATCTATGCCCGAATTTTGCTCGGCAATATCAAGAACAACAGTGTCTCCTCCAAACGGGTTCGCCATAAAGCCCTTGACCTCTTTGACGGAATTTGCGCCAAGCAACAAAGCGACAGCCGCGCAAACCGCTGCAGCAAAGCATATCGCGGAAAACACAGCCTGCGCCTTATTCAGTTTTATCTCCGCAAAACCATCCTTTACACCGCTTAATACAGCGCCGACCGCTTCCGTAGCTTTAGACGCTTCAGAACCGGAATTTTTTACACTGTTTTTGTTAAACATCTCCATACTTCCTCATAAAACCGCTTATTCCAAACCGGTCAGTCCCTCCTGTGTCGCTGACTTTCCCGTAGACTTCACGTTTTCGCCGCTCTCCTCCTCGGCATCCGCAAAATCTGTTTCAGACGTATCGGAGCTGTCGTCCGACGATATTACACCGTCCGTCTGCGACTTTGTTGATGAAGACGATAAATCGGCGGCCTCATCACTTTCTTCGGGCTTATACAGTACAACATCGCCCACTTTAAGCCCGGACGCTACCTCTACATCAGCGCCGTCGCTGACTCCGTATTCTATCCTAACCAGCTTATAGCCTTCCGGCACATTTATATACGGATACTCCGCGGAGTTAACAACCAAATCATCGCTAACATCGGCATCTGTTATAACAAGCGCGTTTTTGCCGTCTGACTCATATAACGCGCGTTCAGGCAATGTCAGTACGTTTATCGCGGAATTTATAATAATTTTCGCGTCAACATTCATTCCCGACATAATCTTTCCCGGATCCGAAATCGTAATCTCAACCGCATACGTTGTCACGCCGCTGCCCTTTTGTTCGCCCTCTCCGGCAATGTTCGTAATCTCGCCGCTGAACGTCTCTCCGGGCAAAGCGGTAGCCGTTATTATAACGGTCTGACCCAGCTTAACATTCCATATGTCAAGCTCGTCCACTTCAATATTAAACTTCATCTTGCTCATATCGGCAATAACCATAAGCGGTTCATCGCTTTGACCGACCGTCACATTATCGCCGACTTTTGCGTTCTTGACTAAAATTACGCCATCTATCGGGGAAGCGATTTTGTACTTCTCCAAATCCTTCTGCGCCTGCTCAAGCGCCAGTCTGCTTACAGCCATGTCAATCTCTCTTCCCTGCTGGGAAACCGCGCTGTTGTTACTCCTCAGCGTTGCTATGACCTGACCCGAATTTACTGTTGAGCCGTTGCTGACACTGACGCTCTCAACCGTTCCCGTAACGTTCGGTATAAGCCCTATTTCCGTTCCGTTAGCCTGTGTAATGGTGGCTATCTGTCCGCCCGATATTGTACTTCCGGCGGAAATAGACAAATTGCTGATTATTCCCGTTGCGTTAGCATAAATCTTCAGCTGCTCCGTAGACGACGTATCGCTTACCTCCGCACGCTTTACCGCGTTCTCCGCTTGCTGTACCGCAAGCTGCGCGTTGGTATCGTCAACCTTGTAGACAAGCTCTCCGGTTTTTACCTCCTCGCCCGCGTTGAGAGGCGATTCTGTAATGGTTCCTCCTACCAACGAGGTTATGTTATATTTTGCATACGGCTCAACATTTCCGCTTGCCGCCATTGTCTTTATAACATTACCCTTTGTCACAAAGGTTTCCTCATAGCCCATAAGCGGATCCACACGGCTCTGGAAGAAGATTACACAGCACAAGACCACAACAAGAACCACCGCTGCTGCGGCGCTCATGCCGATTACCAACTTTTTATGCTTCGCGATAAAGCTCTTGAGACCCTTTTTCCTTTCGGGTACAGCTTCTTCGTCTATATTGTCGAGGTCATAATATACGGTTTCTGTAACCTTAGGGCGCATGCTTTTGGGAGCATACGCGGAATACAGCATATCCTTGTCAACATCATCTTCAAAAGCCGGCTCCTCCTTTAAAAGCTCCTCAGGAGAGGAATACAGCCTTGTTCTTCTCACATGCGATATGAACTTTTCACTGTTTTTATTATCTTCGCTATCTTCGCTATCTTCACTGTTTCCACTGTTATCCGTATCGTCCGTATTGTCTATATTGTCTATATTGTCTATATTGTCTATATCGGATATATCGGGCATATCGGACACATCGTCTGTATCAAGCGGCTCGTCTTCGTAATACGCCTCCCGATTATCTTCCGAAACAAGCTCCTCGCCGTAATCGCTCTCCGTACCTAAGCCTTCATCAAAGCCTTCCTCGGCGCTCTCCGCGACCTCAGGCGCTTCGGCGATCTCCGAATTTTCCTTTCTTTTTTCAGTTCTTTTTTCGGTATTAAGCCGTTCGGTATAGCTGTTTGCCTCATTATAGGCACGGTTTATAGCATCGGTATCCATCTCTGCCGTGTCCGCTTCAAAATCGCTCAGCGCATCATACGCGTCAGTCTCATCGTACTTCTCATTCTCATTCTCAGGCTCATTCCCAAGCTCAGGCTCAGGCTGATTAATTCCGCTTTCATCGGAATTATCAACTGAATTTTCCACGGAATTATCGCCGAAATCATCACCGGAACAGTCATTCTCGGAATATCCGTTATCAGCATCGAAATTATCGGTATAGTCAATATCGGTATCGTCGAAATTATCGGCATCGTTTTTCTCAACGACAAAATCACCGCCGTCTCCGCCTGCGGTGTCAGTATCATTATTCCGCTGCTCCGAGTCCTTCATCAGCTTTGGAGTATCCCAAAACTCAGGCAAAACGGCATCGCTGTTTTCATTTAGGATTTCATCGGGATCCAAACCGGATTCATCACCAAGACTGTCATAGGCGCGGGTTAGGTAATCCGACTCGCTGTTATCCTTCTCGTTGTTCTCTCCGGAAAACAACCTGCTAAAAAAACTCATTCGTTTTCCTCCTGTATGTATGCCCGCTAATAATACCATTCTCAATAATAATTACAAATATTTTATCATAATATTATAACACAATTGTTAAGCAATTATTAATATTATATTACTTTATCTATAAATATAAGGTTTTATCATTCAAATATTGTGTGCGTTTATCCGATGAATATGCGTAAGCTACAAATATTTTTTCTTTATATAGTCATTCGCGGTATCTTCAAGCTCATCATCAAGCGGCGCAAGCCCTTCAAATTCAGGATATTTGTGTTTTAAAGCACATTCCAATATATAATCGCAAAGCTGCGGATTTTTGGGCAGAAGCGGACCGTGCAGATAGGTTGCTATAACATTCTTATATATAACGCCCTCGTAACCGCTGTCACCCGTGTTACCGTTTCCGAACAAAACCTTTCCGAGAGGCTTCATATTCTCCCCCAAAATCGTTCTGCCCGCATGATTTTCAAAACCAACTATCGGTCTGTCGAACATATCACACTCAAGCACAACATTGCTTATCAGTCTGGTATCTCCGGAATCTGTATATATATCAAGTATGTCAAGCCCCTCAATCTTTGTGGAAGCCGTCTTATAATACTTGCCCAAAAGCTGGTACCCGCCGCAAACCGCGACAAGCGTCCCGCCTAAATCAACATACTCCTTTATTTCTGCCTTCTTTTTAAGAAGCAGATTACACACAATCTCCTGTTCGCGGTCTGAGCCGCCGCCCACAAAAATTATATCGGCGGTTTTTAAGTCTATACTGTGATCCTTGTTGGTACAAGCGCTGATATTTACCCCGATTTCGCGCCATGACAAACGTTTTTCCATACACGCGATATTTCCTTTGTCTCCATAAAGATTGAGTAAATCGGGATATAAATGTATAATATTTATCTCATATTTTTTATTATGATCTGTCATGAACCGCACCCCCGTTATTTACGGCAGCAAGTCCGGTTTCTCCGACCTCGCCTTTAAGATTAAGCATGGTTGTCTGAGTAGGATACAGCGCCGTATAATTAACCAAAACATAGCAAACCTCCGATTGGGGGTTGTCCAAGCATTTTTTGAGCGCTGACTTCATATCCGGATTAATACTGTCAACCTTCATATCCGCGTACTTAAAACGCAGCGAAATATCATAAAGTCTTATCCCTGTTGTGGTAAGTGTGCTTAGGTTGGCTTCGGACAGCTTATCAAAATCCACATCCCACAGCCACGAAACATCACGACCATCGTTAGCCAAATCGTTTATAGCGACAATAACGTCCTTCTTGCGCTTGTCCAGAATGACAGTCTGTATTGCCTGATTAAATCCCGCGGGATTTTTGGCAAGGTTCAGTATAAACGGTTTTCCGCCGATATAAATCAGCTCCATTCTTCCTATTTGCGGCTTATAGTCGCTGAGAATATCATTAAAGCTGTCCGTGCTTATACCAATGGTATCAAGAGCCGAATATACCGCGAGTATATTATATATATTATAAAAGCCCCTGTAGTTCACGTCAATCTGCTTCTCGCCGACCTTAAACCTCATGGACGATGATAAATCAACATCTGTAGCGGCATAGTCAATTTCAGGTCTCTTATTTCCGCAATGAGGACAATAATAATCACCGAGCTGACTGTAATGGAAGTAATTATACTCCTGTTCCTCACCGCACTTTGCGCAAAATCTGCCCTCTTTGGTTTCATCGGTCTGAGGCAGCACCTGCTCCGATATACCAAAGTATACCGCGTCTCTGCCCTCACCGAATGCCGCTGTCAGGGGATCGTCACCGTTTAGTATAAGCTTCACGCCGTCCGCCATATTTATCGCTTCGTTCAGCAAATCTATAGTTATATCAATTTCACCGTATCTGTCAAGCTGATCCCTAAACAGGTTTGTAATCAGCATATAATCAGGCTTTATATGCTTAAACACGCGCCTTGCGGAGGCTTCATCAATCTCCAAAACCGCGTAGTCGGCATCAAAGGAACCGAATATGTTACATGCCTGAGCAAACGCTGTGGCAATACCGCCCAGCATATTTGCGCCCAAATTATTGCACACCGTCTTATAACCGCATTTTTGCAGCGCGGTATTAAGAAGATTATTTGTTGTTGTCTTTCCGTTGGTTCCGCAGGTTACAATAACCCCTCTTTTCACATACTTCGAAAGTATGGCGATAAGATTGGGGCAAATCTTAAGAGCCAAAACCCCGGGTGATGAGGATGACTTTTTTCCTATAATCCTGCCTGCGGCAGAAGATATTTTCGCCGCCCAAACAGCCGCTAACTTTCGCATTGTTCTCATCCCTTCGGCAAATAAACATAAATCAATATTTTATATTATAGCCGAATAAGTCCTTTATTTCAAGCATATAAATGACAAAAAATATAATATAAACCCTAAAATTTTGTTGCTTTTTTTCAAATCTATTTCATTCTATTTCTCTGTTTTCTATTTCTCTGTTTCTCTGTTTC
>CAYTZR010000011.1:16481-48176 GCA_964442605.1 uncultured Oscillospiraceae bacterium
TCCAAAAAGTCGGCAATACATTCGGCAGCGCATTGCATTCCGTATTTCGCTTCGCTTAATGTATTTCCGCTTGTTCCAACCTCAATTATCAGGCTGCCGTTTGTTGTATGACCGTTAAACCGCTCCTGACGCAGATTTATATAGCGCATAAGATTGGGATACCTTTCGTCAATTTTATTCTGGAGCTGAATTGCAAATTTCAGATTTTCCCGCCACTGCGGATGATAAAGACCTTTTTCATCGGTTCCCACAACAAACATAAGCTGTGCCGCGTCCCTGCCATTTATCTCCGTAACAAGCTTCACCTTGGTTCCGTCGTCATAAACAACTGAGTCTCTGTGTATATCAAGCACAATCTGTATGCTCGGATATTCATCCAAATACCGCTCTGTGCTTTCCAAAGCATCCGCATATGAGCCGTTAAACGACGGATAGTCGTGCAGCTCCGTATCGTGCAGAGTTTCAATTCCTCGATCGTTAAAATACTGCGCGATTTCAGTCCCGACAGCCGTTACATTTTCCGAGGCGTCCATACTTCTGTCACTCTCACCGCTGCTGTATTTTTGCGCTCCCTCCGCCGTGTACGCCTCGGTTGCGTGAGTATGTACTATCAGGATTTTCGGTCCGCCGCCGCTCATATCAAGCGTCAAAGGCTCGTATAAAAGCTCGTTTACATCTATATTGTATGAGGTTTGATTTCCCAATCGTATCTGATACGTGTCATAATTCGCGTTTTGAGCGGCGTTTATCGCCTTAATATTCAAATCCCCCTCGTCTTGGACTTCCGATGCTTGTGTTTCCGTGCTTTCCGTCGGAGCCGCCGTAGGCTGCGGCACGGCAGTCGGACTCGCGGCGGCAATTTCATCCGCGTTTTTAACCAAAGCATAGCTGTTCACAATATCCGCGCCGTGTATCTCAGCCGCGACAGCGCCTGTGGGAATGTATGGGTCAAACCCCAATACACAAACCGCGAGCTTTTTCAAAAGACCGGCAAAGCCCTTGTGTTTTTCATCATCGGTATCTTTTGTATCTTTTGTTTCTTCAATTTTATCTTTATCTTCTTCTGTATCTCCTTCATCTTCAATTTTGTCTTCGGTTGTACTCTCAACTGTATTCTCAACTCTATTATCAACTGCATTATCAACTGTATTATCAATTGTATTCTCAACTGTATTCTCAATTCTGTCTCCGACCGTCGAGGCGGCTTTGTCGGACTCAAAAACAACCGCGTCTTTTTCGCCGAAAAAGGACGATATAATTATTCCTGTTATTATGCCGACCGCTGCCGCGAAAGCCGCGGCTCTCGCGATCCTGCGCCCGTCAAGCACAACGGCACGATACCTCTTTTTTTCGATTTTAAATTTTTTGAATTTCTTATTTCCGATTTTGAATTTCTTTTTCCCGATTTTCCTTTCGTAGCTTCTCGCAATCATTTCTTCTCCTCCGCGCTTGTCTTTTTCTCTATTAATCATATTCGCCGGGGATAAAGTTATGCATAAAACTTTCTTGAACAGAATGCTGTATGCTGCGGAAAATCTTTAACAATAAAATAAGCGGGCTGCGCCTTAATACTTAGGCACAGCCCGCTTGGTATTAATTTTCAAAATCAAATCTGTCACGGTTACGCTTTTTAAATTCCTCATAAATTCTGTTCGCGAGAGCGTCGTCAACCACCTGTGACAGACAATCCTCACTGTCCGCGTCCTTGTCTATCTTAAACAGAGCTATCTCCGTAACCTCTTCCTCTTCGTCATCATACGGAATACAAATTATATAATCGTCTCCGTCGATTTGAACCGTATCCAAGTGCTCAAACGGCACCGTGTTTCCTTCCTCATCAATCAGGTCTATTAAGTTTGAGTTTTCCTCAGATGTATTGTTTTTTGTTTCATCCGCCATAAATATCTTCCTCCTTTCAAGCGTTTCAAGATTTTAACGTTTACTGTCCAGATATGATTGAAGAATAATAGCCGCCGAAATACTGTCTACCGACTCCTTGCGCTTTTTTCCGCGTACATTGGTAACATTCATAAGATTATGTGCCGAAACCGTGGTGAGCCTTTCGTCCCAAAGTATTACAGGAACGCTTACAAAGGACTTAAGCCTGTCGGCAAACATCTGCGTCCGCTCTCCTCGCGGTCCTACCGTGCCGTTCATATTTTTCGGAAATCCCACAACAATTTCGGATACATCATATTGGTGCGCCAGCTCTGCGGCGTACCTCGCAATCTTTATGACGCTTCCCGATTTAAAATTATCAAGGGTTGACGCGCCAAAGCCCAATTCATCCGACACCGCGAAACCCGTGCGGCTGTCGCCGAAATCAATACCCAAGCTCCTCATACAGCTTCTCCTATAATCATATCAAATCTGTTAGATAATCATACCATTAAATTTCTGTAATTACAAGCCTTTTTAAAAAATTTATACAAGAAATCTTTCGGGCGTATTATCAAGCGGAGAATATTCGCGGTCTGATTTATCCTCCGTTTTCTCCCTCGGAGCAATCGGATTGCTCATCAAAAAATACTTCAGCGCATCATAAAGATGATCCTCCTGCTTTGTGTCCACATCCTCCGGATTGACACTGTCATATTTAAGCTCAGGCAGAGTTCTGATTATGCCGGGACATTTTTTATTGAAAAAATATATCATCGGCAGCCCCTCATCATCAAAGCTCAACCGATAATGCACCTGCATTTTGCCGGCGAGCCTGTCGTTTTTCCCTTTTTCAAAGTACACACCCCGATTTTCCATCATCTCAGCAATGCTCCCCTCGCTTCCGCCTGTGGCGTTCCATATGGCAGGGTCGGCTATACCGGTTATTTTACATCCCGCTTCCCGTTCCTCGCGCTCAATCTCCGCGATTTTGTCCGCAATCTGCTGCGCCGTCCACTTCACTCCCACATCGGGCTTGCCCGTACAGCCGTAAAGCTCCCTGTAATTATACGCTCTGCCGTCATAATCCACAGCGTACCACGACACGGCAAACGGCTTTGAATATCCAAAATCAAACGTCCTAAAGCGCCGCCATTCCTTTGGAACCTCAAACGGATCTATTACATGACTGAACCTGCGGGTTTTAAAGCCGTTGGGGTTATTGCGCCATTCTGTAAAAACCTGTCCGTCGAATATATCCCATTCTCCGTACAGCAAAGCTCTACGCTCGTTTTCCGGAAGCTGCCTGAGACGCTTTAAATACGTCTTGTCCGATTGCATAAGAAACCTGTTGTCCTGAACAAGCGATGGTATAAACAGCCTTTTTGTACCGTAATCCGTCTCCCATACCCGATTTGGATCGCGGCCGTCTATAAACCGCCGCTTTACCCATGTATGCCCCACACCGCCGGGATTTGTGCTTGACTTCATCTGCTTCGGATAACCGTTGGTGCCGCGAACCCTTGAAAGCAGATATGTATACTGACTCTCGGTAAAATGTGTCAGCTCGTCAAAACGAACAATATCATATTCCGCCCCCTGATAGCGCAGTACATCACTTTCCGCTTGGCAATAACCGAACTCGATAACCGAACCGTTTTTAAGCAGCCACTTGCGTGAGCTTACCTGATACCGTCCCGCAGCGGATGGATAAAGCAAAATAGAGTTCATAATGAGCGAATGTTCCAGCTCCGGAAATGTTCGCCTAAGTATAAGCTGATGGCTGCCGGGATATTTCAGCGCGAACAGCAGCGCGTCAACCAGCTGTCCATACGATTTTCCGCCTCCCGCCGCGCCGCCGAATAAAACCTCGTCTGCGTCAGCGGTTATAAATTTCAACTGTGTTTCCGTTATTTCAAGATTTAGCTTTGCCTTCATTAAAAAAATCCTCCGTTCCGCTATATAACCTTTATTTCTACTTCAAGCTTTGTTACCTCCTTGTCCTCAAGCAGCGTCTCCGGTACTCCCAAAAGACTCAATACCTCCTTCGCTGACGAAAGCTCTATTCTCTTATCGCCGCAGCTCACCAGCTCGCGCAGCTTCGCAAGCGCCTCCATAGCCCAGTTTTCCTCGTCGCCTTGCTCTACCGTTTCGCATAATTTTTTCTTATCGTCAACAGCTTCGCTCTTGTCACACATTGTAATCACCGCTGACTGTCTGCCCAACAAGCTTCTCCGCCGCTCTGTCCAAAATTCTGAAGCACTGCCGCCTGCTGTAGTACACCGCGAATTCCATGGCTGTCCAGCTTGTACCCTTTAAGTATTTTTCCGTAATAACATTAAGCTCATCGCTGTCTAAAAGCTCGGATAAACGGCTCCAGTCGCTTAGCATTGCGTTAAACCTTTCCTTACAGCTTTTTATCTGCTCACGGTAAAATTCCACATTTGTCAGCATATCGCTGTATGTATCGCCTGTCGCTAACGAAACCTCCTCATCAGATATCTGTACTCTTGTAAAATCGCTTATAAGCTCATTATAAAATTCTATCCTTGCTTTCATTTCCTTTTTTGCGACAGGTAAAAGCCTCAGCCACTTTTTTACCTGTGCCGTGTTCTCAAATTTCATCTGAATTCTCCTTTCAACATCAATATTTTGTATCTATTTCATAGTAGCTATGGCAACACTCCAGATCGCAAAACAGCCCGTCAAAGCTCCTTATATGCTGACTGCCGTCTTTATATATATCGCTGCCGCAGAACAGGCACACACCGACAGGTCTGCTCTCTTGCAGCGACTCCTTTGTATATCCGTAGCGCTCTATGTACCTTATATCAGGATGATCCATTTTTTCACTTCCATTCATCTTTTATATATCTTTTTCTACATCTCATCTTTTATATACCATCTTTTATATTTATTCTTACATTTACATTATATAACAATATTCTTGTTTGTCAAGGGTTATTTTACCATATTTTTTGATATTTTTCGCGCTTTTATGTTTCTTGAAGCGGCAAATTTAGTACCTACGAGGCTTTATCATTAAAAAATAAACAATAATTTACAACGTATCAAAACAACAAATGCCCTATAAAAAACCATAAAAAACAATATTTTTAATATAATACTTGATTTATTCTAAAAATTATGTTATATTATGTTTGGAGGTGTCGTATTATGGCTAATAAAGATTTTAGCGACAAGCTTAAACAAGCCCGACTCGGCAAGGGTTTATCCCAAAAGCAGGTGTATGAAAGCCTTGATATAAAGCAATCAAGGTTCAGCGCATGGGAAAACGGAAAATCCGAGCCTGACATCAAAGTATTTCTGGAGCTTTGTCATATTTATGACATTAAAGACATTTATAAATACTTTTGTTCTCCCAAAACAAGCTACGATGAAGCCGAATATAACGTCAAGCTAAACCTCGCGATTAATATGCTCAGGGAAATTTCCGATGACGAGGACAATTTAAATACCGTAATTAATTGTCTTGAATATGAGTATGAGCAATATCAGAATAAGAAGGTAAAGTCCTACACATTCGGTTTAAGACAAATTCGCGTATACACGCAGGCAGCGGCGGCAGGGCTGGGGAACTATATTGATGACAGCGACTATGAAATCAGAATAGAACCCGCTCCTCCCGAGGCTGACTTTGGAATACTCATAAGCGGCGACAGTATGGAGCCGAATATTACCGACGGCGAAACCGTTTACGTTAAGAGTATGTCCTCCATCGAGTTCGGCGAGATTGGTATATTTATACACCGTGGAAACGCGTATTGTAAAATGCTTGACCAGATTGACGGCAGACCATGCCTTAAATCTGTCAACCCCAAATACGCCCCCATCTTTATCACCGAATTTGATGATGTACGAACCGTTGGTAAGGTGCTGTCGCATTAAGCCAAATTAACCTACGAAATTTGTGTCGCGTTTTTAATACCCTTTGACAAAGTCCCGACAGAGCCGCTATTCTTAATCTGTGTCGGGACTTTCTCCGCGCCGACAAGCCCTACGCCCTCTTTTTCGTACTCGGACTTTAGATTTTTTACGCCGTCTATCAATTTTTCTTTCCCGTCAATGTGCATTGACTTCAGCAAAAGCATTGCCGCGTCCGCGTTGCTCGGATTAAACACACCCATTTGCCAAAGCTCCGTCAGTGTCTGATTTTGAGTTATTCTGCTATACGGATTGTTTTTTTCCGCACTGACCGTCACATCAAACTCAGCTCTGTGGTACCCGCTGCCAAGCTCTCTGCCCGAAAACTCAATATATTCGTTCTTGCCGTTTTCATCGCTTATCCTGTATGAATGAGGCTTGTTATAAAACTGACGTATAATCTCAATGCATAAAAGCACTATGTCGTGAAAGGCGTCATACCCCGTAATCAGCATATCTCTTGCCAGCTTTTCTCCCGCCTGCTGCAGCGCGACGATTGCCGAATATGCCGTAACGCCGCTGTTGGTGCCGCCTTGCTGGAAATCCCTGTTGCCCGCTATCTCTTTAAGCTCGTCAATCTTATTTTGTCTGTGCTGAATAATAAAGCTGTGCATCGGCTTTGCCTGAAGCTCTCTTATATTTTCTTCGCCTACAGAGCCGGCAACGTGAATAATATCACGGCTAAGGTCAGAAAGCTCGTATTCATTAAGACCTCCGTTGTCCTTTATCATAAACCGCGTCTTTCCCGAAATCAATGCGTTTCTGCTTATAAGACTGTCCAGCTTGTCGATATAGAGCTGCGGATTTTTTACAATATCAACAAATCCAAAGCCAACCGGACTATCCTCATCGGGGTAAAGCACATCTATGACAAACGGATACATTCCGTGGTCATAAATTCCGTTATCACCCATATCCTCAGATGCCTCAAGTATGTTACCATCGGCAAATTTTATAAGCTCCACCGTCTGTCTCCCTCCCGAATACCGCTTATAGTAGCAGTCAACAACCAATGTCTTGTCTCTGAGCGCGTCGCGGGAAGCTGTATTTTGCATATCATCATAGGTCAGTATCTCCATTGCTCCGTTCCCGATAAAATTATCCGCCAAATGCGGATATTTTGCCTTTAATTCATCATTATCAATTAAGGCTGTCAGGAACACGAATTTACTGTCCTGAATATCAATAATACCCGGCTCCCAGAACAGATTTAACAAATCAATCCGTTTAATATCAATATCACCGCTCCCGTGTCCCAGCTCCGGATTGTAAAACACCCCGTAACAGGAAGCGCCGTTTTTAAGCTTGTACCACCATGCTCTGCTGTAGGTTCGTTTAAAATTACACAGCTCAAGCTGCATAGGTATAATTTTTGTCAGAATTTCCGCCGTTTTTCCATCGCACTCCCTGCGTCCCAAAATATTTGGCTCGGGATAATTATCCATTGCGTCCGCATGCTTGTTCGCGATTACGTTAAACAGGTATGGCGTCGCCGGCTCGGGCGTCGCTGCGTCGGCGCTGCCGTTATATCTGCTCTTGTACCACTTATTATTATCTATGATTTTTCTGTCATACAACTGCTTATGCTCCTTATATAGCTTAAAGCATTCCTGTACCTTGCCGAAAAATTCTGCGTTTATTTTTCCGCTGTATCTGTCATTTTTCATATTATTTATCCTCTTTCTTATAATATTCTCTCATAATATTTTCTCATATATTAAGACTGTTTTTTATATTATCTATTTCTTTTAATATATCTCTACCGTTTACCAAAACCTTATCTCCGCTGATCCAAACCTCGCCGTCCTCAAAAAGCGAAATCCAGCTCGGAAAACCGACAAGCCCCATTGTCGCGTCTGTGTCCGTCTTTTGAATTATAAAGCTGCCGTGAGAGTATTTAACCCCGTTTATCGTAACCTCATCGTTGCCGTCGCCCGCGCCCAATACAATATACGCCGAACCGTCATCTCCGACCGATACTCCAAACTTTTGCAGCCTCTGCCCGTTTAAGTCCTGCATAATTTTCATTCCCTGCTTATCCGTCATCGCGAACACTCCGCCTGTCAACGACTGATAAGACAGGCTGTCGGTACCTATAATAGTTGATGTATATATTTCAGAGCTGTCTATTCTGCCGCTGAATACGGCGTTTCCGGCGCTGTTTATGTAAACCGTCGGCTGACCCTCGTTATTGTAAAGCGCGAATGTGAATAGGTCTGTGAGCGGATTGTATTCCGCCTTAAAGCGGTCAACGGAGTTATCGCTGATATTTATGGAATTTCCGCTTATGCTGAGGTTTCCGCTCTCGCTCTTAACCACTACCAAGTCGGTGTCAACCTGCCCCGTGCGCAGCTTGTCAGCCGTCAAATTTCCGATTTGGGCATTGGTGATTTTGGCGTTTGATGTATCGATATTTTCGGCTTTTACACTTGCCGCCTCGGAAACATTACCGGCATCCAAGTTGTTAAATATGTAGGTAAGCTCATCGATAAGTGCGGTTCCCCACTTCTTTATGGCTCGTATATCCTCCGCGGTGTTCCCCGAAATACGAGACGGTATCGGTGTTGTTAAATTTGGCATAATTTTACCCCTTTCGAATTTAAAATAACAGTGCAATAATTACCCTGTATATTCATTGTAATACAAATAAAGTGCCGCTGAGTGCCAACGTTAACATAGCGCTGTTTATGACTTAAGCTTTTATCCTGAGATTTAAGATGATTGGTTGTTCGCTTTAAAACAGCGGCAAAGAGCGCAAAGAGCGCTTAGATTTTACAAAAAACCGAATTTTTAAAAATTTATGCAAAAAATTTTTAAAAAACTCTTGCATTATAAAAAATAAAATGCTATAATATTCGATACTGATGTAAAAATCAAATCGTAATTTGTTTGGAGGTGAAATTATGCCTAACATTAAATCAGCAAAGAAAAGAGTTAAGGTCAGCGCAACTAAAACTCTGAGAAACAAAATGATAAAGTCTCAGCTTAAGACTGCTGTCAAAAAGTTTGAAGAGTCTTTAAAACAGGGTAAGGCAGCTGCCTCCGATGCTTATAAAACAGTTGTGAAGAAGACAGACCAGGCTGTTGCAAAGGGTATTCTGCATAAGAACACCGCAGCGCGCAGGAAGAGCCGGTACGCCAATATGCTCAGCAAGCTTTCTTAAGCTTTTGGCAAATACGGGATTTGTCTCATATAAATACGGGATTTGTCCCATATAAATACGGGATTTGTCCCTTATTTAAATTTAAATTGAATTCTTGGTTGCCAAGCGCAACATCTAACACTTGAAGTCAATAAAATTCTACGATAAAATTCTACGAGCAAAAAGAGCCGGACGCGGCTCTTTTTTATTTGAGAATTAAACCTTTATTAATTTTTATTACCACCGGTGTAAATTTACGGTAAAATTTATTATATATCATCTTGAAAAGAAAAAAATATTATGATATAATGACTGTAATATTTTTATGAAAGCAGGTGCGAATTATTATGAAACGGAAAAAGGACCTGAAAAAGTACATAAAATTTTTATCCGCGATACTTACAGTAGCAGTTGTATTCTCTCTCTCAGGCTGCGGTGTATCCGAGGCGGATTATAAAAAGCTTGAAAGGCGCGTTGCCGCTCTTGAAGAGGCAGTGAACAATGATACGAGCAATTCTTATAATTCTGTCACAGACAATTCCGCAACCGATAGCCCCTCCGCGATGTCCGATGCCTCCGGCTCCTCCAAAACAAATTCAAGCGGAAGCTTTGACGCGGAGGAGGTCAGCGACGATATAGATATTCAGGAATATGACTACATTGACAATAACGGAGACAAATACGCATTCTTCATTTTTTCCAACGGCTCAGATTATGATGTGACGGCAAAAATCAAGGTTGTATACAAGGACTCAAACGGTAATGAGCTTGATACAGACACAAAAAATGTAATAGGTATACCGGAATCTCAGCGTTCCTATGCCGGATTTAGGGTGGACAAAAACACGGCAACCATAGTCCGCACCGTTACATACAGCGAATATGACCAAAACCCGAACATGCTCTCTGATCTTGTTATAACACCGGAAGCAGTGCAAGGAGGCGCGAAAATTTCTTTCAACAACATCGGCTCTGTCAAGACGGATGACATAAGATACCTGACACTGTTCTTTAAAAATAATAAGTTTGTTGCCTTTGATTCGGACGAATTAACCGATATAGAGCCGGGCTCGAATGTGACAATCAACTCGGCATACTACGGAGATTTTGACAATGTGGACGTTGTTGCCGCGATAGATGAGTGAGATACTCCCCCCCTCCTTATCCGTCCAACGGACGGGCAGGAGGCGGAACATTTGCGCTTAGGTTGCATAATTTGCGCTTGCTTCGGCAAGCAAATCGCGCATTTGCTCAACAACGCCGTTCGGCGCGATAATTTGTGCTTTATCGCCGAAAGCGATTATCCACGACAGAAAATGAGGACTGACCGCTACTTTTGCCTTGCAAATAAAATGGTTCTCATCGCTTTTAACTATAGGAACATTCATACCGAAACGGTCATACACCGCGCCGACCAATTCATTGACAAACCGGATTGAAACCTCCGTTTCATCGCCGCTGAACATCTGAAACATTGATTTTGCATATTCGGACAGGTCAAACGGCTTGTCGGGCAGTTCTCTGTCCTTATCCGTCACCTCAATATCTTCCATTTTATCAACACGGTAATGTACATATTGCCCGTATTTCGGCTTGTATGTAATCAAGTAATAGTTTTCATCGTCCCATGTAAGCGATACCGGCGACTCCGTGTACAGTCCGCCGTCCTTGCGGTAAATACGCTTTTTATTTACGTCGATTTTAAAATACTTGAATTTTATCTGTTTATCCGCCGCGATAGCATCGTGTATCTTATCAACATTGTAGTAAATCATCTCGTTAAAGGTTTTTACTCTGTTGGCGACAAACACCTGCCGCTGAAGCTGCTTCGCGTTATATTTGCTTGTAAGCTTTTCGATTTTCTTTATAAGCTCCGTACTCTTTTTGTGGGTAATGAACTTCGAGGACTGAACGCTGTCCACAAGCAGCTTCAGCTCCGGCAGCTCAAATTCACGGCTTGCCACAAAGTAGTCCGTAGTTTTGGATTTGCGGGAGCATATATCGAGTCCGAACAGCTTTAAATACTCCAAATCATCATAAACGCTTTTGCGCTCTGCCGATATGCCGAGCTTTGAAAGCTCTTCAATCATCTGCGGAACGGTGATTGTGTGTTCCTCGTCGGTCTGCTCAAGCAATATCCTCATCAAATATAACAGCTTTAATTTTTGATTTGATATTTTCATAGCTTCACCTCATCTGTTTTTCATTTGCCAATCCGAATTATCATGAGTTATATTATAGCATATCCAATATAAAAAGTCCATTGAATTTTAAGCTTATACCGCTTTGCCGACACGTTCCATATATAGCTGTTCCTTTAACTCTCTCAACTGTTTTTTAGCGTGGTAATAATTGCTGTGTTCTTCGTCCATATCATAAATAATCCGCGCAACGCTGAATGTTCCGTTTGTTTCCCTGATGAATTTAAATCTTACAAAGAATTTTTTACCGTCTTCACATTTACCTACACAAATATACTTATCGCTGTTTTGCTTCACAAAATCAGCGCATACAACCTGTGCGCCGCAGTCGGGACAGTAAAAGGTCAACAGAGAACTGTCATTAAACGCTTCCTCTTTGGTTCGGTAGGATTTACCGTTTCTGCGTTTATTAAGAGCCGGAGATTTTTGTGCGCCAAAGCTTTTTTCCAATTCATGATATTGATCAAAGCCCTTGTTCATATCGATATGCGGACACAGACTGGCGGTGTTGCGTGCGTCGTTTAACGCGTCATGCGCCTCAAGAGCCGGCTCTCCCACATATTCCAGAGCATTCTTAAGCGAAATCTGATGATTTGTCTTTGTAAGCTGATTATCAAAAATAATCTGAAGATTATACACATTCGGAATCCACTCTGTTTTCATTTTATGAATACACATATTCTCGCGAAGTATTCTAATATCATCGGGACCCCATGTAAGGAATGAAAAATCGTCACCGCACCATTGGCTGAAGTGCTTAAATGCTGTCTTAAAAGGGAAACCGTACCGCAAATCATCTGTTGTAATACGCGTAAGCTCAGACACTTTTTTGTGCATTTTTCTGTAATATTTAGGCGCGACCATTATTTTGAATGTATCGATCAGGTGATAGTTCTCATCAAGCTTTACAGCGCCTATCTGAATAATCTCGCCGCACAGGGCAACAGGTTCTTTTATCGTCATTTTCACGGTAAAGGGCTGGTTCCATTCCAAGTCCAAAATAATGTAATGCATAGCTTTGTTCTCCTTATCTGTTATTTTAAATATTTTATCTATTTTTTATCTATTTTTTACCTTAAAAATCGGAACTTTACTTTGTCAATTTAGGAATCTTGAAATATCTATGTATACCATACCTTTTTGTCAAAGTAAACTTCCTCTAATTTTCATTTTTTACCTTAAAAAGTCAATTTAGGGTCAATTTAGGTTTATCTATGTCTAATTATAACACAAGAAGTGTACGTTAAAACGGACAGTGAAAATAAAATCCGAAAGATCCGAGAAGCTTGGACTTAAACAAGCCTGATTTAAACTAATCAAGCAGATAAAATATTACATTTTACTCTTTTTTGTTATAAAAATGTTAAAAAATTATAATTTGAATTGCAAAATTTCAAAAATATGATATAATAGTCTGTAAATTTAAATAATCTATAATTAAAATGTTATATGAAAAGCGCAAAGGGGATTTGCTTATGAACAAAAGAAAAAAAACGGTTGGCATAGCCGCATTCGCCTGTATTTTTTTAGCGCTGCTGCTGGGAAGTATCCTGACCTATCACGGAGCGAGCGATGAGTCAATCAAAGAGGTAATGCGGGATGCCGTGTTGCACGAGACAAATAAAATCAGTTTATTCGGAATTAAAGATGTAAACCCCGCTTTGATTTCCGGCTTTACCGTCACGGCAATTTTGCTGATTTTGGCGGCATGTATCCGCATTTTTGTGATACCGCGGTTTAAGTATGTTCCGGGCAAATTCCAACTGCTCTTGGAACAGCTTGTTGAATTATTCGACGGTCTCGCAAAGTCCAACAGTCCGCACAGGAACGGCTTTCTGGGCGCTTACATATTCGCCGCCGGGGTTTACATATTCACAGGGACGATTTTTGAGCTTTTCGGTTTTCAAGCCGTCACTACGGGCGGTCTGTCAATCGCCTTGCCCGCTCCTCTATCGGATATTAACGCGGCTATCTCCCTTGGGTGCCTGTCATATCTGATTATATTGTCGGGCGGCATTGCCGGAAACGGAATACGCGGCGTTGGAAAAACCTTAAAGGATTTTTCATTGCCTATTTCAATGAGCTTCCGTCTGTTCGGCGCGCTGCTCAGCGGACTGCTTGTAACCGAGATAGTGTATTATTACATACAGCTGAGCTTTGTTCTTCCGGTTGTAGTCGGCGTACTTTTTACATTGCTGCACGCTCTTATTCAAGCTTATGTCCTGACAATGCTCACCGCGTTGTTTTACGGCGAGGTGTCGGCGCCGCACATCAAAAAACATAAAAAGAAAATTACAAAAAAACATATTACAAACGAAATTTAACATCGGAGGTTATTATTATGAGTCTATTTAAAAGAATTTCGGTATCATTTATATTGGTTATGATTATATTGTCCACTGTATCGGCATTTGTTTATGCCGCGCCGGGAGATAACAACGCTGCATCCGACACTGTGACCGTAAGCAGCGCTGACGCCGACTCAACGGGAAGCAAAGCCATCGCGGCGGGTATCGCAATCGGTCTTGCCGCTGCGGGCGGAGCAATCGGTATGGGCGTGGCGATAGCGAAGTCGGCTGAGGGTATCTCACGCCAGCCGGAAGCGGAGGGCAAGCTGCGCACAAACCTTATGCTCGGCTTGGTATTTGTTGAAACGGCTATCATATATGCTTTGATTATAGCTATTCTTATTGTTTTTGTACTTTAAAGGCGGGTGAATACGGTGAATATACCATTAAATATTGACTGGCAGCAGATTTTGCTGCATTTGCTGAACTTTGCAATTCTCGCGTTCGGCTTATACCTTTTGCTTTATAATCCGGTTAAAAAGTTTATGCAAAAAAGGACGGATTATTACCAAAGCCTTGATCGGCAGACAAATGAAAAGCTTGCCAACGCGGAACGCATGGAGGCTGATTACAGCCAAAAGCTTAAGGATGCGGAAGCGGAAATACTGAAGATGAAAACAACCGCGGAAAAAGCCTCCGAAAAACGTAAGTCACAAAAAATACAGCAGGCTAAGACCGAGGCGGCAAAAATTCTGAACGACGCCAAGCAGGAAGCCGAAAAAGAACGTACAAAGATTTTAGACGGAGCGCAGCAGGAAATCAAGGACATGGTCACAAGCGCAACGGAAAAGCTGCTCTCTGAGACAGAAACAGCGGACGCGTATGAGCAATTCCTGACGGCTGCCGAAAGGAGTGTGCGGCGTGAACAATCCTGAATATAATGACAATCGGGCAATACTTTACTCCGCAGCTCCCCCCGATGACTCTCAAAAAGAACGCTTCTTGACCTTTCTGCGCGGAAAATACGGCAGCGACGTCTCTCTTGTATGGCAAAAGGACGACAGCTTTCCCGGCGGTTTCAGGCTTGAAATCGGCACGGAAATCTACGATTGGAGTATAAGCGCAAGATTTAAGCAGTTTAAGGATAAGCTGAACGAAACCGAACCCGACGGCGGAGAAATTATTCCTCGGCTCAAAGAGACAATAAGCACATGGACGCCGGAGGCGCTGGCAAAGGAAAGCGGAACGGTTCAGTCTGTAGGCGACGGGATTGCGGTTGTAAGCGGTCTTGAACGCGTCGAATACGGAGAAATTCTCACCTTTTCATCCGGAATACATGGAATGGTTCAAAATTTATCAAAAAACGAAATATCCTGTATTTTATTCGGCGATGACAGCGAGATTGTTGAAGGCAGCTCTGTGGAACGAACAGGAAAAACCGCAGGCATACCCGTAGGCGATGATTTTATCGGCAGAGTTGTGAACCCCCTTGGCGAACCGATTGACGGCAAAGGTGAAATAAGCGCCACGGAGTATCGTCCGCTGGAATCACCCGCTCCGGGAATTATCAACAGACAGCCCGTGGACACTCCGATGGAAACAGGACTTTTGGCGATAGATTCAATGTTTCCGATTGGACGCGGACAGCGTGAGCTTATAATCGGCGACAGACAGACAGGCAAAACCGCTGTTGCCGTTGACACAATAATAAATCAAAAAGGCAAGAATGTGATTTGCATATATGTCGCAATAGGGCAAAAAGCAAGCTCTGTGACACAGCTTGTCGAAACAATGAAAAAACACGGGGCGATGGAATACTCAATCGTTGTAAACGCCTCCGCGAGCGAGCCGGCGCCGCTGCAATATATAGCGCCGTATGCCGGCTGTGCGCTGGGCGAATATTTCATGTACAGCGGGCGCGACGTTCTGATTGTATATGATGATTTATCAAAGCACGCAATCGCGTACAGGTCACTGAGTCTGCTGCTTGAACGTTCACCGGGACGCGAGGCGTATCCCGGAGATGTGTTTTATCTTCACTCAAGACTGCTTGAGCGTGCCGCGCGTCTGTCTGACGAAATGGGCGGCGGAAGCATTACCGCTTTGCCGATTGTTGAGACGCAGGCAGGAGATGTTTCGGCTTATATCCCGACTAATATTATTTCCATAACCGACGGACAAATTTTCCTTGAAAGCGACTTGTTCTTTTCGGGTCAGCGTCCGGCGGTTAACGTGGGTCTTTCCGTATCAAGAGTCGGCGGCGACGCGCAGACAAAGGCAATGAAAACCGCCTCAGGTACTATTCGTCTTGATTTGGCACAGTACAGAGAGATAGAGGTGTTCACACAATTTTCGAGCGATTTGGATGAGGTTACCAAGCAGCAGCTTACATACGGTCAGGGACTTATGCGTCTGCTCAGACAGGAGCAATATAAGCCGCTGAAGCAGCATGAGCAGGTAATCATTCTTGTTGCCGCGCTAAATCGCGTTATGCAAAATGTGCCTGTTGACAAAATAAAGGATTTTACGCAAAATCTGCTTACTCATTTTGAAAACACCGCCGCGGATATTTGCGAGGAAATTGACCAAACGGGAAGAATGTCGGACGATGTTCGGCAGCAAATCTTGGATATTTCCCGCAGCTTTTTAAGCACGGTAACTCCCGGCGACAAGTCCGTTAATAAAATCGAAAGCGGTGACTAACCTATGGCAAACACCAAGGAAATAAAAGATAGAATAAAAGGCGTTCGGGACACACAAAAAATCACCAACGCCATGTATCTGATAGCGTCAACCAAAATGCAAAAGGCAAAAAACGATTTAAATAACACCAGACCCTACTTCAACGCGCTGCAGGCTGAAATAAAGCGCATATTCCGCACGGCGGAGGATGTGGAAAGCAAATATTTTTATCCGCCGGGCGGCGGAAAAGATTTACAAGGCACCTTTGGCTGTCTTGTCATTACCGCCGATAAGGGTCTCGCGGGTCCCTATAACCAGAATGCAATCAAGAAGGCTCAGAAGCTGCTTGCGGAGCACAGCGACCTAAAGTTTTTTGTTGTGGGCGAATACGGCCGACGTTTTTTTATGAATCACAATATACCGATTGAACGCAGCTTTTTATATACCGCCCAAAATCCCACAATGCAGCGCGCCCGTGAAATAAGCGATATACTGCTTGATGAGTTTGACAAGGGAAATCTTGATAAAATCTTTATCATTTATACCGATTTGGAAAACAGTTTAAACGAGGAAGCGAGAATTACTCGTTTGCTGCCGTTTCACCGCAAACAGTTTATCACTCCTTCCGAAAAGGCCGTTACCTCGCCCTTTGGATTTTTCCCATCCATTGAGGATGTGTTAAACATAGTAACGCGGGGATACGTTCATGGGTTTGTTTACAGTGCGCTGGTGGACAGCTTTTGCAGTGAGCAAAACGCGCGTATGACCGCCATGAATGCCGCAAACAAAAATGCGGAGGATCTGCTTGAAAGCTTGTCCGTTCAGTACCATCATCTGCGTCAGGCGGCAATAACTCAGGAAATAACGGAGATTACCGCCGGTGCAAAGGCTCAAAAAAGGAAAAAAGCGAAGGCAAAGGAGGTTTTGCAGTCTTGAATATAGGAAACATTACACAAATATCGGGACCGGTTGTAGATGTAGAATTTAAAAACGGACTTCTGCCCAAAATCAAAGAAACCGTTACGGTATCCATTAACGGACAGGAGCGCGTCATGGAGGTTGCGCAGCATATAGGCGGGAACGAAATCCGCTGCGTTATGCTTGCCGAAAGCGAGGGGCTTTCCAGAGGTATGGAGGCAAAAGCCACCGGACAGGGAATACGTGTTCCGGTAGGCGAGGCGACTTTAGGCAGAATGTTTAACGTTCTCGGTGAACCTATTGACGGCGGCGCAGCTATACCGGAGAATGTCGAGCGCTGGAATATTCACAGAAAAGCTCCGTCATTTGAGCAGCAAAGCCCCGCAATTGAAATTTTGGAAACAGGAATAAAGGTAATCGATCTTCTGGAGCCATATCCAAAGGGCGGCAAAATCGGATTGTTCGGCGGCGCAGGCGTTGGAAAAACCGTCTTGATACAGGAGCTTATCCATAACGTGGCTATGGAACACGGAGGCTATTCCATCTTTACGGGAGTTGGAGAGAGAAGCCGTGAGGGAAACGACCTGTGGAGAGAAATGCACGGCAGCGGCGTTTTGGACAAGACCGCTATGGTGTTCGGTCAGATGAACGAATCCCCCGGGGTACGTATGCGCGTGGCTCTGTCCGGTCTTACAATGGCGGAATACTTCCGCGACAGTGAGCATAAGGACGTGCTTTTGTTTATAGACAACATATTCCGCTTTGTACAAGCGGGAAGCGAGGTTTCCACCCTGCTCGGGCGTATGCCGTCCGCCGTTGGATACCAGCCGACACTGGCAGAGGAGATGGGCGATCTGCAAGAACGTATAACCTCTACAAGACAGGGTTCGGTTACTTCCGTTCAGGCGGTATATGTTCCGGCAGACGACCTCACAGACCCTGCTCCCGCCACGACATTTTCGCATCTTGACGCAACCACGGTTCTCAGCAGGAAGATTGCCGAACAGGGTATATATCCGGCGGTTGACCCCCTGGAATCCACCTCACGCATACTTTCGGCTGAAATCTTGGGCAAGAAGCATTACGATACCGCCCGTACTGTGCAGGAGATACTGCATAAATATCACGAGCTTCAGGATATAATAGCAATTCTCGGTATGGAGGAGCTCGGTGATGAAGACAGATTGATCGTAACGCGTGCAAGAAAATTACAAAGATTCCTCGCGCAGCCCACACATGTAGCGGAAAAATTTACCGGCATCCCCGGCGTATACGTACCTTTAAGCGAAACGCTGCGCAGCTTTGGCGCCATTGTCGGAGGAGACGCGGACAAATACCCCGAGGCAGCGTTTTACAATGTGGGCACAATTGACGAAGTAGTCAAGAAAGCCCGTGAAATAGAGGCGGTGAATAATAATGGAAACATTTGATGTCCACATTTATGCAGCGGATCGTATTTTTTACGAGGGACCGTGCGAATCGTTGATTGTTCCCGTTGTGAACGGACAATACGGAGTTCTTGCTCATCACAGCAACGCGATAAGCGGAATTGTTCCCGGCACGCTTGAGTACAGAATTCCGGGCGAACCCTTCAAAACCGCTGCGGTTTCAGACGGCTTAATCAAAATAGAGAATAACGATGTTCTTGTTTTGGTTGATTCCGCCGAGCGCCCCGAGGACATAGACGCGAACCGTGCGAAGCGTGCGGCGGACGCGGCAAAGGAAGTTATGCTGCAAAAGAGAAGCATGCAGGAGTACCGTTCGGCTCAAGCGAGTCTTGCCCGTGCCATCAACCGTCTAAAGGTTAAAAACAACCAAAAATAGGAAAACTGTAATTGAAAAACCTAATAAATTGTCAATGGGATTTTATGAAATATCCTATTGACAATTCGTTTTAATAAGGTTATAATATATCATATTAATTCTATAGGAATAATTAGTTTGGTGTATTTTTATGTTGCAAGCTAAACACGGGGGATAATTAATATGGAACATAGTATTAACCAAAACATAATAGATAAAGCTATTTATGATAAGTATATAACACCTACAAAATCAAAAGCTAAACGTTTTATCGGAATTGAAATTGAAATGCCCGTTGTGAATTTAAATAAGGAGCCTGTGGAGGAAGACGTGATTTTCGAGATGTCAAAGGCGTTTTGCGCTCATTTTGGGTTTAACGTAATCAGCCATGACTCCGAGGGTAACGCAAATTCCATGCAGGACGACGTTACCGGTGACAATTTATCCTTTGATTGCTGCTACTCAAATCTTGAACTGTCTATGGGTAAGGGTGACAATTTGCATCAGATAAAATCGCGTTTTGATAAATACTACACATTTATTAATGATTTTTTCGCGAGGTACAATTATACTCTTACCGGCATGGGAATAAACCCGTACTATAACATAAACCGCAACAAGCCGATACTGAATGAACGCTACAGAATGCTCTATCACCATCTGCATTCATACAAGAAGTATGAAAACAATGGAATTGCTTTCCACAGCTTTCCTTCCTTTGGTACATTTACAAGCGCGTCGCAGGTGCAAATCGATGTTTTTTATGAGGACTTAATTCCGATAATAAATACATTCGGAAGGCTGGAGCCGTTTAAATCCTTGCTGTTTTCAAACTCGGTACTGCCCGACGAGCCGGATTTGCTGTGCGCCAGAAATATGCTTTGGGAACGCAGCATGCAGGGTTACAATCCGCATAATATAGGTATGTTTGAATATGATTTAAAGGACGTAAACGACTTGGTTGAGTACATCAAATCAACAAGTATTTACTGTACAATGAGGAACGGCAGATATGTTAATTTTGAGCCTATATCGATAAACGAATACCTGAAGCTTAGTACCGTACAGGGTGAATATTTTGACGGTGAACAATACCGTGATATAGAAATTCATCCGCAGCTGGAGGATTTGGATCATCTGCGCACATTTAAGTTTGAGGATTTGACGTATCGCGGAACCATAGAATTCCGCAGTATGTGCTGTCAGCCGATTAGCGACAGCATGACCGTTGCCGCGTTCCATATCGGTCTGCTCGAACGTGTACAGGAATTACAGGGTCTGCTGAACTCGGACAGCGTAATATATTCCCACGGCTACAGCGCTGCGGAGCTGCAGCGAATGTTTGCCAAAAGGTCGCTTCCGGACTTTGTTGACAAGGAAAAGCTTGTCTCGGTTTTGCAGCGCATACTTGACCTCTCCGCCTCAGGTCTGAAACAGCGCGGCATGGATGAGGAGATTTTTTTGGAGCCTCTTTATGAACGGGCGAGAACTCTTTCAAATCCGGCGAAAATTATGCTTGAAGGCATAGAAGCCGGCACTCCGCCGGAATATTATATCAAAGAATATTCCGAGCTTTAGAGGTGAGGTAAATTGAACTTAAATAACAACTATATATTTGACGGACACTTTGGATTGGAGCGTGAAACGCTGCGCGTCACCGACAGCGGCAAGCTGTCTAAGACTCCGCACCCGTTTGACGGAAGCAAATATCTCAGCCGCGACTTCTGTGAAAACCAGCTTGAGCTGATTACTCCGGTATGCGACAGCATTGATCTTCTTTTTGAAACGCTAAAGCGTCTCGACGGCGATGTATGCTCTGAAATTTCAAATATTAATGAATATCTGTGGATGAACAGCAATCCGCCGCATATTGACAGCGAGGATGATATTCCTATCGCAAAATTCAACGGCGTTCAGGCGTTTAAGCGCGATTACCGAATTAATCTCGAGCGCCGTTACGGAAAACGGCTGATGCTGTATTCGGGCATACATTTCAACTTTTCGTTTACCGAAAATTTGATAAAGTCGCTCTATGACGGTAAGGGTGTTTATAAGGAATTTAAAAATTCCCTCTACTTTAATTTATCAAAACAGGTGTTCCGCTACGGTTGGCTCCTTGTAATGCTTACCGCTGCCAGCCCCGTATATGATTTATCTCTGGACGGAGACGGACTCAGCGGCAGCGGGTTTGACGGATATTCCTCACGGCGCAGCAGCGAAAAGGGCTACTGGAACCAGTTTGTCCCGATACTTGACTACACAGACCTGTATAGCTATATAAAATCCGTGGATAATTATATAAGTAAGGGCGTTCTGTTTTCAGCCGGAGAGCTGTATCTGCCTGTCAGGCTAAAGCCTAAGGGCGCCAATACTCTAAGCTCGATGACCGAAAACGGTGTAGACCACATTGAACTGCGTATGTTTGACCTAAACCCTTTCGCCCCTTTGGGCATATTAAAAGAGGATTTAGAGTTTGCGCACTGCTTTTTGATTTATCTTTCGCAGCTCCCCGACTTCACGTTTACACCCGAAATGCAGGAAGCCGCCGTGAAGAACTATCATTCCGCGTCACGGTATGATTTGGCGGAGATAAAAATCGGCGGTTACCCTGCGGCAGATGCCGCGATTGGGCTGCTTGACGATATGCGCGAATACTTCAAAGACTTTCCCAAGGCGCTGAAAATCATAGATATTCAAAAGAAAAAAATAAGCGAGAATAAACGCTACTGCGTTAAAGTATACGAACTCTTCAGCAAGGATTTTCAGGGAAAAATGCTGGAGCTTTCGAAAAAGCGCGGGGGTGAGTGCAATGTGTGAGCTGCTTGGAATTAATACAAATTCACCGATTGACCCGCGCGGATATCTGAACTCGTTTTACAGTCACAGCTCCCGTCATCCCCATGGCTGGGGCATTATGCGTCACAAAGAAGGGAAGGTAGATATAGTAAAAGAGGCTGTGTGCGCCTTAAACAGCGAAATCATCGGCAAAATAGTGGATGAAACCGAGCCGCAGACCGATATGCTCGCTCATATACGCTTGGCTACCATAGGCGGCACAAAATATAACAACTGCCACCCGTTCAGCGGTTTTGATTTTCTCGGCAGACGCTGGACCATGATACATAACGGAACCATCTACTCCGGCGCGCAGCTTACAAAATATCTTTCCAAGCAAGTCGGCGACACCGACTCGGAACGTATATTTCTGTATCTGCTTGACGAGATAAACAAGGCTATCTCATTAAACAACGCGCCTCTTTCCGCAACGCAGCGATGCAAAGTTGTAAGCGGCATTGCTGAGGCGCTTTCGCCGAGAAACAAGCTTAATCTTATGATTTACGATGGTGAAATTCTGTATATTCATAAAAACATGAAGGATACAATGGTATATAAAAAGCTTGACAACGGATATGTTATTTCTACAGAGCCTCTTGACGACGGTTATTGGAGTCAGGTTCCCATGACACAACTGTTTGCCTTTAAAAACGGCAAACATATATACAGCGGAACCAAGCATAACCACGAGTTTATACCGACCTTAGAGTACATCACCGCTCTTGACGCTATGAATATTTAATAAAAATATTTAATAAAAAAAAGATGCCCTCGCGCATCCTTTTTTTATATTAAATATAATAACAAAAATAATCGCTGTTGTCCTCCTCTTCCTGCATCAAATCCGCAATGGTTGTGCCGTCAAGATAATCATTAAATGTCTTATAAAGACCGGTCCAAAACTTAATCGTAGAACAATTGGCGACCCTCGGACATTGGTTTACCTCATCCTTAAGGCAGGCAACGGGTGCCATATCACCCTCTGTAACGCGCAAAATATCGCCAACCGTGTATTCCTCCGGCGCGCGGGCTAACCTATAGCCGCCCTGTGAGCCTCTTTGACTTTTTAAAAAGTTCGCTTTTATCAGCATATTCACAATCTGCTCCAGATATTTCAGCGATATGTTCTGACGTTTGGCGACATCCTTAAGCGACACATTTTCTCCGTGTGACAGCTGAGCAATATCAATCATCAAACGCAGTGCGTATCTTCCCTTTGTTGATATTTTCAAAAGTATGCGCCTCCTTTGCATTATTAAATTCATACCTATCCCATATGAATTATTGTACCATTATCCTGCTGTTATGTCAACCGGTTTTTTAAATTAATTCATAAAATTCTCTTGACAAGTTAAATATATAATGCTAAAATATCAAGGTACCTAATATTAATTAATCCAATCAAAATATTATTTAAAAAGGGGATGAAAGGTAAGTGCCAAAAAACAGTCATTTTGACATAAATTATGCTTCAATGGACATTGACAACAAGCTTATCATAAACCTGCGTGATTTGGGACACATGATGCGGTTCCTCTTTGAGGGCAAAGGAAGCCAGAGCAGAATTTTGATTATACTTCTTAAGTCGGGCGGTATGACGCAAAGAGAGCTGACCGAATATCTGCGAATAAAGCCCGGCTCCGCCAGCGAGGTAATCGGAAAGCTGGAGAAAGCCGGTCTCATAACGCGCGTTATAAGCCCGAAGGATCGGAGAACCACCGACATACTGCTTACCGACACGGGGCGGATCAAGGCGGAGGAAGCCAACGCCATGAGACACGCACGACATCGTGAAATGTTTTCCTGTCTCTCGGCAGGCGAAAAGGAAGTCCTGCTGAAGCTGACGGAAAGGCTTAACACGGATTGGGACGACCGCTATCGTGAGCTGAAGAATTCCGAAAAGCACAAGGTCACGCACTGTCACTGCCACGGCTGCGGAGGAGAAAAATAATATGTGGAAATATGTAAAAGGCTATATTCATTTCGCGCTGATTGCAGCGGTTCTCATGCTCGGAGAGGTTACGATGGATCTGCTTCAGCCCGGAATTATGAGCCGAATTGTGGATGAGGGCGTTCTCGGATTAAATAACAACGGTGTCGGTGACATTCACCTAATCCTGACGCTTGGTCTAACCATGATAGGACTTGTAATATTGGGCGGCTGCTGCGGCTCGATGAATAATGTATTTGTGCAAATAACGGCTCAGAATGTCGGGAACGAAATACGAAAGGATTGCTTCCGCAAAATTATGAAGTTTTCCTTTCCGCAAATGGATCGGTTCGGAACCGGCTCGCTGGTAACACGTGTTACCAACGACATTACACAGGTTCAAAACTTTGTTGCGCAGTTGGTTCGCGGTATGATTCGCACAACTATGCTGATGATTGGAAGTATCTTCTTTATGTTTCGGCTCAACAGCCGGTTTGGTTTGATTGTGCTGTGCGCGTCTCCCTTTATCATAAGCTGTATGGTGATTTGTATGTATAAGGCAAATCCGCTGCTCCCCAAGCTTCAGGCACAGCTTGATAAAATAAACTCGATTATGCAGGAGGACGTGTCGGGCATTCGTATCATCAAGGCGTGCGTAAGGGAGACATATGAGAAGCTTCGTTTCGGAAAAGCCAATGATGATTTGATTAAAACCCAGCTCCGTGTCCTTGTTATTTTCGCCTTTATGAATCCGGTAATGAACGCGTTAATGTATATTGTTATCGCGATAATATTATTCATCGGCTCTTATCAAGTCGGAACAGGCACGACAACTCCCGGTGTCATAATGGCGGCAATTACATATACAACACAGCTTCTGCACGGTATGCTGATGCTGGTAATGCTGTTCCAGAATATTTCCAAGGGAATTACCTCTTGGGGCAGAGTTAAGCAGATATTAGACAGCGAGCCGGATCTGAAAGACGGGGATTATAATGCTTTAACGCCCAAACGCGGCTCTGTTGAATTCCGCGATGTTTCATTCGCTTTCCCCGGAACAAATCACACTGTTTTAAACAACATAAACCTTAAAATCAATCCCGGTGAAACAATAGCGGTAATGGGGGAAACGGGCTGCGGAAAGACCGCGCTTGTCAATCTTATACCGCGATTTTATGACGTTACCGAGGGAGAAATCCTTGTGGACGGCGTAAATGTGAAGGAATACACGCAGCATGATTTAAGAGAAAAAATAGCGATTGCGCTCCAAAAAACCGAATTATTCAGTGTTTCCATAAAAGAAAACATCTCGTGGGGTGACCCGAATGCCTCAGATGAAGAAATTGTTTCATCAAGCCGCGTCGCGCAGGCAAGCGGATTTATAGAAAATACACCCGACGGATACGAAACGCCTGTGGCGGAGGGCGGTATGAGCTTATCGGGCGGTCAAAAGCAAAGAATTTCTATTGCCAGAGCGGCGCTAAAGCCCGCTGAAATACTGATATTTGATGACTCCACCAGCGCTCTTGACCTAAAGACAGAAGCGGATTTGTACGAGGCTCTTAATAAATCACGACCGGATATTACCAAAATCATAATAGCGCAGCGGATTGCGTCTGTCCGCTCCGCTGACAGGATTGCTGTTTTGAGCAACGGCAGCATTGAGGCATGCGGCTCTCATACAGAGCTTTTGCGATCCTGCAAAACATATCAGGATATTTATAATTCACAAATAGGAGGCGAGAACGATGGCGACGAGTAACGGTAAAATCGTAGGCAAAACCGTAGAGCAGCGCAATATTCCCGGTATGAACAGACGCGCCTCGCGTTTCGCGGAGGTTGAACATGCCGAAAATGCAGCGAGTACGCTCAAGCGTTTAATAAAATATTTTACGCACGAAAAGCCTCTGGTAATCAGTATGCTTGCCATCGTTATCTTCAGCTCCCTGTGCGGCGTGTACGCGCCGAGTCTGCAAAGCAAAGCGATAGATATTATCGCGGACTCAAGCGCGGGCAATCTTGTATATACGGTACTGTTTATGCTCGCTGTATACCTCCTTTACAGCGCGGGTCAGATGCTCCAAGGGCTAATCAGCGCGCGCCTGAGCCAGAATATAGTAAAATATATGCGCGATGAGCTGTTCAGCAAGATTATAGACCTGCCGGTAAAATATCTCGATACCCATTCGCACGGCGATGTAATGAGCCGAATGACGAATGACATAGAAAATATCTCAACCAGCGTTTCACAGTCGTTATCATCTCTGTTTTCGGGTGTGCTGACTATAATCGGCACAGTTTGCATTATGCTTTGGTACTGCTGGCAGCTGACGCTTTTAAGCTGCGCGACAGTGATATTGACGGTTCTGGCGACAAAAATACTGTCAAAAAGAGTACGCAAATTTTCGCGCCGCCGTCAGAAGCTTTTAGGTGCGCTTAACGGTACGGTCGAGGAAATAGTAACGGGCTACAAAACCGTTGTGGCGTATAACCATCAGGATGTCACAATCGAGGAATTCTGCGACACATCGGATTTATTGACAAAGGCCGGCATAAAAACAGATGCTCTGAGCGGCATTATGGGACCCGTTATGAACTGCATCGGTAATATCGGCTTTGTGATTATCGCGGCATTCGGCGGACTTTTCGCAATCAAGGGACTAATATCGGTCGGCGTAATTTCAGCGTTTATTGTATACGCCAAGCAATTCAGCCGTCCTATAAACGAAATAGCGCAGGTTTACGGTCAGCTCCAGACCGCTGTTGCCGGAGCCGAACGCGTGTTCGCTGTTTTGGATGAGACGGTTGAGGACAAATCAGGCAAAAGGCTTGAAGCCGGCGACACGGCAACGGTTACCTTCAAGAACGTAAATTTCTCCTATCAAGAGGGCTATCCCGTTCTTCAAGACTTCTCTCTGACTGTCCCGTCGGGCAAAAAGGTTGCTCTGGTTGGCGCGACAGGCAGCGGAAAAACCACTGTTGTAAACCTGCTGATGCGCTTTTATGACATAGACGGCGGCAATATCTTCATAAATGACCAAGATATAAAATATGTCTCAAGAGACAGTCTCAGAAAGGATGTCGCTATTGTGTTGCAGGACACAATCCTATTCACGGACACAATCGGGAATAACTTGAAATACGGAAACGAAAAGGCTTCCAAGATACAGATAAAAGAGGCGGTGGAAATGAGCCACTGCGCGAAAATGATTGAAAGACAGCCGCGGCGGTTCAATACCGTGCTGACCGGCTCCGGAAAAAACATCAGCCAGGGACAGCGGCAGCTTTTGGCTATAGCAAGGGCGTTTGTTGCCGATCCGAGAATACTTATTCTGGACGAGGCAACCTCAAACGTGGATACCAGAACCGAAAAAGCGATACAGGACGCGATGCAGCGGGTTATGCAGAACCGCACAAGTATAATTATCGCCCATCGTCTGTCCACTATCAGGGACGCGGATATAATCGTTGTTATGGATCGGGGCAGAATTGTTGAAAGCGGTAACCACGATACTTTGCTCGCTCAAAAAGGCAAGTATTATGACCTGTATATGACACAGTACGCGGGCTTTGCCACCTGATATTATTTGGTCAAAATCAATGTTGACATACTAAAATCTCAATTAAATGGGGTCTTAGGGCGGAGTCCCTAACAACGGCTTCCCCGGAGGGGAAGATGTTATCGCCCGGGTTCGGCGGGCGAAATTGGGTCTGGCTCGTGCAAAGTAGTCCTTTAGAAAAAAGTAATCGGAATTAAGACGCTTGCAAAGCAATTTTGACTAAGAGCTTCCTTAAAAGAGCATTAGCGAACACGTGAGGCGCGCAGGCGACTGCCCCGCAGGGGCAAGATATAATTGATGAATAGCCTTATACTTACATTTATTCCAAATCCCATTTACTTTGAGCGTAGCCGCTTACTGCTTCCATGCCAGACCCAGCATAAATTACCATGTTAATGGTTTGTGACCTCGTTTATGCGATAAGACGGACTACTTTATAAGCCACACACCTTGACAGGTGTGGTCACTCCCGCCCGCCGAGCCCGGGCGGGGCAAAAACTTTTTTTATTGTTTGTGACCTCGTTTATTCGATAAAATGGACTGCTTTATAAGGCACGAACCTGCTGCGCAGCTCCGGTCACTTTCGCTCGCCGGACCCTGGCGGGGCAAAGCTTTTGCGACTTTGCCGCTTAAGAATCGGCACACCTCTACACCGAATCCGAGCGGGGAACCGGCTCCGGCACCGGCAAGTTCAAAATGCATAATTTTTTAAAATTTTTCGAAAAATTTTAAAAAATTATTGACAAACCCTTTTATCCATGGTATAATACAAAAGCACTTAAAAAAGGACAGCAGAGAGTAGCAGATGGCACCATAAGTGCGGCATAAGCGGGAGTGGCTCAGTGGTAGAGCGTCACCTTGCCAAGGTGAACGTCGCGAGTTCGAATCTCGTCTTCCGCTCCAAAAACCGGATGTAAAATTCCGAAAAACAAGGATCCGATTTCGAGATCCTTGTTTTTTTATATTAATTTTATGAACAAATAAAAAGCCGTGCGCGACAGCGCACGACACAGCTTACAAAAAAGCTTAATCGGCAACGGAAATAACTTCTCTGCCCTTGTAGGTTCCACATGCCTTGCATGCTCTGTGAGGAAGCTTAAGCTCACCGCACTGAGGACACTCTACCATACCGGGTACGGAAAGCTTCCAGTTAGCTCTTCTCTTATCTCTTCTCGCCTTTGATGTTTTTCTCTTTGGAACTGCCATTTCTTACACCTCTTTCCGATTCATCAAATTTATGAAACAGTATTAAAACTGCATTTTCTGCTATTTTCGTAACGGGCGTTTTCAATAATGCCCTTTATACTCTGCGCGTGTCGGAGCGCTTTGCCCGGCCATCATGTTTAATCCAAATCCAAACTGTCCAAAATATCAAATCTCGGATCCGTTGTCTCGGTGTTACACGAACAGCTTTCATGGTTCAAATTCACACCGCACAGGGGGCATAAGCCCTTGCAGTCATCGCTGCACAAATGCTTACCCGGCAGGCTTATAACCAGGCTGCTGTAAACGTACTCGTCAATGTTCAGCTTATCGCCCGAAAAATAAATTATATCAGGGTTTTGAGTATCACCGCCGGTGTCTGAAAAGCGGTCGTTCTCCTTAAAATTCTCGGCAATATCAAAGGTTATATCCCTGCTGTACTCCTCCGCGCACCTGTCGCAGATGAACTTAAGCCGAGCCGAGCCTTTAGCCTCAAGCTCAATAGTACCGCCGAAGTTCCGAATTACGCCGTTTACCTTGACCAAGCCCAAAGCCTCAAAATCATCACCCTCGCGGCGCGGGATGGCAAGCTCGCAGTCAATGGGAATACTTTTACCCTCATAATTTTTTATTGACGCAATATTTATATCCATCTCTGTCTCCTAAATTTACACAAGACACAAACAGACAGCGATTATTATACCTAATCACAGCCTGTTTGTCAATATCTTTTTATGAATTTCTTAAAAATTTCTTGAAAATTCTTAAAAATATTTAAATTTTCGGCTACTTTGATGCCAAATAACTGTTGATTTTGTCAACAAGCTCATCGCAATCCACACCGTGAACGGCACATGCCTGCTCAATGCTCTCGCCGCTTGAGGAGGGACAACCGAGGCAGTGCATACCGATTTCGAAAAAGAATTCGGCGGTTCCCGGGTCAATTCTTAGGGCATCCATAATAATAGTATCTTTTGTAACTTGATTTGCCATAGCGGATCTCCTTTCATACTTCATATGATCTTCACATACTATTATACCCGTTTCTGCAAAAAAATCAAGCCCTATTTTCTAAAATTTTCAGCAATTTCAGTAATTTCAGTAATTTCAGTAATGCAAGGTTTGGGATACCGCTCGTGTCCGGCGAGCGCGCAGCAAAGCTTTTGCGACTTTGCTTCTTAAGTTCCACATATCTTTAAAAAATATTTAATTTAATATGTAGGCAACGTGTCCAAAAAGTTTTGCACATCATTCTGAACAGACGGATCGTCAAAAATCGAGAACAACAGCGCGAAAACAGCCCAAACAATCAATATACCTACTATTATATTAACAGCCGCCATAATCAATGAAGCAATCGCCCAGTTCTTAGATGTTTTTTCAAACCTGTCGCTGCAAGCCCAGATAATCAGCATAATCAAATATACCAAACCGCCGACAAAAGGTATCCATCTTAAAAACATCCGTCCTACCCAGCGTGCCACCGAAACAGGCTCATTTTTCGGGCTGTAGTCCAATCCGCTGCTATATGGATTCGGGGCGGGATTTGCGCCGCCGTAATATGTATCCCGGTTAACCCGCGGCTGCTGCGCCGTATTGCCGCTCACATCATAGCCGCTCACATCATAGCCGCATACAACACATCTGCCGTCAATAATATCACCGCCGCATCTTGTACACTTCATAATATGCCTCCTCCCATGTTTTTAATTCTGTTTAAATTTTACTTCAGATCTATTTTGTTTTTATTTCAAAAGCTCCGCAATATCAATATTTTCACCGGTCAGCGTCACAACCGCCCCCTGTTCGGCTTCGGGCGCCTCCGGATGCGCTATAAGCCACTTGTTGCAAGCAAACAATCTCCTGTCCTCATTATTGGTTATCCTGATTTCGGGCTTAGGTCCGTTGGTTCCTCTCGGCAGAACAATAACCACTCTGAAGCTTTCTCCAAGCTTTCCGCTGCACGGCGCGTAATGCAGAGTTGTGGCGTACAGCTCTACAGCAGCGCCCTTTGGACACATAAACGCCTCAACATTCGCGGTATCGTAGCTGTCACCTACCGCGTCCTGTTGTCTTCCCAGCAGCAAAACAACATCATCTGCAGCAATGTCGATCTCGCTGTCCCTGTGATATTCAAGACAGTTAAGCTTCGTGTTTGTGCCGTTGCAATATCCGATTTGAATAGGCATACCGCCGTATACATTATCACTGAGCGTCTTAAATACATCAAGTTCCTCCAGCTCACGGCAAGACGGCACATAAACAACCTCCTTCGGAGCCGGCGTGGTCTTTTCAAGAACCTCCAGCAGCTCGCTCCAGTCAGCGCCTTCGACTACTCTGCCATACTTTGCAAATTCTTCATCATTTACCGATTTAATAACTAAACTCATTTTCATTCCTCCGTATACTAATATGGTTGATTATATCACATAAAAAGCCAAAATGCAACAGCGTCGTTAAAAAATGTCCGCGTTTTTATTTAAATTTCAATATAGAAAACGTTTACGGCAGCGCTCTTTCCGTATCATATAAATTTATAACTTACTTTTTATTTTTAACAGCCATCTCATAAAACTTCGCCGCTCCGCAATATCACTCCGGTCAGCGCCTAAAGTATTCAAAAGCCTCCCACTACGCCGGAAGATTAGTGAGGAAAAATCTTATGTGTGAAGAACAAAAATATTTTTTAAAAATTTTTATATTTTAAGGTTTTTTTAATATTGCTCAATTATTATATAAAGCAGAAAAATTAATTAAGACCAATTTTTTAGGAGGCAAAACTTATGAGGTATTTAACAAGAATAATAGCGGTGACCGCTGCGGCGGCGATGATATTGTTGTCAACGCCGTTTGCTCTTGCCGCGAACGAGGAGCCGCCGGCAAAGCCGGAAGGCGGTATTGAAAGCGGAATGAACGGCAACGACGCTCCCGAAATCCCCAAAGACGGTATGGGCGATAACGGCGAAATCCCGCCCGAAAAGCCGGATGGGGAATCCAATATAATGAATGTTTTTCCGTTTACCGATGTTGTAGCGGACGACTGGTTTTATGAGTCTGTTGCACAGTCATACATGAGAGGCTTGGTATATGGTGTAAGCGACACCGAATTTTCACCTTACTCAGAGCTGACCGGCGGCGCTGTGCTTACAATGCTTTACCGTGCCGACGGCAACAAGACTTCGGAAAATCAAACGGGCGACTGGTATGATGAGGGCGTTGAATGGGCGAAAAGCAATGCTATTATAACCGGAGAATGGAGCTTTGACCCCGAAGCGGCTGTTACGAGAGAGCAGATGATGGATATTGTTT
>CAYTZR010000012.1:0-45449 GCA_964442605.1 uncultured Oscillospiraceae bacterium
AGCGAACACGTGAGGCGCGCAGGCGACTGCCCCGCAGGGGCAAGATATAATTCATGAATGGATGCATACTTTTAATTTATATCCAATTCCTGTTTTTTAGTCCTAACGGACTACCGAGTTCAAGCCTAGCCCAGTTGCGCTCGCCGGACCCGAGCGCTACGCCGGACCCGAGCGGGAACACCAAAATTTTTAATGGTTTGTGACCTCATTTATGCGATAAAACGGACTGCTTTTAAAGGCACGAACCTGCTGCGCAGCTCCGGTCACTCCCGTTCTGCCTCGTGCAGGTATTCAATCAAAGGCGCGATTGCCGCTCTGTTCGTCAAGTCACTGCTTTTGCCGCATAAATCAAAAAGTATCTGCCGGTCACCGGTAAGCGGTTTTTTGCTTTCCAAATAATTCTTCAGCATATTTATCGCGTTCCTGTGCGCAAACGTAAGCTCCTCCATAATCATTTTGCCGGGCAGATTGAAAATTTTGATCCGTTCCTTCTGCTCGGAATTAAAATTCTTGTCGGTTACGCCTCGGTAGTAGTCTACACAGCTGAGCGGCGCGAGAGCCGTTGTAAATACGACAATATTTTTATTTTTAATTTTCTCAAAGTTTTTTGTTATAAGAGCGATGCCGTTTATAACGCCGCCATACAGCCCGCCGCCGTAAATTACGGTATCGTATTTTCCCAAATCGGCGGCGTTTACATCCTTTGCGTCCGCAGTCTCGCATTTAAGCTCCTCCGCAATCCATTTAGCGTAATCACGCGTTGAACCGTATTTGCTCCTGTAAATTACTATTGTATTCATGGTATTCATAAAAAATCTCCATTCCGGCGGAGGAGTACGTGAAAGTTTTTTCGCGCACGCCTTCGTTTATTTGAATATTTAAATATTTAATATATTATTATGTGAAGAATAATAGTTTTGTCACAAAACTATTTGGAAATATATACAAAAAATCAAGACTTTTTTTTACATTAAAAGCAGTTGAATTAAGTGTAATTTAGTAGTATAATATATGTGTTCGAATTTTATAATGGAGGTTTCAGAAGATGGAATATTTAGCTGAATATGAAAGATGGTTGAAGGAAGCCGACGAAGCTACCGTAAAGGAGCTTGAGGCTATAAAGGGAAACGAAGCGGAAATTAAGGACCGTTTTTACAAGCCTCTCGAGTTTGGAACCGCCGGGCTGAGAGGTATTCTCGGCGCGGGGACAAATCGTATGAATGAGTACGTTGTCGGTCAGGCAACACAGGGTCTTGCCAACCAGCTTAAAAAGACAAACGGACCCGATGCGGAGCTTAGCGTTGTTATCGCATACGACAGTCGTCATAAGTCTGACGTTTTTTCACAGCTTGCCGCTCAGATTTTGGCGGCAAACGGAATAAAGACATATCTGTTTGAAGAGCTCAAGCCTGTACCGGAACTTTCGTTCTCGGTGGGATACTTGAAAACAACTGCGGGCATTGCCGTTACAGCCAGCCACAACCCGGCTAAGTATAACGGCTACAAGGTTTACGGCGCGGACGGCGCTCAACTCAACCCTGAGCTTGCGGCAATCGTGCTTGAGGAAATTGACAAGATCGATATGTTTACCGGCGTAAAGAAGATGGATTTTGAGGAAGCCAAGGAAAAGGGCTTAATCGTTATGATCGGTGATGAGGTTGAGGAGGTTTATCTCGACCGTGTTCAGGAGCAGTGCGTTAACCCCGAGCTTGCAAAGGAAAAGGGTAATACCTTGAAGTTCGTTTATACCCCGTTCCACGGAGCGGGAAACAAGCCGGTAAGAAAGATATTAAAGCGTGTCGGCTTTGATAATGTTGTTGTCGTAAAGGAACAGGAGCTTCCGGACGGTGACTTCCCGACTGTTGAATCTCCCAACCCGGAGAACAAAGAGGGCTTTAAGCTTGCTATCGGTTACGCGAAGGAGTGCGGAGCGGATCTCATTGTCGGAACAGATCCCGACAGTGACCGCGTAGGTATTTTGGTTAAGAACGATAAGGGCGAGTATGTCACCTTCACGGGCAACCAAGTCGGCGCTTTGCTTTCGGAATATATTCTGTCCGCGCTTGCTGAAAAGAACGCTATTCCGAAGGACGGATATATTGTTAAGACAATTGTTACGACCAATATCATTAAGGCTATTTGCGATGCTTACGGAATAGGCATGAAGGAGGTTCTCACAGGATTTAAGTTTATCGGCGAAAAGATAAAGGAGTCCGAGGAAACCGGCGTTGGAACATACTTATTCGGCTTTGAGGAAAGCTATGGGTATTTAAAGGGAACATATGCCCGTGACAAGGATGCCGTTGTGGCAACAATGCTGATAGCCGAAATGGCTCTCTATTATCAGGAGAACGGAACCTCAATTTTTGAGCAGATGGACAATATCTATAAGAAGTACGGATATTATAAGGAACAGGTTGTTTCCGTTACATTGGAGGGTATTGAGGGCTTGGCTAAAATAAAATCCACAATGGATAAGCTGAGACAGAACCCGCCCGCATCCATCGCCGGCAAAAAGGTTATCGCTGTACGTGATTACCAGACGAGCGAGAGAGTTGACATTGCAACGGGTGAAAAGTCAGAGATACTTCTGCCGAAGTCAAATGTTATCTATCTTGAGCTTGAGGATCAGAACAACTTTATCATTCGTCCGTCGGGCACAGAACCGAAAATCAAGCTGTACTGCCTGATGAAAGGAAACACCGAGGCAGAGGCGGATGAGTTGCTCGAAAAGGTAAAGGTTGATATTGATAAAATAGTCGGATAATTTGTTTTTTTAGGGGGCGGAGACAATCTACCGTCCCCTTGCTGTATAACAAAACCATGATTTAAAACAAAAAATAAAATAAATAATGCGTAAGTAATGCGACAGAGGAAATTATGCGGAACCAAATTAAAAGCATCTTTATACATGTAATATCAATAATAACAACACTGATAATATCGGTAATACCGTCATTTACGCTCATATCCTTATGCGGGTGCGCAGCGGCGAATGATATAGATGCCGCAGGCGCGGCGTCATATGATGAAGTACCCGTCTATCTGGACGAAAGCGCTCCTGTGATTGAGTTTACACCGCTGAAAACAAGCGAGGATGGGCTGCCGGAATACTATTTGTTTGATGATAACCCTGAGCATTTAAATTCAAAATTTTTAGCAGATGGCAGCGACCCGGCGGCTATTGCGCACTTCGAAGATTTGACCCCGGGTATTTATACGGTCTTTAGCTATCATCATCGCGGCTACTCGGTGGAATTTGACGCGGACTTATACTACGATGCGGTTTTTTCAACAAACGGCAGCGGTGAATTTGAAGTTTTGAATTTGGGATTAAATCATGACTGGGATTGGAACCAAGCGTGGGCGGACTACACGGAAACCGCGGTTATGATGCCTGAATATCTGCGCACATTCAGCTGTACCTGCGGGGAGGACTGCGATTGTGATAATTGCGAAAACCCCGACTGTCCGGCGGTTATACGAGATCAAATCCGCACACCTAATACCGAGGCGTATGATAATCTCAGCGTAAGCAAAGATATAATCAAAGGCGAGCCTCTGTATCTCAGTGAGCTTGTGAGCTACATCTCGGAAAGCGGGCTTAACCACTTCAGGTACGGCGATTGGAATGAGCCTATGTGGATGATGATGAGGTTCAAGGTCATAAGCGGAACCGTTAACTTTGACACAATAGCGTATCAGGATAAATCCGCAGCAAAGGAAAATTTTAACAGTCTGAAAAAAGGGCCGTTTGATAACGAATCCCAGTATAAGGGTATTGCGCAGAACGCGCCTATAGTTACGGCGGCGTTTGATTATGAGATAAGCGATGATACCCCGAGCGGAGCCGTTCCCGTGACCGTAAAAAATGCGCGTGTTCCCAACGGTGCCACTATAGCGGACGGAGTGTTTGCGACAAACGTAAACACCTGGCGCGAGCTGTATCCAATAGCTGCCGAATCGGACTTAATGCTTCTTGAATATAAGGATGATACCAAGCTCGGACTGTATGGCGATGACGTAACAGACCGTGATAATATTTGGCGGTTTGATCCATATCATACTAAGTATTACGGCGGCTATGACAGCGGCGCGGAACATGAGCTGTCAGAGTACGGCGCGTCCGTTGGGAGCGACTTTTCGCCTAATATAAGCATATTTGACATTGACTATCCTGTCGGATCTGAAATATCATCGGACGAGTTCTATTCGCATAATGCCTGCAATTTGGGCAATTTCGGAGTTACGACGCGCTATGAAATACATTTAAATAATACGGGAACGGAAAACAGAAATCTGAACTTTACATTTAGCTCAATTGCCGGACAGGTATACCGTTACAGCCAAACAGACAGTGTGACCGGTGAGACGGTTAAGGATGACGGCGGAGCCTATATCATGAAAAAATTTGACGATGATCCCAAGGAGGATCCCAATTCGACAACTGAGCCGAAGGAGCGTGTAAAGGCAAAAGAATACGGTGATACATTGACGTTTGAAACGGTTCCCGGCGGGGAGTATGATATTGTTATAGAAATCAGTACTCTGACCGGATGTGTCGCCCCTATGCATAATTATATGACAGTCAGCGAGTAGAAAGGGCGCACACGCGCCTTTTCTACAAACACTTTTCTACAAACGCTTCTCAATAAACTCCTTCCAACAAACTCTTCTCTATAAACTCTTTCAAACTCTTTTTTACCTGCTCGTAATATAACTGTTTATACCCTGCGCTATGGCGTTTGCCATTTTACTCTGCCACGCGGAGCTGTTAAGGTTTAGGGCTTCTGTCGGGTTGGAGAGGTACCCAAGCTCAACCAGCACCGCCGGCATATCGGTATTTCTCAGTACCGAGAAATTTGCCTGCCTGATGCCGTTGTCCTTTACTCCCATTATTGAAACCACGGATTTTTGTATGGATTCGGCAAGCTGTGCCGCCGGGGAGCCTAAACGGTATACATATGTCTCAAATCCGCTTGCTGCGGGATTGACCGAGCTGTTTGTATGAATACTTATAAAATAGTTCGCGCCCCATTGGTTTGCCATTGCCGCGCGTTTTAACAAATCGGATGCCACCGGAGATATGACGTTTTCATCGTTTGAGGTCCTGTACTCCATGACCTCATAGCCCATGCTTCTCAAATCCGCGGCAAGCTGTCTCGCAACAGACAGATTGACGTTTGCTTCTATAACATCATTGCCCACAGCGCCCGGATTGGTTCCGCCGTGACCGGCATCTATAAAAATTTTTGTTGCCATTTATTTCACCCTCTTTAAATTTTTTATTAAGGCTTAAAATATCCCTCACAATATTATATTAATTTGTATAAATTTGGTGAAACAAACAGACTTTTGGGCGGAAATCTCGAAAAATAAAATAAAATGTTTTTTTTAATACGGGCGTAACTGTTTTGTAACAGTGATATGGTATAATATATCTGTGGCTGTCAGCTTGTATTGAAAGTTATACCCGAAAATTTGATTATTGCATTTTTTATTATTGTATTTGGTATAAATCCAAAACGACTTCCTAAAGTTTTGACAATTTTTCTTAAATTTTCTGTTTAAATGATGAAAATGACCTTGTCAAATCCTTTTTTTGTGTTATAATGTTTGGAGACGTGTTGTAAAGTAGCGGAGGCGTTGTTATTATGAACGACGAAAAAATGGTAATACTCGGCGGCGTAAAGCTGCATGGAGAGGTAAAAATCAGCGGCGCGAAAAATTCTGCCGTTGCTATTGTTGTTGCCTCTATACTGGTTAACGGAAAATGTACAATTGAAAATGTTCCGCGCGTAAGCGATATTATGGATTTGATTAATATTATTAATGATTTGGGCGGCAGCGCCGAATTTGTCGGTGATGATACGGTTGAGGTTGATTGTTCAAATCTCACCGGCTACGTTGCCTCATGCGCCGCTGTCCGCAAAATCCGTGCATCCTCGTACCTTATGGGCGCTCTTTTGGGGCGGCAAAAAAAGGCGAGCGTAGACTTGCCGGGCGGCTGTGATTTCGGAATTAGACCGATTGACCAGCACATAAAGGGGTTTGAGGCTCTCGGCGCGACTGTTGATATTGAGTATGGTGTTGTAAACATTACCGCCGACAGGCTTGTGGGCGATACCGTTTATATGGATGTCGTGTCGGTTGGTGCGACAATTGATGTAATGCTTGCGGCGGCATTGGCAGAGGGCACAACCGTAATAGACAGCGCCGCCAAGGAACCGCATGTTGTTGATGTGGCAAACTTTTTGAACTCAATGGGCGCTGATATTCGCGGCGCGGGAACCGATGTGATAAAAATCAGAGGGGTAAAAGAGCTTCACGGCGGCACATTCAGTGTTATACCGGATCAAATTGAGGCGGGAACCTTTATGATTGCCGCGGCGGCAACAAGAGGCGACGTTACCGTTACGAATGTTATACCAAAGCACATGGAATCACTCAGCGCCAAGCTGGAGGAAATGGGTGTAGGTGTTGAGGAGTATGATGAAGCGATAAGGGTTTATGTGGACAAGCAGAAGCTCAAACGCTGCAATGTAAAAACACAGCCGTACCCCGGATTTCCTACGGATTTACAGCCTCAGATGCTAACGCTTCTGACTGCCGCGAACGGAACGAGCGTTATGACGGAAAATGTCTGGAACAATCGGTTGCAGTACGTCAGCGAGCTTAACAGAATGGGTGCGAGTATAACCGTTGAAGGCAGCGATGTGGCAATTGTTGAAGGCGGAACAAAGCTTGTGGGTGCGCCTGTACTCGCGAAGGACTTACGCGCGGGTGCCGCGATGGTGATTGCGGCGTTAATGGCGGAGGGTGTCACCGAGATATACAACCTCCAATATATAGACAGAGGCTATGAAAAGTTCGAAGAAAAGCTCAGGTCATTGGGCGCACAGATTACACGCAGAAAGGTTAATCCGATGCCGCGTGAGTTAAAAGAAGCAAAGTAACAGGGATTGCTCGGCAATCCCTTTTGTTTGGAAGCCGGAGAGATTTTTATGGAATTATATTCATTAAAGAGCGGAAGCAAGGGCAATTCATGCCTGGTTTACACAAAGAATACAAAAATACTGGTAGACTGCGGAATAAGCGGAAAAGCGGTCAAAGAAGCTATGGCGGAGATTGGAATGCCGCCGGAGGAGCTAAGCGGGATCGTTGTCACACATGAGCATATGGATCATATCAAGGGCTTGGGTGTTATGATGCGGCGGTACAAAATTCCGGTTTACGCCAATTCAGCCACATGGGCGGCAATAATGACCAACGACTTAGGCAAGCTGAATAATGAACATATAAAGATATTTGAGGGCGTGGAGCCGTTTTCTATAGGTGATATAGAGATACAGCCCTTTAAGATACCCCATGACGCGGCGTTTCCTGTGGGTTATTGCTTTGATGACGGCAGCGACAGAGGCGCGGTTGCAACCGATATGGGAACTCTGACGGAGGAAGTAATGCGGGCGATTGGCGGCTGCAGAACCGTACTTCTTGAGTCTAATCACGACATAAGCATGCTTGACGCGGGCATTTATCCGTATCACTTAAAGCAGAGAATACGCGGAAGGCTCGGACACCTGTCCAATGATGATGCCGCAAAGGGAGCGGAGTTACTGGTGAAAATGGGTGCCGAGAAGATTATTCTCGGGCATCTGAGCGAGGAAAATAACCATCCGCGTTTGGCGTATGAAACTGTAAAATGCGGTCTGTCCGAAGCGGGAATAACCGTTGACAAGGATTTGCTGCTGTCCGTTGCGACGTAGCATAGGCCGGAAAATAGGAAAATATCGACGCACGGGCGCGACTCAAGTGTCAGCCGTGAATAAAAAGAGTATTTCGCAGGATTGTTTCCAAATCCTGCGAATTTTTTACGCAAGTCCCGATTTAAATTTGCTCTTGCTCATATCGGATAGTTATGTTATAATCAATTAAGTGATACACCCACGAGGGGCGGTGATGTGAGTGAAGGTCGGAATTATTCAAAAGATACTGGGCTGTATTCTGGCGCTGTTGCTGGTGCTGGGTATTGTTCCGGTCGGGCTTTTTTATTTTGCGACTCCCGTTATCGCCGAGGACAGTATTATCCGTCTTACTCCTACAGACGAAACCTTTGTGTACAGCGATGCGAAGAACAAGGACCGCCGCCGTCTCGATGAGGACAATTTAGTTGTCGGTAACTATTGGAACACATATTTAAAATTTGACTTATCCTCTCTCGGCAATGTAAAGCGCGCCGATTTAAGACAGGCAAAGCTGAGGCTGGCGGTTGTCGATAACGGAAAATCTTCTCAAGGCGAGAATGACTGCTCATTTAACGTGAGCTATATTGACAATGACAATTGGGATGACAGTATGACGTGGGCGAGCAAGCCTAAGGGCGAGGAACAATATTTGTGTACCGCCTCCGGAGCGGACGGCGGCTGCTTTCTTGAGATTGATTTGACGGAATTTGTAAAAAGAACAGCCGGTTATGAGGACAAGGTGATTACCCTAAAGCTCAGCCCTACTATAAGCAACAGCATTCCCATCAGAATTGCGTCATCGGACAGCGATGACCCCGTGCTGCGTCCTTATCTCAAAATAATTGTGGGGGATATATACGATTCGGATCCGACAACTCCGGAAAAATCACACCTTGACACAAACGGATATGTTTCATCGGCATATCCGAACATAAAATCAGACGAGCTGTTAAAAATAAATAACGGAATATTGGCAGTCGATAACGGCTCTGCGGCATACCTAAAGTTCAACCTCGATCTCCGCAATATTATAGGAGCGGTTGACAACGCGGAGATTTTTATAAGACCCGTAAACAAGTCGGCAAACATAAAATTAAACGTGTATTATCTTGAAAACGACGATTGGTCGGGAGCGGATCTGTCCTATGACAGCAGACCCGAGGGCGAACAGACCTTGGTCAAGTCCTATAACGGTATTGATGTTTTGGGAGGAATTAGGATTGATGTAACCGATATAGTTTATGAAGCGGTGAGCGCCGGCAAGGCGCGGGTAAGCTTTATTATTGACGGCATGGAGACAAGCGGCAATTCAACAGACAGTCTGGAGCTGTACTCAAATTATTTCGAAGGTAACTCGCTCGAAAACAACGCGCTCAAAGACAACGCGCCAAAGCTTTTGATTTCATCTACCGATGATAAGGAGGTTGTCGCCTTGCGTGAAGCAATTTCGAATTTAAAGGGCGATAATATCTCGTTTGATAATGTGACAAGTGATTTGCCGTCGAGCTATACCGCGTCAAACGGTGAAAAGGTCAATATAAAATGGAATATAAACGAGAGCTTTTCCATTAAGGATTTATTCGGTTTAAGGAAAAGCGTTATAACAAATTCAGGCAGAATAAATCCGCCGTCATTGCTGGAAGGGGCAAAGACCGTTCGGGCAAAGGCGACTCTCACCTGCGGCAGCAGAACAACAGAGAAATATTTGGATGTGACGGTACCGCCCGACTTTGGCGTGCCGGGAAGGCTGCAGCCGATTTATGACGCGCTGTGGTAATTAGGCGCATTATGGCAATTTTGCGGTAGTATAGTATTTTTGCGGTAATACGGTAATTTTGTGATAGTAAATGTTAATTTTGTGCTAATTGGTAATTTTGTGATAATTTTAAAGCAAACGGAGGATAATATGCTATTATCGATAATTGATTTAGGTTCAAATTCCGTTAGAATGGACATAGCGGAGATAAACGAGGAGACAGGCGCGTACAGGTATTTGGAACGCTGCCGCAAGATGGCGAGGCTCAGCGAGGGAATGAATATTAACGGAAGCCTGCAGCCGGAGGCTGTAAGTCGTACTATTGAAGCGCTGAAGGAGTTTAAGGAGATTATAGACGAATATAAAATCCGCGATGTAATAGCGGTTGCGACTGCGGCTGTTCGCGGCGCGGGAAATCGTGATGAATTTATAGAGCGGGTCGAGGCGGAAACAGGAATAATTATTCGGGTAATAAAGGGAGAGCAGGAGGCGGAGTATGATTTTCTGGGCGTGACAAGCACGCTTGATGTGGACGATTGTGTAATTGTTGACACGGGCGGCGGAAGCACGGAGATAATATTGGTTGAAGGCAACGAGCCTTTGGCGAGAACAAGTATTCCCGTCGGGGCGGTCAACATGACCGAGCAGTTCTTGGCGAGAGGCGAAAGCCCCGAGGCTCTTTCCGGTATGTCCGATTATATAAGCAGCTGCCTCGATAAGGTTCAATGGCTGGAGGATGCCGAGGGACTTCCCATTGTGGGGATGGGAGGCAGCATCTATAATCTGGCGGTAGTGGAGAATAAAACGCCGAATATTAACAGAAGCGCACTGCACGGACATACTATGACAAGCGAAGCGGTAAAGAGGGCGTTTTCAGAAGTACTGGAGATGTCCGACACAGAACGTGCGGACGCGGGTATTGAAAGCGGCAGAACAGATACGGTTGTGGCGGGAGTAACGCCTATAATCGAGCTTATCGATAAAATAAAAACGGATAGTGTAATCGTTTCCTCAGCCGGTCTTAAAGAGGGCATACTTGCCGAATTTACGGAAGGTATCAGATGACAAAGCGTGATGTGTTAAAGAAGTATTTCGGGCATGATTTCTTTCGTCCCGGTCAGGAAGAAATAGTTGATAATTTATTAAGCGGCAGAGATGTTCTGGGTGTAATGCCGACAGGAGCCGGTAAGTCTGTATGCTATCAGGTGCCCGCTATGCTTATGGACGGGATAACGATAGTGGTTTCTCCGCTTATATCTCTTATGAAGGACCAGGTCAGAGCCTTAGCCGAGGCAGGAGTTCCGTGTGCGTATATTAACAGCTCCTTGCATTACCTTGAGCTGAGAGAGGTATATCACAACGCAAGGAACGGTGCATACAAGATAATATATGTTGCGCCGGAACGTCTTGGAACCGACGAGTTTATGAGCCTTGCTGAGTCGGTTAAAATTTCGATGGTAACCGTTGACGAGGCACATTGCGTATCTCAGTGGGGACAGGACTTCAGACCGGGATACCTTAAAATAGTTGATTTTATACAGGCGCTGTCCTATAGGCCTGTGGTTGGGGCGTTTACCGCCACAGCCACCAAAAGCGTCCGCAGGGACGTTGCGGAAATACTGCGCTTAAATAATCCGTTTGTCATTGTAACAGGCTTTGACAGAAAAAATTTATATTTTGAGGTAAAGCGACCAAAGGCAAAGGATAAATTTAATGAACTTGTATATTTTCTAAGCCGCCCCAATATGGCGGGCAAAAGCGGTATAGTTTACGCTATAAGCCGAAAGGGTGTCGAAAGCCTGTGTGATGAGCTTTGTAAACGCGGCTTTTCCGCAACCGGATACCACGCGGGGCTTGAGCCTGAGGAGCGGCAGAAAAATCAGGACGATTTTTTGTTTGACAGAAAAACCGTAATGGTTGCAACGAATGCATTCGGTATGGGGATTGATAAGTCAAACGTCAGCTTTGTGGTACATTATAATATGCCGAAAAATTTGGAAAGCTATTATCAGGAGGCAGGCAGAGCCGGACGCGACGGCGAACCGGCGGACTGTATTTTGTTATATACTCCGGGTGATGTCAGAACAAATAAGTTTATGATAGAAAACAGTGAGGAAAATACCGAGCTGTCAGAGGAAATGCGTGAGCGTATAAGGGAGCGGGATTTGGAGCGGCTAAAGCAAATGACGTTTTATTGCACAACAGATGATTGCCTGCGCGGCTTTATTTTAAAATATTTTGGTGAAAGCGCTGAAATGAACTGCGGTCACTGCTCAAACTGCAATACCAATTTTGAGATGGTGGACATAACCGAGGACGCACAGAAGATTATCAGCTGTGTTATGCGGATTGTAAAACGCCGTCAGTCATACGGCAAGAATATGATTGCGGATGTGCTTGCCGGTTCCAAAAGTGAAAAGGTTTTAAACAGACACCTTGATAATCTGTCTACATATGGAATTTTAGGGAATTACACAAAACCCAAAATAGTCCGTATAATCGAATATCTTATCAAGTGCGGATACCTGATGATTGATGAGGATAATTACAATGTGGTATTGCCGTGCAGAAAGGCAAATAAAATACTGTTCAACGGTGAACGGCTGTCCATGCGCTTGCCGAAAGAGCGTTTGACGAGAGAAAAAAAGAGCATTGCTTCAGCGGAAACAGACGAGGTACTGTTTGCGCGCTTAAAGGAGCTCAGAAAGCAGCTTGCGATAAAACAGAGCGTGCCTGCATATGTTATATTTTCGGATGCTTCGCTTAGGGATATGTGTGAAAAGCTGCCCGAAACAATGGAGGAATTTTCGGATGTATCAGGTGTAGGAGCTGCAAAGCTCAGCCAATACGGTAAATTGTTTGTGGATTTAATTAATGAGTATAAGTCACAATAGATTAAGCAAAACAGCCGCTGTCTGCATAAACGCGACAGCGGCTGTTTATGTTGATTTTATTAAGCGGTAGGCACAGGTGTAAAATTTTACACCTTATACAATCACCTTATACGGTTTTCCCATTATATCTAAAGGGTCGCCGTCCCATATTACAATATCCGAATGTTTTCCTGTGTCGATTGAACCGACGGCGTCGTCAATGCCGCAGGTAACCGCCGGATTTATTGTTATGGCTCTCAGCGCGGCTTCACGACTCATGCCGTATTTAACGGCCATCGCGGCGCATAGCGGCAGAAATTTTTCGGGTGTTTCGGGGTGGTCGGTTATTATCGAAACCAAAATTCCCGCCTTTTCCAAGACGGACGGAGCGGCTTCACTTTGATTTTTCAGCTCCGGTTTGCTCCTGTCGGTTAAAATCGGACCGGATAAAACGGGGTATCCCTCGTGCTTTAAGCTGTCCGCAATCAGGTATCCCTCGGTGCAGTGAACCAGTACCAGCTTTAAATCAAATTCCCGTGCGATTCGTATCGCCGTAAAAATATCGTCCGCCCTGTGCGCGTGCGCGTGCAGAGGTATTTTTTTGTCAAGCGCCGGCAAAAGAGCCTCATACTTGATGTCATAGTCGGGTTTCTCTTCCTCGGAGGGATTTTCGTTGTACTTTTCAAGCCTCTGTTTATATTCCAGGGCTGCGCGCAGAGTTTCGCGTATGAGCGATGCCGTCGCCATTCGCGTCACAGGCGAACGATCCTTGTCGTTGTACGCGGATTTTGGGTTTTCCCCCAGCGCGATTTTTATCGCCACAGGCGCTTTTACTATCATATCGTCAACACGCTTGCCATACGTTTTTACGGCGGCTGCCTGTCCTCCTATCGGATTTGTGCTTCCGGGGCCGGTTATAACCGTGGTAATGCCGGCTTCAAAGGCCTCTTTGAACGCGTTCTCCATCGGGTTTACCGCGTCAATGGCACGCAGATGAGGGGTGACGGGATCCGTGTCCTCGTTTCCGTCGTCGCCTTCAAAGCTAAGACCGTCCTCCCACATTCCAAGGTGTGAGTGCGCGTCAACAAGCCCGGGTGTGATGAGCCTGCCTCCCGCGTCAATTATTTCGGAATTGTTATTCGCGATTTTAAGCTCCGACATATGACCGACTTCGGTAATCTTGTGATTTTCGATTTTGATATATCCGTTTTCTATGTTTTTGTGCGTATCGCTCATTGTCAGAATGTTTCCGTTTATTATAATCAATATTTTTCTCTCCTTGTTAATTCTTATTAATTAATAATCCGCGTCCGCTTCTGTCCAAAATTAATTAATAATCCGCGTCCGTTTCTATCCAAATTGACTGAGCGCCGTATTTTTCCGCGAGAGCCGTGCCGTCCTCTTTTCCCAGAACCAGACAGGCGGTCGAAAGACAGTCAGCCGTGAGCGACGAGCCGCAGACGATGCTGACGCTCGAAATATTTGTTTGCGCCGGAAAGCCTGTCGCGGGATCCAATATATGGTGATAGTTTACGCCGTCCGCCATAAAATGACGCTGATATGTTCCGCTGGTAACAACGCTTTCGCCCGAATTAATACTGACAGTCTGCGAATATACCCCCGTCTGCGCTTCCGGGTCCTGTATGCCGACACTGAACGAGCCGTCCGCTCTCCTTGGATTTTTGCCGTAAACGCTGACGTTTCCGCCAAAGTCCAATATAGCGTAGCAGTCGGGGTAATTTTCGGATATATAATCAAGAGCCGCTTGACAGCAATACCCCTTGCCGCATCCTCCGAGGTCGATTTTAACGCCGTTCTCCGTTTTCGTAAGGGTTTTGTTCCCGCTGTCAAGCACAAGCTTTTCGTAGCCTACGGCTTTAAGGCGGCTTTGGATTTGTTCCGCGTCGGGAACAACGTGATTTTCCGACTTAAAGTCCCAAAGGTCGTTGACGGGGGCGATTGTTATGTCAAAGGCGCCGCCCGAGCTTTCCGACACCTCAAGCGCGCGGCTGACAATGTTATAGGTATCATCGTCAAGCGCGACGGGCGTTCCCGCCTCCGCGCCGTTAAATACGGAAACAACCGAGCTCGTGTCATAATAATCGATTTTGTTTTCAATTGCGGTTGCCGCGTCAAAGGCTTCGGATATTATCTTTTCGGGGTTATCGGAACCGCCGACGGTAATCGTGCAGACCGTGTCCAAAATAAAACGAGTATCCGATACCGCCCGGCGGCTTCCGCATCCGCTAAGCGTGAAAAAAATTGAAATAATTGTTAATACCGTTAATAATTTAAAATAAATCTCTTTTTTCATACCAACATTATATACAAACATAACAAAAAGTCAACAGAAAGTCAAGATTTTTTAATAATATTGAAAAATTTAAAAATTTTTTAAAAAAAGGCTTGAAATTTTTGATGTTTCGTTGTATAATACTATCGTATTGTAATATTGCAAAATTAATAAAATGCGTTTGTTGTACTTTTGTTCTGTAATTTTTGGTTGCAATAATCGCATTCACACATTTTAGGGGAAAGGAGGATAACCTCGAATTTTGAGATTGTAGTAAAATTGCAGATTTAATTGGGAAGAAATCGACGATTTTATAAAACAGGCAAAATTAGGAGGAAAATTAAATGAAAAAGAGAATTTTTAAATTTGGCGCGGCTCTTACGGCTGCATTGATGATGCTTTCCGCCACTGCCGGTCTTGTCTTTGCCGATGAGGTTGACGCGGACGAGGCTGAAACCGTCATTGAGGCAACAGTAGACGAAGCGGCGGCAGACGAAGCTGAAGCGGTTGAGACGGAGGAGAACGCCGAAGCTGCTCCGGACGCGGAGGTCACGGAGGATATTGAGGAAGTTGTTGTTCCTTTGGAAACCGAAGCCGTTGAAGCGGAAGCGGTTGAAGAAGTAGCGGTAGCGGCGGCTGACGATGTTGCTACCAATTCGACGATTACTATTGGCGATATTACAGCAACGGTAGGCGACAGTTATTATACGGTAAGCGTTCCGTTCAGTGTAAAAGATGTTCCTGATCAGATGACGTTCTTTGTATATGATATTACAGCGATTGCGAACGGAAATAACACGACAGGCTTCTCGTCAACCACACCTGTGGGTTACATAAATCAGTATGCGGGAGAGGCTTCCGGTACTTATTCGTTCAGACTGTCAAAGGAAAACTACACAAGCGATTCTGTAATCGTTGTGAAGATTGGCGGCACAGATGTTGAAATACCCGATGCAAAGTCGTTCTCACTTTCAAATGCGGATGACGGCAGCGATGTTATTTACGGTGATGCAAACGGTGATGGAACAGCAAACAACTTGGATGCTATGCTTGTTATGCAGTATGCTATGAAGATTGTTACGGATGCAGATTTGGATCTTACCGCATCTGATGTAAATCTTGACGGTACTGTAAATAATAAGGACGCAATGGTGATCATGCAGTATGCTATGAAGATGATCGACGGTCTGCCACATACAGACTAATCTTAAATTTATAAAAAACACTTATGGAAGGGGATATTTTTCACGATGAAAAATTTTAAAAAGGCGTTAGCGCTTTTGGTAGCTATATCTATGATATTTAGCTTTTGTGCGATAAATGTATTTGCGGATGATCTGTATACATTTAGCTCAGTATCAGAATCTATAGAGCCGGGTGCTGACGGCGTTATTTCTATTATTGCAGATCAAGATATAACTCTTGGATTCGGTTCACAGCTTATCTGGCAATATGATTCTACAAAGTTTACGGTTGCTCAGGAAGGCACATCAGGCATGACAGTTAATATTACAAGTGACGAGATACTTGTTGGTGCATTCAGTGTTGTTACCGTAAAAGCTGGTGAACCTCTTGTACAATTTAAAGTAACTGTGCCGGCAGACACAGCGGTTGGTACTTATGATTTTGTAAATACTTATTCAAGCACTGTAGACTCTATGTTTAATGATCTCAATTCTAAGACGAGTGACATCATTGTAACAGTTGCTGAGGCTGCTCCTGCAACAGCTACACCGGAGCCGACGGCTACACCTACAGCAGTGCCGACAGCTACACCTACAACAGCTCCTACAGACGCACCGACAACAGCTCCTACAGAAGCTCCTACAGAAGCTCCTACAACCGAGCCTACGGAAGCTCCCACAACTGAGCCCACAGAAGCTCCTGTTGTAACGGCTACACCCGCACCTGTTGGAAATATCACCATCACGATTGATGCCGGTGAAAACGTTAAAGGTATCGTAGTTGTTGATGAAAACGGCGAAGAGGTTGAGTTGACACAGTCGGGCGATGTATTCTCGGCAAACGTACCCAACGGTACTTATGTTATAAAGACAATCGAAACCGTTGACGGATTTGCTGTTGACTGGAATGCGACAAACATCGTTCTTGACGCTGACAACGCTGCTGCGGAAATCGTAACGGTTGCTGCTGATGATGTTACGGAAGTAACGGTTAGCACAGAACCCGCGAAGACACAGTATGACGAGGGCTTCACAGACGCTGATATTGACCTCACGGGTCTTGTACTTCAGGTTACAAAGACAGAGGGAGATCCCGATTGGGTAACATATGATCCCGCTGCCGGAAACATCACAGCTAAGAAGATAGATGACCATACTATCAGAGTAATTTATGATAGCCAGAATTACGTTGATTTGACGGTTAAGAGCACAATTAAGACAGTAGGATTCCAGATAACGGAGCCTGTTGTAAAAAATTCTGTAAGCACCAAGGCAGAAAAGACAACAAACGGTAATTACGAAGCGACAAATGTAGCTTGGTATAAGGTCAGTGTTGATCCCAAGGTTGCTGTTCAGGTATTTGAGTACAGCTCAAAGTATAATGCTGAAATCACTGTTGAAGCCCTGGAAGGCGATGTATTCGCATCCGATGTTGTTGCTTATGTAAACGGCGCTGAGGCAGAGGTTGTTGCGAATGAGAACGGCACATTGACAGTAACGTCTAAGACATACACAATAGGCAGCAGACCCAGCTCGACCACAAATACTTCAACCTGGGGAACAGGTTCATCAACAGCTACTGCTGCTCCCACATCGGCACCGGTAGTAACTTCCTTGCCGACTGTTGGACAGGTATTCGAGGATGTTCCGATGACATATTGGGGCTATGAGTACATCATGGATCTCTACTATGCAGGTATAGTAAACGGCGTATCCGATACGCAGTTCTTGCCGGAGGCTAACGTAACACGTGCTGAGTTCACGAAGATGGCTGTTAATGTATTCGGCTTGACCGCTACATCAACAACATCACAGTTCGTTGACGTTCCCGCTACAGAGTGGTATGCACCTTATGTTATAGCTGCTACAGAGGCAGGTATAGTAAACGGTATCAGCGCAACAGAGTTTGATCCGGATACTGAAATCACACGTGAGCAGATGGCTACGATCCTCGGTCGTTACCTGAACGCTACATCAGACTCCGCTACAACATACGGCGATGCCGATAAGGTTTCGGATTATGCTAAGACCTATGTTGCCGGCATGAGCACGCTTGGATTGCTCCAGGGTGACGAAAACGGAAACTTCAGACCTCAGGATAACGCTACACGCGCTGAGGCGGCTACGGTAATCGACAGAATTTACATTACAAATTCTGATGCTGAAGCTGAGGCTACAGCAGAGCCGGAAGCTACCGCTGAAACAGAAGCTACAGCAGAGCCTGAAGCTACTGAAGAGCCGGAAGCTACTGAAGAGCCTGCTGAATAATCCTTCTGCGGCTTAAGAAATTAAGAAATATTCAAAAAGAGACCTTCGGGTCTCTTTTTGCTTGCGCTTTTGAAAGATTTAAAGATAACATATCTAAAATATTCCACAAAAAAACAATATAATATTGAAAAATATAAAAAATGTGGTATAATAAAAACAGTTTATTATGCCCAAAATGGGCAGCTAATAATTTTTGAATGAGGAATTAAAATGAGAAGTAAATTTACTTATTTCATAACGCTGACAGCGCTCATCATATCATCATTATCCGTGTGTGTGACCGCGTTTGCCGATAATGATACAACGGAAAAAGGGTATAAGGACGTCACCTATACGTTAAGTACCGAGAAGAGAACAGCGCTTAGCGATTATCTGTGCAGATTTGGAGCGTGCTACACAACTGATTTTGAAAGCGACAACGGCGGCAAAATCGTTCTTGATACGGCAGCATGGAACAGTAAAATGTCGGAAATAATATGGTGGCAGTTTTTGGCATACAGCAGGCGCGACAGAGCAAATCCCAATGCACCCATAAGCGGAAGCGCTAAGCTTGTAACACCTGAGACGCTGCTCCGGTGTGTGAAAAATACGTTTGATCTTGATGTAATACCGGCTGAGGTTCTAAACTGTGCCGATGATTACTATATCGACCATGCCGACGGAAACTATCATCCGCCACAGCAGGATCCATCCGGCACTATGTGGACACGTTCGCCCGAAAGCTGCAAAATTCAGTACTTCGCCGAGCTTAACGACGGAACGTTTATTGTTCACTATATACCGGAATATTTAGAGTCCGCAAGCGGAATGCATAACGGATCGCTCTATTACGCAAAGCTTAAATACGCCGGAACAAGCTGCGGATACGTAGCAACCGAAATAGGTACCGTTGCCGCCTTGGATGATGACTTGCTGAAAATGGGATTTATTGAAGACGCACAGCGCGGCAGCGAGACAATATCAAATATAAGCATTGACTTTAGTAGAACCGAAAATTATACCACCATTGAGGAGTATAAGGAGTATTTGAATGAGATTTTGGACTCGCTCGGCGAAAACTCCCCGAGCGGACCGGCTTTGAATGAGATTGCCGCGTATATAACCGCCGCGTGTCTCAGAAATTCAAAAATCGAGATTGAGGCGGAGGACAACACGGCGTATATAAATCTTGAAAAAATAAATGATGCCGCAAGCGCCGCTGTAAGGACGAGCGATGAGCTGTGGATGCTTGTTAGTGAGCGCGGAATAACCCCCAATAAAGAGATTGTCATACCTATTCAGATAATAATAACCAACCTGAACGAGGATTCAGCTCCACGAGTAGTCTTTGAGGAGGATTTGCAGAAGAACGGTTTGGGCATATCCAACATGAGAATACTGATAGGCGATAACAGCCACGGGATAGTTATGGATAATGCGACTTGCGATATGATAATAAATGATTACGGTGATTTTACGGTTGAGATGGGTTCGGCAATCGGCGGCGGATATATTATTAACTTTTATGATGAGGATAACAACAGCATCGACAAGCTGCCGGTAAAGGTTAATTTTTCCATTCCGGCGAGCGGTGAATATGACAGTGTGTTTAACACCTGTGACGGACGCGATTTTAATATAGGCGGTATATTTGACCAATGCAATAATGCCATAGAATTCAAAACCAATACATCGGGCTTGTATAAGACAAAGGATAATACGCCTGAAATAACGGATATAGATGAGCTTGACGAAAAACAGCGGGAACATATAAAGCTTCTTGTTTCAAAGGATTATTTCGCGACAGTCGGTTCAAAATTCAGACCGTATGAACAATACACCAATTATGACGCGGCAAGAGCCGTTGCCGGTATACTGTTCACCGTAGACACCGATGCCAGAGCGGATTATAATGATGTAGACGAGTCTGACCCTCAGGCGGTGTATGTTGCTTCAATAGAGAACGCGAATATCAAGCTGTACACGGAGCAGGGCGGACTTCGGTTTAACGGCAACTCTGCAGTGGGACTGGAGGACAGCTTTACAATGAGTCTCGCGCTGCTTGTGGACTACAAGGGCTACTACATTCCCGATTTGGGAAATGATGATGATCGTCCATATGAGAGTATATATTTAAATTACCCCGATATTCAGTATATGAAGAAGGACTCGCTCGGAGCCTTGGCTCTGGGCGCGAGAGAGGGAATAATAAACGACGGCATGGCTCTCTGTAACACGGAAAACCGTTTCGATAGACAGACCGCCGCGGAGTTTATTTATCGTTTGTTTATGCGCATGTGTGAGACGTCTCCCGTTGAATTTGATGCCGGCATAAGCGAATATAGATCCGCCGCGTCGTTTTATAACCCGTTGTCAACCATAAAATTCGAAACCCCTCCGATTGTATATTTGTACCTCGGATGCTTTGCCGCCGGTATAGTATTCGCGATACTGCTTTATATAATGGGCAAGAAGAACAAGATAGTCAACGAGGATGCCGCGGACTCCGGAAGCGATGATGATTATTGGAATGAATATTAAAGGGCTCTGAATGATTAAAGGACTTTGAATAAAAAAGACTTTGAATACAAGGAGAATAACATGACAATATACAGCTTTATTTCAACAGTATTGAGCTATGTCTTCACAGTAATAATATATGTTTTTATCGTATTTGTGATAAGGCTCATATATCTTGATGTAAAAAAAATGAGCAGGTTTGAGGACAACAGCATCAGTGATGCCGCCTGCTCAAGCTTGCGTCCCGTAAAATCCAAAGCGAAGCCGACAGAACCGCTGAAACGCAGATATAACATATACGGCGAAGCGGTAATAGGCAGAAGTCCCGACTGTGATATAATAATAAACGAGAGGTTTGTTTCACAAAAACACCTTATTATTTGGTACGAGAACGGCGAATGGTATCTTGAGGATCTGGGCAGCAGGAACGGAACATTGGTAAACGGTCAGAGAATATTAAGCGAGGTTATTCTTGACACCGAGGATACCATATCTATCGGCGGTTTAAATTTTGTATTTGAAACCTAAAGCGAGGCGGTGAGAAAATGGGAATGGAGCGTTTAAAGTCGGCTAACTACCGAAAACCGGCATATCTGCTTGTGTTGCTTGACGTTCTTGGCTTTGTCCTGCTCTTTATATCTAAGGAGTATAATTTTAACATACTTTATACAGGAGCCGCAGTGCTTGTCCTGTTTTTGATTATGTATACCGTGCTTGTCCTTGCGCGAATGGGGGATAAGTTTATCATGCTGATGGTGTTTATGCTTTTATCTATCGGCGTTCTTGAGCTGTGCAGAATTAATTTAAACTACGGATTTAGACAGATTATTTGGATTTTGGTTGGCGGCGCGGTGTTTTTTGTGGCATACGCGATATATTATAAAATTCAAATTTGGGATCGCTTTTGGTACGTTTACTTCGCCATCGGCGTACTGCTGTTTTTGTTTACACTGGTTTTCGGAACCTCGGTCAACGGTTCTAAAAACTGGGTGTCGTTTGGAATAATTTCTTTTCAGCCGTCCGAAATAACCAAAATTATGTTTATTATGTGTTTGTCGTGCTACTATTCCGGGGCATGGTCAAAGCCGGTTTTCGGAAAGCTTAAGCCAAAGTGGGTGACACTGGCTATATCGTACTTTTTTGTCGGATTTTTGGTTCTGCAAAGGGACTGGGGAACAATATTGGTTATGTTCTCCATATATTTGTTTATGATGTATGTATACGAGCCGGATAAAAAGCTGCTGTTTATGAATATCGGCGTACTTGCCGCCATAGGCTTTATCGGCTATAAATTCCTTTATCATATCCAAGTTCGTGTGTCCACATGGCTTGACCCGTGGTCGGATATAGCCAATAAGGGCTACCAGATCACTCAGTCGTTATTTGCCATTGCGTCCGGCGGTTACTTTGGAAGGGGATTGGGCAACGGATCTCCGTATTATATACCGGAGGTACATTCTGATTTTATATTCGCGGCGATATGCGAGGAAATGGGAGTATTTGGCGGAGTTGCGGTTATTCTGCTGTTCTTTTTGATTTCATACAGGTGCTTCAAGATTTCCATTATGGCAAGCGATCCGTATGATAAGGCGGTAAGCTTCGGCGTGACGGTTATGTTTGCGCTTCAGACCTTTATAATAATCGGCGGCGTTACAAAAATGATACCGCTTACCGGCATAACGCTGCCGTTTGTCAGCTATGGCGGAACATCGATTGTCATCAGCTTCGCATCCCTTGGCATTATTCAGGCAATCTCGGCAAAGACGGGGCGTAAGGGGGACTTGAATTCATGAATACAAACAAAAGAATTATAAGAGTCTTAGTCGCCATTTCTCTCCTGTTTTTGGCGTTGATAACCTATCTTTTATGGTTCAACATGTTTAAAGCCGATGAAATATATACAAATTCATATAATCAGCGTCAGTGGGAAAGCGAGCAGCAGGTGAAGCGCGGCAGTATTTATTCAAGCGACGGCGTGCTTCTTGCTGAAACTGAGGTTGACGGAGATGCGCGTATCAGAAAATATCCGCGCGGAAATCTGTATTCGCACATTATCGGTTACTGCTCTCAGATTTACGGAAAGACGCAGCTTGAAATGACTTATGATGATGAGCTTATAGGAAAGGGAAATATAGGAATTACATTAAACGAAATACGAAGCGGAAATAATCTTCATCTTACAATTCTTGACGAGCTGCAGGAGTACGCCTATGAGCAGCTGAGCGGCAGAAACGGAGCGATAGTCGCTATGGAGCCTACCACCGGTCAGATTTTGGCTATGGTCAGCCTGCCTGATTTTGACCCTTCCGCAATCGAGGACGATTGGGTATCGATAGTGGAGGACGAAAATTCTCCGTTCTTGTCGAGAGCGACGCAGGGCTTATATCCTCCCGGCTCTACGTATAAAATCATAACCGCAGCAGGCGCTTACGAAAACGGAATGACAACAGAAACCTTCAATGACGAGGGTGTGTTCAAGCAAGGCAGCGTTGAGGTTTACAACTACGGAAAGGAATCGTTTGGGAATATAGATATAAAGACCGCCTTTGAGAAATCCAGCAATTATGTATTCTGCACCTTGGGGTATGAGATGGGTGCGGACAAGGTTAAGGAAGAGGCTGAAAAGTTCGGTATAAACAAGTCGTTTGACTTTGATATACCCGTATCACAAAGCCAAATCCAGTATAAAAGAATGACAGATTTGGACGGCGCACTGGTGTCAATCGGTCAGGGCGGTCTGGTTATGACGCCTTTGCATATTGCGATGGTGGGAAGCGCTATCGCCAACAACGGCAGGATGATGAAGCCGTATTTGGTGGAAATGGTAACTACCGAAAACGGAACTGTGATAGGGCAGACGAAGCCGTCCGTGCTGTATGACAGCGTAGGCGTTGCGTGTGCCGATTATGTGGAGGATATGATGATAGGCGTTGTTTCGGAAGGAACCGGAACCTCCGCGCAGATAAGCGGTATCACCGTTGCCGGCAAGACGGGAACGGCTGAGAATGAAACGGATAAGGATCACGCATGGTTTGTGGGCTACGCTCCGGCGGAAAATCCGAAGATTTGCGTCGCGGTTATTTTGGAAAACGACGGAAGCTCCGGAGGTTCCTCGGCAACCCCTATCGCCAAAAATATTATTAAAAAATTTTTGACCGAATAACAACCCCCGGAGGAGCTTATGGAAAATAAAACGGTGATGAAGTGCAGAGCAAAAATCAATCTTGGAATTGATGTGCTTGACAGACTGCCAAACGGTTACCACACGGTGCGCATGGTGATGATGCAGGTCGATGTTTTCGATACTGTAACCGTTTCGCTGCGCGAGGATAAAAGAATTGTACTTAGGAGCGATGACAGGAATATGCCCTGCGATGAAAGCAATCTTGCCTACAGAGCAGCGAAGGCTTTTTTTGATAATACTCACGCGGCGGGTTGTGATATATATATCGAAAAGAGGATACCGATGGGCGCGGGAATGGCGGGCGGAAGCGCTGACGCGGCAGGGGTTATAAACGGACTGAACAGACTTTTCGGGGAACCCTTAAGCTTGAGCGAACGAATGAAAATCGGCGGGACCTTAGGGGCGGATATACCATACTGCGTTATGGGAGGCTGCGCTCTTGCCGAGGGGACGGGCGAAGCCCTCACGAAGCTGCCTGAGCCGCCGCCTCTTAATTTTGTAATAGCCAAGCCAAGGCAGAGCATCTCTACAAAATGGGCGTATGAGCATCTTGATTTTACAAAAAAGCCCGCGAGTCTTAATATCGACGGACTGATCGATGGAATTAAAAATGGCAACCCCGCCGAAATGTTCAAAAACATGGGCAATATTCTGGAGAATGTATCCGTAGCCGCATGTCCTGAAATTCGGGAATATAAAAAAGCGCTGCTTGAGCTTGGCGCCGATTATTCAATGATGAGCGGCAGCGGAAGCGCTGTATTCGGAATTTTCACAGACGGCAAAAGGGCGGACAAGGCATATGCGGGGTTTAAAGAGCTGTATCGGGATTGTGACGGTGTATGGCGGGTTTAGGAAAATATATCAATAATTGCCGATATTGATATGGATTTTTGAATATATTTTAGGTTTACAGACACGGTATGTATATGTTATAATATTTACGGCAAGGCACGGTGCACCGTGTCTGTTTTCTTGCAAAAGGAGATTTGTTTTATGGTAAGAGAAGATTTGAGAAATATAGCGATTATAGCCCACGTTGATCACGGAAAGACAACACTGGTCGATGAAATGCTCAAGCAAGGCGGAGTATACAGGGAAAATCAGGTTGTCGAGGAACGCGTCATGGATAACAATGACTTGGAACGCGAACGCGGCATAACTATTTTGGCAAAAAATACCTCGGTATATTATGAGGACATAAAGATGAATATTATTGACACCCCGGGACACGCTGATTTCAGCGGCGAGGTGGAACGTATCCTAAAAATGGTAAACGGGGTAATATTACTTGTCGATGCCGCGGAGGGACCGATGCCGCAGACAAGGTTCGTATTGTCTAAGGCTCTTGAAATGAACCACCGTGTCATCGTCGTGGTTAACAAGATAGACAGACCCGATGCAAGACTTGACGAAATACCCGATGAAATCCTTGATTTGCTCATTGAGCTTGACGCGAATGATGAGCAGCTCGAAAGCCCGATTTTGTTCTGCTCGGGCAGGGCGGGTACAGCGTCTCTTTCCCAGTATGAGGAGGGCAAAGATCTAAAGGTTCTGTTTGAAACCATAAAGAATTATATACCCGCGCCGGAAGGCGATGAGAACGCGCCTCTGCAAATGCTCGTTTCCTCGATTGACTATAACGACTATGTCGGGCGTATAGGCATTGGCAGGATCGAAAGGGGCTCGGTCAAGCAAAATCAGGAGGTTATTGTGTCTGAGTATCACAATAATCATGAGCCGTATAAATCAAAGATGGTAAATTTGTACCAAATCGACGGCTTGGACAGAACCGCCGTTGACAGCGCGATGGTGGGAGATATAATCTGTTTTTCGGGTATACCGGAAATCACGATAGGCGACACAATAACCGCGCCGGAGGATCCTACACCGCTGCCGTTTGTGAAAATAAGCGAGCCTACGATTGAAATGACATTTTCCGTAAACGACAGTCCGTTCGCCGGACAGGAGGGAAAGTTTGTAACCTCCAGACAGCTTCGTGACAGATTGATGCGCGAGCTGTTAAAGGATGTATCATTAAGAGTAACCGACGGTGAAACCACAGACAGCTTTAAGGTTGCCGGCAGAGGTGAAATGCATATATCTATTCTCATTGAAACCATGCGCCGTGAAGGATATGAATTTTCCGTGGGTACGCCAAGGGTTTTGTATAAGGAAATTGACGGCGTAAGGTGCGAGCCTATAGAAAGACTGATAATCGATGTACCCGAGGAAAGTATGGGCTCTGTTATGGAAAAAATAGGTCAGCGCAAGGGCGAAATGCGGTCGATGGTGCCGCAGGGCTCCAGAATGAAGCTTGAATATCTAATCCCCGCCCGAGGACTTTTGGGCTACAGAAATGAATTTCTGACCGATACAAAGGGCGAGGGAATACTAAACTCTGTATTTTATGAGTACCAGCCCTATAAGGGCGAAATCAGCAGCAGGCATACGGGTTCTCTTGTTGCCTTTGAAACCGGTGAAGCCGTGGGATACGGTCTGTTTAAGGTTCAGGACAGAGGCGCGTTATTCATCAATCCCGGAGATAGGGTATATGAAGGAATGGTTGTCGGTGTTACTCCCAAGGCGGAGGATATAAATGTAAACGTATGCAAGAAGAAGCAGCTTACAAACACACGCGCATCGGGCAGCGATGAGGCGTTAAAGCTGACCCCGCCCGTGCAGATGAGTCTGGAGGCCTGCCTGGAATTTCTGGCTGAGGATGAGCTTTTGGAGGTAACACCCGAAAGCCTGAGAATAAGGAAAAAAATTCTGAATAATCAATTAAGGGCAAAGGCGCGTAATAAAAAATAATATACGAAATAATATTGTTTTTCGGAAATAAGTTATTTATTTGTTGACAAAAGCGTATATTTTTGATATAATCATACGGTGCAAATATTAAAAGGGGATGAGTTCTTTGAAGACTGACATACCCGAAGATTTTAAATTTATAGATGTACATTCTCATCTGCTCCCTCGGGTTGATGACGGTTCTGAAAGCGTTGAGCAGTCCGTAAGCTTAATGAATAAGCTTGCCGAAATCGGTGTCAGCGATGTTATTCTGACTCCGCATTATTCACAAAGAAAGGGCTTTACGGTTCCAAAGGAGGAAATTTGCGAAAGCTTCAGAGTCTTTGTTGAAAATTGTAAGTGTGAGACAGATTTAAAGCTTTATCTCGGAAATGAAATTGAGTTTTCATACGATGCTTATGAACTCATCAGAGATAATCGGCTTCTTACATTGGCAAATACGAAATACATACTGATTGAATTTTATCCGTTGGTATCGTATGGCGATTTTGAGGCAGCGGTACAAAATGTCATCGGCACAGGGCATAGACCCGTTATAGCCCATGTTGAGCGTTATGTTAATCTTGGGGACAAGCTTGATAAGCTCGAGGCATTAAAGGATAAGGGGGTTACGTATCAGATTAATCTGCCCTCCTTTGCGTCAACAAGCGGGAGCTTGAAAAAACGCCTTAAAAAGATTGTAAAGCATAGGCTGGCGGATTACGTCGGGAACGACACTCATCACAGCGTGCTTGAGCGGCAGGATGCCTACAGATTTATTAACAGGATAATAAAAGCCGCCGGTGAGGAATATGCTCGCGCTATATTTTACGGCAACGCGAAGAAAATTATTGAAGGGAAATAGAGTATATGGATGATTCATATGAGATTAATATTCTTGACATTCTTAATTTAATCAAGGCAAACTGGATAAAAATACTGGTGGCGGCTATAATCGGCGGTATCATCGCCGGTGTTGTGACTGTTACGCTTATAACACCGAAATATCAATCCACGGTAAAGATGATAATTATTAATAAGCAGGAAGCGGAGATTACCAGTAGTGATATTGTGACCTCTACGTGGCTTGTAAACGACGCGATGCAGCTAATTCAGAGCCGTGATTTGATGGAACTTGTTGCAAACGATGTGGATTGGGATATAACGGACAAGGAAATCCTTTCCGAGGTCAGCGTTTCCACGCCGGAGGATTCAAGAATTCTTTATATAACAGTTACGGACCCTATTCCGGAGAGAGCAAAGGACATAGCGTACAGTATATACAAAAAAGCGAGTCTGTTGTTTGTTGATATAATAGACGTCAACGCCGTAAATTTGATTGAGGAGCCTATTGTTCCGACTGCTCCGACGTCGCCGAACACGACAAAGAACATTGCCGTCGGTGTACTTTTAGGCGCGCTTTTGGTTATTATAGTTATTTTCCTCAAGCAGATGCTTAATAATAAGGTTTGTACGGTTGAGGATGTGGAGAATAGGCTGAATTTGACTCTTCTTGCCGCCATTCCCGCCAATGAGGAAGAGGTTGAAAAGGAAAAAAGGAAAAAACGCGGTTCCGGTCGCGTTAAGAAGAAAAATAAAAATAAGAGGTAATGCATATGAATGAAAAGATTAACTTGACTGTTAAAAAAGGAAGCAGCTTTAACGAAACAGAGTCGTATAAAAAGCTTCGTTCAAACTTGCAGTTTATAGGTAAGGATATCAAAGTGGTTTCATTTATAAGCACGCTCCAGAACGAGGGTAAAACCGAGGTTTCTTTTAATCTGGCATTATCTTTGGCTGAAATGGGAAAGGATGTTTTGTATATTGATACGGATTTGAGGAATTCCGTGTTTATAAATAAGTATAACATTACTCAGCCCATGTTCGGACTTGCGCATTATCTTATAGGCGAAAAGAGCTTTGATGAGGTAGTATACGAAACCAATATCAATCATTTATCTATAATCGGTATCGGAGCGTATCCGCCTAATCCGAGCGAATTGCTTGCACAGGAGGCGTTTTCGGATCTTTTGGCGGCGGCAAGAAGCAGATATGATTATGTTATAATAGATACTGTTCCGCTCGGTCTTGTCATTGACGGGGCAATCGTTTCAAGAGCTGCGGACGGTACCGTAATCGTTATCGAGCAAGGAAGAATATCGTTTAAGTTTGCCAAAGCCACAATTGAGCAGCTGCAAAAGTCGAATTGCAGGATTTTGGGGGCTGTTCTTAATAAATACTCTGTTGATAAGAAGAACAAAGACAGTTATTATTACTATGGGTACGGATATAGTTACGGCTATGGCTATGAAGCAAGAAATAAAAAATGATAAATAAAAATCGGCAGCCTATGCTGTCGATTTTTAAATTCCATTCTATTTTTTCATTCTATCTATTTTTAAATTCCATTCTTAATATTCATCATACCCGAAACACGCGGATTGTATGAGTGAGCGTGACATATCGCGATTGCCAGTGCATCCGCCGTGTCATCCGGCTTCGGAACCGTTTCGAGGTTCAGCAATGTTTTGGTAAGCTGTTGTACCTGCGTTTTGTCGGCGCGTCCGTATCCAACGACAGCCTGTTTAACTTGAAGCGGAGTATATTCGTACACGCGAACTCCGTGATTAAGGGCGGACAGCAAAAGAACTCCCCGCGCCTGAGCTACATTGATTGCGGTTTTTTGGTTACTGTTAAAGAATAACTCCTCGATTGCCATGAATTCCGGATTGGTGCGTTCGATAATCCTGTTTAAGTCATCATGTATTGTTTTAAATCTGAAATTCATCTCTTCGTTTGCGTCGGTCGTTATCGCGCCGTATTCTATAATCTTAAATTTGTTACCGATGTAATCTATAACGCCGTAGCCGACAATCGCGTATCCCGGGTCAATCCCAAGTATCCTCAACTGTGTTCCCTCATTTCTGTTAGCAAAATCATAATATGTTTCCTGAGTACATAATACCACATTTTTCTAAATTCGTCAATTAAGCTGACGCACAAATATGATTTTGAGGTTATAAATTCTCAATCGAATAGCTGTGACTGCATTGCCGCAATGCTGAGCTCCGTTAGTATTCTGCTATACGTTGATTTTCTTGCAAAGGGTAATCGGCTCGATAGTGGAAGTGTTCCACATAAACGCCCTGAATACCGCGACATCATCGGCGGCAAAGTCAACCGTCGCGGTATCGTTGCTTAAATATACGTTCTTTACGCCCAACAAACAATCATTTTTATCATACGCCGCAACCCAAAGCACGGCATCATTCGGCAGCGAGTACGCTGTCAAGCTGACAGTGTAGATATTCCCATTTTTTGCGGCATTAAGAGACGCAATCTCGGGCGGGTGTACGACCGTGACATCAATAACCGCGATTTTCCCCGAGTCGGAGGTCGCCGTTATTGTCGCTGTGCCGTATTTCTTGCCGTAAATCTCGCCGATTTCGGAAACGGTACAGACGGTCTCGTCACTTGACGCAAAGGTTACTGTGCTTGTGTCAAACGCCGGCTCGATATTAAGCTTCGGTATGATTTTTTCGTATCTCTCAATGCCAATCGCGCCATCCGAGTAGCTCATGGAGGTTATAGGCGCGGAAACCGCGTTGAACGGCATACTCCTGCTGTTCGCGTATTCCTCCGCGTATGAGCCGCTTTTGCCATACATGGTCATTTTCGCAGGATACGAGAAGGAATTGTTTTCAATGCTCGTCACACTTACGGGTACATACGCGCTTGTAAGCTTTGTATCTTCCGCAAAAGCATTAGATCCAACTGTCTTACAGAAGCGCGGAAGCGTTACGGTGGTAAGGCTTTGACACAGGCGGAACGCCGAGTCGGGAATTTGTGTTATACCGCTTCCTAAGGTCACATTCGTTAAGCTGTCGCAGCCATAGCATATATTAGAGCCGATTTCCGTAACTCCGTCACCGAGTGTAAGTGTGGTTAGTGCGTCACAGTCGTAAAAGGCTTTTGAGCCTATTGAACCCTTTATGCTTGCTTTAACAGAAGTTAATGTATCACAGTTATAAAATGACGATGAACCGATACTCGTAACATTGTCAGGAATATTTATTTCCTTAAGATTGCTACATTCATAAAAAGCAGAACTGCCGACAGTAGTCAAATTTTCAGGTAGATTAATATTTTCCAATGATGAACAGCCATAAAAAGCACTGTTTCCAATCGCCGTAACTGTATCAGGAAGCACAATGTTTGTCAAGCTGATACAATTTTGAAACATACTTGCCGCTATATTTTTCCTTGTACTTGGTAATTTTACATTTTCAAGACTTGTGCAGTTATAAAATGTACTACTCCACATAGAAGTTACACTATCAGGTATTGATATTTCTTTTAATGATGTACAATTCATAAAGGAACCCGTCTGTGTAACAGTTTCAGGAATAGTAACGTCAGATAATGAAGTCGCTTTAATACATAACTTCTCCGGTATAGTTGTACAACCTTCTTCAAATACTATTGTTTTTATCGTGTTACCTTCAAATGGATATGTAGTTCCCACACCGAGTCCTACGATAGAGTAATCACAACCTGCAGACTTTAATGTTTTTGGAACAGTTATTTTTTCGAGCGCAGAACAATAACTAAACGCACCGGCACCAACACTTTCCAAACCTTTCGGCAAATCAAAGTTTTTGAGAGTTGAATTGCTTTGAAATGCAAACATACCAATAGACGTGACTGATTCCATACCCTTAACAGTTTCCAAACTGGAACACGAAGCAACGCCAAACATATCAATTGAAGTTACAGTATCAGGGATATTTAATTCTGTAATACCATTGCAAAAATAAAATAAAGCCTGCGGAATCCTCGTAACTCCTTCTTCAAATTCAACGGTTTTTAAATTTGAACAACCTTGAAATGGTCCGCCGTATGCAGGAAACAAACCTTCATACTCGTAAAACGAACAGCTCTCCAATGATTTTGGTATTTTAGCATAAGACAAACTTGTGCAATTCATAAAAGCCCTGCAGCCACAAGTTTTCAGATGAGGTGGAAGTATTACGCTTTCCAATGCAGTGCAATTTAAAAAGGCATAATTGCTGATTGATGTAAGGTATTCAGGAAAATCAAAATTCTTTAAAGCCGTACAACCTGCAAAGGCACGATTTGAAATTTTTAATATAGAATCGGAAAGAATAATATCCGATAAGCCTGTACAGCCGTAAAATGTAGACGATCCTATAGTGGTTACAGTGTATGGCAGTTCAACATTATTCAACGATATACATCCCGAAAATGCAGAGTCCTCTATTGTAATTAGCCCTTCCGAAAAGCTTATATTACTTAAATTTGTACAACCATAAAAAGCACTGCTACCAATCAGAATCACCGTCTCAGGTATCACAACAGTACAAATAATGGTGTTGCCGCTGAACGCATTACTGCCTATCTTCGTAAGCGTATATCCATCAATTGTTGACGGAATTGCCACCGCGCTTGCGTTGCCGCTGTATTTCGTAATCGTAGCATTTCCGTCATCTTCTACCTCATACTCCCAAATAACAACAGGCTCAACACCTTCTCCGCCGCCATACGAGCCTTGTCCATAGCTTGGCGAGGGATTAAAATACCGTGATGAGGTTGAGGTAGTGTATTTAAGATCCAATCCTCTTGAACACGAATTTACAAGCACGCCGTCTTCATAATGATATACCGCTCTTACAGGACTGTTGCTCTCTGTGAATATATCCTGAGGCTTTATCGGTATGTTTTGCCCGAAAACGCTTGCTGTTGCCCCGACTTGCGCGTACAAATACCCCTTTATCGTCACACAGCTTTTGGGCGTACCGCTGTCAAATGAGTTTAGCTTAAAATTCATTTTCACACCGACAGTTCCGTATATGCTGCCCTTTACGGCAACTAAATCAACTGCCGCGGACAGTCTGAGTCCCGCTTTTATCTGTGCTTCTGCGGTAAATGAAAAGCCTTTTTTAGTATAGCTCTTTACAAGTCTTAAATCCCCGTTATTATAGGAAAATCCCGCTTTAAGCTTACCGTCCCAAGACATTGAAACACCGCCTGTAAGAGAATACTCCATTTCAAGAGAAACAGAGCCTACTCCCGCTATGGGTATTACACCCAGAGTAATGCTTGACGGGATTCCCGCATAGCTGCCAAAATCAAAACTAACCTCGGTTGTTACTGTTGTGTCTGCTGTAATTACTGCTTCGGCGGTTTTTGCTTTAACATTTTCCTTGTGGTTAAGCTTTAGATTTTTCAGTTTAACTGTAACAGTTCCGGCTGCCGCGCTGCCTACGCTGATTTTTTGTGAAGCGGTTAGTGTTTTTGAACCCTTGTCGTAGTTAATACTATAAAGTTCAATAGCCATTTCTTCGTTTTCTGAGGTTTCTGTATTGGTTATTGAATATGTGGAAACCTCGTTTGCGTCAAAGTTCTCAAGGTCAATATCTATTGCACCTTCCGCATCTGCTGAAATAATTGCACTGTCATTCTTTTCAGCAGAAATAACAGTTATATTATCAGCGGTGTCAACACTCAAGGCGTTGAATGCAATAGGATAACCGCTGTTGTATACCACAAAGGTATCTCCGACGGCAATGTTTGTTTCATAGTCTGTGATTGCTACAGTATAGTCGTTGTCAATAGTTACGCTTGCTGTTTCGGGGATTACAATCGTTCCGTCAGCAAATTCATATGTACTATTGTAATTTTCGTCGATTTCATCGTTTGCAAGCACAGACTTCGCGTCATTTAGCATTGCCGTTGCTTCCGCAGATGTTATTGCCTGTTCCGGCAAGAAGTTACCGCCCGACAACGCAAACCAATTACGATTTATAGCAACCTGAATATCATCGGGATATGTGACGCTTTCAGCTTCATTAAATGTATACTCCGCACCCTCGTCAAGCTGAAACTGCAGGCATGAGTTCAGCGTCCGCGCCGCGAATTCGCGCGTTGCGGTGTCTGTTGGTTTAAACTCTTCGCCCGCTTCAAGGTCGATAACGCCGAATTCCAGTGCGAGTAATATATCACGATAATAGCTGTCGCTTTCCGTTATATCGCTGAAATAGTTGTCGGGCATTGCCGTGTCGTCCTCAACCGTCATCGAAAACGCCGCCGCGAGTTGTGAAATCCATTCCGCGCGTGTTACAGTGTCCGCTGCGAACGTAATAGTCGGAACGAGAGACAATAGCATTACTGCCGCAAGAAATGCGCTGATTAGTTTTTTTCTTCATAACATAAATCCTCCCTAAAATTTATATAATTAAAAAAGTGCGACAACCGAAGCTGTCGCACTGAAAAACGCAAACTCCGATAGTCGCCAAACAAGTTTACTAATAATAGGAATATTTTCACTATACTCAAAGTAAATGGAATTTGCATTTTTGCCAATTCAAAACTTTGAGTATATCAAAAAATGACTACAAAAATTTATACAAAAAAAGAATATTCCCTATTTTATTATTTATTAATTAAACTTATTTGGCAAGAACAGTATATCATATTTTTTAAATTATTACAATAGATTTTTTAAAACAAAAATGATTTGTTTTAAAATCCTTTCATAAATTTTATAATCAGGTCATATAATCTACCAAGTCAAGGTTAAGGAAAGGTGATACAAATGTCAGAAATATGCTTGAAAACCGAAAAATTCGATATAACGGGAACTGTCGCGATGAAGTTCGGCAAAGCGCTGATTGACGACTCGCTGATAGTTCCCGATGTAAAGCCGGATATCAAAAAAATATTGGACGTTTCCGCAAGAAGCTTTATAACCGATGTTACGCCGGGACAGGACAAGGTACATGTTGAGGGAACTGTTAAGGCGACGGTTCTGTATTTGCCGGACGGAGACGTCATAGGACGCGTAAAGGCGCTGGAGATGAGCCGTGAATTCAATATTACAATTGACTTAAAAGGAATAACGGCGGATAACAGGGTAACAGCCGAATGTGAAACAGACGCGCCGGACAGCGCGCTTATTAATTCTCGAAAGGTTAATATAAGGGTCTGCGTGAATGTGGGTGTTAAAATCTGCAAGAGAGAGGCGCTGGAATTTCCGGTCGGTTTGGATACGGAGAGCGTGCGGGAGTCCGCGCCTCCATTGGCGGATTTGCTTCCTTTTTCCGCAAGACAAACAGATGAACAGAGCAAATCGGAAAACGCGATACAGTTAAAAAAGATGCCGCTGAGGTTTGCCGACAAGCAGTTTTACTCTGACGGAAGCATGATCATAAGAGGTCAGCACGAAATTTCCGCGAAGCTTCCGCAGATAGGCGAAGCGCTGTATGTATCGGCAACGGTTGAGCCGGACAGCATATCCGCTACAGACGGAAATGTTAAGCTTGCGGGGAATGTTAAAATATCTGTATTGTATGAAGATGTCGCGGATGGCGGCGAAAACGGCAAAAGCGGAATACGCACAGCGGAGTTTTCCGTTCCGTATGACGAACAATTCGACGTTCCCGAAGCAATGGAGGATATGGAATGTGAAGCGGAATATACCGTAAGGGAAACATATACGGACGTAATGGACAATATGGACGGTGAACGGCGCACAATAGGTATAGAGGCGGTTATCGGCGTAAATATCTGCGGGTTTCGGATTTCGGAACCGGGAGCGATTACTGACGGATATTGCACAGACGGAAGAGTTTTAAATTTAGAGTTTGCCGAAACCGCGCCCGAGCAGCTTATAGATACCAAAACAGTGCAGCTGAGCCATAAGTGTATGGCAAAGCGCAAGCCGACTGACGCGGAAATCAGCGGAGTGTGCGGGATTGGTATTCAGAAAACCTCTGTTGATGATGTAAAAATTAAGGATGGAACGGTTTACTTAAAAGGCAGTATAACGGTTAAGATACTGTGCAGCTCAAATAATGAAAATCAGCCGCTTTATCCTATTGAAACGACTGCGGAGTTTGAGCACAGCCTTGACATAGACAGAGAGCTTGGAGAAAAGGTTGCGTGCGATGCCAAAATATTTGTAAATCATCCGGGATATACAATATCCGGATCGGATTCGGTGGATGTTCGGATGCTTATAGGAATATATGTAAAGCTGGTTAAAAATGACAGAGTAAAAACGGTATGTTCTATTGAGGCTGTAGAACCGGAAAATACAATTGAAAGCGGAACGCGGTCATATATAATTTATTTTGTGCAGTCCGGCGATACTCTGTGGAATATCGCAAAACGCTATAAAACCACCATAGATGAGATAGTCGCGAATAACGGAATAAGCGATCCCGACAAGCTAATCGCGGGCAGGAAAATCAGACTTATTACCGGATGATTTGTCTGCCTGCCTAAATACAAAACGAACGCAAAATACCGAAAATTGACAAAATCAAAATAATGTGTTATAATAACAACTTGTTTTAAATATTAAAAACAAACGCAAAAAACACAGTAGTGGAAAATACACAGGAGGAAACGTAATGAAGAAGCATGAATTCAGTTTAAGAATGATAGTTTTTGCGGTATGCGCGGTCATTGCGGTTAATTTGTTTTATTCTCCGCGGGATGGCGTTGTATCGGCGGAAGAAACAGAGCTGCGCGGCGTTTGGGTCGCGACAGTCGCAAATCTTGACTATCCGGCGTCTCCGACAACAGACGCATGGTCTCTCAGAACACAGCTTGATCAAATCCTTGACAACTGTGAGGAAATGGGCTTTAACGCCATCTTCTTTCAGGTAAGACCGTCAGGCGACGCACTTTATAAATCTTCGATTTATCCGTGGTCGCGATACCTGACGGGAACGCAGGGAGTCGCGCCGAGTGATGATTTTGATCCGCTGGAATACGCGGTGACAGAGGCGCACAAAAGAGGTATACAGCTACACGCGTGGATAAACCCATACAGGGTTACGAATTCATCGTCCGATAATGACCGTCTGGCGGCAAACAATCCGGCGGTTTTGCGTCCGGATTTGGTTTTGACCGACAGCTCCGGAAAGATGTATTTAAACCCCGGCGAGGCTGACTCTATCGAAATCATATTGGAGGGCATCAGAGAAATTGTCAGAAACTATGATGTTGACGGAATACATCTTGACGATTACTTCTATCCGACAGGCGGTTTTGATGACTCCGCGTCATATTATAAGTATCAGGCTCAATATCCGGATAAGGCAGATTGGCGGCGCAGCATGGTAAACACCTTGATTGCGGGCGCGAATTACGCTGTTAAGGAGATTGATCCGAATTGTATGTTCGGAGTGAGCCCAAGCGGAATTTGGGCAAACAGCAGCGATACACCCGGCGGCAGCGATACCAACGGAAGCAGCTCATATCACAGCCTGTATGCCGACTCTAAGTTCTGGGTTGAAAACGAATATTTGGATTACATAATGCCGCAGATATACTGGTATAACGGTCAGAGCGGCGCCGACTACAACACCCTTATAAATTGGTGGGCAGGCGTATGTGCGCCGACAAATGTCAAGCTCTACATAGGGGAGGCGGCATATAAAGCGGCATCCGGATCCGATGCGGCGTGGAAAGGGCAAAACGGAGTAAACGAGCTTAAAACTCAAATAAGTATGTGCCGCGCCGGTCAGTATATCGGGGGATATTGTATGTATAAGTATACCTCGTTTTTGGAAAGCGCCGACTTATTTAATATGATAAAGGAGCTGAACGCTTCTTCGGCGGCAGCTCCGACATTGAATAACGCCGCCGCCGAAACCGAGCCGGCGCAGGAGCCCGAGGCGGTTCAGGAGCCTGTTGTGACTCAGGAGCCCGTTGTGACTCCGGAACCCGTTGTAACTCCGGAGCCGGTGACTGAGGCTTCCGCTTCAAAGTTTACCGATATGGGGGATTATGACTGGGCAATGCCGTACATTGACGAGCTCGTAAGCCAAGGTATTGTAAATGGAATAAGCGAGACGGAGTTCGGGCCCGACATATATATTTCCAGAGCGGACGCGATAGCGCTGCTTTACAGGATATTAAAGGAGACGGATATTGAGTTCACCGAGAATTTCGCGGATGTTTATCCCGACAAGTATTATTATAACGAGATAGGACAAGCCAGAGCGGCGGGAGTCGCGTGGGGAATAGGCGATAATATGTTCAATCCCGACGGAACCTTGCTGCGGCAGGACATGGCGACGCTGGCGTACCGTGTGCTAAAGGCAAGACAAATTGTGACCTCGATACCTAATACGGCAAAGTCGCTTAACAACTATTCGGATTGGAAAAGCATAGATTTTTACGCGAGAGACGCTATTGCGGCATGCGTTGAGAATAATCTGATGGGCGGCTACGGCGACGGAACAATAAGACCCAAGGATTACGCCACAAGAATAGAGGTTGCCTTATTTGTTCAGAGAATAAAGACCTTGATTGATGCGCAATAAGCAACAAAAACGCTGATTTGTCGATATTTACTTTATGTGCGGCCGCGAAAATTCTGTGCGGTTGCACATAAATTTTGATTAAAATAAGGCTCATAATATGCAAATATAATAAAAATCTTGTATCTTAGAATGTGTTACTTTATTTTAACTTGATTAACTTGGAAAAATAGGTTAAAATAGACATTAAAGCTATAGTACAAAAAAGTTTGGAGGAATTAATAATGGCTAAGACTACTTCCGCTGCGGCAGATAAGAAATCGCCTGAGGAGCTTGAACAGCATCACAAAACATTAAAGCCGGGAACGGCTGAATTTAATAAGAAAAAAGATTTTATTAAATCAGAGATTACGGGCAAGGTAAAGCGTTATTTCGGCAAGCCTATGTCAAAGGCTATTGATATAGAGGTATACAGAGCCACCGCTCTTACCATCCGTGATGAGATTATGGAAAAGTGGGTAAGCTACCAAGAAAGAATGGAAAGAAAGCCTCAAAAGAAGCTGTTCTATCTTTCCTTTGAGTTCCTTATGGGACGCGCGATGGGCAATAACCTGATGAATCTTATGGAAACCGACGTATACAGACAAGCTCTTAACGAGCTGGGTTTCCCGCTTGATAATATTGAAGAGGTTGAAACTGACGCGGGACTCGGCAACGGCGGTTTGGGACGTCTCGCGGCGTGCTTTTTGGACTCGCTCACAAACCTTGACCTTCCCGCGTTCGGCTGCGGTATCAGATATGAGTATGGTCTGTTTAAGCAGAAAATCGTCGATGGTTACCAGATAGAGATGCCCGATCCGTGGCTTCAAAGCGGTAACGTTTGGGATATAGCGAGACCCGAGGACACCAAGGAGGTACACTTTAACGGACGTATTGTTGAAAAGTGGGAGAACGGCCGCTTAAAATTTGAACACGTTGATTATAACACGGTCATAGCGGAGCCTTACGATATGCCTATCACGGGCTTTGATTCCGATACCGTAAACACACTCAGGTTATGGAAAGCCTGCTCGCCGGAAATAATTAATATGACCGAGTTTAACCGCGGCGATTATACAAAGGCGACAGAGAACAGAAATCTGGCTGAGGTTATTTCAAAAATCCTTTATCCCGAGGACAATCATTATGAGGGCAAGCTTTTAAGGCTTAAGCAGCAGTATTTCTTTGTTTCGGCTACAATTCAGTGGATTGTAGCTAAGCATAAGCAAAAGCACTTTACACTTATGAATTTGCCTAATTACGTTCAAATTCATATTAATGACACGCACCCGACAATCGCTATTCCGGAGCTCATGAGAATACTCATGGACGAGGAAGGCTTCTCATGGGATGACGCGTGGAACATCGTCGGCAAAACCTTTGCGTACACCAACCACACGATTTTGTGCGAGGCGCTTGAAAAATGGCCTATGGAAATGGTTGATTCGCTCTTGCCGAGACTCGGACAGATTATTCACGAGATTGACAAACGCCAGAGAATTGCTCTTAACGAGCGCTTCCCCGGAGATTACGGCAAAATCGAGTATATGGCAGTCGTTCATAACGACGGTCAGGTTAGCATGGCTAATCTGTGTCTCACAGCGTGCCACAGCGTAAACGGCGTTGCCGCGCTCCATACCGAAATCCTCAAAAAGGAGACCTTTAAGGACTACTACAGCATCTATCCGTATAAGTTTAAAAACATGACAAACGGCGTAACCTTCAGGAGATGGCTTTACAAAGCCAATCCGGGGCTTTCGAGCCTTATCATCGAGTCTATCGGCGATGGCTGGATAAAGGATTACAGAGAGCTGCAAAAGCTTCTTCCGTTTGCCGAGGACAAGGCATTCAGGGAGAAGTTCGCCGAGATAAAGCTTGACAATAAAAAGTCTTTGGCAAAGTATATTTTCGACCATAACGGAATTGTTGTTGACCCGAACTCATTGTTCGATGTGCAGGTAAAGAGGCTTCATGAGTATAAAAGACAGCTGCTCAAGGCTTTCCATATTGTTTACAGATATAAGTCAATCATAGAAAATCCGGAGACCGCGAATATGATGCCCGAAACATTCATATTCGGCGCTAAGGCGGCTCCCGGATACCATATGGCAAAGCTGATAATCAAGTTTATCAACAGCGTTGCGAAGGTTGTAAACAACGACCCCAGAACCAAGGACATTTTAAAGGTTGTGTTTATTGAAAACTACAACGTGTCCGTTGCCGAGAGGATTATTGCGGCGGCGAACCTCAGCGAGCAAATCTCAACCGCCAGCAAGGAAGCGTCCGGCACGGGCAACATGAAGCTTATGCTTAACGGCGCTTTGACAATCGGCACGATGGACGGAGCAAACGTTGAGATAAGGGAGCAGGTAGGCGATGACAACATATTCATTTTCGGTATGCTGTCGGATGAGGTTTTAAGGCTGTATTCGTCAAACCATTCGCCGAGTCCGGAGCTGTACGCCACAAACATGGGTATCAAGAGCATTGTGGACACACTGATTGACGGAACCTTCACGGACGGCGATCACAATATGTTCTATGATATATACAGATCGCTTGTACAGAGCAATAACGGCGGTTTTGCCGACCCGTATCTGCTGCTGCCCGACTTTGAATCCTATATCCATACATGTCACAATGCGAACCTTTTGTATAAGGAGAATCCTGATGAATGGACAAGAAAGGCTGTAATAAATACGGCAAAGGCAGGATATTTCAGCAGTGACAGGACGATTGAGGACTATAACAGAGAGATTTGGCATCTGAGATAATTTAAGCTATTATATGGTATTTTTAAAATTAAGCCGCACACCGCTCAAGGTGTGCGGCTTTTAAAATAGTCCTCTTTATCACATAAACGAGGTCACAAACCATTAACATGATGATGTATGCTGGGCTAGGCTTGAACACGGTAGTCCTTTAAGAAAGAAGTAAATGGATTAAGCCGCTATAGAAGGTTTGGCACCCCGCCCGGGTTCGGCGGGCGGAACCGGGTCTGGCACGGAAGCAGTAAGCGGCTACGCTTAAAGTAATTGGAATTTGCTATAAATGAAAATATAAGTCTATTCACTAATTATATCTTGCCCCTGCAGGGCAGTCGCCTGCGCGCCTCACGTGTTCGCTAACGCTCACCTACCGAAGCTTGCATTGCCGCCAAAGTGGCGGCACCCGCTCGGGTTTGGCGAGCGAAAGTGACCGGAGCTGCGCAGCAGGTTTGTGCCTTATAAAGCAGTCCGTCTTATCACATAAACGAGGTCACAAACCACAAAAAATTTTTTGCGTAGCGCTCGGGTCTGGCGAGCGAAAGTGACCGGAGCTGCGCAGCAGGTTCGTGCCTTATAAAGCAGTCCGTTTTATCACATAAACGAGGTCACAAGCTACAAAAAATTTTTTGCCACCGCCCGGGTTCGGCGGTATTGCCGCCAAAGCGGCGGCACCCGCTCGGGTCTGCTTAATTGAAGTAGTCCTTTAGGACTAAAAAGTAGGAATAAGGCACCACAAAAAATTTTGGTGTAGCGCTCGGGTCTGGCGAGCGGAAGTGACCGGAGCTGCGCAGCAGGTTTGTGCCTTATAAAGCAGTCCGTCTTATCACATAAACGAGGTCACAAGCTACAAAAAAAGTTTTCACCGCCCGGGTTCGGCGGTATTGCCGCCAAAGTGGCGGCAATCAAAGCAGTCCTCCCATATATTTTTATTGACAAATCGGGCAAAATGTGGTATAAGTAATGTATTACACAATTATGAGGTGGGGATTATGAAAAGGACTATTTCAACAATTTTAACACTTATTTTAGCGTTTCTTTTAGCTTTTACTTCAACATTCTTAACGCCGATGCGCGGCATTTCCACGGTTTTTGCCGATACTGAAGAAAGCGCGACGGACGAAACGGAAACCTCGGATACGGGTGACGGCTCTATCGTTGCGTTCCCCGGCGCGGAGGGCGGCGGAAAGTACACAATGGGCGCAAGGGCGCAGTTAGAAAACAGCGGTGAAATTTCCGTATATCACGTTACCAATTTAAACGCGAGCGGCGACGGCTCCTTCGCGGACGCGGTGTCAAAGCCCGGCAGAATTGTTGTGTTTGACGTGGGCGGCACAATCGATATGCAGGGCGGCACGCTTAAAATTTCTGCAAACAATCTTACCATACTCGGGCAAACAGCGCCCGGCGACGGCATTACCGTTACGAACGGCGATTTGTTGTTCGAGGACGGCGTTGAGCAGGTGATTTTACGATACATAAGGGTACGCCCGACAGACACTTACGGCGGAGAGCCTGACGGTATCGGCGGCAGATGGAACAACCATATAATCGTCGATCACTGCAGCACAAGCTGGAGCGTGGACGAGCTGCTTACCCTTTACGCGGGTTCAAGCGAAAGTACGGAATACTCTCCCGGCTCAAATATCACCGTCCAGAACACAATCGCGGCGGAAAGCCTCAGAATGTCCAACCATATAAAGGGAGCGCACGGCTACGGCGCGATTTTCGGCGCGACATATTCCACTTGGTATCATAATCTGCTTGCTCATCACGACAGCAGAAGTCCGCGCCTTGACAGAGAGCTGCAATATACAGATATACGTAATAACGTAATATATAACTGGGGTCAGACCAATTCCGCGTATGGCGGCGAGCCGTATTCGTATAATAATATAACTCAAAAGGGTACATACGTAAACTACGCGAATAACTATTATAAGTACGGTCCCGCAACAAAAGTTGGACTCAGAAACAGAATTTTTCAGCTTACGAAACTGGATGATACTGCCAATGCAACTAATGTGCAATTCTATTTTAACGGCAACTATGTAGATGGCGATGCTGATGCCACACAAGACAATACCAAAGGCTTGATAAATTCAGAATACGCGACTCTGCTTACAGAGCCGCTGAGCATGGGGAATTATGAGCTCACAACAACAACTGAAACCGCCGAGCAGGCGTATAGCGCGGTTTTGGCGGACGCGGGCGCGACGCTGCCAAAGCGTGACGCGATCGACGCAAGAATTGTGAACGATGTTAAAAATCAGACCGGCAGAATTATAAACAACGCGGACGAGGTTGGCGGTCTTATTCCCGTTTCGTCAGAGCAGCGTGTTTACAGCGTTCCCGCCGAATGGCTTTCCGAAAACGGACTTAGCGGCATGGCTGAAACCGATATAATACAAAGCGGAGATTTTGCGGGATATACGGTGATTGAAGCGTATGTGAACAGTTGGACAGCGGAACAATCCCCGCCGACAAATCCCACTATTACCGTCGCAAGCCCGGTGACTCAGACGCTTGACACTCTCGGCACAGAGAATAACTGGAGCGTCATAAGTGATACGGAGAAGCTGACATATAAGGCAACCGCGGCCGCTGCGGAAGGCAGCGATACCACGATAACAAAAGTCGAGATATATGACGGCTCAACGCTGATAGACACGGTTAACACCGATAGTGGCAGTAGCGTTGATATTAGTGAAAGCCTATCGCTCTCGGCGGGAACCCATTATCTCACCTCCCGCGCGTATAACAATAAGGGAGAAGCGACACAGAGCGATACCTCGATTGTATATGTAAAGGGTACGTCAAATCTGCAAGATAACGGGTACACTCACACGCAAATCGGCACGAACGCGTTTAACGGTCAGGGCGGAGCGTGGCTTGATGATGACGGCAAGACAATGACCGTAATGGGCAGCGGAAAGCTGGTATCGACAGACGGTCAGGCAAATTCGGGCGTTGCAAGCGACTCCTGCGATTTTGTATATAAAGAATTCACAAGCGATTTTGTGTTTACCGTAAAAACCGATCAGATACCCAAGTTCGAAAACGGAGAGGTCAGCGGTATAATGCTGCGCGAGACCTTGGATCCCGGCTCGAAAATGGTGATGCTCGCGGACGGCTGGCTTAAGTACGGCGAAAACGTATCCGTTATTTCCCGCACAGCCACCGGCGGAACATCAACCGTTTCATGGTTTAAGGACACCGCAGAAGAAGATATAGCGAATGGCGACTCCTACGACACTTCGTCAAATGAGTACAGAATGCCGAAGTATCTGCGCCTTTCAAGAAATGGCGACACGATAACCCTTTCCGTATCCGATGACGGCAAAAATTGGGAAGGGAACCCCAGACAGCCGTACGAGGTTAATTTGAGCGGTTTAGATAGCACGGTATATGTTGGTATCGCCGTTGACTCCGCGCAGGGTTCCCCGATGAAGGAATATATGGCGGAGGCGAAGTATATAATCGACCCCGACCCGGACCCCGCGATAACCTTTAGATTTAGCGAGAGTGATGTTGGTAGCGGTCCGATTGTCGATATAGTCAATGACGATAATGAAACGCTTGCATTTACGGTAACGCTGCTTGCTCAAACTAAATCGGAATCAAAGTGGACATATAGCAGTAGCTATGTCACAGGCGATGATAATCCGGAATATAATAGCTATATTCCTACCTCCGGCACGGCGATTAAGATAACTCCGGCTCAGTACGGAACGTATGCTGTGAATTACATACTTGCCGCAAACAAAATTCTGTCGTTGGTAGCGGTTAAACAAGATTCAACGTCCGGAGTGATAATTTATTCAAAAGAAGCAAGTGGTAAGACAACCGATACGCTTGAATTTACCGGCGAGGTTGGTTACGATTATTATATCTACGGAAGTGGAACAAAGCTTTCCTACGGCGATATAGTGTTTACGCCGCTGGTTGAGCCAACGCCGACGCCCGAGCCTACCGCCTCTCCCACGCCGACTCCCGTGCCGACAGCGACGCCCGAGCCTACGGCGACTCCGTATGCGGGCTTTAAGGAGAGCGCGACAGACTCCGGAATATATTACAGTGCGTCCGATACCGATAATTCAAACCCCAAGGGCGTTATAAGGTTCTTGCAGGCTATTGATTCGGACGGTACAACAATCGAAAAATACGGCTTCTATATTATGGATCAAGAAGGCGAAATACAAAAAGGCAGCATTACGTCAAACGAGAGCGGGATATTCGGAAGCGATGCCGATTTCCCCGGCTTCTACGGCGATTTGTACGGCATACCGCAAAGCGAGCTGGAAAAGAATCCGACGTTCTACTTCCTGCCTTTTGTGGTAATAAGTGACGAAACATACTTTGCCGCTAAGCCGATCTCCGGCAAGGTCAGCAATGAAGTCGTGCAGTATACGGAGCCGTCAGAGCACACCCTGCTCACCGGTATAGGCGATAAAACCTACACATATACCGGCAGCATAAGCGCCTCCTCGCTGAGCGCAGCGACCGAATAAAAACGGAATAAAACAGTAAAAGCCGCACACCGCTCAAGGTGTGCGGCTTTTAAAATAGCCCGTCTTATCACATAAACGAGGTCACAAACCACAAAAAGTTTTTTGCGTAGCGCTCGGGTCTGGCGAGCGCAATTGGGCTAGGCTCGAATAAAGTAGTCCGTTAGGATAAAAAAACAGGATTGGGAATAAATAAAAGTATAAGTCTATTCACTAATTATATCTTGCCCTTACAGGGCAGTCGCCTGCGC
>CAYTZR010000013.1:0-44754 GCA_964442605.1 uncultured Oscillospiraceae bacterium
TAATTAATTATGAGGAAACGCAATGACAATATCATAACTTTCCAAACGAGACATTAGTCAACGGCGTGAAAATAAATTAAACTTTTACTTGACACTAACACGCCGATTTTGGCGGCTTGCAATATTTGATTTATTATGCTATAATATTAAAAAAGCTTTGGAGGATTAATATGAGGTTTAGAAACAAACTATTCGGAATAATTATATCGGCAGCCGTTGCGCTCAGCTCGTGTGCCGGTGTTGCCGTATTTGCCGATACAGGCATATCGGTTTATGTTGACGGACTAAGAGTGACTTTTGACGAGGAGCCTCGCATCGAGGATGACAGAACGCTGGTACCTATGCGCGGAATATTTGAGGCATTGGGCGCTGATGTCAAGTGGGATGAGAAAACCGAAACCGCCTCCGCGACTTTGGGTGATACTACGGTTTCATTGACAATTGATGACAACATTATGAAAAAGAATGATGAGATAATTGAGCTTGAGGTGCCGGCGAGAATATTCGGCGAGAGGACGCTTGTGCCGGTGCGTGCCGTCTCAGAAGCGTTCGGCAGCTATGTCGATTGGGATGAGGCGACTCAAACCGTGTTTGTTGACAGCAAAGAAAATCCTTTGCAGGGCGCTGTCGTAACCGATGAGTACAGGTACCGAAATTATGACGGCGAATATGGCGGAATACATATTTTTGATAATTCATCGGATTTTTTCGGTATGGAGCTTTTGAATATTACAGATGAGCAGGGAATAAGCTATGCCGAAACCATAAACGCGTTTGCCGATGCGGCTCCGGGCGCTAATGTTTACAATTTAATCGCACCGACAGCGGCGGAATTTTATGCAAGCAACGATATGAGAACACACTACACCGCGGCGTTCAGAAAAATATACTCACAGCTTAGCGACAGGGTTACGGGTGTAAACGCGGTTTCCAACCTTATGAACCATGCGGATGAAAATATATACTTCCACACCGACCACCACTGGACGCAGCTCGGCGCATATTATGCATACGAGGCGTTTATCAACGCGGCGGGAGATGATATTGATCCATACTACACGTTTGATACAACAAATATCTACGGCTACAACGGTTCACTCGCGACTTTTACATCAGGCACGGCGGGTTATAATATGCTGACTCAGAGCTCTGATCTTTTGCAGCTGTTTTCACCAAAGGTTTGGTACAACGGTAAATCATATAATGACATGTATATGACTGATTTTATTAAGGACATGCGGATATTAAATCCGGACTTTAGAAACTACAGCTGCTTCATTGAAGGCGACTATCCTATAGAGGTATACAGCACCGGCGTTGAAAACGGAAGATCGCTTGTGATAGTTAAGGAGTCATACGGCAACGCGTTTTCCACATGGGCGATTAACAACTTCCAAACAGTTTACATAGTCGATTACAGAAAATTCAACAACTACGGAGGAAGCGGCGAGTATACGAATGAATTCAAAATGAGCGAGTTTTATGATTTGACCGGCTTTACCGATCTGCTTGTTATAAGCTATCCGGTAACGATTAGTAACACACCCGAGTCATCGGCGCTCAAGGCAATGGCACAGTAGAAAAAGCAAGGGAGCATCCCTTGTTTTTTTGCGGAAATTTAGCGGTTTTAACGGCTTTACAACATCTGAATTTTATGGTATAATATTTCGGATTGTTTTGGAGGAATAATTATGTGCGCAAAAAAATATGATAACGAAAGTATTAGGGCATTAAAGGGCGCGGACAGAGTAAGAAAGCGTCCCGCGGTTATTTTCGGCTCGGACGGTATTGACGGCTGCGAGCATTCAATGTTCGAAATCCTGTCAAATTCTATTGACGAGGCGCGTGAGGGCTTTGGCGATGCGATAAGCATTACGAGATATTTGGACAAGTCTATCGAGGTTGAGGATTTTGGACGCGGGGTTCCGGTTGACTATAACGAGCGGGAAAAAAAGTTTAACTGGGAGCTTGTATTCTGCGAGCTGTACGCGGGAGGCAAGTACAAGAACAATTCCGGCGGCGACTATGAATTCAGCCTTGGCTTAAACGGTCTCGGCGCCTGTGCGACACAGTACAGCTCAGAGTTTATGTATGTCACCGTTTTGCGTGACGGGTTTAAGTACGAACTCGAATTTAAGGCGGGCAAAAACATAGGCGGTCTTAAAAAAACACCGTTCAGACATCGCCATACGGGGACTAAAATAACATGGCGGCCCGACTTAAAAGTCTTTACCGATATTGATATACCTCTTGATTTTTATACGGAAACATTGAAGCGTCAAGCGGTTGTCAATCCCGGCATTCGCTTTACCCTGAAAAACGAGATTGCCAAAGGACAGTTTGAGGAGCTTGAGTTCTATTATGAAAGCGGTATTGTGGACTATATCAAGGAGCTTACGGGTGAAAAAGCGTTTACCGAGCCTCATTATGCAGAGGCGGAACGCAGCGGGCGCGACCGAGAGGATTTGCCTGAATACAAGCTTAAAATGAGCTTTGCGTTTTGCTTCAGCAATGAATTTTGTGTTACAGAGTATTATCATAACTCAAGCTTTCTGGAATACGGAGGCTCTCCCGATAAGGCTGTTCGTAATTCGTTCGTGTACGCAATCGATAAATATTTAAAAGCCAACAACAAATATAATAAGAGTGAAGGTAAAATACAATACAGCGATGTTCAGGACAGCTTAGTTCTGGTTTCAAATTCGTATTCAACAATGACAAGCTACGAAAATCAAACCAAAAAGGCTATAAACAATAAGTTTATTCAGGAGGCAATGACTGAGTTTCTGCGCAAGGAGCTTGATATATACTTTATTGAAAACAAAATGGATGCCGAAAAAATCTGCAATCAGGTTTTGGTAAACAAGCGCAGCCGCGAAACAGCCGAAAAGACCAGAATAAACGTAAAGAAAAAGCTGGGCGGCAATCTGGATGTTGCTAACCGCGTTAAAAAATTTGTTGACTGCAGGAGCAAGGATCCCAAAAAGCGCGAGGTATATATAGTGGAGGGCGACTCGGCTCTCGGCGCTTGTAAACTGGGCAGGGATAGCGAGTTTCAGGCGATAATACCGCTTCGGGGTAAGATACTTAACTGTCTGAAGGCTGAATACGACAAAATATTCAACAGCGATGTTATTATTGACCTGCTGAGAGTGCTTGGCTGCGGAGTTGAAATAAAGTCCAAGCATAATAAGGATTTAAGCTCGTTTGACATAAACAATCTGCGGTGGAACAAGATTATAGTATGTACCGATGCCGATGTTGACGGGTTTCATATAAGGACACTGGTTCTTACGATGATATACAGGCTTGTTCCGACTCTTATAGAAAAAGGATATGTGTATATTGCGGAATCACCGTTATATGAGATAAACACAAAAAAGAATACCTATTTTGCCTTTAACGAGCAGGAAAAAACAGATATTCTCAAAAAAATAGACGGTCAGAAGTATACAATACAAAGAAGCAAGGGACTGGGTGAAAATCAGCCCGATATGATGTGGAGAACTACAATGAATCCCGAGACACGGCGTTTGATTAAGATTATGCCCTGCGATATAATTAAAACGCAGAAAACCTTTGACCTGCTGATGGGTGACAACCTTTCGGGCAGGAAGGAACATATAGCCGAAAACGGACATAACTACATTGACATGATTGATGTATCGTAATGCTGTTAAATAAGATTAAATTAGTTATATTATTTATTTAGTGAATTTAGTGAATTTTTAGTGAATTTATAGAAAGTGGAGAACTATGAAAAAACCGATAATTCAAGAACAACAAATAGTTGATACCCTTGAGGAAAATTTTATGCCATATGCCATGAGCGTAATAATTTCCAGAGCTATTCCCGAGATTGACGGATTAAAGCCGTCACACAGAAAGCTGCTTTATACAATGTATAAAATGGGTCTTATAAACGGAAATCTCACAAAATCCGCGAATATTGTGGGGCAAACAATGAAGCTGAACCCCCACGGCGACGCTGCTATATATGAAACCATGGTACGCCTTACCGATGGCAATGGAGCGCTGCTTTTGCCGCCGGTAAAATCCAAGGGTAACTTCGGACGTGTGTATTCCCGTGATATGGCATATGCCGCGTCAAGATATACTGAGGTTAAGCTAAATCCGGTATGCGTTGAGCTGTTCGGTGAGCTTGACAAAAATACGGTCGATTTTGTGGATAACTATGACGGCACAATGAAGGAGCCTACACTGCTGCCCACGACTTTTCCCAATATTCTGGCAAATCCAAATCAGGGAATAGCCGCCGGAATGGCGTCAAATATTTGCAGCTTTAATCTGCGTGAGCTTTGCGCGGCAACAATCGCGTTAATGCGTGATCCCGCTGCCGACATATCGGATATTATGCCTGCTCCCGACTTTCCGACAGGCGGACAGCTTTTGTACAACAAGTCTGAAATGCAGGAGATATACCGCACCGGACGCGGTTCAATCAAGGTTAGGGCAAAATATAAATATGATAAATCTCAAAATTGTATTGATATATATGAAATTCCATACAGCACTACGGTTGAGGTTATAATAGACAAAATCGTGGATTTGGTTAAGACCGGCAAATTAAGAGAGGTATCGGATGTCAGAGATGAAACTGATTTGAAAGGACTTAAGGTCACCATCGACTTAAAGCGCGGCACCGATCCGGATAAGCTGATGGCAAAGCTGTTTAAGGCGACTGCGCTTCAGGACAGCTTTGGATGCAACTTTAATATTCTGGTTGAAGGTTCGCCTATGGTGCTGGGCGTAAACGATATAATTTGCGAATGGCTGAGATTTAGAAGAAGCTGTGTAAAGCGTGCCATCAGGTATGATGTCGAAAAAAAGAGCGATAAGCTGCACTTGCTTGAGGGTTTGGCGCTAATTCTTTTGGACATTGACAAGGCAATAAAAATTGTACGCGAAACCGAGGAGGATTCGATGGTTATCCCGAACCTTATGAAAGGATTTGGAATAACCCAAGTACAAGCGGAGTTTGTAGCTGAAATTAAGCTGCGAAATTTGAACAAGGATTATATACTAAAACGCACTGCCGAAATTGAGTCTTTGAAGAAAGAGCTTACGGAGCTTAAAGCGACGCTGGAAAGCAAACGCAAAATCAACAGTTTGATTGAAAAGCAGCTTAAACAGGTTGCTAAAAAATACGGAAGCGAACGCAGGACAGAGATTATTTCCGCGAGTGAAATAATAGAGGCGGAGCCGGAGGAAGTAATCGAAAATTACGGTCTAAAGCTGTTCCGCACAAGAGACGGCTATCTGAAAAAGATTTCATTCGTTTCGCTGCGCACCAGCGGTGAACAGCGTGTAAAAGAAGGCGATGAGCTTGTCCAGGAAATTGAAGCGCAAAACAGCAGTGAGGTAATTTTCTTCGCGGAGGGCGGAAGCGCCTATAAGATTAAGGCATATGATATACCCGACAGCAAAGCAAGTCTATTGGGCGAATTTATACCAAATCTTTTGGGACTTGCCGAGAAGGAGCGAATTCTCGGAATGGCGGCAACCGATGATTTTAAAGGTGAGCTTATATTCTGCTTTGAAAACGGAAAGGTTGCAAAAATACCGCTGGACTCATACCGTACAAAATCCAACCGCAAAAAGCTGACGGGAGCCTTTGCGGCAAAATCGCTGCCGGTTGAAATTTTCTTTTTAAACGAAAACGAGAATATTGATATTGTTATGTTTTCGGATAAGGATAGGGCGATTACCTTCAATACCGAAAAAATACCGCTTAAGGCAACGCGCACATCGCAGGGTGTAAATGTTATGTCGTCGCGCAAAGGCAGTGTTGTAATTAAGGCTGTTTCCGCCGAAAAAGCGGGACTTAAAAATATCGAAAGATTTAGAACCAAAACTATTCCCGCAGTCGGAGCCGTCGTTCGCGATGTCGATAAGGGCATAGAGCAAATAAGTCTTGATAATATTTAATCTTGAAAATAACGGGAGCCGCTCGTCTAAGTCGAGCGGCTCCGATTTTAGCCGTAATTTTTACTCGTGTTTTTACTCACCGCTTTTTAATAATAAATCATAATAATAAATCATAATAATAAATCAATAGTTTATCAAGAATCAATAGTTTATCAAGACTTCATCAAGCGGGCGTTTGGGAACATTAAATATTCCGTTTTGATCCTCATAGTATTTTATGCTTTCGTCCTTTTTGTCAACGACTCTGCTGTGCTGCGCCGGATAACCCACGGCAAGCAAGTACAAAACCTTGTAATCGGTACCGAGCATTTCTTTTAATTTCTCTCTGTTAATCGCACCCAGCCAGCATGTGGCAAGCCCCATCTCCTCAGCAACAAGCATCATTGTGGCTATTGCCGAGCCGGCATCGACATCAAACACCTTTTTTATACTTTCATCACCGAGTATTGCAATATATGATAACGGTCTTTCATTCTCGGCAGGCTCCCAATCGGGCAGATAACCCGCCCAGTCGGTACAGGGATATACCTCCTCATGATTTTCAAGTATCGCGTATTTAAGAGGCTGCATATTTGAGCCGCAGGCTGCGTATCTCGCGCTGTCTATGATAGTTACAAGATCCTCCCGTTTGACGGGGATTTGCTTAAACCTTCTTATGCTGCGTCTGTTTTTTACCGCGTCTATTACGTTCATGACAACACTTCCTTTGAAATTCCTTTAAATTTTATTACACTATATTATAACACAAATTTAGAATGAGTAGCTTTTGTTTTTGATTTGTATAACAGTATTAACATGGCTGTAACATTTGGTGTCAAACTTTGTAGTATAATAAAAGCAATGGATTGAGATATTAAGGGTGATTAAATGGCGGAAAAGACCTACAAGATAATAAGACGTACCGAATACGAAAACAGAGGTAGCGCGCCTGTGTATGTGGACACAAGCGAGATATTGCGCGACGCGGCTGAGAAAAAAACTGTTATGCAGCTGAAGCTGTACAACAATTGCGCAAAAACCGTCAGGTCAGCGTATTTTAACGTAGGCTGCTTTGATGAGAGTTTAAATCTCTGTATGCAGCTGAAAAACGTACCATATGTGAATGTTGACGCAAAACCGAATACTGTGTTCGGTAATTCTCAGGTTGTGGAGGTTCCGGACATAACCCGTTCGGTATTTGTTGAGACTGCGAAAGTATTGTTTGAGGACGGAACATCATGGGCAAATCCCAATCAGGTATTGGCGGAGGATATTGTATCGGAGGAGGCTCTCGGAGAGGAATGGCTGCGCTTGCGCCTCACAAAGGAAATAAAAGACAAAAATTCGAAAAGCAGCGCCCCTCCCAAGCGCAAATCGCTTATGTCCGCCAACAAAAAGATTGCGGTTTGGATTTCGGTTATTGCCGCCGTTGTCGTTTTGGCGCTGTGCGGAATGGGTATGCAGAGGCATTTTTCAGCGCGTCAGCTTGCATACAAAACGGCTATGAATTTATATGTAAACCGTGATTTTGAAGCCGCCGCTCCCGCTCTGGACGCTTTGAGCAGCGATTATAAGTATTACGGTGATGACAGACGCGAGATTAACTATTCGGCAGCGATCTCATATATGAATACGGAAGATTATCAAAACGCCTTGGTGAATTTTTTGAAATGCGGGGATTATAAAAGCTCAGTCAGTAATATGCGGACAATTCTTAATATGTTCGGCAGACTCATAAGCACGGGATATAATCACAGCGCTGCCGTTCAAAAGGACGGTACGGTAATTGCCGTAGGCAATAATAGCTACGGTCAATGCGATACACAGGAGTGGTCAGGAATAATAGGCGTCGCGGCGGGAGGCAACCATACAATAGGCATGACCTATGACGGAATGTTGTTCGGCTGCGGCAACAATGATTACGGACAGTGCGATGTTTCCGGCTGGACAGATATAGTGGCGGTTGACACCGGCGAAGGGCACACGGTCGCGATAAAGTCCAACGGAAGGGTTATAGCGAGAGGCAACAACGAGTATGGACAGTGCGATGTGCAAGAGTGGGCAGATGTGGTTCAGATTGCGGTTTCAGCCAATCATACTATCGGACTTAAAAGCGACGGCACAGTACTGGCGGCAGGCTGGAATGAATACGGGCAGTGTGATGTTTCGGGGGAAAGCAATGTACTGTTTGTCGCTACGGGAGAAAAAAATACGGTGCTTGTGAAATATGACGGAAGCGTTAAGGTTTTGGGAGATAACAGCTTTAATCAATGTGATTTGTCAGACATAGAGAATATCGTGTCCGCGTCGGTGGGTCCAAAATACATAGTATACACCGACGTGAACGGAAAGACAAAATCGAAGGGCGATAACAGTCAAAATCAAGGCTCTGTATCATTGTGGAACAACGTGATAGCGGTGTCCTGCGGAAGCCAACATACACTGGGACTCAGCGTCAACGGGGGGATTTACAGCGTTGGTGACGAAACGGACGGCAAGCTGAAGCTCTCAAAGATAGGTAACATCGGCGCGGAGAACATACCTATTATGGAGTGATTTTTTATGGAGTAATTTTACGGAGTAATTTTATTTGTTGACATAAATTAATTATTTTGTTAGAATACAATAAAAAGAACAGGAGAACTTTGTATGGATATTTTTGTTGAACAATTGGTTAAAAAGAAGCGAGAAACAAAGGATTTCGTTATAATAATCGCAGGCATTGTCGGTGCGCTTTTGATTATTTACATTCTTGCGTGCCTCATAGGATATTTTCCGCTTATGAGCTTTCTTTTGCTGATAATAGCGGCGGGTTTGATTTACGGGCTGTATCTGCTGATTACTTCGGTTAATATGGAATATGAATACGCTTTCACCAACGGAGACCTTGATGTGGATGCTATAATCAATCTCAGAAAACGTAAGCGTTTGACAGCGCTTAACGCCGGAGAAATTGAGATTATGGCAAAACGTACAAATTCGGAATATAACAGATATATGAACAATCCGTCGTATAAAAAGATTTATGCCTGCGAGGACAAAAAGAGCGACGATTTATATTTTGTTGTTTATAACGAGGGCGGCAGCGGAAAGATTTTACTGTTTAGTCCCAACGCGGAGATTAAGGATGGTTTCAGAAAATTCAACCCTCAAAAGGTATTTTTAGATTAGTATTTTATTTTAATATAAAGAATAGGAACTACGCTTATGATTGGAATAGATATTGTAGAAGTTTCCCGTTTTCGGAGTATGAAAAATTTGGAGCTGTTCATTCGCCGAATATTTACCGATAAAGAGGCGGAGTATTTTACCTCAAACGCGGGAGCTAAGAGGTTTTATGAGTGTATAGCGGGGCATTTTGCCGCGAAAGAGGCGTTTTCAAAGGCGCTCGGAACAGGCGTTCGTGATTTTAATATGTCAGATATTGAAATTTGCCATGATGACCTCGGGAAGCCGTTTATTAAGTTTGGCGGCATAGAGGTAAACGCGTCACTCAGTATTTCACATTCTGATACGGTTGCTGTGGCGGTAGTGTGTCTTGCGGACGATATTACGGGAGCGGGACTGCCTGTTTACAGCGGCATTGATCAATACAGGAAACTTATTCCCGAGCGCCGTGATGATTTTAACAAAGGCGACTGCGGCAAGCTTTTTATTGTCGGCGGAAGCATAGGAATGACGGGTGCGCCTTGTCTCGCCGCGCTGGGAGCCTTGAGGTGCGGCAGCGGTCTTGTGACGGTGGGAGTGCCAAGGTCGCAGCAACCTGTTGTTGCGGCAAAACTGACCGAGGCAATGACAGTACCTCTGGCGGAGCTGGAGGGAGGCACGCTCAGTCTTGACGCATTGGGAGAAATAAAGAGCCGTGTTAATAAAAGCGATGTGTGCGTTTTCGGTCCGGGTCTTTCGCGGAACGATGATATACCCAAGCTGATTGAGTCCTTGCTCGGCGGAACGCGCAGCCTTGTTATTGACGCTGATGGATTAAATGCGATTTCAAGTAATATGGATATATTAAGAAAGCATAAAAATCGAAGATCGTGCGATGTTATAATTACCCCGCACCCCGGTGAAATGAGCCGTCTGTGCGGGAAAGAGATTGAGGCGATAGAAAATGCCCGAGCGGGCACAGCTAAGGAGTTTGCGGAGGAATTCGGGGTAGTCGTGGCGCTAAAGGGCAAGGATACGGTTATAGCCGCTCCCGATGGCAGAGTACATATTAACAATTCCGGCAACTCGGCAATGGCAACCGGAGGCGCCGGCGATGTTCTTTCCGGAGTTATAGGAAGCTTGCTGGGGCAGGGAGCGGAACCGTTCGAAGCCGCCGCGCTGGGGGTTTTTATTCACGGTGTCGCGGGTGATTTGGCAAGGCATGAGATAGGAGAGCGCGGAATACTCGCCTCGGACTTGGCTGACAGAATTCCGAAGGCAATAAGACTTATAAGCCGCGCAGGCTGATAGAGGGGGTTTTTATTATGGTCACTGAAAGGCGTGCGTGGGCTGACATTAATTTGAATGCGCTGGGCAATAATTTTAAAGAAATTCGCAGACATGTGGGTGACAAAACAAAGATTATGGCGGTCATAAAAGCCGACGGTTACGGGCACGGTTTTCTTGAGGTCGCGAAAGCCATGATAGACAACGGAGCGGATGCTCTGGCTGTGGCGTTTATGGATGAAGCTATACAAATCAGAAAGTGTGGTATTACAACGCCTATTTTGATTTTGGGTTACACTCACCCCGACTACGCGGAGGAGCTTATTGAAAAGGATATAATGCCGAACTGTTACACCCGAGAGATGGCGGAAGCAATGTCAAGGGCGGGACAAAGGCTTAATAAAATAGGAAAAATACATATCAAAATCGATACCGGAATGGGACGTGTAGGATACCGGTATAACGATGATAATGAGGTAAACCAACGCACTGTTGATGAAATTGTCGAAATTTCAAAGCTGCCGAATTTGGAAATTGACGGATTGTTTACACATTTTGCTGTGGCTGACGCTGATGACGATGACTATACAAGCGCTCAGTTCAAGCGTTTTAGCGAGCTGTGCTGCCGTGTAAAGGCGGCGGGTGTGAAGGTAAATCTGTGTCATTGCTGCAACAGTGCGGGGCTTATGAGATTTCCGGAATATCACATGGATATGGTTCGCCCGGGGATAATCTTGTATGGACTTATGCCGAGTTCCTTTGTGAATAAAAGCATTTTAAATTTGGAGCCGGCGATGGCGTTTAAGGCAAAAATAACCAATATAAAAACCGTTGGACCCGGAACCTCGGTCAGCTATGGAAGAAAGTTCAGGACGACGCGCCCGGAGACTAAAATTGCCACCGTGTCTGTTGGGTATGCGGACGGTTATTCTCGCGTTCTGTCCGGCAAAGCGGAAATGCTTGTAAACGGGAAAAAGTGCAAACAGATCGGAAATATTTGTATGGATCAATGTATGATTGACGTAACGGAGGTTAATAATATAAATATCGGTGATGAGGTCATATTATTCGGCAGAGATTTAAGCGGTAATGAAATACCGATTGAAAATATTGCCGATATTATGGGGACAATCAATTATGAAATCCTGTGCGTCATTGGTAAAAGAGTGCCGAGAGTTTATCTGAAGGACGGAAAGGTTGCAGACGTGCACAATTATCTTTTGGATAATCCGGTAAAAAGCTGATCTGTACATATGCCGACATTCATTACCGCAAGTTGTCCGGTTGGCAGAACCAAAACAGGTCGATTGCATAAAATGTTACCAAAGACATTAACGGGAAATTGACTTGCGGAGCGTGAATTAATTTGGTAGTAAAAAGAGGAGATATATATTATGCTGATTTAAGTCCTGTTGTGGGCTCGGAGCAGGGCGGTGTGAGACCTGTGCTGATAATACAGAACGATGTGGGTAACAGGTACAGCCCTACGGTTATTGCAACTGCGATAACCTCGCAGCTTAATAAGGCTAAGATGCCAACGCATATTGAGCTTGACGCGGGAGGCTACGGACTCTCTAAGGATTCGGTGGTTCTGGCTGAACAGATAAGAACGATTGATAAAAGACGATTAAAGGAAAAAATCGGTCATTTGGATGATAATCTTATGAACAGAGTAAACAGAGCCATAAGTATAAGCTTTGGTCTGGAAAACTGATAAAAAAGCAGGAGGTGCTTTAAAATGAAAAGCAAGGCGGTAAAAACAATAATTGCGGCGGTAGTGATTATGGCGGTAATAGGCGGTACGATAGTTTTGGCAGACCCGGGTGACACAGACGATCCCGTTGTAACAAAGAGCTATATAGTAGATGTTGTTGTGCCTCAATTAAAGGCGTATGTGGAGCAAAAGATGTCAGGCGGAACAGCGGACTCGTATTCCGAAAAATTTTCGGTTGTAAACGTAGGCGCGGGGAAGACTGTGATATTTGACGCGGGCGCTGAGTTTATTTTGAGAAAGGGAAACGGGGTAATAATCGGAACAGCGGAGGGCGGCATAGCCGACACGACATACGGTTACGATTTGCCCGACGGAACAGAGATGCCGTCCAATCATATGCTTGTGGTTCCCAGAGACGACGGTCGAGGCTTCACCGCGAGCAATGATGTAATAGTAATGATAAAAGGCGGCTATTCATTCAGATAAAAGGCGGCTATTCATTCAGATAAAATAATATAGGAGCGAATATTAAAGGAGCGAATATTACGCTCCTTTTTTAATTCTGCTTGCGTACTATTGTGTATTCATCACCGGGACGGTAAAACGGGCACTCCTTATAGTTTCCGGAAAGCAGCCGCGCCATATCGTCCTCATCAAGATTTGCGAGGCAAATATATTCATCAAAATCCTCATCATATTCGTAATATACGCAATCGTTACATCTTGTAATCATGCCGTTCTCCTCTGTTTATTATTTATTAAAAGTACAATACCGCGTCCTATGATACCGCCGATTGTCGAGGCGGTCAGACAAATAATCGTGTTCAAAACACCGGACAGGCTTGTATATCCCGCTATCATCGCGGCGGCTCCTATGAAGAATACAAGCGATAATATCCTTGACGAAATTATTATTCCGACGTTATACATGAATTCTTTAAATAGGATTTTCCTTTGTATCAATCGTATAATTTCAGGCGCGATAAACACAATCAGGGTAATAAGACTCACGAACACTCCCGCCTTGAGGCGTTTCGGAAATCGGCTCAATCCGCCTCTCACGGAGGTAAATCCTCCTCCTGACGCGGTTTTCATACAGATGTCAATGTTCAGAGCGCTTGTCTCCGAAGCTCCTATATTTGGCAGCGCCTTGAAAAAGGCCGTTCTGGCAAATTGCGAGCACATGATATGAGCGATGTATGACAGCCCGAAAACCTTTACACCTGTAATAATTGAGACTTTCAGCGCCTTTTTGCGGTTTCCGATTTTTTTATATGCTGCGAGATATGCCGCTATTCCGCTTATAATAAAAGCCAAAAGGCATCTTGAGATACCTGTGTAACAATCGTATAAAATCGATTCCCGAGTGAGCGGTGTACATAGGTTTACCGCGTTTTGATAGGTAAGATCGCTGCTTCTGACATATTCTGCGGCGCGAGCGGTATCTGTAATCCCCGGTACCTCTCCTTTGGAAATTCTGAGCCGAAACTCGTTCAAGGCATCATCGTATAAGTCCTTTGGAACTTCAACAGGCATAGGATTTCCATTGCTGTCAAGGTATTTATACAAGCCGCTTTCACTGTCAAAGCAGGCTGAGATACAACCTTCCCCTGTTTTATAAAACTTTGTCTGTATGTACACGCCGTCTACAAGCCTGTCGGCTCCGTTTTTGGCGTTGTCTCTGCCGACAACCTCCGCCGCATGCCCTTTCAGCTTGTCCAGAACGGTCTGTGCTTCTTCAGCCATTATGCCGTGCCCTGTGCCGGTATTGCTCACAGAATAGCTTGCGGGAATGACAGCATTTTCGGCAGCGAGAATATCACCGCCGCTCACCGCGCCTATATCGATTGACTTTTCTTTAGAAATTTCCAAAATATCAACTCCCATACCAATATATCATATGGGAGGAATTATGTCAATCCTCATTCGGCAGCAGCTTTGCTGCGAGCATAAGCGCACCGAACGACAGCAGCAGCCATACCGCCTCGCCGCCGAGCAAAATCAGATAACCGGATATATTAAGCGGCGGCACGCCGCAAGCATACATTCCGCAAGCATACATTGAAAGGGCGCTGTCATAATCCGAAAAAACACCAGCGTATTCGGAACCCGATAATCCGAATAAGCGCATAAACGCGAAGGTCAGTACGAAAGCGATAATGCCCTGTATAAGCTTGCCCAGCAAATAGGGCTTAAGCGATAGTCTTGTTCCGGACAGAATAGATGCGACCTGCAAAAACACCGATAGTCCCGAAAAAGCCAAAAACATCGATATGAATGAAAATTTAACCGCGGGATCTATATTCAGCTTTGATATTCCGCTTATTCCGCCGGTTATCTCAAGAAGCGAGTTTAAAAATTCATGTCCGGGAAATTCCGGAATTGTACTCTCCAAAACCGCGAAGAAAACAACAAAACCGCACACGTTCAGGATTGTAATAACACTTTTTGAAATCGCGCCGCCAAATGCGGAGGCAAGTCTTGCTGAGGCTTTTTGAGACTCGCATACCAATTCGGGATTTATAACGGTAGATCCTTCATGAATTATATGTGATAAAATTATTCCTGCGGAGATAGCGGAAATTATATGAATAATATATAAAACACCGCCAAGCAAGGGACTTCCGTTCAGACTGAAGCCGACAGTTCCTATAATAAACAACGGACCTGAATTATTGCAGAAGCCGATTAAGCGTTCCGCCTCGTTTTTTGTGATTTTTCCCGAATTATATAGTGTGGCGGCACAGTCCGCGCCCACGGGATAACCGCTGATCAGTCCCAAAACAACAGCGATTGCGGCAGCGCCGTCCACGCCGAAAACAGGACGCATAATACCGCTTAAGCTTCGGCTTCCGAGTTCAGCGGCACCAAGCGATACCAGTAACGAGCTGCACACAAAAAACGGAAACAGGGCAGGGATTACCGAGGATGCACACAGGTTCAGCGACTCGGTCACCGCACTCATACACTTTTGCGGAAATAACCCCAGACAAACGGTTATATAACACATAATCAGTATGACAGCGACCCTAAACCACTTCATAAAAATCTCCACTCCCGAATAATAATACTAAATGATATGCGTATTCAATGATATGCGTATTCATCGGGAAATATGAACATATGAGTCCGGAGAGAGCATCGGGAATTAAGAAGCATTGAAACCGTGTTCTTCTTACTTCGACACATTTTTTACGAAAAATGCAAAAAGAATTATTGCATTATTGTTAAATATATGTTATATTAAGTTATATAGCTTTTGAAAACGATATTATTACATAAGGAGTGCTTGAAATGAGATACGTTATTGGTGTTGACATTGGTACGAGTGGTACTAAAACCGTGTTATTTGATGAAAAAGGAACCGCTGTTGCCGGCTATTTGGCTGAATATCCGCTGTATCAGCCCAAAATCGGCTGGGCAGAGCAGTATCCCGAGGATTGGTGGAACGCGACACACACCGGCATAAAGGCTGTTATAGAAAAGTCCGGTGTAAGTCCTGATGATATAAAGGGCGTTGGTCTTTCGGGACAGATGCACGGTCTTGTTTTGCTTGATAAAAACGGCGAAGTCCTCAGAAGGTCAATTATCTGGTGCGATCAGAGAACCACTGCCGAAGCGGACGAGCTAAACGAAATAATTGGGCGCGAGCGTCTTATAGAAATTACCGGAAATCCGGCAATCACCGGATTTACAGCCGCGAAAATCATGTGGGTTCAGAAGAATGAGCCTGAGCTTTATGCGAGGACGGCAAAAATTTTGCTGCCCAAGGACTATATCAGATATAAGCTGACAGGCGAGTATGCGACCGAGGTTTCGGACGCAAGCGGTATGCAGCTTATGGATATCAAGAACCGCTGCTGGTCCGATGAGATACTTAAAAAGCTTAATATCGACAAAAGCCTTTTGGGTAAGATGTATGAGTCATGTGAGGTTACGGGTACGATAAACAGTGACGCCGCAAAGCTGTCTGGCTTGAACGAGGGCACAATTGTTGTCGGCGGCGCGGGCGATCAGGCGGCAGGAGCTGTCGGCAACGGTATTGTTAAGCCCGGAATTATTTCCTCAACAATAGGCACATCGGGCGTTGTGTTTGCGCATATGGATAATTTGCAAATTGATAAGGACGGCAGAATTCACACGCTCTGCCACGCTGTTCCCGGAAAGTGGCATGTTATGGGCTGCACCCAGGGAGCGGGACTTTCTCTGAAATGGTATAGGGATAATTTCTGCCGTGCCGAGATGGAAGCATCTAAAGGCATGGAAGTTGATCCATATTATCTGATGGATCAGCAGGCCGCGAAAATCGCACCCGGCTGTGAGGGACTTATCTACCTACCCTATCTGATGGGTGAGAGAAGTCCGCTAAACGATCCAAATGCAAAGGGCGTATTTTTCGGACTTTCGGCAAAACACACCAAATATGATATGCTCCGCGCTGTCATGGAGGGTGTTGTGTACAGTCTTAATGATTGTCTTGATATTATCAGGCAAATGGGAATTGACACATCAGAGGTTCGCGCGTCGGGCGGCGGCGGCAAGAGCAAGCTGTGGCGTCAGATGCAGGCTGATATGTTCGGCTGTGATATTAACACAATAAATGTTTCCGAAGGACCCGCGCTTGGCGTTGCGCTTTTAGCGGCTGTCGGAGCGGGAATTTACAGCAGCGTTCCCGAAGCGTGTGAGGCGACAATCAGTGTTAAGGAAACAATGAAGCCGATTGACGAGAATGTTGAAACCTATAAAAAGTATTTTCCGGTATTCCGGGGAATATATCAGTCGCTTAGACCGCAATTTAACGCTGTCGCGGACTTGGCTGAATAAGAATAACAATTTCACACCCCTGCGGGATTAATCCCGCAGGGGTGTTTTGTGATATAAAACATGAAATTCCCGCATATGATTAAATAACTGAATTAAAAGGAATGATTAGATGTCAGACAGAAAGCACAAGCATGAAAATAACCGTGACAAGGTTACCCTTAAGGAGAGAGTTGCGGATATGATAGACATATCAAAGGATGTTATGCTGGGTGTGCCCTTGGTTACAATGGTGGGAGACAGAGAGTTGACACTTGAAAACTATGTGGGAATTATTGAGTACAGCGATGAAATAATCAGAATAAAGTGCAAATCAATAAATGTCAGCATTGCGGGTCATAATATGGAGCTTAAAACCATGACAGACGAATTTTTGTATATAACCGGGAGGTTCAAATGCTTTTCATACGAATATTGAACTATGTAAGGGGTTATCTGATAATCAATATAGACGGCGTATTTGCCGAAAGGTTTATTAATATTTGTGTTCACCGCGGCATCCTTATATGGGATGTCAGTGCAAAAAGCGGAGCATATACCGCCAAAATGCAAACGAAAAGCTTTTTCAAAATCCGGGGCATCGCCTACGTGACCCGCTCACGTGTCAGAATTGCAAAGCGTTGCGGACTTATGTTTACGTTACTCAGATACCGCAGCAGGTGGCCGATTATTATCGGTGTTTTGCTGTTTATTGCGATAATTGATTTTACAACAACACATATCATGAGTGTTGATATAACCGGCAATGACAGAATACCGACGGAACAGCTTAGACAGGAGCTAAGCGAAATTGGCGTTGCGTTCGGAAAGCGAATAAAGTATCTGGACGCGGACAGAATTCGAAACGAAATGATAGTTATGGATGATGACATTGCTTGGCTGGGCATCAACGTCAGAGGCTCAAGGGTTTACATAGAAATCACGGAGCGGATTGATTTTGAAAGTATACCGCATATTACCGGTGAGGCCTGTAACCTTGTTGCCGCGAGGGATGGGGTTATAAGCCGCATGGAGGTGAAACAGGGGCAAACGATGGTTAAAAAGGGAGACGGAGTACGCGAAGGCGATGTGTTGGTCAGCGGCATTATGGATAGTGTGTACGGCGGCTTCAGAACCGTTCACGCCTACGGAGAGGTCTACGCCGCAACCGAATATGTTGCCGAGAGAGAGTATTCTTTGAATTACGAAGAAAGAGAATACAGCGGTAATGAGCGGATAAGATACGGAATTGATTTGTTCGGGCATAGCTTTAATTTATATCCGGCATCAACTGCTCCGGGGGATGGATATGAGGAGCGGTGCGAGGAATATATCTATAAAAATAATATTTTAGGTAACGATGTAGAAATCGGTGGTATTAAGAAACGGTATCTTGAATATACAACTGTTAAAAAGCAGAGAACTGTCGAGGAGACGGTGGAAGCGGGAATAAAGGAGCTGACGGAGGAGGTGGAACAGATGGTTCCCGAAGACGCTGAGATAATTTCAAAGAAAAATGAGCATAATATAGTGTCAGGAGACACGGTGGTTGTAACCGTAAGCTATGAGTGCAGCGAAAATATTGCAAAGATGAGCATAATTGATGAAAGTTTGATTGACAAAAGTGAGAATTTGGATTATGATATAGAAAGCGGGGATTAGTATTCCCATTACTTTAACAAATGAAAACAGAGGTAGTTAATGGAAAGATATATTGAAGTTGAAAAAATGGAGCTTGTTATAAACCTGTTCGGCAGCTTTGATGAGAATGTCAAGATTATTGAAAAGGAGCTCGATGTCGCTATTATAAACAGGGGCTCGGAAATCAAAATCGGAGGCGAACCCGAAAAGGTCGATAAGGCGGTTACCGCTATAAATCAGCTGCTGATTATCGCTGCCCGGGGCGAAACCATAGGCGAGCAGGAGGTTCGCTACGTTATGGGTCAGATAGACGAGGGCAGAGAAGAGGAGCTTGCGGAGCTTGGTAAGGATGTTATATGTATTACGTCAAACGGTACCCCTCTTAAAGCTAAAACTCTCGGACAGAAGCAATATATAGAAAAGATTAGAAAAAATCCGATTGTATTCGGTATCGGACCTGCGGGAACGGGAAAGACATATCTGGCGGTGGCTATGGCTGTGTCCGCGTTTAAGAACAAGGAGGTAAGCCGTATTGTTTTAACAAGACCTGCCATTGAGGCGGGCGAAAGCCTCGGATTTTTGCCCGGCGATATGCAGGAAAAGGTAGACCCTTACCTGCGTCCGCTGTACGATGCTTTGGGTGAAATGCTGGGATTTGAAGCCTTCCATAAGGTTTTGGAAAGGGGTCAGATTGAGGTTGCTCCGCTTGCGTATATGAGAGGCAGAACTCTTGATGACGCGTTTATTATTCTTGATGAGGCGCAGAATACCACACGGGAACAGATGAAGATGTTTTTAACCCGAATGGGGTTTGCGTCAAAGATAGTAGTGACGGGCGATGTGACTCAGATAGATCTGCCGCGGGATAAAATGTCCGGACTGCGCGACGCGGAAATTGTGCTAAAAAATATTGAGGGCATTGAGTTTATGTATTTGTCCGAGAAAGATGTTGTACGTCATCCGCTGGTGCAGAAAATAGTCAGAGCGTATGAGAAAAAGACGCTGGAGCGCGAGCGTGTCGCGCAGCAAAGGCGTGAGAGGAACAGGAAATAATGAAGGTAGCTATTTTAAATCAGCAGGATGAGATTAAGGTAAACAAAAGGCTAAAGGACTTAATAAAAAGCGCCGCAATATCAACGCTTAAATTTTTAGATTTAAGGACTGATGTTGAGATAAGCGTCATGCTTACCGATAATGATGGGATAAGAACTCTCAACAACCTGCACAGGGATATAGACAGAGCGACTGATGTTTTGTCCTTCCCTATGTTTGAGTATGACGAAAAGGGAGAAATTCGTGAGGATTTTTCCGAGGTTAACGAAATGGGTGAAATATGCCTCGGCGATATAGTAATATCACTGGAGCGTGCGAGGGAGCAGTCTGAGGAATATGGGCACTCCTTTGAGCGCGAGGTCGGATTTCTTACAGTTCATTCAATGCTGCATCTTTTGGGCTATGACCATATGACTCCGGAGGAGGAAGAAGAAATGTTCGGGTACCAGGAGAAAATCTTACGCGAAATGGGTCTTACAAGATGAAGAATTTTTTTAAGGGATTTGTGTACGCCGCGGTTGGGATTAAGAAATGTGTTATGTCTGAACGTAACTTCCGTGTACATATTGTCGCGGCTGTCACGGTATTTATATTCGCCTATATCTACGGTGTGACACGTACACAGGCTGCGGTGTTGGTACTAACCGTGGCGGCAGTTCTCAGCTTAGAGGCGATCAATACGGCGATAGAGGCGGCTGTGGATTTGGCATCGGACAAGCATACCGGGCTTGGCGGTTTGGCTAAGGATGCAGCGGCGGGAGCCGTACTCATCGCGGCAGCGGCGGCTCTGGTTGTAGCGGTGTTTGTATTTGGTGATAAAGAGAAGCTGTTTAATACGCTTAATACATTTTTGTCGATATGGTATCTGGATGTGATTTATATTGCCGCCGGAGCGGTATTTGTTTTTGGAATTAAAGATAAAACGAAAGGAAAATAACATGAAATCAGGATTTGTAGCAATAACAGGAAGACCTAACGCGGGAAAATCAACCCTGCTTAATAAAATAGTCGGAGAAAAGGTAGCGATTGTGTCAAGAAAGCCTCAGACTACCAGAACCAAAATTTTGGGAGTATATACGGGCGATGAGTATCAGATTGTGCTGATAGATACCCCGGGTATCCACAAGCCGCATAACAAGCTGGGTCAGCGTATGGAAAAGTATATTTATTCCGCGACACGCGATATCGATGTGCTGATTTACGTAGTGGACTGTAATATCTCGGACAGAGAGCTGGAGCTTGAAAGGGAGGCTCTCGGCGGAGTGAAGCAATCGGGTGTACCGGTGGTGCTTGCGGTGAACAAGATTGATACAGTACCAAAGCTTAACCTGCTTCCTGTGCTGGACAGGCTTAAAACAATTTATGAATTCTCCGAGATAGTTCCCATCTCTGCTCAAAAGGGAACAAATGTGGACAGACTTCTGGATATAATTCAGGGATTTTTGAGCGAGGGTCCGAAATTCTTTCCCGACAACGTCATAACAGATCAGCCGGAAAGGCAGATTGTGTCGGAGTTTATCCGCGAGAAGGCGCTCAGACTGCTTAATCAGGAGGTTCCTCACGGTATAGCCGTGGAAATCGAAAGCATGAAGCAGCGTAAAAACGGCACGTATGAAATACTTGCGGCGATATACTGCGAGAAGCAGAGCCATAAGGGAATAATAATAGGCAAGGGCGGCGAAAAGCTCAAAGACATAGGCAGACAAGCAAGGCAGGATATAGAACGGTTTCTGGGCGAGAAGGTTTATCTGGAGCTCTGGGTAAAGGTTAAAGAAAACTGGCGTAATCTTGAGAACTTTATTACCGAAATGGGATTTGAGAAGAACTGAATTTTTTAATCCTCAGTTTCCACCCATTCAGTTACCAGCTCGGTAAAGAAGTGACCGTTTAGATGGTCTATTTCATGACAGAAAGCGCGGGCGGTCAAACCCTCACCGGTATATTCATACTCTACCCCGTGCCTGTCTGTGGCTCTTATTTTAACTATATTAGGACGAGTTACCATTCCATACTTGCCCGGATAGCTTAGGCAGCCCTCGGCATCGGTTTGTTCGCCTTCTGTGTATAGTATCTCGGGATTTATAAGCTCCAGTATGGTATCGCCGGTGTCAATCAGCGCAACCCTTCTCAGAACTCCCACTTGCGGCGCGGCAAGTCCCACGCCGCCCGCTTCTACCAGAGTGTCATGCATATCATCGAGCAAGCATATAATTCTGTCGTTTATTTCTTTTACCTCGCGGCACTTTTTTGTTAATATTTCATCGCCCAGCTTTACTATGTTGCGTATCGCCATATATGTTCTCTCCTTATTTATTTAAATTCTAACTTATTTAATTTATTTAAAATCTAAATTTCCAAACTTTCAAACTTTCAAACTTTCAAACAATGTATTTTCACTTTGTATTTTCAATTCATGTTTACGGGGTTTATATCAATTACCAAGGCAGTGGATGTGTTTTTCCTGATATGCGTATCATTGATTGAATGCAGCGTATCAAGGAGTTTATCACTGTCATTGACCTTTATTAATATCCTGTAACGGTAGCTCCCCTTTATTTTATTAATCGGAGCGGGCATCGGTGAACTGAGCTTTATAATATTTTCACGTTCATCGCATTCTTTTATAAAGTCGTGTATCGCTTCTGTTTCGGCAATCACGTTTTGCTCATCCTTGCCTGAGACCAATATATTTATTATGTCACAAAAAGGCGGATAATTCAAGCGTTTTCTGAATTTTATTTCATTTTTGTAAAAGCCCGTATAATCATGAGACTTTGCGAATTCAATCGTTGAATTTTTCGGCTGGTAGGTTTGAATAATAGCTCGTCCGGGAATATCACCTCTTCCGGCGCGCCCGCAGACCTGAGTCAGCAGCGAAAAAGTGCGTTCGTTTGCGCGAAAGTCGTCAACTCCCAGAGAGGAGTCAGCCGCAAGAACGCCTACCAGTGTTACGTCCGCAAAATCCAGTCCTTTTGTAACCATTTGCGTACCTAATAGTATATCCGCGTCTCCGTTTTTAAATGAGCTCAGTATATGCTCATGACTGCCCTTTGTCGCGGTTGTATCGCGATCCATACGCAGAGTTCGCGCATTCGGGAACAGCCTTATTAGCTCACTCTCTATCCTTTGAGTGCCTGTGCCGAAAAATTTGATATACTTTGAGCCGCATTCGGGGCAGGCTGTAACGTTTTTCATCGTATATCCGCAGTAATGACACATCAGCTCATCCGAGCTTATATGATACGTGAGAGGTATACTGCAATCTCTGCACTGCAGCACATAACCGCATTCACGGCAGGAGACAAAGGTGTTATAGCCGCGTCGGTTTAAAAACAAAATTGTCTTTTCGCCTCTTTCGAGATTTTTTCCTATCTCAAATTCAAGTCTGTTGCTTATCGGCGACATATTGTGATATTCAAATATTTCGCCCCGCATATCAACGATTTTTACATCCGGCAGACTGTTGTTGTTATATCTTTTATTCATTTCAAACAGCTTATAATCGCCTGTCTCCGAGGCGTAATAATAGCTGTCGATTGACGGTGTTGCCGATGCCAAAATCAGAGGCGCGTTATTCTTTTCGGCTCTGTATTTTGCAACATCGCGCGCATGGTATCTGGGTGAAATTTCGGACTTATACGTGTTCTCGTGTTCCTCGTCCAGAATGATTAAGCCGATATTGTCAAGAGGCGCAAATATGGCGCTTCTCGCTCCTACAACCACATCAACCTCGCCGTTCCTGATTTTGTTCCACTGGTCAAAGCGTTCTCCGTAGCTCAGCCCGCTGTGAATAACAGCCACTCTGTTGCCGAATCGGCTTACAAAGCGTTCTACCATTTGCGGGGTCAGCGCGATTTCCGGTACAAGCATTATCGCTCGCTTTCCACCCTCGATACAATGTTTTATCGTTTGCAGAAACACCTCGGTTTTGCCGCTTCCCGTTACTCCGCGTATCAGGATTTTTTCATGCTTTTCGTTATCTAAAAGCTTATCTGTATATTCAATAATAGGACGCTGCTCGTCTGTCGGTTCATAGAACTCGGTCGCGGCATAATCATCGGCGCGGTATACCTCTCTAACCTTTTTTTCACTGTATAGCTCAATGTACCCTTTTTCTTTTAGGGCAGCCATAGAGGTGTAATTTCCGTCAGAGAGCGCAATAAGCTCCGATGTGGTCAGTTTTCCGCTGTCCGCCAATGTTAAGAGCATTTCGGACTGAACCTTTGCGCGGCAGGTTTTGAGAAAATCCGCCGCCATATACGCTTCTTCAACCGAGATATTCAGCTTGGCATATCGTATGGTCAGCTCCTTTATTGACTCATCTGCCTTTTCCGAGATTTTGATTATTTTCTTATCCTCAAGAGCCTTTACGCATCGTCTGAGCGCAGGCGAGTTAATAATTTCCGCCAAATGATCATATTCTATTATGCCGCCGTTTTCGTTGATTGTGTCAATAACCTTATGCTGAAATTCCGAGAGCTTTTGCTCGCTGTTATCCGTAACGCTTATCCACTCTTTAATAATCATTTTCATTCGCGGCGGTACTATAAGCTTAAAAGCGCTGTAAAAAGAGCAGAGATACTTTCTCTGCATCCATACGCACAGATCCAAAAGCTCCTTGGAGCACACAGGTTTTTCACCTGCGAATTTTTTTATGGCTTTAAGACATGTGAACTCGCTGGTTTCAGATATTCCTACTATAAGTCCCTCCACTGGCTTGTTGTATATTCCGAATGGGACAACCACACGCATCCCAACCTGCGCGATACCTTTGTGCCACTCCTGAATTTTGTAGTCAAAGGTTTGGTCAATAATATGATGCTTGCTGATTAACGCGACATTTGCTATCATAGCTTTACCGCCCTGTCAAGTATAATGTTGGCTAAGTTGAATTTATCCATTATTGGATACTCGGTCATGCTTCCGTCTTTGTCGATAATTGTGACGATATTGGTGTCGGTACCAAATCCCGCGCCATCGGTTTTAAGATTGTTGGCAACAATAAAATCAACATTCTTTTTGGCGAGCTTTTCTTTCGCGTTTTTTATCAAATCGTCGGTTTCCATCGCAAAGCCTATTATAGTTTTATTTTTCCCGTATCTTTGCCCAAGCTCAAGCAATATATCAGGGTTGCGTTTAAGCTTTATATTCATATCGTTTCCCTGTTTTTTGATTTTGCTTGCCGATGCTTTGGCAGGTCTGTAGTCCGCTACCGCCGCGGACATGATAATTATATCCGCGTCAACCGCCGCGCTTGTTACCGCTTCGTACATATCCGCGGCTGATATTACGTTTACGGTGTTCACCCCGGAAACGGGCGCGCATGAGTTCCTGCCCGCAACCAAAGTAACATCGGCGCCGCGGAGGCGTGCCGCTCTTGCCAGAGCAAAGCCCATTTTCCCGGTGGAATGGTTTGTTAAAAATCTGACCGGATCCAGAGCCTCGCAGGTTGCTCCCGCGCTTACCACAATCCTTTTGCCCGTCAAATCCGCTTCCGGTTTAAGAGCCAGATATACTATTTCTTCAAATATGGCTTCAACGCTTGCAAGCTTGCCCTTTCCTATATCTCCGCAGGCAAGCCGTCCGCTTTCCGGCATAACAAACGAAGCTCCATATTCCCGAAGCTTGCCGATGTTTGACCTGACAATAGGGTTTTCTAACATATTTGTGTTCATAGCCGGCGCGATAAGCACAGGGGCTTTTGTTGCTATAACAGTCGTGGTAAGCATATCATCGGCAATACCGTTTGCCATCTTGCCTATAAAGTTTGCGGTTGCTGGAACAACAGCGAAAACATCTGCCTCTTTGGCAAGAGATATGTGCTGTATCTCCCATGACTTAGGTTCATCAAACATATCTTGCGTTACGGGATTTTTAGAAAGACTCTGAAAGCTGAGCGGTTTTATAAATTCAGCCGCTGATTTTGTCATAATAACCTTAACGCGGGCGCCGGATTTGACAAGCCTCGATGTAAGATCAAGCGCCTTATACGCGGCTATTCCGCCTGTAACACCCAATATAATTGTTTTGTTTTCAAGAAGCATATTTACCACCTATAATAATAATTAAAAAATCAAGCCCACACGACGCTGTACGCACGGTGGGCAGAAGCTATCAAAAGGCATTAAATCGAACCGATGTCCAAGGTATGGATATAGTTTAGCTTATCCTCGTATATTTCCTCGGCGGCAATGGAAACCTCCTTGCCGGATTTTGTTTCAACCATTGCCTGCTTGCCTTCCGTGAGCTGTCTTGCTCTTTTGGCAGTTTCGATTGTCAGAAGATATCTGCTTCCGGTCTTCTCAACCAATTCCGTAATCGGCGGTTTAATCATCATAATTGATCTCTCCTTTGATTTAAAATATTTAATATTTCATTGGCTGTATCATCCACAACCCTGTTTATAACGACATGATCATAGCAATCCTTTTTGGAAAGCTCCCAATCTGCCGCAGATATACGTTTTTCGATTTCCTCGGGCGTTTCTGTGTTGCGCTTTGTTAAGCGTTCTCTGAGCACCTCAATGCTTTCGGGAGCAATGAAAATATACACCGCGTCAGGGTATCTTTCCATAAGATTAAGCGCCCCTTGAACATCGATTTCAAGCAGTACATCCTTGCCCTGATTTAGATTATTGTTTACATATCGGAGCGGAGTTCCGTAGTAGTTTTCGCTGAATACAGCCCACTCCATAAACTCGCCGTTTTCAATCATTTTTTTAAATTGTTCGGGCGTTTTAAAGAAGTAGGTCACACCCTCCTTATCCTCGGGCCTTGGCTCTCTTGTCGTTGCCGAAACAGAAGGAACGATAGACGGATTGTCCTGCATAAGCTTTTTTAAAACCGTACCCTTGCCCACGCCTGAGGGACCGGAAACAACTATCAAAAGTCCTGTTTTATTCATCCTTGTCACCGTCATCATCAGAATTTTCGTCACCGGATTTCGGCTCTGCGCGTCCCGCGATAGTTTCGGTCTGAATTGCCGAAAGTATTATATGGTCACTGTCGGTAACTATTACCGAACGCGTGCGTCTGCCGCATGTTGCGTCGATAACCGTTCCACGTTCCTTTGCCTCTTGAATAATCCGCTTAATAGGCGCGGAATCGGGACTGACAATCGCAATTACTCTGGAGCCCGAAACAATATTTCCAAATCCCACATTAATTAACTTCATAAAAATCTCCATTCATATTATTTGAATTATTCGAATTATTTGAATTATTTGAATATTCAAGCAATTCGCATTTTTCATATTATTCTATATTCTGTATTTGCTCCCTGATTTTTTCTATAACAGACTTCATCTCAACAACGCATTTGGAAAGCTCAATATCGTTGCACTTTGAACCGATTGTGTTCGTTTCTCTGTTCATTTCTTGGACGATAAAGTCCAGCTTTTTGCCGATTGGCTCATCAGACTCAAGGGTTGCCTTAAATTCATTTATGTGGCTTCTCAGACGGACAGTCTCCTCATCTACGGCAACCTTATCCGCAAAAATCGCGACCTCGGTCAGTATTCTGCCGTCATCCGCCGCAGCGCCAATGTCAGCCAGTGTGTCGCGCAGACGCTTTTCAAGCCGTTCTCTGTATTCCGTCACGGTAATCGGCGAACGTTTTTCGATAATATCGATTTGGCTCGACAGCGAATTCAGATGGCACAGGATGCTTGTTTTAAGTCTTTCACCCTCGCTTAGACGCATATTGATAAATCCTGCGAGGGCAAGCTCCAGCGCCTCATCTATGGCGGCAGTAACCGTTTCCTCATCAATCTCCTTGTATTCTATTTCAAAAATATCACCAAGGGATGAAAGAGTGCTCATGGAAATATCATCCTTGATATTAAAGTCTGAAAGACCGCGCAGACTTTTGATATATGACTCGGCAAGAGCACGGTTCAAGCGAACCTCCTTGCTGTCATCGTTGATTTTGATAATCGAAACGTAAACCTCCACCTTGCCTCTGAAAATACATTTCGAAAGCCGGGTGCGTATACGTTCCTCAATGAAGCTGTAAATCCTGGGCGTTTTTATCGAATAGTCGGCATATCTGTGGTTTACGGATTTAATCTGGATTTTAACTTCATATGTTTCATCAAATACCGTTTCGGCTCTGCCGAAACCGGTCATGCTTTTAATCATAGCCTTAACCTCGCAAAATTGCCTATACTTATATGCTTATATTTATAATTATGTAAAATTGTTTGTATGTAATGTTTGTATGTAAAATTGTCTGCATCTTAAAATTGTCTGTTGACAAAATCCGATAAATTACGTATAATAAAACGCATATAAAATATGACATCGAATTTACCAATCAATTAATTATTATACCACAATAAATTAATTTTGCCAATACAAAAGCTGATTTGAAACACAAATGTAACATTTCTAAAACATAAATTTAATATTTTTGTAATCGAAATGTTAACAAAATTTATTCGAAATTTTACACAAATTTTCGTTTCGCACTCAAAGTTTACAATTTGTTCACAATTACAGCAAACGCCGAAACTTCGGTGATTACGGGCGTTTAAAACGGAAAATTTTGCGGTGTTTCTTCAATAATTTCCATTTATTGTATTGACATTTTTACGCTTTCGTTGTATAATCAACACATAGTTTCAAAAGGTAAACGGGATGATAGATTCTCTGTTACTTTAGTTTAAATTTATTTTAAATTTGAGGCTATTGTCAAAAGATTATGCTGGAAGGAGTTGAGAAGAGGAATAACGCATAGACGTATTCGTTAAATTTTTGGAGGTTTTTTGTTTTGAATTTCAGTATTAGAAAAAGTTTGACAAGAGTTGTTGCAGCGCTCTTAGTATTGATGACAATTTCTACTTTTATTATACTGCCTACATATGCCGATTTTGATGAGATTGATGAACCGGCTCAGTACTATGGTGTTGTACAAGTTTCAAGTCTTAATGTTAGACAGAGCGCATCTATGAATGCGGGTATTATTACTACTCTGCAATATGGTGCGAGAGTAAGAGTTAATTGGATCGAACCCGGTTGGGTTTGTGTTGCTTATAACAATGATGGTTTAATAGGTTATGTTTCATCCGATTATATCACCGTTTATGACGGTAATATTCCGGAGGCGAGTGAAGGCGGTCAGGCTGTATGCGATATAGCGGCTCAGTTCTTAGGCGTTCCTTATGTATGGGGCGGAACCTCGCCGAATGGTTTTGACTGCAGCGGTTTAGTGCAGTATGTTTACGCGCAGCTTGGTTACAATCTGGCTCGTGTAGCCGCTGATCAGATGAAGGAAGGTATTCCGGTTTCGAGAGACGAGCTTATGCCCGGTGATATTATCGGATTCAGCAGCGCGGGACTCGGAGGATATGCTTCACATATCGGTATCTATGTTGGTGACGGCATGATGATTCATGCACCAAGCACAGGTGATGTTGTCAAATACACAAGCATTGATTCGGCTTATTATACCTCTCGTTTTGCAGGAGCAAGAAGAATTATATACTAATGTGTAATGTTAAGTCGGAGTGGTCAGTTTGGCCACTCCCTTTTTCAAATTACAGATTATTAATGAGGTATGATTATGACTGTTGATGAGCTAAATAGGGCAATAAAATCCTGTAAGGTGCCTAAGGTGTTGTTCTTTCTCGGTGAAGAGGAGTACCTGTTGGAGAATAAAATAAATGCCATAAAGCATAAGCTGGTGCCAAGAGATTTATACGAATTTAATTATTCTTTTTCGGATGGCAAGGTTTTGGCGGATGAAGTTATAGCGGCAGCGGAAATGCTGCCCCAGTGCTGCGAGAGACGTGTCGTTGTTGTAAAAAACAGCGGACTGTTCACTAATCTCAGGACGAATGAATTTAAGCGTATAAAAGAGTATATCGCCGATTTGCCGGATTATATCTGCCTGATTTTTTGGGAGGCAAGCTTTGACCCCAAAAAAATTAAATCGCTTAAGTTTATTGAGGATGCGGGCGGTGTGGTTAACTTTGAATTTATGCCGGTAAATAAGCTTGAAATATGGGTTGAACGTATGCTTGATAAGGCGGAAAAGCGAATAATCGCGAGAGATTTAAGCTACTTTGTGCGAATGTCCGGATGTTCTATGGGTAAGCTTGAAAAGGAGTGCAAAAAGCTTATACTGTACATGGGTGAAAACCGCCATAAGGTCACAAGAGAGGATATTGACGCGGTTGTAGACAAATCCGTAGAGGTTCAGGTATATGATATATTTAACAGAAGTATAATCAGCGGCAGAGGTGATAAGGCAAAGGAACAGCTCAATGCACTGAAAATAACCAATACATCGCCTACAATGGTGATTAGCGTAATTCTTGACCAAGTTTATGAGCTGCTCCTGTGCAAGCTTTTAAAGCAGGACGGAATGACAGCGGTTGATATGCTTGACTACTTTGACAGAAGACCGCCGATGTTTGCCGTAAACAAGACGATTGAGAACAGCGGCATATACGGAGAGAAATATTTAAAACGAATGGTTGACAGAGGTCTTAAATATTCAATGGACATAAAGACGGGAAAGCTGGACGGCTGGACGGCGGTTGAACTGTATGTATCCGAGCTTATCAAACGGGATTAAAATATATAAGAGATAAATATAATTTACGGTTTTTTTGAAAAATAATAAAATAATTTGTCTATTACATTTGACAAATCGCCTCATATGTGGTATCCTATTAGACGGTTAGATTTTTCGTAAAATCATAAATGATAGGGGGGTGAGTGTTTGGCAGACGAGCTTAAATTAATTAAAAAAGCGCAAAAAGGCGATGTTGCTTCATTTGAAAAAATAATTGAGGTGTACCAGCCTATTATATATAATATTTCATATAGATTTGCGGGCAATGTAGACGACGCGGCTGATATGGCGCAGGAAGTTTTTTTAAAAATGTTTAAAAATATTAACACATTTCAGTTTAAGTCAAAGTTTTCTACATGGATTTATCGGGTTGCCACAAACACCTGCCTTGATATTGTTAAAAGGGAAAATCGCCGTGTATCGGCATATTCTATTGATGACGGATTTGAGGATGACGAGGGTAATATAACCGTTGGAGAGATTGCGGACTCCGGATCGACACCCGATGAGGTTGTTGAGCGATATGAAGTTAGGGATGTCATAAACAGCGCTATCTCTCAATTATCCGATGATTATAAAACGGTGATTATTTTAAGAGACATCCGCGGGTTGCCGTATGATGAAATTGCGGAAATTCTCGACTGTTCTGTCGGAACCGTTAAGTCGAGGATCAGCAGAGGCAGGAAAAATTTGCGGGAAATTTTATTAAAAAACAAGGAACTTTTTGAAAATTATTTCGTCTAAAAGTGTGAAGGTAAATGTATTTGATTGTAAGCTTAATTATGTTATATAGGAAGGAGGGGTATAATGTCAGATTTTGAAAAGGATGAAGAATTAAAAGAAAAGTACAATGATGTGATGGAAAGCATTGCGGATGACATCAGACAAATTAATCTTGCCGACGGCAACGATGCAAGAACTTTTGAATTTAACGATGAAGCCAAAAAAGCGGATGGAGAAACATTAAATAAAAGCGCTCTTGAAGCCTTTGATACGGTTAAGCACGAAGATGAGACGGAATTTGAAGCTGTATCCAAAGCTGTATCCGAAACCGGTTTTGAGACAAAACCCGAAACGGAATTTGAAAACGAGCCGGCGACTGTTGACGAGTATAATAAGTTTTTGGAAAGTATTAACAGCATTAACTTCGACGATCCCGATGAAGTATTAAGAAGTGTCGGGGCGGGCATTGCCGGATTTGACGATGCCCCGATTACAGATGCTGACAGCTTCGCGAATAACGCGGAGTTCAGTGATATACCTGAGGATTACCCTGATACATTAAGCTGTGATGAGTGCAGAGATTTGCTCTATGATTATGTATCGGATGCAGTTGAGGATGAGAAGAAGCGTATGTCTATCGGCGCACATCTCCGAAACTGTGAGATGTGCCGTCTGGAGCTTGATGAAATCAAGGATATGATTGGAGTTTTAAGCAACAGCTTAGCGCCTCCGCCGCCGCTTGATTTGGTTGCCTGCGTGCATGACAGGCTTGTTGAAGCGGCACCTGAGGTTAAAGAGGAATATGAAAACTTTGTTCGTAAAACTCCGGCGGATAGAATTCGCGATATTTGGGATATAACAAAGGAGAAAACAAACAGCTTTATAAAGCACGCAAACTGGAGAGTTATTGCTCCGGCAGCGCTTAGTGCGGTATTGGTTGTGGGCGTCGCGGGAAGCGGTGTTTACCAAGTGATGAAGTCATCTGATGAGATTTATGATTTTTCCGATAATGCCGCGATTGCCAACGCAAGCGCAACCGCAAAGCCCAGTTCCAGCGGTCTTGACGAATATATAACCGGCGATAACGGTTCAAAAGAGTCATCATCGACAGGTGCGACTGCGGCTCCGAGCTTGTCCACGGCTTCTCCGGCGACAGCCGCGAGTCCGACGGCTACATTAAGACCATCGACATCTGCGGCATCCGGACTGACGTTAGGCAGCGGTTCTACCGGTACTGCGAGCAGCGCTGCGTCAAGCCGGACTACAGGTACTTCAAGCAGCGCCGCGTCAAGCCGAGCTACGGGAACTACAAGCGGAACAGCAAGCGGAACAGCAAGCAGGACTACAAGCAACTTTTCAACGGCAACCGCTACCGCCGTTCCGAGCAGAACAACCTCCGCTACAAGAACAACGACAACCGCGCCGGTAGCGACCGCTGCTCCGACAGCGGCGACATCGTCATATGTTACGCCGAGTATCATATTACCTGACATAGCATCCGGTGTTACATCGCCGACGTATGTTACTCCGGAAACGATAAAATTACCGGAAAATCCTACGTCTAAGACATATAGTGACACTTCAGCCGCGTCAGCAACTTCGGCTATCGCGGCTCCAACGAGCAAGCCCGACGCAACAGCTGCTCCGACTTCGACGCCGATGGCGACTCCGAGACCCTTGATTACAAGCGCGGGCGGTGCCGCATCATCGAGTGATGTAGCCGAAGCCTCCGGATTTTCGGCTGCGCCGAGTTCAACGGCAACGCCTAATCCCAAGCATGAGAGAAATGATAAAGGCGAAACCGAAGCCTATGCCGAAAAGTTCGACATAATGGATGAGGCAACGATAATAAGCTGTGAAATTGAGGATCGGGAAATTTATAATTTGCTTATGAATTCCGAGCTGGCGGATTGCTCTAAGGTTGACGAAAACGGTGAAACAACCCTGTATTTCGAGTTTGAAGAGTATGTAAAGTTCAAAGAATTTTTAGAGGAAAATAATTTGACGTATGAGCTTGTCACATTAGGCAGCAGTCAGGATGTAATGGTTATTATTCCTCAGGCAACAAAGGATGAAACTTAATATTTTAAGCTTAATATTTCAATTGGTTCCGCAAACCTGCGGAACCAATTGATTAGGTTGTAGACAAAACAGTTTTTCAGTCCGGATTATTAAAGATAACATTACCGGACCCGAGCGCGATTGCGGATTTTGATAAAGGCTTTGGCGACATTGCCGCCGCGGCTTGGCATGGCGGAATATGGACTCGGCAATGGTTTCAGAGGCAAAGCCTTTGTCAAAATACATTATTTGTGATTTGTTGACACACTGTTCAATCGTTCCGCAAACCTGCGGAACCAATTACTGATTGAATAATTTGTTTTTAGAATGGAGATTTTTATGAAGCTGATGATAGCAAGTGATATTCATGGTTCTATGTATTATTGCCGCAAGCTGCTTGACGCGTTTGATGAGGAAAATCCGGGGCGTTTGTTGCTTTTGGGGGATATACTGTACCATGGACCCAGAAATGCTCTTCCGCGCGATTATAATCCTAAGGCTGTTATAGAGGCGCTCAACGATGTATCAGATTATTTGTTGTGCGTGCGCGGAAATTGTGATACAGAGGTTGACCAGATGGTACTGGATTTTCCTATCATGGCCGATTATGCTGTGATACCGCTTGAAAATAGAGCCATTTACGCGACTCATGGTCACCGTTTTGGGGAGGACAATCCGCCAAAGCTCGCAAACGGCGACATCCTGCTATGCGGGCATACGCACATTCCGAGATGTGTTCAAAAAAACGGATATGTATATATGAACCCCGGCTCTGTATCAATTCCGAAGGAGGGAAGCGAACGTTCATATATGATGTATGAAAATGGAGTTTTTATGTGGAAAACTTTTGATGGCGACGAGTATATGAGGTGTGGCTTAAATGTATAAATGTCAGACATATTAGACATATTAATAGACATTGTCGGTTGAAATAATGAACACAATCCTATATAATAGATAGTAGTCTATTATATAGGACTTTTTTGTTTATATTTATTTAAGCGGGGCTTTTTGCCCTAATAAAGGGGAGCGCTTATGAAAGATAATGAATTCAATATCAGAGATTTTTACGACGGCAAGTCATTTGATGATTATAAATATTTCGGTGCGCATTTGGAGGGAGGAGTATGTGTATTCAGAGTCTATGCGCCTAAGGCATCACGTATCACTGTTATAGGTGATTTCAATAACTGGACGGAATTTGAGCTGAAAAAAGACATTGGAGCCAATGTGTTTGAAGGCAAAATCCACGGTGTAAATCAAGGCATGATGTATAAGTACAAGGTATACGATGCAAGGGGAAATTGCGTGGAACATTCCGACCCATACGGCTTCGGCACGGAGCTTCGCCCCGGCTCCGCGTCTGTAATCCGCTGCTTGAACACATTTGAGTTCACCGATAAAAAGTGGATGGAGTCGCGTGATGTAAATTACAACAAACCGCTTAATATATATGAGCTGCATTTGGGTTCATGGCGGAGAAAGGACGATGGTTCATTTTATACATATACTGAAATAGGTGAAATGCTGGCGGACTATTTGAATGAAAACGGCTATACACACGCGGAGCTTATGCCGATAACTGAGCATCCTGCGGATATAAGCTGGGGTTACCAAAACACCTGCTTTTTCAGTCCGACGTCAAGATACGGAACGGCTGAGGATCTTATGCGGATGATAAATTATCTGCATAACAATAATATCGGGGTGATTTTGGATTTTGTTCCTATCCACTTTGCGGTTGACGGATACGGACTGTGCAAATTTGACGGTGAAGCGCTGTATGAATATCCTGACAATCATGTCGGCTACAGCGAATGGGGCAGCTATAACTTTAATTTTGGACGCGGTGAGGTTCGCAGCTTTTTGCAGTCAGCGGCAAATTATTGGCTAACCGAGTATCACTTTGACGGATTGAGGATGGATGCAATCTCGAGAGCTATTTTCTGGCTTGGTGATAAGGACAGGGGCGTAAACGAATGCGCCATTGATTTTATCCGCACTATGAATGAGGGCTTAAATGAGCGTCACAGCGGAATTATGCTGATTGCCGAGGATAGCACGAATTACTTAAAGGTTACCGCTCCTGTGGAGTTTGACGGACTCGGCTTTAGCTATAAATGGGATATGGGATGGATGAATGATACTCTTGAATTTTTCAAGCTGCCGCCTGTTTACCGTGCAAACAGTATAGACAAGCTCGGCTTTTCTATGATGTATTTTTATAATGAGCTTTATATACTGCCGCTGTCACATGATGAGGCGGTGCATGGCAAAGCGACTATAATCCAAAAAATGTGGGGCGATTATGATGTAAAGTTCCCGCAGGCGCGGCTGCTCTATATGTATATGTATATGCACCCCGGCAAAAAGCTTAATTTTATGGGGAACGAAATCGGTCAGTTCAGAGAGTGGGACGAAAAAAGGGAACAGGATTGGTTCCTGACCAAGTATCCGCTACACGACTCCTTTAAGCGTTATATGCGTGATATTTGCCGTGTTTATATCAACGCGGAGGCTCTGTGCGACGGTGAGTATAACAGCTCGTTTTTCAGATGGTATAATGTGGAAAACGCCTACGGTGTTATTGTGTTTGACCGAGGAAGGATTGACGGAGAGCGTTATCTGGTGTGTATGAACTTTCTCGATGTTCCAACCGTAAATTCGTCATTTGAGCTTGACGGCGCCTTTGATTTGGAGCTTGTAATAAATTCGGACGCGGATATATACAGCGGTTCGACTGTGACGGGTACAACGGAAATTACATCAAGTGTTAGCGGTGATAAAACAGAAGTCACTCTGAACATTCCGCCGTTTTCAGGTCAGGTTTTAAAGCTTGTTAAAAGCAAAAAATAATTTCCGCAAAATGGGAACAAATAATTAAAACCTTCGTCTAAGATAATAGGTGAGTTTATATATATTTTAAAAATGGGAGTGAGTTACAGAATGAAAAAACTGGTTGCGGTATTGTTATGTATAGCTGTTTTATCCACAACCGCATTCGGAACGTCCTATTATGACAATGGTGCGGCGAACAAATCGCCATCTATTCTCAGTAGACAGATAACCGGAGCACGCGCTGCGGTTTTGATATACAATATTACGGATATACCGATTTTAAGTTCGTCCGCACCAACATCGGAGTCGGTGACAACTCCTAAACCCGAGGGAAATAATGTATTTGCGTACAGCTTGAATTCGGAAATGAATAAGGACAGTAACTATATGCTATCTCCCTTGTCAATCAAAACGGCTTTGGCAATGGCGGCAAACGGTGCGGACGGCAATACAAAGTCTGAAATTCTTGACGTTCTCGGTATTACCGACCTGACGAAATTTAATCAGGATATTAAAGAACTTATTAAAAGGTATAACGGCAGCGTGGTACTGAAAATGGCTAATTCAATATGGCTCAATCAGGATTATTATAGCGGAGCCGATGTAAGGTTTAATAATGCTTTCAAAAAAACTGTTAAAAAGTTCTATGACGGCAAGAGCGCGGTTGTAAGCAGCAACAACGCGGTTGACATCATAAACAATTGGACCTCGGATAAAACGAACGGGAAAATACCGAATATAATTGGCAACTCTGATTTTTTGGCTGCGCTTATTAATGCGGTTTACTTCAAGGCTTCATGGGAAAATGAGTTTAAGGAAAGAATGACCGATAAGGGCGAATTTAACAATTTTGACGGTACTGCTACCGAAACTGATTTTATGCGCAATGTAGAATATTATGATATATATTCCGACGAAAATATTCAAATGATTGCTTTGCCATACGCCAAAGGAGCGACTATGTATATCAGCGTTGATGATGGCGGAAATATAAACTATGACAGCTATTTTAACAAGCTTAAATCAGAATATGTTAATCTTACAATGCCAAAGTTCAAGCTTGAGTACAGCGAAGATATGGGCGTTATACTTAAAGCCTTGGGCGTAAATACGGCATTTGATGAGAATTTGGCTGAATTTGGCGGTATGCTTGACAATATTCCTGCCGGTGAAAATGTTTATATTGATTCAGTCGTGCATAAGACCTATATAAAAGTTGATGAGGAGGGAACCGAGGCGGCAGCCGAGACAGCTGTAGTGGCCGGGGCAGCTACTTCCTCACGCAAACCTACGCCTATAGAATTTACAATCGATAAGCCGTTTACGTTTATAATAAAAGATAATAAAAGCGGCGAAATACTGTTCATTGGCAGATATGTGAGGGTTGAAGAAAGTTAAGAAAGTTAAGATAGTTAAGATAGTTGAATATGGTACCCCTTTTTCTTGGCGGGCATATCTCATTTAAGATAATAATATCTTATTGAGATATGCTCCGTTTTGTATATTCAAAATGCACAAATGTTTATAATATTTTTTGGTATTTAATCCATTGACTTTTAAATTATTTCTATATATAATTTTAAATAAGCGCATAGAAGATTTTTTGCCTTTGCATTTTTGTTGATTTTATTTTGTCTATATTTTGACAGAGGTGATAAAAATCAAAGCGTAGGTGAAAAGTTTCGTAAATAACCGCCTGATTGGCGGCGGATTTATTTGCGGACGGCAAAAATCAAAATAAAACGGAGGTTATGAAAATGAATGATACTTTAAAGACTATAGCCGAGAGAAGCTCTATAAGAGCGTATACGGCTGAAAAGCTTACAGACGAGGAAATCAAAATTTTGCTAAACGCGGGGCTGCAGGCTCCGACCGCAAGGAATATGAGGGAGGTTCATATTTCCGTTGTTGACGGAAGCAATTCCATACTTGATGAAATAGATCGGGAAAAAAGAGAGCTTATCCTTAAAACCGCCTCAGCGGAAGTAAAACAGACAATTATGAACAGTTCCGACAATTTTTATCGCGGTGCGCCGACAGTTTTTATTCTGAGCGTTGATAAGGACTTTAAATGGAACAAGCTTGACGCGGGCATCGCCGCAGAGAATATTTCACTGGCTGCGCAATCAATGGGACTCGGCAGCTTGATAATAGGTGTTATTGACGATGCCATGAACGGTGACAAAAAAGACTACTTTGCGAAAGAGCTTAAATTTCCCGAAAATAACATATTTGCGATAGCAGTTGCGGTTGGTCACAGGAATACGGAAAAAACTCCGCACGAGTTTAGCTTTGATAATTCAGTGAGCTTTGTTTAATTAAAAGCAAGATTTTCACAGCGCCGCCTTATCCGTCTGTCTGTCCGGCAGACGGGTAAGGCGGCGCGTATATGTAACCATAATTGTTCCTAATGTTCCGTGAATATTTCAGGCGGAATGTTAGGAACAGATTTTTTTAAAGCGGTTTTAGCAATAGGATGGATATGGACACGGTCTGCTGTCGTGTGCCTTTACCCATAAATTTATCAAGTAGGAGGATTTTTAATATGATTACCCGTGAAGAATTGGAAGAGATGAGAAATGTGGATCCGCGTATGGCAGATCGTGCGACGCTTGTTGATATTGATACAGTGGAGATAGATCAAAGCCTTACGAAAAAAGAACGTATTGAAGATTATATTCGTCAAGTGAAAAATCCATACTGCTATATCATAGACGGTGTAGTGGTTAAGCTTAGCTTTGCCGGTAAAGAGAGCCTGGAGGACTGTATGAAAAGATGGATAACACAGGCAATGTAAGCAAGGCGGTGTGCAGGAAAATATAAATTAATCAGCACCGAATAATACGATTTTTAAAGGAAGGAGATGGTTGCATATGAATTATCGAAACATAGGCTATAGCGCCGCTTTAAGTACAAATAAAACCGAAGCATACAAGGTTGCTTCTTACCTACGGCTTTCATGTGAGGATGGAGACAAAGAGGAGAGTGATTCGATTACAAATCAAAGGTCGCTTATCGCCGAATACATGAAAGGAAAAACGGACTTGACGTTTATCGAGGAATTCGCGGATGATGGGTACAGCGGTACGAGCTTTGACAGACCCGCATTTCTGAGGATGGTTGAGGAGGCAAAAGCACATAGGATTAACTGCATCATTGTTAAGGATCTTTCCAGACTTGGCAGGGATTATATTGAGTCCGGGAGATACCTTGAAAAAGTTTTTCCGATGCTGGGTGTGAGGTTCATTGCCATTTTGGACAATTATGATTCCCTGAAAGACGATGAGTCCGGGCCGGGGCAGCTTATGCTGGCATTCAAAAATATTTTTAATGAAAGCTACTGCCGCGATATTTCCATGAAAATACGCAGCCAACTGGATGTAAAACGCAGGAACGGACTATTCATTGGGAGCTTTGCTGTTTACGGCTATAAAAAGGATCCGGAGGACAAGAACCATCTGTTGATTGATGATTACCCGGCGATGATAGTGCGGCATATCTTCAAATTGAAGCTCAACGGATTTAACGCACATCGCATTGCGGATAAGCTAAATGAGATCGGAGCTATGACTCTTCTGGAATATAAGCGCAGCTGCGGTCAAAATTTTAATGGCGGTTTCCGTTCGGGAAGCTCGCCAAAGTGGAGTGCGGCATCTGTTCTGAGGATACTTTCAAACGAGACTTATACAGGAACGATGGTGCAGAACAAAATGAAGAAGATAAGCTATAAGATAAACGAATGCAGAAAGGTTCCGCCGGAGGACTGGATTAGGGTTGAGGGAACGCATGAAGCTATTATTCCAAGACCGGTTTTTGACGCTGTGCAGGAAATAATGCGGCTCGGCACAAGGACATCGCCAAGCAACGACAAAATTTATCCGTTTAGCGGTATAATCAAATGCGGAAACTGCGGAGGCAACCTAATCAGGAGGAATGGCTACCGGCGGGCTGACGGAGAGACGGCGCATTGGTTCATTTGTTCGACATATAAGAACAAAAAGAACTGCTCACCACACAATGTTTCGGAGAATATTATTGAGTCCGTCGTACTGAAAGCTGTGAGAAATCAGGCAGCAATGCTTTTTGAGTCGGAACAAGTGATTGGAGAAATAGGCAATCTGTCGGAAAACTCCACAGATACGAGCATTTACGACAGCCGTATCAGGAAAGCGGAGGAAGAGGAACGTAAGTATCTCAATCTTAAGATGCGTCTGTACCGGGATATGAGAGAAGGAATTGTAAGCCAAGAGGAATATATGGATATGCTGGAGCGATTTACCGAAAAGGCGGAAGCGGCGAGAGCAAGGAAGGAAATGACGCAAGAGAGTCGTTGGATGATGCCTGACGGTTGCGTGAACAAATCGGGACGGCGAGCGAATTTTGAAGCGGCGCGGGGAATTACTGAGCTTGACAGAAACACCGTCGTTACGCTGATTGATAAGGTGATCGTCCACAGTCGGGATAATATTGAAGTGGTATTTCGATATGCCGATGAAATGGCGAATTATGCGGCGTTCACACAGGAGTGTGCGGATAGAGGAACAGATAAGGCGGTCAGCACGGACGAAGCTGAGGCGGCGGGAGGAACAGTAGCGTGACAGGAGAAATAAAATCCGCGGGCTGCATAAAACCAATTGAAAATATGAGCAGCTTGCCTGAGAAGATAGGATTTTCAAATGCGAACATCGCGGCACAGGATGCGAACGTCGCGGCACAGGATGCGAACGCCACTGCACGAAGAGAAAATACAATCCTCCCGGATTTTGGGCGAATAGCGTTTTATCTTCGTCTTTCCACAGCGGATGGCGATCTGGGAAGAGGGAATAAGGATGAGAGCAACAGTATCGAAAACCAGCGGCTTCTGCTTCGGGAGTTCCTGTTGCGGAGGATAAAGCGAAAGGAAAATTTTGTGGAGTTAATAGGGAAAGATGTCGAAAGCAGCAAACAGAAAACCGGTTCCCGAACAAGCGCGGCAAACGTACCCCTATCGTGGCTTATAAACTCAAATCCGCTGCTTAGAGATTTCTACGCATCCATTTTCGAGTACGTAGATGACGGTTATTCCGGAATTAATTTTGATCGCCCGTCATTCAAAAGAATGATTGAGGACGCAAAGAAACACAAAATCAATACAATCATTGTAAAAGATATATCTCGTCTGGGACGTGACTACATCGAGGTTGGCGGTTACATGGAGCAGGTATTCCCGCTTCTCAACATTCGATTTATCGCTGTCAACAGCAATTACGACAGCGACAAATACAGAGATACAACGGCGGGCATCGAGATTGGTATTATGAACCTTGTAAACGCTGAATATAGCAGGGATTTGTCCAGGAAAGTGAGAAGTGCGCGGCGGACTCTTTGGAAGCAGGGAATTTCGACCAGCGGCATGGCGCCGTTCGGCTATATGCGCGTGGATCGGAAATATGTTCCCGACCCTGTTACAGCTCCGACTGTGAGAAGGATTTTTGAAAAGGCGATTGAAGGCTGGGATTGTCCGAGGATCGTTGGTTTCTTAAATGAAAAAGGAATTCCCACGCCGGGAGCATACAGACAAAAGACCACAGGCTATAGCTCCGGGTGCAGGGTAGTATCCGATGAAGAGTGGCTGTGGGATGTTACAAAGGTACACAGGATATTAAAGAACTATTCTTACACAGGCGCGATGGTGCATGGCAAATACATAAGCCTGTCAGTAGGCAGCAACAAACGGCGGAAAGCGGATCCGAAGGACTGGTACATAATCGAAGGTGCGCATGAAGCGATTGTGAGCGCCGAAGAATGGAAAGAAGCACAGGGTGCGATTAAGCGCATAGAAAAGACGGCATACCGGAACGAGACTGATTTCTGCCTGAAAGGAAAGCTGCGTTGCGGAAACTGCGGTCTGATGATGGAATACAGGGAGACGGCGAAAAGCGTGGTGTATTGCGGTCATGCCAAATCAGTGGGAAAAGCCTCTGCCTGCTGCAGAACGAGGCATGAAGCCGATTGGATAATAACGGTTGTCACCGCAGAGCTTCACAGGCAGATGCGAATGCTTGAGCTTTTGGAGCTGTCAACAGATCGAAACAACTATAAGAAGAACGGCAATTCTTATGCGAATTTAAAGAAGCGCACAGAGAGCGAGCTGGAGATTTTTAAAAATGAGAAGATCAGACAATACGAGGCGTATGCCGAGGGCGTGATCAGCCGTGAGACATATTTGAAGAAAAGAGATGAGATTACTGAAAGGATAGCGCGGCTCGAAGAAAAGCTGCAAAAGGCGCTTGAAGCGTGTAACAGAGAGCGAAAGATAATCGCCGGGCTTGCGGGTTTAAGAAATGAGTCGGGTGGTGCGGATGAAATGAGAGAGGGAAAGAAAAGCAGACCGCCGCTCACGCGAGAAACGGTAGAGATGTTTATCAACGTGGTTAGAATTTATGACGAAAAGACAATAGAGGTATCCTTCAATTTTGAAGACGCAATCAAAAGGGAGATGGATTTAAATCAAGAAGAATGCTCAAACTAATTGGGCTTAAAAGATTTGTTATCATTCTGACGGAGTGATGACTTGACAGGTGACAAAGGCGGCTGTATCTTTGGATGCAGTCGTTTTTTTGTTGCTTAAATTTCGCCTTTTCTGATCTAACTATTCTTATGTCGCCCGCATCTGCGGTTGTTTGCAGCAGGGAGGCGGCTTTTTCAATGAGCTGCTTGTGCAGACAAATGAGTCTGTTCAAGCAGCTTTTTTGCGTTTTCATCTAAAATCCCATAAAATCTCCCCAACAGCCCATGTCCCCACCGTAACAATAGGAGGTGATAGTGTGATAATAGCGACATGCCGCTAATGTAGCATGGATTACGAAAGTCACAGGAAAGAGAAGAAATATGTTTATACCTGAAAATCACAATTTAAAACCAAGCGATGCACACGTCTGGCTCGCCAGTCCGACGATGCATGGTCCTGAGTTAGAGTACGTGAAAGAGGCGTATGAGACAAACTGGATGTCCACAGTCGGTAAAAATATCAATGAAGTCGAGCGTATCGCGGCTGAAAAGGCCGGTGTGAAATACGCGGTGGGATTATCCTGCTGCACAGCGGCGCTCCACCTCTGTGTGAAGCTGGCCGGGGAGAGACTTTACGGAAAGCCGGATATATCACACGGGGCGGTGGAAGGGAAGCGAGTGTTCTGCTCGGATATGACCTTTGACGCGACGCTGAACCCTGTGGTCTATGAGGGCGGCATCCCGGTGTTTATCGACACTGATGCGAAGACGTGGAACATGGACCCGGCAGCTTTAGAGAGAGCCTTTGAAATTTACCCGGATGTGAAGCTCGTGGTGATGGCGCATCTGTATGGCTTTCCCGGAGATATCGTGAAGATACGTGAAATCTGTGACAGGCACGGGGCGCTGATCATTGAGGACGCTGCGGAGTCTATGGGCGCGACCATAGAGATTGATGATAGATGTGCAGGTGATGTACTTACTGATGATAGGGTGAGTGTGGAGAAGCAACATAAGGTTGCCCGGCAAACCGGCTCCTTCGGTGATTATGCGGCAATCTCTTACAATGGCAATAAGATTATCACAGGAAGCTCTGGTGGTTGCCTATTGACAAATTCTCTGGAGTATGCGAACAGGGTAAGGAAGTGGTCCACACAGAGCCGTGAGAACGCGCCATGGTATCAACATGAGGAAGTCGGGTACAACTACCGCATGAGCAATGTGATCGCAGGCGTGATCCGTGGGCAGTATGAATATCTGGAAGAGCATATCGCCCAGAAGAAGCGAGTGTGGGAGCGGTATAGAGACGGATTCAAGGATCTGCCTGTGAGCATGAATCCGATCATGGAAGGGAGCAAGCCAAATTACTGGCTCAGCTGCTTATTGATTGATGAAGAGGCTATGTGCAGGCAGGTGCGGTCTGATAGTAAAGCACTGTATCAGCCGGAGCATGGGAAGTCCTGTCCGACAGAGATTCTGGAGAGATTAGCTGAATATAACGCGGAAGGTCGTCCTATTTGGAAGCCCATGCATATGCAGCCCATGTATCGCAATCATGCGTTTATCACGGTGGATGGCAGCGGCAGATGCCGGACGAATGCGTATATTCCGGGCGGCTGCGTCGATGTCGGGGCGGATATTTTCAACAGAGGTTTGTGCCTGCCGTCTGATAATAAGATGACGGATGAGCAAATTGACTTGATTATTGAGATTGTCAGAGGGTGTTTTGAGTAGAGGAGACAAAAATGGGATTATTTGATTTAGTCAAAAAAAGCAATGAGATGTTGAAACAGCCCGGAGATAAAATTTCGGCAGAAATAACTAAGTCAGGGCGGAGGGTTGCTAAGTTGTCTAAAGATAAAGGTAATTTCAAATATAGTGAAACACATTATCAAAATGGAACCGTTGTGAAAACGCAGACCGAAAAACGGAAAGGTAAGTAATTATGCAAGTTCATGTGCTTGGTTTCTACGAGAAATACATAAAGCGACCGCAAGATTTTTGTTGTGCTCTACTGGCAATTATTGTGTTGTCGCCAACCATGTTGGTCACAGCGTTACTTGTCCGTATAAAACTTGGCTCACCTGTGTTATTCACACAGGAACGTCCGGGATTGAATGGAAAGATATTCAAGTTGTATAAATTTCGTACCATGACAGACGAACGAGATGAAAACGGTGAGTTGTTGCCGGATGATGATAGACTGACGAGATTTGGTAAAACTCTTCGTTCTATATCTTTGGATGAGCTGCCGGAACTTATTAATATGCTCAAAGGTGATATGGCTGTAGTTGGGCCAAGGCCATTGCTCGTTCAGTATCTCCCACTCTATAACGAGCATCAGGCCAGACGGCATGAGGTTCGTCCTGGATTTACGGGATACGCACAGGTGCATGGGAGAAATGCGATCACATGGGAAGATAAATTTGATAAGGATGTATATTACGTTGACCATGTGAGTTTCCTGGGTGACTGGAAGATTATATTCCAGACTG
>CAYTZR010000014.1:0-44501 GCA_964442605.1 uncultured Oscillospiraceae bacterium
TAACTAAAAGTCTTACAAATTGTCTTACATGGCTTTTTTATGTAAGACTTTTTATGAATTATCGTTTGTTGCATCTCATGCGGACGGCAAAGTCACAAAATTTTGGTGTCCCGCTCGTAATTTTGGCACTTTCTTTATAAAAAAATAACAGAATTAAGATGCTTGCAAAGCTTTTGCGACTTTGCCGCCTACGGTGTGCCGCCACTTTGGCGGCAATGCAAGCTTCGGCAGGTGAGCGCAGCGAACACGTGAGGCGCGCAGGCGACTGCCCCGCAGGGGCAAGATATAATTAGTGAATAGACTTATATTTTCATTTATAGCAAATTCCAATTACTTTATTCTTAAAGGACTACCGTGTTCAAGCCTAGCCCAGTTGCGCTCGCCAGACCCGAGCGCTACGCCAAAATCTTGCATAGCGGCTTAATCCTGTTTTTTAGTCCTAACGGACTACTTTGTTCGAGCCTAGCCCAGCATACATCAGCATGTTAATGGTTTGTGACCTCGTTTATGCGATAAAACAGACTACTTTATAAGCCACACACCTTGACAGGTGTGGTCACTCCCGCCCGCCGAACCCGAGCGCTATGCCAAACTTTTGATACTGCCTTAATCCTGTTTTTTTTAGTCCTAAAGGACTGCTTTATACGAGCCGGATTAAAAAGCTGTTTTTCCTACAGTCTGGCACGATTAATATATATCTCGGCACAGTTCTATGTAATCCGCAAAGTTCGTTCCCAATATATAATTTGTTATCAAGAAATCATCAACCGGAATTGTATTGAGCACATCGGTTATGGTGCGGTCAAAGGTTCTCGCGTCTATAACTATTATTTTGCTGTAGGAACACGCAAGCCACGGAATAAGCGCGTTTGAATACGAGTCCTTAAGCATAAGCAGCGTCCTTTGATTTGAGCTTTGGGTATTTATCTCAATGTAAGGCTGGTCGCCGCCGAGGAACATAGTATATGTTGTACCCTTGCTCAAATCGAACATAAGCTCTCTGTACCTAAATTCCTCACCGGGGATATAGCTGTATGTGACACATTCAAAGTCAATATCGTTTATCTCGTTTTTATAATAATCAATTGCATCCTTATGACTGTCAAGGTTTGACGACTCCGCCTGACTGTACAGATAGCCGGTAAAGTCGGGTATTTCACACTTCTCAAATTTATCAAGCGCCATAGGCTCAAATCCCATATATTCGCCCATCTTGCAGTAAGCATAATAAGCGCCGAGCTGCGTCCAGTGATGATCGGTTCTGAAATACACATACTCATTGTTATTAAAATGCTCCTTCAGGGTATCATATACGTCTATGTTAATAACCCTTTCATCAAAACTATTATAAAAATAGTTTATCGCTTCCTCCTCGCTGTCGCCGACAGTATTATAAAACGGCAAAAAATCAATCTGAGTCGGCATTATCATGGCATACAGCTTTATATTCTCGGGCAGCTTCTGCGCGTAAAAGTCCACCATATCGATATAGTCCTGCTGCGCGGCTTCATCCGCATCGTAAATTTCCATAACGCGGTCATCAATGACAAGAAGTCTGCTTGTTGTAGTGGTTCCGGTACCCAAATCGCCGTTTGACTCCACAATTTTACCGAAGCTGTTTATTCCCTTTTTGTTCTTATATTCGGATGATATTCCCGTAAAAACGCTGCGATAACCCACGTTATCCGAAAGGTATGTCTCGAAATCGGAGGCAAACTCTCCGGTCCTTATACTCTCAATGCTGATTTGCGGCATGGAAGCAAGGTTTCTGTTTTCTTTCTGCGCCGATGCATCGTCCTTCGGCAGAATAACCACCACAATAAAACCGGCAATCAAAAAAACGAAAAAGAATATAACCGTTATAATACGTCTTGCAGTTTTCATTATAAAATATCCCCTTTAATCGAATAACATCTCTACTAACAACTAACATCAAGGTTTGCCTGATTTGCCTGTAAAATTTTGAAATCCGAAATTTAAAATCTGAAATACAGGAACGGATTATACGACTCTCCGACCAGCAATATAAAGCAAAATACAAGCAACGCGGCAACCAGAACCGGCGTTACTATAATATTAACGGCTTTGCACTTATCCGCGAACCATCCGTATCCGCGTTTAAGCAGCGGCGTTGATACAACAGCGCACGCTATGAGCAGCCATAGGTTAGACATCAGCGTTGTAAAGCCAACATAGTCATATAACTTTCCCGTCCCGCCGAAAGCGCATATAAACCAGTCCTTCAGCGAGTTAAAATCCGTATAATAGAACAATGCCCAGCCGAGCACAAATATTATTATTGTATAAAGGTGCGCGAAAAACGCGGGCAGACGCATAAGCTTTCCGCCGAACATCTTCTTTTCGACAATCAACAGTATTCCGTAATAAAGTCCCCATAGCACAAAGTTCCAGCTCGCGCCGTGCCACAGTCCGGTAAGCATCCATACAAACAATATATTAAAAACCTGATGCTTTCTGTTGCCGCCGAGAGGAATGTAAACGTAATCCCTGAAAAAGGTGCTGAGTGATATGTGCCAGCGTCGCCAAAATTCGGTGACATTCTTTGAAATATACGGATAATTAAAGTTCTCCAAGAAGTTAAAGCCGAACATACGTCCCATACCTATCGCCATGTCGGAGTATCCCGAAAAATCAAAGTATATCTGGAATGTATAGGCAATAATTCCAACCCACGCCGAAAGCACAGACGACGACGCCAAATCTCCGTCAAGCAGCGTTGTGGCAACGGCTCCGACACCGTTTGCGAACATGACCTTTTTAACCATACCCTGAACAAACCTCAAAATTCCATATTCAAAGCCCTTCAGAGTTACATGCCTGTTGTTTATCTGCTTTTCGATGTCTATATAACGCACAATCGGTCCGGCAACCAATTGCGGGAACATTGACACATAGCAGAGGAAGTTGAGCGGGTTTTTCTGAACCTCTATCTCACCTCTGTACATATCAATCGTATAGGACAGAGTTTGGAAGGTATAGAACGAAATTCCCAGAGGCAGCGCAAAATTATAATACGGTATGTTAAGTCCAAAAGCGCCGTTGATGCTTCCGATAACCCAGCTTGAATACTTAAATGTCGCCAGCAACCCCAAATTAAGCACAAGCGACGCAATAAGCGCCAGCTTTGCCTGCCATTTTCCGAAATATCTGTCTATAATACGTCCGTTTACATAGTCAATCCCCGCGCTGAAAAGCAGAGCTATAACCCATACAGGCTCACCCCACGCGTAAAATATCAGCGAAGCGATAACCATAACAACATTCCTGTATGTTATATTGCCGTTCCAAAAATATAAGAGCAGCACAACAGGCAAAAATATACATAAAAACAATAAGCTTGAAAATACCATAGTTCTTTCCCCAACTCGGTGCGGTACATGCACACAAAAATCCATTTTAATTAAACTTGATTATACCACCATATACACAAATTGTCAATTATGCAATATCACCATTATATTATTTTATAATTACAAATAAAACAATATATTGTGCAAAAACTACTGATTATTTGTTAAAAAAATCGGTTTTATTGTGTGATAGTAATAATAATATTTGAGAAATTTTAATAATAAGTTATAATTTAAAATAGTATTGCGTTTGTTAAAATTACAAAATCAAACATGGAGGAATATTATGCATACAAAAAATTTAAAACTGTTTATTCGGGCGGCTTTATCTATTATGGCGCTTCTGCTTATAACGACCGCCGTGCCGCCTACTCCTACGGCTTATGCTGATGATTCGGCGCTTCTGCCGGCGTTTCCCGGCGCGGAAGGCGCGGGCATGTACGCCACGGGCGGCAGAGGCGGAACCGTGTATCATGTCACAAACCTCAACGACAGCGGTACAGGTTCCTTCCGCGATGCAGTGTCCGGCTCAAACCGCATTGTCGTTTTTGACGTCGGGGGAACAATTACTCTTAAATCAGATGTTGTCGTAAAGAGCAACATAACAATCCTCGGGCAGACCGCGCCCGGCGGCGCGGGTATCACGCTTTCCGGCTATAAGCTCGGTCAGGGCGGCTCAAATCAGATTATCCGATTTATTTCATCCCGTCCCGGTGAGCGCGGCAGCGGAGAGTACGATGCATGGGGCGGTAATAACGGTTCCAACTCTATCGTTGACCACTGCTCGATCGGCTGGGCGAATGATGAGCAATGGGGTCTTTATTCCAACAACATGAACCAAACGGTTCAGTATTCGATAATCGGTCCCGCGAACTGTATATCAACCCACGCCAAAGGCTCGCACGGATTTGGCATTATGTTCGGAAAAGGGCAGTGTTCATGGCATCACAATATGATAGCGCATAACAGCTCGCGTAACTTCAGAGGCAAGGTTGAAAAGACAAATGCGATGGATTTTGTCAACAACGTACTGTATGACTGGGGTTATCAAACCGGATACGGCACATTGGGACATCTCAATTACGTGGGCAACTACCTAAAGGCGGGCAACTCAACCACGGGAAGCTATCACTTTTTTGTCAGAAACAGCGGCTCGGCAATAGAAAACTATAAATTTTATGTGACGGGCAATAAAATTCAAAAGAAGGACGGCAGCGCCTACAGCTCCTCAATCAACAGCGATAACTGGAACGGAGTCGGCTTTGACAAAAGCACCTACGGAAGCGACACGCCGTTTGAGGTATACGATGTAAACGGCAACAACGTCTCGGTTGCGTTAAACGCTGAATCGGCGGACGAGGCTTTTGAGAACGTACTCGCGTATGCGGGAGCCGGTATAGACGCGGAGTCGCGTCCGAGGATTGACCAAGAAGTAATGGAAGAAGCGAGAACCGGAACGGGATATTTAACCGGCGGAAGAGATTTCAGCGAAGCGGATTCAGACCAGCTGAGCGCGATAAGCAAGTACAACATAAAGCAGGTAAACTATGACGAGTATTATCCGACCGCTGTCGAAAAAACAATCGTGGACACAGACGGCGACGGTATGCCGGACGAATGGGAAATGTCTCGCGGACTCGATCCGAACAAGGATGACGCGACCGGTGATTACCTCGGCAAAGGATATATGAACATAGAATATTACGCGAACGACCTCACCGTAAACGCCTTCCCGGAGGGAGTTGTGACTGTTTCGACACCTGTCGCGGATTTCGGTGATGATTATTACTTCGCGATAGAGGACGAAAACGCTATAAGTCTACCAACGTCGGCAATCAGCGCTCCCGACGAGCTGGTTCTGCCGAAAACAGGCAGTGTTCACGGCAGCACAATCACATGGTCAAGCGCAACGTCATCAATAAAGATTGAGGATAATACCGTAACCGATATTGTACGTCCCAATTCAGACAACGAGACAGTAGCCCTTGTTGCACAGATTACGCACGGCACGTATACACGAAAAAAGTATTTCAACGTAAAGCTTAAGGCGACCTCGACAATCTGGGTTGCTTCCTCGGATGATAAAGGAAAATCGGCAGAGTCGAAGCTCGCAAACGGACTCTACAACATAAGCGATCTGACAAGCGGAAACAGCGCTGACGTAACTATAAACGAAACCGCGTTTACCTACTATGTATCCGGAGAAACAAACGGCGGCTGGAGCGACGGCAAGGCGACAGGCACGGCGTTTAGGTTTAAGCCCTCCGAGGACGGATATCTGACGGCTTACATAACCAGTCTCGGGGAAAAAAAGACCGCGTATATAGTAAAGGAAGGCGCGGCGGATTACAAAACCGAGTATCTTGCCTCTGTGAGCGGCTCGGACGGCGCTAACCAAATGCTGACGGCTCCGGTTGAAGCAAACGTAAATTATTATATATTTGTGGACGGATCCAAAGGCAGATTTGTGGGAATTACTTTCTCAATCAACGCGCCGGTTGTATTCTGGAAGGCATCAGCGGATGTCGCGCTCGGAGGAACTCTGATGAGCGGACTCACCGCAAGCGAAGCTATGACATACTACGAAAAGGTTAACAGGAGCATTGACGGCATTGACTTCACGGGATGTATTTTGGGTACCAACAATCCGAGCGGCGACCCTAAGGGCTCCGAGGGAGCGGCTCTCAAATACACCCCCGAAACGAGCGGACTCATTACCGTGTACTACAAGATTGGTACGGGAAAAACCTTTAAGATTACCGACAGCGCGGGAACTGTGCTGACTCAGTATAAAAACGAAGAGGTTTACGACGATGACGGCAACAGTGTCGGCGAATCCGAGTATACATCCGGCTCGGCATCTGTTGTAAGCGGAGAAACATATTATATATATGTTGACGGCTCAAAGGCAGAGTTCTACGGTGTAAGCTTTCAAATGACCGAAGATACCGAGCCTGCCGTTACACCCGATCCAAACGTCACCCCCGCTCCAACGGCAACGCCCGCTCCAACGGCGACCCCTGCGCCGCCCACAATACCTCCCGTGCTTGACACCTGGGATTTTGAAAACATTACCGCCGGCACAGCGTATTCAAGCGGCGATAAAATTGCGAACGAAGACGGCAAGGAGCTTTCGGTAAGCTTTTCGTCACAAGGCTCTCAGCCCGTTATTGAAGCATCAAGCGACGGAAATTGCCTAAAATTCACGGACGTAGAAACAGGTCAGGACGGATGGACTTACGAGCCGAGCGCTCCGCTTGATGACGACAAGGTTATTGTCGAGCTTGACTTCGATATGGCATCGGACACAAAGAACGCCATAATCACCAGAGTGTTTGATGCAAATAACTTGGATAAGGCTAATACATACACCGCCGATGACAGAGTTTTTGAAGTAAAAACAGGAAGCAGCGGAACGCTTGTGTTTACCGATTACTTCTCCATGGGCTCATCGGAAACCAAGGGACTTGACACCGCCATTTCCTCATTCACTTTCTCGCCTAATGTCCGGTACAGTCTGAAGCTTGAGTACACAAAGAGCGACGGCAAGGTCAAAATATACACAAAACAAGTCGGCGGAGAATATAAGCAGGTTCTGAATTATACCCTCGCGTCCGGCTCAACAACCAAGGTAAACGGTTCCGCTCCGGCTCTCGCGCCGACTAAAATACAATGTATGACTCCGGGCAGCGACTCATTGGTAATGTCGGTTGATAATATATCAATCGGAACACAAACCGACGGCTATATTATCGATGAACCGGAATACACGGTTACTGTTTCAGACGGAAGCGAAATCCTCATAAGCGACGGCACAACCGCTTCCTCGCTCAGCGCAAAGGCGGGCGACACCGTAATGATTAAGGTACCGATTGTTACCGGAGACGATATAAGATTGTCAACACAGCCCGAAACCGATATTTCATACCTCTATGATGAAGAAAACGGCTCGGATGCAGTTTATCATTATTATAGCTTCACCATGCCCGAGCAGGATGTGGTTGTAAACATTGAGCATATCAGCGTTTCTCCTCAGATATACAAAGCCTTTGTCGAGAACGGCAACACGGTTGTTGAAACCGTTTGTATAGAAAAAGGCATCGTTATAGGCGTAAAATATGACGAAAACGGATTGCTCACGAATGTAAAATATGCGGAGCTGCAAAGCTCATCGGGAGATGAAATAACAACCCTTGAGGGTATTGAGGCGGATAAGATTATGGTATGGAATTCCTTCGCGGATATAAGTCCTGCATATAACATTGAACCGTATATCATAGAAAAATAATTCAGAGAATTAAAAAAAAGCAAGGGTTCCGATTTTATGGAACCCTTGCTTTTAAATAAAACTTATTTTATCCATAGGTAGGCTCGCTTGAAACCTCCTCGATAGACCCATCCTTATAAATTTTAATTATTTTTATCAGGTTATCGGTTATTACCTGCATTTGATAAAACTCGTTGCCGTTTTCATCATACTGCGAATGAAGCTGGCTGAAATCACCGTCAATCGTTATACCGTAAGCCTCCTCAGCTATTTTTACGGCATCCTCCGCGGAGAAGCCGCTTTCCGTTTCGGCAGAGCCTTGGGCAATCATGCTTTCAAGCTCATCATATTCCTCCAGCTGCTCCTCCGAAAGAGCGCTTTTATCAATTGAATTCAGCATTTCGTCCGCGTCGCCGTACATACCTGCGTCATAAAAAGCTTCGGCTTCATTAAGCTCGGACTGAACCGCATCGGGAACAAATGAAGCGCTCTCTGCATATTCCTCATTTGTCTCCGCTTCGGTATCGGCGCTGAATTTTGAAGCGGTTGTCTGTCCTTCGCTTTGTTCGTCCGCGGCAGGCGTTGTCAACGCAGTATCTGTATCACTGTCCGCTTTTCCGCATCCAAAAAGCGCCGTGCAGCAAAGAAAAACCGAAATCAAAACAGCTCCCGCTTTAAAAATAAGCTTATTTTTCATAAAAACCTCCATTCCGCCGGAGTCGGATGCTGTGCGGAACACAGCATCCCCGTGCAAAATTTATTCATCCTGTTGCTCATGCTCCTTTTCCACTCTGGCAATCGAAGCAATCTTTACGCCCTCCCCAAGACGCATAAGCCTTACACCACGGGTTACTCTGCTGTAGGTGCTTATGTCCTCGGTATCTATTCTTATGATTACTCCCTCGGAGGTCATAAGAATTATATCATCGTCGGGAGATACAACCTTTATGCCGGCGATACTGCCCGTATCGGGCGTAATCTTATATGTCGAGCACCCCTTTCCGCCTCTGGACTGAATTTTATATTCGGAAAGCTCTGTCTTCTTTCCGTATCCTTTTTCGGAAACAACAAGCATTTTTGAATTTTCACGGTAAACGCTCATGCCGACAACATAGTCGCCGTCCTCCAGCTTAATAGCGCGGACACCCTGAGAAACACGTCCCAGCTCGCGCACATCCTTTTCGTTAAATCTTATCATCTTGCCCGAATGGGTACCTACAAACAAGTCAGTATTGCCGTCCGTCAGCTTTACGCGAAGCAGCTCATCGCCCTCCTGCAGTTTTATGGCAAGCTTTCCGCCCTTGGGCGCGTTCTGATACTCCATTATATCGGTTTTCTTAATAACACCGTTTCTGGTACACATTGTCAGATATTGTCCCTTATGATATTCCTTAATAGGTATCATAGCCGAGATACTCTCACCCGGCGACAGCTCCAGCAGATTGACTATAGGCGTACCCTTCGCGTGTCTGCCCGCCTCCGGTATTCTATACGCCTTTATTCTGAACATTCTTCCCATATTGGTAAAGAACATTATATACGAATGTGTGGAGGATATAAACATGGTTGAAACAAAGTCCTCCTCCTTGGTCTGCATTCCCAAAACGCCCTTTCCTCCGCGGCGCTGACTTCTGTAGGTATCGGCAGGAAGCCTCTTGATATAACCCTGATGGGTCATCGTAAAGACGTTTTCCTCTTCCTCAATCAGGTCTTCTATGTCAATATCGTCAACAACAGGCTCAATTGAAGTACGTCTTTCATCGGCGAACTTGTCTTTTATTTCCGTTATTTCCTCTTTTATAATATCGAGAACCATCTGTTCATTGCCTAAAACCTCGGTTAAATGTTCAATCAGCTCCAAAATATCGCGCAGCTCATTCTCAACCTTTTCACGCTCCATTCCGGCAAGACGGCCGAGACGCATATCCAAAATCGCCTGTGCTTGAACATCCGAAAATCCGAAATTCTCAATCAGCCTTGCTTTTGCGTCATTATAGCTGTTCCTGATAATATTGATTACCTCGTCTATATTATCAAGCGCAAGCTTTAAGCCCTGCAATATATGCGCTCTCGCCTCCGCCTTTTTCTTGTCAAACCGAGTTCTGCGGATTATTACCTCTTTCTGGAAATCCACATACTGTACGAGTACCTCCTTAAGAGACAAAACTCTCGGCGAGGTCCTGTCAACCAAAGCCAGCATTATAACGCTGAACGTGTCCTCAAGCTGTGTATACTTATAAAGCTGATTTAACACAATCTGCGCATTCGTGTCACGCTTAAGCTCAATAACTATACGCAGTCCGTCGCGGTCAGACTCATCGCGCAAATCCGAAATACCCTCTACACGCTTTTCGTGAACCAAATCCGCTATTTTCTCAATAAGCCGCGCCTTGTTGACCATATATGGAATTTCTGTAACGACAATACGCTCACGATTTTCTTTCCACGGCTGTATCTCGGCCTTAGCGCGGATTTTCAGCTTTCCGCGCCCTGTGGAGTAAGCGGAACGTATGCCGCTTGTCCCCATAATTTGCGCACCGGTCGGGAAATCGGGACCCGGAATATATTCCATAAGCTCGTCCACCGTTATGTCGGGATTATCAATCAGCGCAATAACTCCGTCGATAACCTCACCCAAATTATGAGGCGGTATTTTTGTCGCCATTCCTACTGCAATACCGTCCGAACCGTTTACCAAAAGATGAGGAAATCGCGAGGGCAGTACTATAGGCTCCTGTCTGCTCTCATCAAAGTTTGGCATAAAGTCAACGGTTTCCTTGTCAATATCGGTCAGCATGCTCAGCGAAAGCTTGGACATTCTGGACTCTGTATATCTGTAGGCTGCCGGGGGGTCTCCGTCCACCGAACCGAAGTTACCGTGTCCGTCAACGGTTGGATAGCGCATGGAAAAGTCCTGTGCCATACGTACCATTGCGTCGTATACCGACGCGTCGCCGTGCGGATGGTATCTTCCCAGCACATTACCCACCGTGGTCGCGCACTTTTTATACGGCTTATCAGGGGTAATTCCATCCTCATACATCGCATAAAGTATTCTTCTGTGAACCGGCTTGAGTCCGTCTCTTACGTCAGGAAGCGCACGTCCCACAATAACCGACATGGAATAGTCAATATACGACTTCTTCATCTCATTGTCAAGGTCAACCGGTATAATATTCAGCTTCGCCGGATCGAACAACGGCTCGTTTGCTCTGTCTTTTGTTGCCATAAGCAAAATTTCTCCTTTTCATATGTAATCACTCCTGTAATCACGCTGAAATCAAAAAAACAGCGTTAAAACAGAAATTTTATATTTTCCGTTCTTTGTATTATTCGCCAAAAATTTCGAAAATCCTTTTAAAATTCAAAAAAATACCTCAAATTTATCAGTCTAACCAAATAATATAGAAAAATTTTTAAACTAACATTTTGTCGATATGAAAATATTAATACATATTATACTTGCATAATAAATAAACTTGTGCTAAAATTATTATAAGTAATTTTGTACTTATTAAATTTTATATAGGAGGATATGAAAATGGATATTGAAATCAGAAATCCCTGGCACCCCGAAGATGCCAAACATTACACCACCGACAGAATGAGAAAAGACTATCTCATTCAGGATTTGTTTACACCGGATAAGGTAAGACTCGTTTACAGCCATGTTGACAGAATTATTGTAGGCGGCGTCTGCCCCGTAAACAAAACTCTGTCACTGGAAGCGGGACATGAGCTGGGTGTTGATTACTTCTTGGAGCGCAGAGAGCTGGGCGTAATCAATATAGGCGGTCCCGGAACGGTTATCCTCGACGGCGAGGAATATGACCTTGATTACAAGGACGGTCTTTACGCAGGTATGGGTATTAAGGAGGTTTCGTTTAAGAGCAAGGATGCCGCAAAGCCGGCTCACTTCTATCTTAACTCCGCTCCCGCGCATCATACATATCCCACACTGAAAATCACTATGGAAATGGCAAACAAACGTCCATTGGGAAGTGTTGAGGAATGTAACAAGCGCGTTATCAATCAGTACATTCACCCGGATGTATGTCAAAGCTGTCAGCTGGTAATGGGCATGACCTCGCTTGATGTCGGCAGCAACTGGAACACAATGCCGTGCCATACGCACGAGAGAAGAATGGAGGTTTATCTCTATTTTGAGCTTGGTGAGGACGATGTGGTATTCCATATGATGGGCGAGCCGCAGGAGACAAGACACCTTGTTATGAGGAACGAAGAAGCCGTTATCTCTCCCAGCTGGTCAATCCATTCGGGTGTCGGTACAAGAAATTACACCTTTATCTGGGGTATGGTCGGAGAAAACCAGACCTTTGATGATATGGATCATGTCGCGATGAAGGATCTTAAATAATTTTGCTTTTTTGGGGCTGCCGTACAAATCGTTCGGCAGCCTTTTTAATTAAAAAACCGGCATTATTGTCACCCTATTTTAAAAAATAAGTTGACATTAATAATATAATATGTTATAATTCCGAATGTTCGGTTATAGATAAAATACCGGCAAGAGAGGTGCGATATGTCAAATATTCAAAGAAGAACCGATCAAGGCAAAATCAGTGTGCGCTATATGGCAATATGCGCTTTGTTTGCCGCGCTCACTGCGGTAGGGGCATTCATAAAGATTCCCGTTCCCGTCTGTCCGTTTACGCTTCAAGTGCTGTTTACAACACTTGCGGGCTTGATACTCGGCAAAAAATACGGTGCGCTCAGCATTCTTTTATATCTGATTTTAGGTCTTGCCGGTCTTCCGGTGTTTACGGCGGGCGGCGGCTTTACATATATTTTTCAGCCTACCTTCGGTTATCTGCTCGGGTTTTGCTTCGGCACATATGTGACCGGATATATCGCGGGCTGCGTTCCGAAGCCATCGCTTGCGCGTCTGCTTTGCGCATCATTTGCGGGACTTTTTATAATTTATTTGCTCGGAATGGCTTATTACTATTTAATCTGCAATTTTGTAATTGACTCGCCTATCGCGATAGGAACGCTGATTTTATACTGTTTCGCGCTTACAGTTCCGGGGGATATTGTTTTATGTATTTTATCCGCGTTTATCGCGAGACGCATTATTCCCATTATTAAAAAGAAAGGCTTGATATAATGAGCAAAGGAATATTTATCACGGCAACAGGCACAGACATAGGCAAGACGTATGTAACGGCATTGGTTATAAAAAAGCTGACAGACAGCGGCATAAACGCCTGTTATTACAAGGCTGCGCTGAGCGGAGCCGAGGAAAAAAACGGGGTTCTTATTCCAGGTGACGCGGAACATGTAAAGAGCGTTTCCGGTGTAAAACAGGAGCTTAATGATATGGTGTCATATGTTTACAAGACCGCTGTGTCGCCGCACCTTGCCGCTCAAATCGAGGGAGTACCCCCTGAAATGAAGAAAATAAAGAACGATTTTTATAAGCTCGCCGAACGCTATGATTACATAACCGTTGAGGGCAGCGGCGGAATTGTATGCCCGATACGCATGGACACGGAAAAAATTATGCTTGAGGATATTGTCAGAGAATTAAGTTTGCCTACTCTTGTCGTTGCGGACGCAGGGCTTGGAACGATAAATTCAGTCGTGCTGACATATGAATATTTGACCGGCAAAAATATTCCCGTTAAGGGGATTATATTAAACAATTATGATGACGGCAGTCTTATGCACCGCGACAACAGACTTATGATCGAAAAGCTGACGCGGGTTCCGATTGCCGCTTGTGTAAAAAGCGGAGACAATGAGCTTGATATTGACATAAGCCGGCTTACCGCTTTATATGACGAGGTGAAATAAATTTGTATGACGAGGTGAAATAAAATGGAAGAGCTGCAAAAAAAGGACTTAAAATATATATGGCACCCTTGCTCGCAAATGAAGGACTATGAGGATCTGCCTCCTATAATTATTGACCACGGCAAGGGCGTTTATCTTTATGACAAAAACGGCAAGGAATACATAGATATTGTAAGCTCGTGGTGGTGCAATCTTTTGGGGCATTGCAACCCCAAAATTAACGAGGGTATAAAATCCCAGCTCGATAGGCTGGAGCACGTTATATTTGCTAACTTCTCACACGAGCCCGCCATTCGGCTGTGCGAACAGCTTTCAGAAATAATTCCTAAGGGTCTCAAAAAATTTAATTTTTCAGATAACGGCTCCGCCGCGATAGAATGCTCGCTTAAAATGGCGTTCCAATATCAATACCAGATGGGGTACAAGAAAAAAACAAGGTTCATGTGCCTGACAGACGGCTACCACGGGGAAACTATCGGCGCTCTTTCAGTCGGAACCATGGACTTATACGCCAAAATCTATAAGCCCATGCTTATGGACACAATTCAAATTAAAGCTCCCGACTGCTACCGCTGTCCCTACGGAAGTTGCAGGGACTGCTGTTCATGCGAATGCTTCGAACACGCCGAAAAAGCGTTTAAACGCTACGCGGACGAAACCTGCGCGATGATTGTTGAACCCCTGCTTCAGGGAAGCGCCGGTATGAGAATTTATCCCCCTCTTTATTTGAAAAAGCTGCGGGTTCTTTGTGACGAGTTTAACGTACTGCTGATTGCGGATGAGATCGCGACGGGCTTTGGGCGCACCGGCAAGATGTTTGCCTGTGACCACGCCGGTATAAGCCCGGATATAATGTGTATATCAAAGGGTCTGACGGGAGGTTATATGCCTATGGCAATAACAATAACCACAGACAAAATATATAACGCCTTCTACGCCGATTATAACGAGGGCAAGGCTTTTATGCACAGTCATACATACAGCGGCAACCCGCTTGGCTGCAGCGCCGCCTTGGCTGTGCAAAAAATATTACGCGAGGACAATATTTTGGAAGACGCTGCTGTCAAGGGGGAATATCTGCACAAAAAGCTTGTATCAGCTCTCGGCGAACACAAAAATGTCGGAGAAATACGCCGTATTGGTATGATTAACGCAATAGAGCTTGTAACCGACAAGCAAACAAAGAACGGCTTTGACTCAGAGCTCAGAATAGGCTACCAAATCTATAAAAGGGCGCTGAAATACGGATTGATTTTGCGTCCGCTGGGCAATGTGCTGTACTTCAATCCGCCTCTTATTATTGACAAGCTTGAAATTGACAAGGCAGTGGACTTATGCGTGCGCTCGATTTCCGATATACTTTAAATTTTTATACTTTTATACTTTAAATTTTTCAAAAAAATCACTTGACACAATAACGATAATGTGCTAAAATATCAGAGTTGGATTTAGGGGTATAGCTCAGTTGGTAGAGCAGCGGTCTCCAAAACCGCGTGCCGTGAGTTCAAATCTTACTACCCCTGCCATGATATTAATTAGCGATTAGAGAATAGCGGGTATGCTGTTCTCATTCGCTAATTTTTAAAGACTGCGCAATGTTGATTTGCGTATCAGCCTGTCCGTGAATATAGGAAACTGCCGTAGATAAGCAGGGTTCCCGAAAAGCGCCAACGAAGTACGCTTTTTGTGAAAAGGAATAACGTAGGAAGTATGAGTAGGTTTCCCGAAAAGCGCCAATGAAGTGCACTTTTTGGGAAAAAGGAATAACATAGGAAGTATAAGTAGGGTTCCCGAAAAGCGCCAACAACGTGCGCTTTTTGGGAAAAAGGAGCAACCACGCGTAAGAGCGAAGTCATCCGCGAATAGCGGAGGACGGAGCAAAAAGCGTGAGTTGCGACGCCATGGGGGTATAGCTCAGTTGGGAGAGCGCTTGCTTCGCATGTAAGAGGTCAGGGGTTCGAATCCCCTTATCTCCACCATATACGTCAAAAACGCCGTGGATACGGCGTTTTTTGTTGGTGCGTAGCTTTTACTTTTATTTTGTCATATTCTGATATTGCAACATAAAGCAAAGCGGATATAATCGAAAATCCGATTTATCCGCTTCTTTTTATCTATTCCACATAATCAAACTCACACTCGTATATTTCCACCTGATCGCCGTCCTTTATGCCTGCTTCCTTTAGCTTGTCTATTATTCCGCTCTTTATCAAGGCACGCTGGAAGTATTGCAGTGACTCATAGTCGTCCATGTTGGTGGAGCCGACAATCAACCTCGCGCGTCTGCCCTCCACATGATATACCCCGTCGCCGTCAACCGTAACGGTGATGGTCTCGTCCGCCGCCGCTTCTGCCTCTAAGTCAAGCATCTCGTATTCCTCTTCATATTCCTCGGGCGGGATTTTTGAAAGCGCCTCATAGGTGTATTTTAGAACTTCGCTTATGCCCTGCTTTGTCGCGGCTGAAATCCTAAACACCGTATAGCCCCGGCTCTCCATTTCCTCACGAAAAATTTCAAAGTTATCATCAAAGCCCGGTATATCACACTTGTTCGCAAGCACAATCTGACGCTTTTCGGCTAATTTTTCACTGTAAAGCCTAAGCTCGTTATTTATTGTGTCAAAATCCTCAATTGGGTCTCTGCCCTCAACCCCGGACACGTCCACCACATGCAGCAAAAGCTTTGTGCGCTCCACATGACGCAGAAATTCATGCCCCAGTCCGATGCCCTCATGCGCACCCTCGATAATACCGGGAATATCAGCAACCACAAACGAACCGTCACCCATATTGACAACACCCAAATTCGGCTGCAATGTGGTAAAGTGATAGTTTGCGATTTTAGGTCTTGCGTCGCTGACTATTGACAAAAATGTGGACTTTCCCACATTCGGAAACCCGAGAAGCCCGACATCGGCTATCAGCTTAAGCTCCAGTGTCACATATCTCTCGTCACCGATGCCGCCCGGCTTTGAAAATCTCGGAACCTGTCTTGTGGCAGTGGCAAAGCGAACGTTGCCCCATCCGCCTATACCGCCGCGTGCCGCGACAAACTCCTCGCCGTCTTCTTTCAGGTCGCACATAACAAGTCCGGTTTCTTCGTCGCGCACAATTGTTCCTACGGGAACCCTTACATACAAATGGCTGCCGTTCCTGCCGTTGCGCTTCGCGTCTCTGCCATTGCCGCCGTTTTCCGCCAAAAACTTACGCTTATACCTGAAATCCATAAGCGTATTCACGTTTTTATCCGCGACAAAAATAACACTTCCGCCCTTTCCGCCGTCGCCGCCATCGGGTCCTCCCGCCGCGACATATTTTTCTCTGTGAAAGGTAACGGCTCCATCACCGCCGTCACCCGCCTTTATAAAAATTCTCGCACTGTCCGAAAACATAGCTGTTCACTCCTGATTTAAAAAAGGGGCGGACAGTGTCCTCCCCTCCTGAAAAATACTTAAATTACTGAGCAATCTCATAAACAGAGACTTGCTTCTTATCTCTGCCCTTATGCTCAAACTTAACTCTGCCGTCAATAAGCGCGAACAGTGTATCGTCACTACCCTTACCGACATTAATTCCGGGATAAATCTTCGTTCCTCTCTGTCTTACGAGGATGTTTCCTGCCAAACAGGGCTGACCATCGCCCATTTTAACGCCAAGACGTTTGGACTCGGAGTCTCTTCCGTTTTTGGTACTGCCCATTCCCTTCTTATGAGCCATTTATATTCACTCCTTACTATCAAATATCTTGCTATCAATATAACGAAAATCGAATATAACGCAAACGATTACGCATTAATAGCAGTAATCTCAACCTTTGTGTAGGGCTGTCTATGTCCCTGCTTCTTGTGATAATGCTTTTTAGGCTTGTACTTATATACAATAATCTTCTTTGACTTGCCGTTCTTGTCAACTGTTGCCGTAACTGTAGCGCCGTCAACATAAGGAGCGCCAATCTTCAAATCTTCACCCCCGACAGCCAAAACCTTGTCAAAAGTAACAGTCTCTCCGGCTTCAACATCAAGCTTTTCGATAAATACAACATCGCCCTGCTGAACCTTGTACTGCTTACCGCCTGTTTCAATAACTGCGTACACTTCGTAATACCTCCTATTACCCAAGACTCGCCATGAGGGCGTGCTCAATGCAGCTTAAATAAGCCCCTTCTGCGCGGTTACCGATACAGTATAACAAATTTATAAACATTTGTCAAGGATTTTTTTGAAATTCTTTGCCGCTTTTGTTTATGAAAAACATCCATACGGATACGCCTATTATCACAACATAGCCTATTACGCTGTACACGTCAGGGAATTCCGCAAAGAATACAAAGCCCAGCAGCGCCGCGAATAATATCTGGGTATAATCGAAAACCGAAATTTCCTTTGCGGGGGCGTAAGAATACGCGGCGGTTATCGAGAATTGTCCGCCGGTTGCCGCAAGTCCCGCGCCCAAAAGACATAACAACTGCCACCACTCCATCGGGTGGAAGTCAAATATCAGAAACGGAAGCGTTACCAAGCATGAAAACGCTGAGAAGAAGAATACAATAAACGCTCCACGCTCGCCGCGCTTGCTCAGCAGCCGTACCATTGTGTAGGCTATTCCCGCGCCCATGCCGCCCAATGCTCCCACGAAACCGGCAGCGTTAAACGCGTCTCCTGTGGGCTTTATGATAAACAGTGCGCCGATAAATGCCAAAATTACCGCCATAGCCTGAACAATGCTGACTTTCTCCTTTAAAACAAAATATGAGAATATTATCGCGAAAAACGGTGACAACTTGTTCAGCATCGAAGCGTCAGCTAAGACAAGCCGATCGATTGCATAATAATTGCACAGTATTCCCAGTGTGCCGAAAAACGCGCGCATTAGCAAATACGGCAGGTTTTTCTTGTCAAAGCTGAATTTTTCCTCTGTCCGCATCAGCATAACAGCCGCAAAAATAACCGCAACAAAGTTTCTGAAAAAACTTTTTTGTATAGACGGCAAGTCACCTGCCATACGCACAAAAGCATTCATGCAGGCAAAGCAGAACGCAGATAAAATGATATATATTACGCCCTTTGTTTTATTGTATTTCATACTCTTTTGCCACACCCCATACTTCGTATCTGTAATACATTCTTAATTTGACATTTTGTGCAAATAATCGTATAATAGCTATTGCAGAAAGAGAAATTGTACGCGGTTATCCTTCCCATTCTTTCAAAGAAGGGATGTGTCATCTCTATCAAGACAAAGGTCGGGAAAAGAGGTGATAATTGCTTATGAAGCATATACTACGAGTTTTTACACTCACTGTTATTCTTCTCGTGATTTTCACGGAAAAAGTAATATAGCCGCCGGCATCCGCAAAATGTGGCGACTATATTTTGTCGTATTTGTAGGATAACCGTATATCAGTTATCTCTTTCTGTTCTTATTATATCAGTTTAATTCTATTTTGTCAATGATTTTTATAAAAAACAACTACCAAAGCGACAGGCGTTCTTCCTCGGTTCTGTACATGCCGCAGCCGGGCTGCAAATTATATAAATTCAAAAATTCCTCAAAATTAGATAACACCATGTTGACGCGCACCTTATTCGGCGAATGTTCGTCTGTCGCCAACAGCATTTTGGCGTACTCATCGGTACACACTGTGCGGTATATTCTGGCATAAGTCCTAAACAGCTCATCAAGATTCGGGTTGTCCTTTCCCGCTATATCCAGAATACATGCCATGCTGCCGATATCCGCTATGTTTTCGCTAAGCGTCAGCTTTCCGTCCACATAATAGCCGGGCATAACTTCAATCTTGTCGTATTCGGATATAAACGCATGACATATTTCGTTAAACGCCGTATAGTCCTCCGCAGTCCACCAATCGTTCAGGTTTCCGTTTTTATCGAATTGTGAGCCCACATTGTCAAACGCGTGAGTGATCTCATGCGCAATTACGCTGCCGATACCGCCAAGATTTGTTTCAAAGCTGGAATTTGGGCTGTAATATGGAGACTGTAAAATCCCTGCGGGAATAACAATGCAATTGCTCGCTCTGTCATAATAAGCGTTTACAGACTGCGGCGTCAGACTCCAATTATCCTTATTCACAGGCACATTCTCGTTTATCAGGTTAACATTTTGCTCATTTATCATCGTATTGTAATCAATCAAGTATTCCATAAGGCTTCCGCCGCTCTCAATGCTGCGGATATTAAAGTCCTTATTGGTGTAGCCTATAAGATATTCCGGATAGCCTATACGGATTGAAATCGACTCAAGCTTTTCCTTTGCCACCGCCTTAGTCTCGTCGCACATCCAGTCCAAATTATCTATTCGCTTTTCAAACGTCTTTATAATCAGCTCCGCCAAGTCCTCTACTTCCTTTTTGGAATCCGCGGAAAAATATCTCTCGACATACGCCTCGCCAAGCTCAAGTCCCATTATCGACTGTGTTATGGTTACCGCATACGCCGATGGTGAAACCTTTGTACTCACACCGCTTATGTCGTTTATATAATTCTGGTATGCGTCAAACATCTCCTCATTCAGGTAGAGCGCCGAACAGTCCAGCACCGCCGCCTTTAAATATTGCTTAAGCACATTTATATTATCCCGCGTAATCAAGGTATTAATATAGTCTGCCAGCTTTTCATCATATACTATTATCTCGTCCACGCCGCTGTATCCAAGCTCCTGAATATATTCATCAAAGTTGATATTAGAGAAAAGATTTTTCAGCTTGCTGCCCGAATATACGTTATATATCTCAGCCGGGTCATCCCACCGCGACTCATCCATAGCGGCGTTTGCAAGACTTATACACAGCTCTGTGACATCGTCGGCATTTTTGGATGCCTCAGTCGGAGACTGTCCGCTGATTATAAACAATGTCTGGATATAACTGCGGTATGCTCTTTCAATATCCTCATAATCACCGCTCTTTATAACGCCCGACTCAATTCCCGTATAGCACGACTCGAATGTCACCCTATATTTTGTGGAATCCTTAAAATCAGTATTGACGGTTATCGGCAAAAGAGAATGAAATCCGCACTTTTCCAAATCCGCCAGAACGTATATAAATTCTGAAATACTGTTTATATCGTCAATCTCCTCAAGAAATGAAACAATCGGTTCTATGCCGACGCTTTCGCGGTATTTTTCGTTTGCGGCGGCAAGATATATATCCAATATCTTTTGCTCATTGCTGCCCTTTGCGGGCTCATTTCCAACATAATAGTCCGTTATAATTTCTCCAATTATGCTCTGAATTCTGTATGCGTTATTTTGTGACAGCTGCTCCGCATTTGACCATTTCGCGTATCCGGCAGGCAGCTGTGTTTCCTCAAGCCATTGCTCGTTCACATAGGTGTAATAATCAGCTTTATAAAGACTGCTTGTAGGCAAAGACGCCTGAAACGCAATCAGCCTGTCATATATCAGTTTTATCTGATCATATGTCATAAAATCGTATGAGCCAAGCGTCCCATCACCGTAGCCGTATACCAGTCCGGCATTTTTAAGACGGGATATATCATTGACCGCCCAATCCGGAACATCCGTAAAAAAGTCCGAACCGTCACCTAAATCCGTTGGCAAGTCACTTTGCGACAGCACACGACTCACAACGGCAAAGGCTTCCACACGCGTAATGTAATCGTTGGGGTGAAGCATCCCGTCATCCGAACCGTTGATTGCACCTAAGGATACGGCAAGCCCCATACTTCTGTAAAACATCGGTTCAAGCTCATCATAATCCGCGAACACAGACAAATCAGCCTGCATTACTGCCTTTAGGTCATCCCCCAAGCCGCTCACCAAGATATATATCGCTTGGGCTCTCGTTACATACTCGTCCGTAAATTCAGGCTCCGCAGAAGCGTCATCAGCGCTATCCTCCGAAACTTTCTCTGAGGCATCGTCAGAAGTATTATCTGAAATATCACCGGAAGCATCTTCGGAAGTATCATCCGAAGTATCATCCGAAGTATCACCGGAAGTATCACCGGAAGCATCATCCGAAGTATCTTCAGAAATATCTTCAGAAGTATCTTCAGAAATATTTTCAGAAATATTTTCAGAAATATCATCAAAAGCATCGTCTAAATTATTATCAGTATTATCATCCGAAGCATTATTTGAAGCATCATCATTCGTTGGCTCATCGGCGAATTCAGCTGTTTCAATAACCGTCTGTTCTGCAGCGGCCTCGTCCGCTGATACGGAAAAAGGAGCCGAAACACACGTAAAAAGCAATATCGCCATAAGCAACGCCATAATCCTTTTCATGTATCTCAACTCCTATAATCCATTTAAAACTTATTTGTCTTCACGCTTTTTCGCGGTTCTGTTAATCGCGCTGATGAGGGCTATAATTGAAGCGTTGATAATATCCTCATTAATTCCCACACCCCATGTAATATTTCCGTAAGGATCGGAAAGTCCTATGTACGCACATGCCTTTGAGTCGGAACCTGTGCTGATTGCGTGCTCCTCATACGTTTCAATCGTATATTTGCCCATGAGCACCTCTCCGAAAGCGTTGGTCGCCGCGTCCAAACGTCCGTTTCCGCGCCCTGTCAGAACCTCTCTATCACCGTTTTTCTCTACAGTGACATGTGCGATAATTCCGTCCTTCTGCTCAAAATGCGCCTCAACCATTTTCATTTCGCTTTCGATATTGACGTAGGTTTTATTAAATATGTTAACGATTTCATCGGGATGCAGCTCCTTATGCTGGTGGTCGGAAACATCCTTTACAATATAACCGAATTCCTCTCTCATCTTTTTGGGAATGTTAAAGCCGAACCTCTGCTCCATTAAGTAACCGATACCGCCCTTGCCGGACTGGCTGTTAATTCGGATAACGTCGCCCTCATACTCCCTTCCCAAATCCTTTGGATCAAGGGGCAGGTAAGGAACAGTCCAATATTCATCATGCCCTTCTTCTCTGTACTTCATACCCTTTGCAATAGCATCCTGGTGCGAACCGGAAAAGGCCGCAAACACAAGTTTTCCGCCATACGGCTGACGCGGGTCAACGCTCATTCCGGTAAGTCTTTCATATGTGGATACAACCTCGGGCATATTTGAAAAGTCAAGTCCCGGATCAACACCGTGAGTATACATGTTAAGAGCTAGAGTCACTATATCAACGTTGCCGGTTCTCTCACCATTGCCGAACAGAGTACCCTCCACACGGTCCGCTCCCGCGAGCAAACCCAGCTCGGTATCCGCTACGCCCGTGCCTCTGTCATTGTGAGGGTGAAGCGACAATATAACATTCTCGCGACAGTTCATATTTTCGCTCATATACTCTATCTGACTGGCATATACATGAGCCAGCGACATCTGAACGGTAACAGGCAGATTTATAATCACCTTTTTGTCAGGCGTGGGCTGCCACACATCTATTACAGCGTTGCAAACCTCCAGAGCATATTCGGGCTCTGTTCCCGTAAAGCTCTCAGGGCTATACTCAAACCTAAAGTTGCCATCGGTTTCGTCCGCCAGCTTTTTAAGCAGCTTGGCTCCGTCAATCGCAATCTGCTTGATCTCATCCTTTGACTTTTTAAAAACCTGCTCACGCTGAGCCACAGACGTAGAGTTGTATACATGAACAATCGCCTGCTTAGCGCCGTCAAGAGCCTCAAATGTCCTTTTGATAATATGCTCCCTCGCCTGAGTCAACACCTGTATGGTTACATCGTCGGGGATAAGATTATCCTCTATCAATCTGCGAAGAAAGAGGTATTCCGTTTCTGAAGCCGCAGGAAATCCAACTTCTATTTCCTTAAATCCCAGCTTGCATAGGTAAACAAAAAACTCCACTTTCTCTTCAAGACTCATAGGCACCACCAAAGCCTGGTTACCGTCCCTTAGGTCTACACTGCACCATATGGGCGCTTTTTCGATAGCGTCTTTTTCTGTCCATTTCAATGATTTTACAGGCGGCATAAAATAGCCTTTTTTGTACTTGTTAAAGTTTTTCACTATAACCTCCTCCTTTCAAAAATATTAAACAATTACTGAATAAATGAAAACTCTAACTTACCGAGCCGTAAACCCGATAAGAACTATATTATATCATACCGTATACAGTTTTGCAATAACATTTTTAAGAATAATTTGAATAATTTCGGATTTTTTAGTTTTGAGCATTATTTTAAATCATGGCAAAGCGCTATCAGGCTCACTTTAGACGGCGCAAGCGACGGTTGCTAAGGGTTGCGTAAACGCTCGCTCTCAGGACTTCATTCGGAAATTAAACATTGTGATTTAAAACAAAATCACGTGACACATACCTTTTTTACAAAAATATTTTTAAAAAAATCGGATAAACTATTTACAAACTCAAACAAATGTGCTATAATTAATAACAGGAATAATTCCTATTATTTATTATAAAGAAAGTGGGGTAACGAGCATGAAAAAATTTGTATGTACGGTATGCGGTTATGTTCATGAAGGAACCGAGCCGCCGACACAATGTCCGAAATGTAAGCAACCGGCATCAGTATTTAAGGACGTAGAGGCAATGGCAAAAAATCCTTATTCGGGAACCAAGACCGAAAAAAATCTTTGGGAAGCTTTCTCCGGAGAGTCACAGGCGAGGAACAAGTACACATTTTTTGCGTCTGTTGCCAAAAAGGCCGGCTATGAGCAAATTGCGGAGCTTTTTCTGAAAACGGCGGCAAACGAAAAAGAACATGCGGAGCTATGGTTTAAGGCGTTGGGCGAGGTTAGCGATACAGCCGAAAATCTGCTTCACGCCGCAGAGGGCGAAAACTACGAATGGACGGATATGTATGACCGTATGGCAAAGGAAGCGGACGAGGAGGGCTTCCATGATCTGGCAGAACAGTTCAGAGGCGTAGGCGCAATCGAAAAGAGCCACGAGGAGAGATACCGCAAGCTTCTCAGTAACGTGGAGACAATGGAGGTATTCAAAAAGAGCGGCGTTCAGATTTGGGAATGCAGAAACTGCGGACATATAGTAGTCGGCACAGAAGCTCCGGAGATATGTCCCGTATGTAAACACGCGCGGAGCTATTTTGAAATAAGAAAAGAGAATTACTAAACAACGCGCACGATAAAGGCTCGCCCAAAAATGGCGAGCCTTAAGACTTTAGACAAAAAAGTTTTTGTGCAATTCGGATTATTAAAAATAACATTGTCTTTTGATAAATGCTTTGCCTCGCACCTACTGCACCTCAACACTCAACGACAGCGGCGCCATGCTGTCTGTACCGCTCCAAACGAACAGCTTTACTCTGCCGTCTTGCTTGACATAATCAAGGTTTTCCGTTTCAATACCATTTATATCATATATTCTAAAATTCGAAAGGATTTTATATTCGTCATCCGTATATTCGGCAACTATCAGTTTTGCCGCCGCATTTGCTTCTGCTCCGTTATATTTCAGCTGAACGTTTAGTTCTCCGTTTGCTCCGAATTCCGCGCTCTCAATTTCATAATCATATTCATACCCCGGCGCATCAACCGCACTTACAGCGATACCCGCCAGATTAATATCTCCGATAGGTCCCGCAATGTACAGCGGTGAACCAACCTCTGTGAAATGGTATGTATAGGAATGATCCCCGCCCGTTTCCGGAGCAAATGTCGCGGCAGGCTCCGACACATCCGTTGTGTAAAGCCCCAGATAATTAGTGCCGTTTGAATAAAAATACACCGTCACCATACATTCACTCTCAGGTATAATATAAAAGGAACGCGAGTCCAGCTGCTTTACCTGATAGCCCCTAGTCATTGTTACTCCGTCTGCGGTAAAGCTGTTGCTCTTATAGCTGTTTCCGGAGCCTTTATAGCAGCCCACGTAACCGTCAGCCGATACATCTCCCGCAGACATACTTTGTCCGCCAAACCACTCCGACGCATAACTGCTTGCGCCCACGGGAACCGGTTTAACCTCTGCATTCGGCAGCGGTGCCGCCGTGGCGGTCGGAGTAGGCGTTGCGTCGGGATCCGCGGTGGGCGATGGGGTAGGATCCGGAGGATCTATCGGAATATCGCCTCCAACCGAAACCAATCCGGGATCATAATTCTTTATCTTATCAAGTAAACCCTCGTCAATACCGTGTAACGCGTCATCAACCTCATCATTAAACGTCCATTCGAAGCTGCCGCCCTCCATTCTGCCGGCATATTTCTTTACATTTTCAACCGCTTCCACGGCAGTGTCTACCGTGTATTCATACATTATATCCGGATCCGTGTCAAAGTTGTTATAAACGCCGAAGCCGTTTTCGTCACCCACCTTGGCGTGAACCGTATCGGGTACCTTTTCATCACGGCTTGATACTATATATGTGTCAAACTCGCCTTCATCCTTCTCTGTTCCGTATGGCCACCAATTCTGACTCGGAGTTATAAAAATATCTCCATAAGACTTTATCATGCCGCCCATCTGACCGGACAAGGTACCCTTGCTCGGATAGGTATCCGTTAAGCTGTCATATACATCGCTGCCCTGAGACGCGATAATCATCGGACGCGGCACATTACGGTAGTAGTTGCATTCAGAGAACACCGAGGTTTTCATTGCCGCGCCGATACCGTACATAGCTATGCCGTCATAATAGTTGTTGTATACATGGTTGTTTCCGACAACACATCGCGGATTTCTGGCATCGCAGTGATCAAACCAGTTGTGATGATATGTCGCGAAATACTGCGCTCTCTCATCATACATATTGCTATTCTCCCACGGACCTCCGGAAACAAAGTTCTTTCCCAAATCCCACATATGATTATATGAAACCGTAATATAGCTGGAACCGTGCTTAAAAGCTACCGCTCCGTCTCCCTTGCTCTGGTCGGCATCCTTGCCCGGAGCGTTATAGAAAAAGTCACAATTATGAATCCACACATTGAAGTTCTCGGTATCCATTTCAAAGGAAGATGCTTCCGCTCCCTCTCCCGCGTACATGGTGGCAACGTTTCTTATCTCAACGTTGTTTGCTCTTTTTAAACAGATTAACCACCCGAATATAGCGGCATCGTCCCCTACACCCTCTATGGTAAGATTTCCGGTATTCTGAACCTGAACCGTGTGACGCTCCAGCCCCGACGGATCCTCTACCCTGCCTATCAGGCGTATTGTCAGCGGCGTACTTATCTTTTTAGACTGGCGATAAGCTAAAATACCCGTCAAACCCACTCCCAAGGATGGATCATTGTTAATCATAACCGTGTCCTTATTGCCGTTGGTTATGTATAACACGTCGGCATCGTCACGGAGCGTTCCATCATCATTATATGCTCCGCTTGCCGTCCCGTTCGGCGAATTTTCGGAAAAAGCAAAGCCCTCTCTTACATGGGAGATAACCGTGATTAAATCGGTTTCCGCCGACATCTCGGTTAATTCAGAGCCGCTCCTCACCGGCACGATTTTAAGCGTGTATTCGCCTGCGGAAAGTCCCAATGCGTCCGCTCTGAAATAATCGGCATATTCACGCACAAGCTCATCATCAAGCTTTACATATTCGCCATCAAGCTTTTTGCTGTAAACATTATAGCTTTCCGCATCGCTGACGCCGTTCCAAGTAACATATGCCGACTCAAACCAGCCTGCGGAGTGTAAAATCGTAACTCCTTCCGACGCATTGACCTCGGTACAATTCACCGTACAATTTATCGTACAAACCGTCAGCATGAAAATCAAGCATAAGCATAATTCAAACCGTCTCTTCATAGCAATTCCTCCTATCTGCTGATTTTATTGTATCAACACAGCCGAATAAGGTAAAGTAGCAGATTGCAAATATTTTTATGGTAGCAAAAAACAGCAAACAGGCAGAAAACCTATTCGCTGCTCTTTAACCTACGTTACTGCCGCCGCCAAAAGCAGCGTGTCATGCTTGTTCCCGCAGCCCGCGTTCTTAAATTTACGGAACCTATCTATACGTTTTGTTAAATTAAATGAAAGTTGAGACCTTGAACTCCTTATGGTATAACGGTTTTAGCACAAATCCAAATACCTCCCTGAAAATCAGAGAAAGGAGACAAGATCTCATGTGTAGTATTATACCACTTTGCTGCCCGAAATGCAACTCCAAAAACTTCATAAATATGGCAAGGATAAATTCGGTAATCAAAAACATCAGTGCCGTATTTGCAAACATCAATTTGCTCCGGATTATCAAAAAGGCTCAGTTCAACAAAATATTGTTCAAAAAAATATTGTTCAAAGGGATTTTTGTGATTTCAATACGCTCCTTGTTTGTGGAATAAGAAACATATAGGCTGTCACCTATTACAGTGGATTTGGGATAATGGTAGCCCTGTCTCTTCGCTTTTCCCTCATACATAAGCTCAGGAAGCTCTTCCGTTGTTCTCAGAGCATAAGCGGTATCAAATATTTTACCGTCCCTGCTGAGAGCTATGGCAAGCGGCACACGATTTTTGGCGGTTACGGGATTTCCAACCATATATGCCGTGCCATCGGGCAAATTACCCGCGCTTTGCTTTGAACGTGAATCGGGCATGTTTGTAAGAACTGTTTCGCTCCAGTTTTCTCCGTTATCTTCACTCAAGGATGCAAGCTTATGAAAAGTTGAGTCTTGATCTCTGAATATCATAACAATGTTTTTATCACTGTTTACAAAAATACTTGGTTCTATTTCTCTCGAACCTCCGTTCTTTGCCGGAATTCTTTTGTACTCCGCGCAATTCCATCCTTTTATGCCCGACGTGTCATCGGTATAAATAGGATTAACGGATAATCCGGGACGAAAATGAGCAGCAGACACAAGTCTGCCGCTGTCAAGTCTGTAAATATCCTGCTCTATCACCCCGCGCATTTCTCCTCCGTCATTCATGAGCACGGGCTTTATTTCAGACCAGTGCTTCCCGTCTTTGCTTTCGGTATAATATGCGCTGCCGACAAGCGGAGAGGCGTCATTTTCCCACACATTTATATAGGCGATCAAGACATCTCCGGCGGAAAACCAGCCGCCTGATGTGCAGAAGCTGTTCTTAAGCGCAGGCATCAAAACGGACGGATTGCTCCATATTTTACCATCATCACTCACACTGTACACAACATGAGTGTCCTCTGAGTCCTCATCGCAAGAAGAGCTTTGCCATTGGCAATAAAGCTTCCCTTTAAATTCCGTTATAACCGCCCCGTTTACATAATGGTCGGTTTTTTCCTCCGCCGAAAATACCTCAATTGTTTTCGCATCGCAGATTTTTTCAAGACCGAGATTTGGTTTTGATTGGTCAAACAAACCTTCTTTAACGTAAAAAGGAGCGCTTGATGTGCATTTTTCAAATGAATTTACTTTATTTTTCACTTTTATCACCGCATTTATTTTAATTAACCTACGTTATTGCCCCGGTCACCAATCGGACAATATCATTCCATGTGGCAAACAGCATTAAGCCAATCAGCAGAATAAACCCCACAAAATGAACATAGCCCTCCTTTTCTCTGGGAATAGGTCGTCTGAAAATCAGTTCAACCAGAACAAAGAATATTCTGCCTCCGTCCAGCGCCGGCAGCGGCAGCAGGTTCATAACACCTATATTCACCGCCAAAAATCCCGCAAAGAATATAAAATCCAAAAATCCCGTCTTTGCCACCGTACTCATCGCCGATACAACGCCAAGCGGACCCGACAAATCCGAGACGCCGGCATCGCCGGTAAACAACATACCCAAGGACACGAAAACCAGCTTTACCATCCACACGGTCTGGAAAAATCCCTCACGCAGCACCGTCAGCGGATTGATTGAGTTCTGCTTTACAGTAAATCCGACAAGATAATACGGGCTTCCGTCCTCCAACGTGACCTGCATCGGGGTAAAGCTCTCGGTATACACCTTTCCGTCACGCTTGAATTTCAGCTCGCACTCGCCTTCGCCGCTGTACATTCCCAGCTCAAAGGACAAATCCCTCTTTATATTTACACGGGTTCCGTTTATTCCGATGATTTTATCACCCGGCTGCAAAAATCTTGCGGCATCGCTCTCCGCCTCCACACTTTCTATGGTGGTAGTGGAAATCCCTCCTGTCTGATAAGCGGAGCTTAAAACTATCGCCGTCACAATCACAAAGCCCAGCAAAATATTCATAGCCGCACCCGCCGCCAGAATAATAATCCTTTGCCACGGCTTTTTGCTGTTAAAGGCAGACGGACTTTCGCTTTCCTCGTCCTCGCCCTCCATCGCGCAAAATCCTCCCATCGGCACAGCGCGAACGGAATACAGCGTCTCTTTGCCCTGTCTTTTGTAAACCGCGGGTCCCATTCCTATGGCAAATTCATTGACCTTTACACCGAATATCCTCGCGGTTATAAAATGTCCGAACTCGTGTACAAAGATTATCACGCCGAATATTAATATCGCGACAATAACCGTCAAAATTGTTGACATATTTCACGCACCTCTCTGTCTGTTTCGATTATATCATTAAGTGTGGGATTTTTTATCGGCTCAATCTCGTCCATGGCACGCTCCACTGTATCCGCAATCTCCAAAAATCCCTTTCTGCCGTCTAAAAAGTCCGCCACGGCAACCTCGTTTGCCGCGTTCATAACAGTCGGCATCGTGCCTCCGATTTTTCCGGCAGCTTTTGCAAGGCTGAGACAGCGGAATGTGTCGCAGTCAGGTTCAAAGAACGTCATCCGCCCCAGCTCCCTGAAGGACACCTCGCAATCCGGCGACGGCAGACGCTCCGGGTATGTAAAGGCGTATTGTATTGGATGCTTCATGGACGGCAGAGATAGCTGGGCGATTATACTTTTATCCCTGAATTCTACCATTGAATGTATAATACTCTCCCTGTGGACAACCACCTCAATATCATCAATATCAACGCCGAAAAGCCACTTTGCCTCCAGCACCTCTAAGCCCTTGTTCATCAGCGTTGCGCTGTCAACCGTTATCTTCGCGCCCATTGTCCAGTTGGGATGATTTAAGGCATCCTCTCTGGAAACATTCTCAAGCTCTCGGCGCGTCCTGCCGAAAAATGGTCCGCCGCTGGCTGTGAGCAGAATTTTTTTGACCTCGCACCGCTGTCCGCCGCGCATACTCTGGAAAATAGCTGAATGCTCGCTGTCTACGGGCAACAGACGCACACCGTGCTCTTTAACCGCATCCATAAACAAGGCACCGGCTGTCACAAGAGTTTCCTTATTCGCGAGCGCAATATCCTTGCCCTGCTCGATAGCGTTCATTGTCGGAACAAGCCCCGCAAAGCCTACAATTGAGGACAGCACCATATCCACACTGTCCTCTGTTGAAACACACGACAAGCCGTCATCACCGCCAAGCACCGTTATATCCGTGTCCGCGAGGCTGACCTTAAGCTCCCTTGCCCGTTCAAAGTCATGAACCGCGACAATTTTGGGGTGGTATTTACGCGCCTGCCGCTCCAGCAGCTTTATGTTTCTGTTGCCGGAAATTCCCACGACTTCAATATCCTTTATTCCCCTAAGATCATCCACTACCTCCAGCGCCTGAGTCCCGATAGAACCGGTGGAGCCTAAAATTGAAATTCTTAATCCGCTCAATCTATCATTATGTGTTTTATTCATTATATCACCGTTTTCAAAATTAAATACCCGAAAATACAAAACGGCAAGAGAAAGGCAAACCCCCACTCTTTACCGCCTTTTTACCGTATTTTTACACAAACAAGCTGATTTGCGAAACAAACAGGAAAATTGTCGGCGCAACAAGCGCTATGCTGTCGCATCTGTCAAGCATACCGCCGTGCCCCGGAAACAGATTTCCGAAATCCTTTATTCCGAACTGCCTTTTTATTAACGATGCCGTAAGATCGCCAATCTGTGCCATAACCGCAGTAATAATTCCCAGCAAGAACATCAGCGGATAACTCATAGTCAGTCCGTCCAGCCACCTGCCGAATAAGAGGTTGACTATAAGCGTAAAAAGCAAAAATCCCAAGCCGCAGCCGATAACGCCGCCGATTGCTCCCTCAACCGTCTTTTTTGGACTTATGTTCGGACAAAGCTTGTGTCTTCCCAGAGCCTTTCCGGCAAAGAAAGCACACGAATCCGTCATGAATGAGCCCAAAAATACCAACCACACCAGAAAGTTTCCAAACTCCAGCCGCCTTATAAAAAGTATGTTCGACAACAAAAACGGAATATAAACAATCCCCATAATCAGCATGGCTATATCCGTTAGCTTAACCGTCTTTTGGCTGCCGAGCATGAGCAGAAATAAAACTACCAGATAGACAAAAGCGCAAGTCATAATAAGCGCTGACGGAATATATATACAAAACGGCAGCACAGCCGCTCCCAAATATCCGAGCAGACACAACGCAAGCAATCGTTCGGTGCGCATATTAACAGCCCCATAAAATTCGTATGTACCAACAAGAGAGCATAAAATAACCGCAACCAGCATAACCCATGACGGAGCAAGCAAAATCAAAATAATAATGGGTATTCCCACAACAGCAGTCAATACTCTTGATTTTAAACTCGGTTTCATATTCTGCGCCTCCGATTATTTGTTGTGAAATATTCTATGCCTTGACATTGCCGAAACGCCTGTCGCGGTTTTGATAATCTATAATCGCCTGCTTCATATCATCATTGCTGAAATCGGGCCAGCATATGTCGCTGTACCAAAATTCCGCATACGCAGCCTGCCACAACAGAAAATTCGACAGCCTTTTCTCTCCGCTGGGTCTGATTATGAAATCAACCTCAGGCAGATTTGAGGTGTACATAAGCTTCCCAAAGTATTCCTCGTCTATATCCTCCGGCTTTATTTTACCGCTCACAGCGTCTCTCGCGGCAATCCGCGCCGCGTTTACTATCTCCGCCCTACCCCCGTAGTTAAGAGCGATATTAAGAACCATGCCGTCGCCGCTCTCGGTGACCTCTTCCGCATGTATTATCGCTTTTTTAATCTTGTCGCTGAGCGGAGTCCGATCACCGCTTATTTGCAGCTTCATGTTGCGGTTCTTGAACTTTTCTTCTACGGTCAGCAGATAGTCATAAAGCAGCTCCATTAAAGCGTCCACCTCTTTTTGAGGTCTGCTCCAGTTTTCTGTGGAGAACGCATATACCGTCAGAGCCTTTACGCCGATAGAGTTACAATAGTCACATATGTTCTCCAGATTATCCGCTCCCGCCTTATGTCCGGCTCTGCGAGGAAGACCCCTGCGTCTTGCCCAGCGCCCGTTTCCGTCCATTATAACTCCTATATGAGCGGGAACACGGCTCAAATCAAGCTCTTCCCCGGCTGACCTTCTCTTTTTTCTGAAAAACACGGCTTATACCTCTAATATTTCATTTTCCTTTTCTTTCACAACCGTATCAATAAGCTTTACATACTTATCCGTAAGCTTTTGAATATCATCCTCAAGGTCTAAGAGTCCGTCCTCTGTAACCTCTCCCGCTTTTTTCTGCTTCTTAAATCTCTCGATAGAATCACGTCTCACACCGCGCACGGCAACCTTAGCTGCCTCGCCGCGCTTTGAAACATCCTTTACCAGTTCCTTCCTGCGCTCTCCGTCAAGAGGAGGGAACGCAAGGCGAATGACCTTTCCGTCATTATTAGGATTAATTCCTATATCAGACGCGTTTATCGCTCTTTCAATATCCTTAAGCAATGTTACATCCCACGGCTGGATAACTATCATTCTTGCCTCAGGCACGGAAATGGTGCCTACCTGCTGAATAGGCGTCGGCGTTCCGTAATATTCGACCGTAACCTTATCAAGAATAGCGGGATTTGCGCGTCCCGCGCGAATTTGAGACAAGTCTCTTTCCAAGGCGTTAACCGCCTTCTTCATTTTGTTTTCGGATTCCTTCATGATATTATTCCTCTCCTAATCTTATAAAATTTCCTCGCCTACCCTAATGATATTTCTTCAGTTAACTTCTATTGATTATTTATTACAGTATTTATTATACTATGATACAACTGTGCCGATATTATCGCCGCACAGAACCTTTACTATGTTCCCCGGCTCATCAAGTCCGAATACGAGAAGCGGAATATTGTTATCCATACAAAGCGTTGCCGCTGTAGTATCCATTACTCCCAAACCCTTGTTCAGCACATCCATAAATGTCAGCTTATCAAACTTCTTGGCATCGGGATTAACGTTGGGATCGCTGTCATAGACTCCATCGATTTTCTTGGCAAGCAATATAACCTCCGCGCCTATTTCAGCCGCCCTCAGAGCGGCTGCTGTATCGGTAGAGAAAAACGGGTTACCCGTGCCGCAGCCGAAAATAACCACTCTCCCCTTTGTCAAATGTCTTCCTGCCCTCATTCTTATATACGGCTCCGCTATCTGACGCATCTCTATAGCAGTCTGAACCCTTGCCTCGACACCGAGTCGTTCAAGCGCGTCCAGCATAGCCAAGCAGTTTATAACAGTTGCAAGCATACCCATATGATCCGCTCTGGAACGATCCATTCCCTCGCCGTCGCGTCCTCTCCAGAAGTTTCCGCCGCCAATCACAATGCCTATTTCGCAGCCCATGTCATAGCATCTTTTGATTTGCTCCGCAATAGCGTTTATTTTTTCGTTATTAAGACCAAAGCCTTTATCGCCCGCCATAGCCTCCCCGCTGAGCTTAATCATTATCCTCTTATATTTTGGTTTCATTACCTTTCTCCTTTCAAGATTTCCTTTCAAGATTTCTTTTCAAGATTATCTAAAGAAAACTAATCATTATCCATATTAATTTCTCCGCCGTCGCGGGAGCTTCTGCGCGTGCTCTCATATGAATTCTCGTCTGAATTTTCATATGAGTCCTCGTCTGAGTCATAGTCTGAGTCATCGTCATCATAGTCGCTCGCCGATCCGCTTGACGAGCCGCCCGATGATGAATTTTTTGATGAGCTGCCTGACGAGTTCGAGCTATCGTACCTTTTCTTGTATGTATCAAGCTCAGACTCCACAACCTCCAGCTGATCCTGCAAAAGACTGGCATCGCTTTCCAGCTTAATATTCTGCTCTGTCAGAGTCTGTACTTGATCATCCCTCTCGGATATAGGATTGATTATCATATTAAACGAGAACACAAATGCCGCCATAAACACGGATATATTAAGCAATATTATTCCGATTATAAGCATTGATTTGCGTCCCTTTGCGGACTGCTTTTCTGAATTTGAATAATTGTCTCGGTTCATTAGGTTCTTCCTTTCAATAAAAATCAAATAAAAAATCAGATAAAGTTATTTCTAAATTTATTTCTAAAGCTATTTCTAAATTTATTTCTAAGGTTATTTCATAATCCATTCTCCAAAGGAGCCTAAATTAAGTATTCCTGTCACCAAAAGCGTCATAATCGCTCCACTGGTCATTATTCCCAAAAGCACCGCAGGCAACGCGTATTTGGCTCTTATATCCAAAAGTCCCGCTATCATCGAGCCTGTCCAAGCTCCCGTTGTGGGAAACGGTATCGCCACAAACACATATATAGCCACAGCGGCGGCACGAGAGCTTTTTCTTGAAATATCACCCGCTTTTCTGTGTGTTCTGTTCTCCAGCCAACGCGCAAATCTGCCCAGCAGCTTAGTGTTCTTAAGCCACTTAATGAGCGGTCTGAACGCAAATAATACGAACGGAGCGGGCAGAAAATTAGCCAAAACCGATATACCGTATATTTTTATAATGTTCAAAAAATTCTGTTCAATCTGTGACAATCCGTATATCATCGAACCTCGAATTTCGGAAATCGGCACAATCGCCAGGACAAATGTTGTTAAATACATCGTCAGTGTCTCGGTCATACATAATCCTCCGCAAAATTTTAATACCCCATAGTAATATTATATCATGAAAACCCTTTTATAGCAAGATATTTTATGTAAACATTTATTATATTTTGTTCACAATTTATTTTCCGTCGCTTCTCTTTTTACTTGCCGGCGCTTCTCTTTTTACTTGCCGGATCTTCTCTTTTTATTTGCCGGATCTTCTCTTTCCGGAAATTCTTCTCTGTCTTTCGGCATATTTTAAATTCTTTCTTATTTTTATAAACATGTAAACTATAAATATTATGATTATAACAAGCAGCGCGATAATCAATATCTTTACAATCAGAAAACTCCAGATAAAGCTGAAAAACCGCATAATAAATCCCAGCGGGTGTCTCTTCACGGTAGTATCCGCATAAAGCGTGCCGCTGCCCACAACCTCGCCGTCCAGCACAACGTTTACTGTTCCTATTTTATCGCCTTGGTTTACAGGCGCGGTAATATATTCCTCCGTTACCGTCTCAAGCGTCAGATCATCGGTATCGGCATCAATCGGAATGGTTACCATAATATCATTGTCGGTCGACAGGGTTGTATGATCGCTGCCGGAACCGAACTTTACCTTGATTTCGCTTATCATATCGCCCTTAGTAACTGCGGTAACCGTCTTAAAATTATCTATTGCATAGCTCAGCATATTCCGTGAAACAGTATGTCTCTGTTTTTCCGTTTCACAGTTCATAGCCACACCTATAACCTCAAGATTGCCGTTTTTTGCAGCGGAAACAAGGCAGTATCCCGCCTGCGCGGTGTGACCCGTCTTAACGCCTATGGCGTATTGATAATAGTAATCCGCATACCTGATGGTTGACAAAAGTCCGTTTGTATTGATAAAGGTTCTTGTGCCAACATAGTCCGTCGCGGGTATTGTCGCCTGAGCCATTGAGACGATTTCGCGGAAGGTCAAGTTCTTCATCGCTTCCTGTGTCAGTATGCTCAAATCTCTCGCGGTTGTATAGTGATCGTCATCGTGCAGCCCGTGCGGATTAACAAAATGAGTTCCCGTCATGCCAAGCTCCGCCGCCTTGTCATTCATGCGCTGAACAAAGGTTTCAATATCGCCGCTAACAATTATCGCAAGCGCCTGCGCGGCATCATTTCCGGACTCAATCAGCAAGCCCTCAAGCAGATACCGAACGGTCATCGCCTCGCCCTCCTTGAGCAGCATGCTGGAACCGTCCGCCGGTAAATTCTCCAGCATTTCAGGCATAATCAAAAACGCAGACTCGAGATTTATTTCCTCTCTGTCTACCGCTTCAAGCGTAAGCAGCGCTGTCATAATTTTTGTCGTGCTTGCCGGATATACCCTCATATCAGCATTATGCTCATACATGACCTCGCCGTTTACGGCGTTCACCAAAACAGCTGCCTCCTGCTCTCCCAATATCGGCAGTCCGTTCTCGTCAACCTCCGGATCGGGTGTAGCAGTCGGCTCCGGCTCATCGGTTGCCTTCGGCTCTGCGGTTGAGCTTTCTTTTTTTTCGTCCTCACTGCCGCTGTCGCTTGTATCCTCATCCTCATCCTCATAATCGGATGCTCCTGTACTTTTTGTTCCTCTGACAATCCCGCTTTCGGGAGCAGAGGATTTCTCATTTTCATCTGTGTCCGAAACAGACGCTGTGTCGGATGGCTCCGCCAAAACCAATACCGACGGCAAACAAACGGACACGCATATCAAAAAAGCCAAAATCGCCGCCAATGCTTTACTAACTCTCACTTCATTCTCTCCTTTTTTTCAAGTCGTTCCCTTTCAGCCTGGGATAATCTTACATAGGCGGGTATCAGCTCGCCATAGCATACGGTGTCGCCGCGCAAATATTTTTCGCAGCCCAGAACCGCCACAGAGCCCGCCATATTAAGGCAATTATTGGCTCTCGCGAAGCTCGCGTTCTCACCAAGCCTTTCCGCAATCTCGCGCCTGTGAACCAAAACGCCGTCACCCATAAACAGCACACGCCCGCCCGTAAGCTCATTTAACAAATCATCAAGCGCAATCGCTCTGTCCTCAGTCAACCGAGTAAGAGAACCGTCTCCGCTGAACACGGCGCTATACACTTGATTTCGCCGTGCGTCCAAAATAGGACAGATTTTACCGTCAAAGTACAACACATTATTTGCCAGAGCCTCAAGCGTTGACACCGCCGCGCAGGGCTTTCCTACCGCGTGAGCCATCGCCTTAACCGTTGCCGTGCCTATCCTCACACCGGTAAAGGAGCCGGGTCCCGCTGCGACCGCGAAGCAGTCAATATCCGCCGCGCTGATACCAAGCTGCCTCAGCATATCTCCGATTAAGGGCATAATCTTTTGGGAATGGGTTTTTCCGTTGTTTAGAACAAACTCACCCAAAATCTTTTCTCCGTCATACACCGCCGCCGTCGCCGGCATACAGCAGGTGTCCGTTCCAAGTATCAGCATATTTTTATCTCCCTGAAATTCTCTCCCATTTCGGGATTTTTTGTTATCTCAACACGAATTGTGTCCTCGGGCAAAACCGCCTTTATGTTATCCGCCCACTCAATGACGCAAATACCATCGCCGAACAAATATTCATCTATCCAGTCACAGCTGTCAATATCGGGATTTTCAAGCCGATACACGTCAAAATGGTAGACGGTCATATCCCCGTCATATTGGTTAATAAGGGTATATGTCGGACTTGTCACATCGGAACGGCAGTTAAAATATCTTGCAATTCCCTTAACAAACGCGGTCTTTCCCGCTCCGAGATCTCCGACTAACGCCACAACGCTGCCTCTCCCAAGCTCCGCCGCAAGCCTCTCCGCAACATTCGCCGTTTCTGCCGCGGAGGCTGAATTAAACACCTTCATAGAAAACTCCATAGCATATATTTTTATCCTCTATATATTATATTTACATTAAGCCTCAAAGTCAATAATAAACTATTGAATATTTTAAAAAAATAAATTATAATATACTTATATTATATTTTTGGAGGACAGGCATTATGAAAAGGGTGGATAAAGCCAACTACTATCTGGATATCGCGGAAACGGTTGTTGAAAGAGGAACCTGTCTCAGGCGCAACTTCGGCGCAATTATTGTCAGGAACGATGAAATTGTTTCTACCGGATACACGGGCGCTCCGAGAGGCAGAGCCAATTGCTCGGATCTGGGCTACTGTATGCGCGACAAGCTTAATATCCCGCGCGGCGAAAGGTATGAGCTGTGCAGAAGCGTCCACGCCGAAGCAAACTGCATAATCAGCGCCGCAAGACGCGATATAATCGGCGGCACGCTTTACCTGGCGGGACGCGACGCAAAGACAGGGGAACTGGTGGGGAACGCTAACTGCTGCGCCATGTGTAAAAGGCTTGTTATCAATTCCGGCATAAAAGAGGTGGTTGTTCGCAGAACCCCTAATGAATATGAGGTAATTCCGGTAGAAAGCTGGGTCGAGAACGATGAAACGCTGGAAGGCAAGCTGGGATATTAACGGAGGACAAATATGAACTGGACAAGAGCACAGGCTCAGGCAATTGAATATAACGAAAACAAAAACATACTCGTTGCCGCGGCGGCGGGAAGCGGAAAAACCGCCGTGCTGGTTGAACGGATTATCAGGAAAATTCTTGATGAAAACGATCCTCTTTCGGTTGACGAAATTCTTGTTCTGACCTTTACCAACGCGGCAGCAAGGGAAATGAAGAACAAAATCAAGGCTGCGATAGATAAAAAGCTTAAGGAGTTTCCCGACAACAAGCACCTTCGCGCACAGGCTTCCAAAATTGCCGCGGCGGACATATCCACAATTCACGCCTTTGCCCAAAAAATTATTCGCAACAACATACACCGCACCGACATTCCCGCAGACTTTTCGCTGATTGACGACGGAGAAAACGAGCTTCTGCTGAGCGAAGCGTTGGACGACTGTCTTGAGAGATATTATGCCAAAATGGACAGACTGACCTCGTTTGCGGATTTGACCTTGGGGCATGGAGGAATAAAGGATGATAAGGCGCTGCGCCAAATTATATTGCGGCTGTATAAATATTCACAAAGCCTCGCAAGCCCCGAAAAGTGGCTGAACAACTCAGTCGGACTTTATAAACGTGTATATGACACGGGAACCATATCGGGAACCGAATGGGAAAAACGTTTTTTGGAGGCTGCGAATGATATTCTGCGAAAGGCTCTTGAATACTACGCCGAGGTTAACATTATAGCCGAGCGCGAATTCTCGGAAGATGATAAGTTCGGGGCTTTCTTTTCTCGCGAATATGAAGCGCTTAAAGCGCTGTCAGGCTGTGAAACCGCCGATGAATTTATAAAATTAAAAAACGGCTTCAAGTTTAAGACCCGTCCGCGTGAAACAAAGGACGAATATATAAAATCCGTCCTATCGGAAATATCTGTGTTCAGAGACAAGGCAAAGGCAATCTTAAAAGAGCCTTTACTATCCTACGGCAGCATACATGAAATATCGGAGAGGATAATGTTGCTGTATCCGAGAGTGCGAACGCTTAAGAATATTGTTCTTATGCTGGGCAGACGGCACAGACGTTTAAAGCTTTCCCGAGGCTTTCTGGATTTCAGTGATTTAGAGCACAGACTGATTGAGCTTATCATGAACAGAGACGGCGCTCCCACGGAGTTTTGCCGCACCTTGGGCAACAGATATAAGATGATTTTTGTTGATGAGTACCAAGACACAAACAACATACAGGACACGCTGTTCACTCTATTATCCGGCGGCAGAGGCAATATATTTATGGTGGGCGATTTGAAGCAGAGCATCTACGGATTTAGAAACGCCACGCCAAAGCTGTTTCTTGACAAGTATATGAGCTATGGCAAAAATGAAAACGGATTTCTTTCGATGCTGTCGGACAACTTCCGCAGCCGCGAAACGGTTGTCAATTCGGTGAATGAGCTGTTTAGGGAGATAATGTTCAAAAATACCGCGGACATTGATTACTCAGATGCCGAAAGCCTGCACTGCGGCGCGGATTACCCCGACGCCGATGATAACAATCCATATAAAACCGAAATAATTATGACCGATGTTTTGGACGAAAACAGCAAATCGAGCGGCTTAGCTCCGAGTAACAAGCATGAGGCGGAAGCAAGATCCGTAGCGGAACGAATACTGGATCTTGTTTACAGCGAAAAGCTGCCGATTTTCGATCGCGGCACAGGCTCTTTTCGCCCTATTGATTTTGGGGACATAGTTATACTGTACAGAGGCGGAAAGGAACGTCTCAACGCCTTTGAGCGGACACTGCGCGATTACGCTATACCCGTGCTGTCCTCGGGCGGCGGATTTCTCGACTCGCTTGAAGTGAACACCGTTCTCGCCTTTCTTAACATAATCAACAACCCGCTCCAGGATATTCCTCTTATCGCCGTAATGAGGAGTCCGATTTTCGGATTTACGGCGGACGAGCTTTCGGAAATACGCACGGAAAACAGAAAAGACAGCTTCTACCGCGCCCTTCAAAAATCAAGCTCCGAAAAGGCGGCGGAATTTTTAGAGATTTTGACACAGCTTAGAAAAGACTCAAAGCATATGGGCATACATGAGCTTATATACAAAATCTGCTATGGTCTTGACTACATGGCGATAGTCGGCGGAATGAGAAACGGCGAAGTTCGCACGGCAAATCTTAAGCTGCTGCTAAAAACGGCGTGCGACTACGAAAAACGAGGTCTGCGCGGACTTTTTAACTTTGTGGACTACTTAAAAAAGGTGAGTGAGAAAGCGGAGCTTAAGCAGGCAAAAAGCACCGGCAACGCTCTATCGGCGGTCTCTGTCACCACAATACACAAATCCAAGGGACTTGAATATCCGGTTGTAATACTGGCGGGAACAGTCACAGGCGCCTCGGATAAGGACGCCGTTAAGTATGACCACGACTTAGGCATAGGAATTAATTATGTTGACACGGAAAACCGCATTGAATACCCATCTCTGCCTATGCAGCTGATAAAATACTATAAGGACAAAGACTCTCGCGCTGAGGAAATGCGTCTCTTATACGTAGCAATGACACGCGCGAAGGAAAAGCTTATAATTTCCTGCACAAACGCGAAAGCATCAAATTCAAGCGACTGGAAAAAACCGATTATTGACTCAAGCGGCAGAGTTATCCGTCAGCAAATCGAACGCACCTCCGTATTCAGGGACTGGTTGGTTTACGGATTTTTAAGAAACAAAAACTTAGATAAGCTGCGCGATCTGATGGAAACGGATATTTCCGGCATAAGAATAAACGAACAATCCTGCGGTATCGATTTTAAATACATAAGCATGCCTGACGAAGACAGTGAGGAAACCGCTGCCGTGAGAACAGAGCCGCAGGCGGCTATACCTCCGAAGGAACAGGAGTCAGCCGTAGAGCGCGAGGAACTGGAGCAAATTCTCAGCTATAGCTATCCGTACACTGAATTGACCAAAATTCCGCTCAAGCTTTCGGTTAGCGAGATAAAAAACACTCTCAGAGAAAACCGGAATGAGCAGGAGTGGGAATATACCCCGCGACTCAGCGGCATAGCCGACAGAACCTTTCATTCTGCAGCGGAAAACGACGCGGCGGAAAGGGGAACCATTACACATTATGTTTTGCAGCATATTAACCCTAACAAAACCAATTCCGTTGACGAAATTGCCGCTCAAATAAAAGGCTTCGTCGCAAGCGGAACAATTACGGCAAAGCAGTCCGAAAGCGTAAACATTAATTCAATTTTCGGCTTTTACAAATCACCTATCGGCAAAAGAGTTCGCACAGCGCACGCGGAAGGACGGCTGGAAAGGGAGTTTAAAATGCTGTTCCCCGTTAAAGCGTCGGAGATATATCCCGATTTTAAAGACCGATCGCACTGCGGCGCGGACATTATTGTCCAAGGTATTGCCGACTGCCTGTTTCTTGAAGACGGAGAGCTTGTTCTTATAGATTACAAAACAGACCGCTGCACGGCGGACTACGCCGCAATACAGGCGGAAAAATATCGGGTTCAGATTGATTACTACACAAGAGGAATTCAGGAAATAACGGGCGTAAACGTTAAGGAAAGGATTTTGTACTTTCTGACGCCGGGCGTTGCCGTAAATCTTTAATTGAATACATGGTTTTAAGGGGCGCTATTTTAAACGGAGGGATTATTATGAAAGGATTAATTTTATCAATAACAGCGGGGCAGGGGCATAACCAAACGGCAAAGGTGCTCAACAAGCAATTTAAAAAGCATGGCGTTGAATGTAAATATATGGACGCGTATAAGTATATAAACCCAAGACTTTCCGACTCTGTAAACAGGATTTATCTTATGTCAACAAAAAAAATACCCAAAATCTACGGTGGTGTATACCGCATGTGCGAAAAGCGGAACACACAGTCAAGAATTGGTATAAGCGGTCTTGCGCGTCTGACTAACTCTGTGCTCTCGCGGAGCCTTATAAGACTGATACAAAGCGAGCAGCCCGACTTTATAATATGTACCCACGTTTTTGCGGCGCTGCTTATCACATATATATCTTCAATAGAAAGTCTAAACGCCAAAACCATCGGGATTGTAACCGATTTTACCGTCCATCCGTACTGGGAGGACAGTCTTATGGATTATTATATCATCGCCGATAAGAGACTGACTATACAGGGCGTGAAAAAGGGCTTTCCGGAGAACAAGTTTTTACCTCTCGGAATACCTATAGACCCGAAATTTGCGGTCAAAACGGACAAATCGGAAGCAAAGAGGAGGCTCGGAATAGAGACGGAGCGCACCATTCTTGTGATGAGCGGAAGCATGGGATTTGGCAATATAATAGGTGAAATTCGTCGTCTTGATAAGCTGCCCCTTGACTTTGGCATTGTCACAATATGCGGAAACAACTCAAAGCTTAAAGCGCGAATTGACGCGCTTGAAACAAGCAAACGAATTTATAACTATGGCTACAGCAGAAATGTGGATATACTCATGGATGCATGCGACTGTATAATCACCAAGCCCGGCGGACTTACCACCAGTGAGGCTTTGGCAAAGCAGATACCTATGCTTATAAATAACCCTATTCCGGGTCAGGAGGATAGAAACGTGGAGTTTTTGCTGAACGCCGGCGCGGCAATCAAAATAAGCGGCACCAATCCTATTGACGAAGCGGTATACCAGCTGTTTGTCAGCGATGAACACAGAGTCCTGATGCAGCAGGCGATGAAGCTTATAGCAAAGCCCGACTCCGCCGAAGCTTTGGTAAAATTTGTGACGGAAAGCATTAACATATGAAAATAAGGAAATAGGGCTTTAATAAAGCCTTCAGACTGTAGACAAAACGGTTTTTTCAATCCGATTTATCCGATTTATTAAAAATAACATGCCGGACACGAGTGCGTCAAAGCTTTTGCGACTTTGCCGCCCCGTGGCGTGCCGCTTCTTAAGCGGCACCCCGCTCGGGTCCGGCGAGCGGGAGTGACCGGAACTGCGCAGCAGGTTCGTGCCTTATAAAGTAGACCGTTTTATCACAAAAACTGGTTTACAAGCTACAAAAAAGTTTGGCATAGCGCTCGGGTCTGGCGAGCGCAACCGGGCTAGGCTCGAACAAAGTAGTCCGTTAGGACTAAAAAACAGAAATTGTATATAAACAAAAGTATGCATCCATCCATTAATTACATCTTGCCCCTGCGGGGCAGTCGCCTGCGCGCCTCACGTGTTCGCTAACGCTCACCTACCGAAGCTTGCATTGCCACTCCTTGAGTGGCACAAAGACCCGGGCGGGGTGCCAAACCTTGCATAGCACCTTATTACTATTACTTTTTCCTAAAGGACTACTTCAATTAATTCAACCCGAGAGCGTGATCGCTGATTTTGATAAAGGCTTTGGCGACATTGCCGCCGCGGCTTGGCATGGCGGAATATGGGCTCGGCAATGGTTTCAAAGGCAAAGCCTTTATCAAAAAAGAAAAGTCTTACATGGGTATTACATAAGTCTTACATAAAAAAACCCGATAAAGCCCGTGAAAACGTTGGGTCTTACAGTCTTACATAAAATCCGAAAGGATACCCCTATATTTTAAAAAGTTTTATATATATATATTAAAATCATGTAAGACTTGTAAGACTTGTAAGACATTGCCCTCAAACGCCGTGAAAACGTTAACTAAAAGTCTTACAAATTGTCTTACATGGCTTTTTTTATGTAAGACTTTTTATGTATTATCGTTTATTGTATCTCCTGCAGACGGTAAAGTCACAAAATTTTGGTGTTCCGCTCGTACTTTTGGCACTTTCTTAAGAAAAAAGTAACAGAATTAAGATGCTTG
>CAYTZR010000015.1:0-43493 GCA_964442605.1 uncultured Oscillospiraceae bacterium
CCGAAACGGGACTTACTATGCTTATTGTCACTCACGAAATGGGCTTCGCGCGCGATGTTTCCGACAGAGTGCTGTTTATGGATAAGGGTTATATTGTCGAGGACAATCCTCCCGAGAAATTCTTTACAAATCCGGAAAACGCGCGTACAAAGGAATTTTTGTCGCGCTATATTGCCGGTTAGGAGGTATGATGATGAGTAATTTTGTTGTAACGTTCGCCAGAGGCTTCGGTTCCGGAGGAAAGGCTATAGCCTCAAGGCTTGCGGCGGATTTGGGTATACACTGTTATGAAAACCGCATACTTACTCTCGCTTCTCAGATGAGCGGACTTGATAAAAAATTGTTCGATGCGGTAAACGAAAAGGTACGCACGCACGGCGGTTTCGCGAAGCTTATGCGAGGACTTCCCAGAGCAAGGCATTACATATCGAGAAATGAGAAATTTGTATCCGATGATAAGCTTTTTGAATTTCAAAAACAGATTATCGAAAATCTTGCCGAAACCGAATCGTGTGTAATCGTCGGAAAGTGCGCCGACCATATTCTTCGCGGACGCGACAATGTGGTAAGCGTTTATATCGAGGCGCCGCGTGATTTTTGCATTAAACGCACTATGGAGAATATGAAGGTGTCAAGGGCAACCGCAGAAGCGACAATAAGACAGACGGATAAATTCCGCGCCGATTATTATAATTATTACACGGGCGGAAACTACTGGACAAATCCTGTCAATTACGATATGACGCTCAATAGTGAAAAAGCGGGAATTGATAATTGCGTAGCGGTTATCAAGGAATATTTAAAAATTAAAAACTTAATTTAACGGAGGATATAAAATATGCTGTTAAAAGAAACGGGACTTAGCGCTCAGGACATTAAGGATCTGGTAAACAAATATATGGTGGAAACGTATGAGCGTTTTGATTTTTTGGCTGAAACCGCGGAGGGTATGTATATTTACGATGAAAATGGCGCGAAATATCTGGATTTCTATGCGGGCATTGCCGTAAATTCCGTAGGAAACTGTAACGAAAGAGTTGTCAGGGCTGTTCGTGAGCAGGTGTCTGAGCTTATGCAGACGTTTAACTATCCGTATACCGTTCCGCAAGCGTTGCTAGCCGAAAAGGTGTGTACGGTCATCGGTATGGACAAGATTTTTTATCAAAATTCGGGCGCCGAAGCAAACGAGGCTATGATAAAAATGGCGAGAAAGTACGGCGTTGAAAAATACGGGGCGCACAGATATAACATTGTCACGGCGGCAAATTCGTTCCACGGCAGAACCTTCGGCGCGATGAGCGCTACCGGGCAGCCCGATAACGCTTGTCAGATTGGTTTCGGAGATATGACTCCGGGCTTTACATACGCGGAGTACAATAATCTTGAAGCGTTTAAAAACGCCTGCACGGAAAATACAATAGCGATTATGATTGAACCCGTACAGGGCGAGGGCGGGGTAAATCCCGCGACACGGAAGTTTATGAGGGGGCTTCGTGAATTTTGCGATGAAAACGATATGCTTCTCTTGCTTGACGAGGTACAGACGGGCTGGTGCAGAACAGGCGCGGTAATGAGCTATATGAATTACGGAATTAAGCCGGATATTGTATCTATGGCAAAGGCTATGGGCGGAGGTATGCCGATCGGTGCGATCTGCGCCACGGCGGAGGTCGCGAAAGCGTTTACAATGGGCTCGCACGGGACAACCTTCGGCGGTCACCCCGTATGCTGCGCGGCGGCATTGGCGGCGGTTAATGAGCTTTTGGATAGGAACCTTGCGGAAAACGCGAAAAATACGGGCGCTTACTTTATGGATTTGTTAAACACGCTTCCTCATATTAAGCAGGTCAGAGGTCAGGGCTTGCTTGTAGGTGTTGAATTTGAGGACGGCGTAAACAGCGTTGACGTAAAGCACGCTTGCTTTGACAAGGGCTTGCTGATTACCGCTATCGGGACAAATATTATCCGTATGATACCGCCGCTTATAGTTACGGAAAAGGAGTGCGACGAGGCTTTTGCGATTATCAGAGCAGCGGTTGAGGAAGTCTATGAAAAGTAAAATCAATTTTACGCGGAGTCTTTCCGTTAACACACGTTAATATCAGTTTTTTGAAGCGGTGAGATAAGCATGAATTGATAAATGAGTATTGATGAACAAGTATTGTATTAAAGGTCTGCCGCAAGCGCGGCAAATAACCCCTTTGTCCTCGCTGAAAATGAATTGAGGATTTGTATAACAATTATTGCCTTGACATTTTGTAAAGTTTATGTTAATATCATAGCATATTATTATTTAGGGGGTTATTCTTATGAGATTTAAAAAATTGTTGGCTTTTGCCTTGGCGGCGGTTATGGCTATGGCGGTTCTGACGGCTTGCGGAGGCACAAATACAGCCACAACGACTGATACAAGCGAGTCAAGCGAGTCAACCGGAGCATCGGATTCCGATTGGCAGTATATTTTGGATAAGGGTGAAATGGTTATCGGTATTACGTTGTTTGCGCCCATGAACTATTATGAAGACGGCGTGTTGACCGGCTTTGAAACAGAGTTTGCCGAGGCGGTTTGCGAAAAGCTGGGCGTTACACCTGTGTTCCAGGAAATAGATTGGGACTCAAAGGAAATCGAGCTTAACTCAAAAAATATCGACTGCATCTGGAACGGCTTGACTATCACGGATGAAAGAAAAGAAAATATGTCGATAACGGAACCGTATATGAATAACAGACAGGTTATGGTTACAAAGGCGGAGAATGTTGAAAAATACGCTGCAGGTGTTGAGGGAGCGGACGCCGTTGCGGAGGCAGGCTCTACCGGATATGAGCTTCTTGAGTCAGACGAGTTCTTCGCGAACGCGAACAGCGTGACCGATGTTGACTCACAGGCAAAGGCTCTCATGGATGTAGCGGCGGGAACATCGGATGTTGCCGTTGTTGATTATGTTACATCTATCGGTTCAATAGGCGAAGGCACAGATTACGCTGACCTGGCGGTTGTTGAAGCCCTTGAATTCGCGGTTGACGAATACGGTGTGGCTTTCAGAAAAGGCAGCGACGCGAACGAAAAGGTAAGTGAGGCTATGAAGGAGCTGGCGAAGGACGGTACACTTGCTGAGATTGCCGGAAAGTATAGCCTTCAGGATCTGCTTTTGTTAAAATAGTCGGTTGATTTTTTTAGGCTAAGCGCCGCGCCTGCGGCGTTTAGCCTATTGTTTAAATCGGAGCAAAGCTCCGTCATCTCGTTTGAAACGGAGTTCGCGACAGCTCGCGACTCGCGCGGTTGTCAGTGCACAGGCTGTAATTTGTTAAAAAGGAGTACATAATGGATAAGCTAATTGAAGTTTTACTGTCGCTTACCGAAGGTTTTAAATATAACGGTATGGTTTTTGTCTGTACTATTTTACTCGCGGCGCCTTTGGGATTAATTATAACATTCGGTTCCATGTCGGGCTTTAAGCCGCTCAAGTGGGTAACAAAAACCTTTGTATGGATTATAAGAGGAACCCCGCTTATGCTGCAGCTGTTTGTTGTTCTCTACGCGCCGGGACTGCTGTTTAATATTCCCATAAAATCAAGGCTTACGGCGACGCTCATTGCTTTTGTTATAAACTATTCGGCATACTTTTCGGAAATATACCGCGGCGGTATCGAAAGCATACCGAAAGGTCAGTATGAAGCCGGACAGGTTTTGGGCCTAACCAAATCACAGGTGTTTTTTAAGGTCGTTTTATTTCAGGTCATAAAGCGTATTGTGCCCGCTATGGGAAACGAAATTATTACTCTCGTAAAGGATACGTCGCTGGCAAGAGTCATCGCTGTGTCTGAGATAATAATGTGCGCGGAGAGGTACACAAAGCAAGGTCTTATATGGCCGTTGTTCTCCACAGGGCTGTATTTCTTGGCGTTCTGCGGAATACTTACGCTGCTGTTTAACTTCATAGAAAAGAAGCTTGACTACTACAAGGGATAGGTGAACATTATGTCAATACTGGAGGTCAAAAATATACATAAAAGGTTCGGTAAAACCGAGGTTCTGAAGGGTGTGGACTTTACGATGGAGCGGGGCGAGGTTTTGGTTATACTCGGCTCATCCGGCAGCGGAAAAACCACGCTGCTGCGCTGCATAAATTTTCTCGAGACCGCTGACACGGGACAAATCGTTGTTGACGGCAGATGTATATTCGACGCGCAGGATAAAACAAAGACAACCCGTGCGCAGATACGTGAAAGGCAGCTAAATTTCGGACTTGTGTTCCAGTCGTTCAATCTGTTTCCTCAGTACAACGCGCTGCAGAATGTAATGCTTGCGCCCAAGATGCTTGCCAAAGAAAGAGCGGATTTTAAGGAAAACAAAAGCGAAATATATAATGAAATCGAAAGCAAGGCCATAGCTCTGCTGGAGGATGTGGGGCTCGGAGATAAGATGAGCAATTATCCCTGTGAGCTGTCCGGCGGTCAGCAGCAGAGAGTTTCGATTGCGCGCGCCATGGCTCAGGACCCCAAAATTTTGTTCTTTGACGAACCAACCTCGGCTCTTGATCCGGAGCTAACCGGAGAGGTGCTGAAAATCATAAGAAGCCTTGCCGCAGAGCATAAGACAATGGTTATAGTGACACACGAGATAGAGTTTGCCAAAAATGTTGCGGATAAAATAGTGTTCATGGACGGCGGCGTAATTGTGGAACAGGGCAGCCCCGAGCAGGTGATTGATAACCCGCGTCACGAAAGAACACGCGCGTTTTTAAATAAACTAAACGGGTAATTTATAGGAGATGGTTATATGAAAAATTATTTAAAAGGATTGATAAACGGAGTATTGATTGCAGCGGTGATTTTCAGTGTTCCCGTTTTAGCGGAGAACATACAGGTGGCGTTTAATGAGTTCCGTATAAATGTAAACGGAGTTGACACGGCGCAGTGGGGCGAGAGCTATACTCTCGACAACGGCAATACTGTACCCTACAGCATTACATATAATGATACCACATATCTGCCGCTTAGAAAAATCGGAGAACTAATGGGTAATACTGTAAGCTATAACGGTGATACCGATACCGTTTCGGTTACCGATGAGCGGAAGGATATAAACGTTGTAGCCGAACAGCCGGATATAAATGGGAATGTATGGACATATTTTACCTTTAATACATATAACGGAAGTTATTACCAATATTTTTTGGGTGTAAAAGACGAACAGCGCGGCTTTGAACGTATATATAAGATTTACGGCGGTTATGTAACGGTAACAGATGAAGCAATATATTTTCTGAAAAATACCGGAAAAGTATATAAGCATTATAGCAGTAATTATACTTATATATATGATTTACAGAAAATCTTGTTTTTAAATGACGCGAATTCACAAGATGGAGAAGCAATTTCAAGTTATAGGCTTGATGAGGCAATCTTTGATGGTGAATATATTTATTATAAATATTATACCGGGCCCTCGAATGCGCCGCGGGATGAGCTGTATGCTGCGAATATAATTACCGGTAAGACGGTAGATGTTTCGTATTCATTGCCGGTAGGTCATAGTTTTAAGCTAACCCTGATTGATGACGGTGTTATTGAATGCACTGATTATACATATAAAGACAATGTTTGGCGGATAACCTTTGATAAAACCGAAAATAAATTTGTCGGAGCAGTTAAGGCGGAGAGTGAACAGTAATAATAGCGGAAAATCAAGATGATGATGTAAGCCGTATAAATCGCCGCTGCTTATGAGAATATTTATATTAACTAAATTGATTAAAATGTGCAGAATTTTCCCCGCATTTACTATAATTTTGTGTAATATTTACCGAAAAATTTCTTGACATTTTCGGCTATAGATTGTATAATATTTGGGTGTGACAGAGACATACGATGATCTCGGAGGTGGCAAACGGCGTAAAAACGTTAGTTTGGGAATTTCGGGGGAGATTGTCCGGTTTTAAAAACAGGGCGGAAGGTCACATTAAAATAAAATACAGAATTACCATTATCCCGCGCTACGGGTGCGGGTGTATGTTAAGACTGTGTCTATTCCTCCCGAGTGCTATCCCTTGCGGATATGTTATTCGGGTTTAATTATGAAGCTGTGCGAAACGCCCGGCACGGTGTAAACTTATTCTAATAAGGAGGGTAATCAAATGGCAACAGAAAGAATCAGAATCAGATTAAAGGCTTATGACGCAAATCTTATCGACCAGAGCGCTGCCAAGATAGTTGAAACAGCCAAGAGAACAGGCGCGAAGGTATCGGGACCTATACCGCTTCCCACAAAGAAGGAAGTTATCACAATCCTGAGAGCCGTTCATAAGTATAAGGATTCCCGTGAGCAGTTTGAACTGAGAACTCACAAAAGACTCATCGATGTTTTGAACCCCAACGGCAAGACCATCGATGCGCTCAAGCACCTTGACCTGCCGGCAGGTGTTGATATAGAGCTTAAGATAGCGTAACCGGCAGAATGAAACAGTTTACCAAAATTTTAGGTTATGTTGGCGCTGTCAACCGCTGACCCGCAGGTATGTTTAAGTCTAAACCGATGCCTGTGTATAATAGGAGGAAAGATAGATGAAGAAAGCAATCTTAGGTAAAAAGATTGGAATGACACAGATCTTCGCTGAGGACGGACGTTTAATTCCCGTTTCCGTTATTCAGGCCGGTCCGTGCAGTGTAGTGCAAAAGAAAACCGAAGAGGTTGACGGTTACACAGCCGTTCAGCTCGGTTTTGAGGACAAGAAAGAAAGAAAGGTAATCAAGCCCGAGAAAGGTCACTTTGATAAGGCGGGCGTGCCCGTTAAGAAGTACCTGAAGGAGTTCAAGCTTGACAACGCTGCTGAGTTAAACCCCGGCGACGAGCTTACGGTTGCTCAGTTTGAAGCAGGCGAGCTTTTGGATGTAACAGGAACAAGCAAGGGTCATGGTTATGCCGGCGCAATCAAGAGATGGGGAACACACAGAGGTCCTATGACCCACGGTTCACACTATCACAGAGGACCGGGTTCATTGGGAGCCTGCTCCGACCCGTCAAGAGTATTCAAGGGTAAGAAGATGCCGGGACACTATGGTGTTGATAAGGTTACAATTCAAAATCTTGATTTAGTTAAAATAGATACAGAGCGCAATCTTCTGTTGGTTAAGGGTTCTGTTCCGGGACCCAAGGGCGGCTTGGTTGTTGTTCGTAACGCAGTTAAGGCTGAAGCCTAAGACCACAGAGAGGAGGATATAGATAATGCCTACAGTAGACGTTTATAATACCGACGGTAAGGTAGTCGGCACAATAGATTTGAATGAAAACGTTTTTGGTGTTGAAGTAAACAAAGACGTTATGCACGAAGTAGTTGTAAACTACCTGGCTAACCAGAGACAGGGCACGCAGTCAACATTGACCCGTACAGAGGTTCGCGGCGGCGGAATAAAGCCTTGGAGACAAAAGGGTACAGGCAGAGCGAGACAGGGTAGTATCCGCGCTCCCCAGTGGGTTGGCGGCGGAGTCGCTATCGGCCCTAAGCCCAGAGACTACAGCTACAGAGTAAACAAGAAGGTAAGACGGCTCGCTTTGAAATCCGCTTTATCTTCAAAGGCTCAGGAGAGCGAGCTTATTGTTTTGGATGAGCTTAACATAAGCGAGTATAAGACAAAGCAGATTGTGGAGGTTCTTAACAATCTGAAGGTTACGGAAAAAGCGCTTTTCGTTCTTCCCGAAAATGACAAAAAGGTTGTTAATTCGGCAAGGAACATCAAGGGTGTGGATACTACGTTTGTCGGACAGATTAACACCTATGAAGTGCTCAATCACACAAAGTGCATCATCTTAAAGGATGCAGTCACAAAGCTTGAGGAGGTGTACGCATAATGGTAGCACATGATATTATCAGAAGACCTATCGTTACAGAAAAAAGTATGGATCAGGTTGCGGACAAGAAGTACACTTTTGAGGTTGCAAAGGGCGCAAACAAAATCGAAATAAAGAAGGCCGTTGAGGAAATCTTTAATGTAGAGGTTGAAAAGGTTACAACAATGAACTATAAGGGCAAACCCAAAAGACAGGGCGTGTTCGTCGGCAAAAGAGCGGACTGGAAAAAGGCTGTTGTAAAGCTTACCGATTCGAGTAAGACAATCGAGCTGTTTGAGGCTTAATTAAAACCTTAAAAAATTAGCAGATAAGGAGATATAGAAAATGGGAATTAAAAAATATAATCCTACTACACCTTCGCTGCGTCAGATGACATGTTCTACATTCGAGGAGATTGACAAGGTTGCCCCTGAAAAATCTCTGCTTCGTCCGCTTCACAGCAAGGCAGGACGTAACTCATATGGTAGAATAACCGTCAGACACCGCGGCGGCGGCACAAAGAGAAAGTACAGAATTATTGATTTTAAGAGAAACAAGGATGGAATTGAAGCTACCGTTCAGTCCATTGAATACGATCCGAACAGATCGGCAAATATCGCGCTTCTTAAGTATGAGGACGGAGTTAAGACTTATATTATAGCTCCCTTAGGACTCAAAAAGGGCGATAAGGTAATTTCCGGCGATGGCGCGGACATTAAGCCGGGCAACGCTATGGAAATTAAGAATATACCTGTCGGTACTATGATTTACAATATAGAGCTGAGTCCCGGTAAGGGCGGTCAGTTGGTAAGAAGCGCGGGTAACACAGCGCAGCTCATGGCAAAGGAAAACGGATATGCGCAGGTAAGACTCCCAAGCGGCGAGGTTAGAATGGTTAGACTTAACTGCCGTGCCACAATCGGGCAGGTAGGAAATATTGACTATGAGAACATTAATCTCGGCAAGGCGGGCAGAAAGCGTCATATGGGCTTCAGACCTACCGTTCGCGGTGTTGTTATGAACCCGAACGACCATCCGCACGGCGGTGGTGAAGGTAAGTCGCCTATCGGTATGCCCAGTCCTGTTACACCGTGGGGTAAGCCTACACTCGGTTATAAGACAAGAGATAAGAAGAAGGCGTCCGACAAGTTTATTGTCAAGAGACGTAATTCGAAATAAGGAGGGAATATATAATGGGCAGAAGTGTTAAAAAGGGACCTTTCGTGGATCAGAAGCTTCTTGCAAGAATAGTTGCAATGAACGAGAAAAACGAAAAGAATGTACTCAAGACTTGGTCAAGAGCTTCCACAATATTCCCTGAAATGGTTGGACACACCATAGCAGTGTATGATGGAAGAAAGCACGTTCCCGTGTATGTAAGTGAGGATATGGTCGGACATAAGCTCGGCGAATTTGCTCCCACAAGAACATACAGAGGTCATGCCGGAGCAAAGACAACAGGCTAAAGCTTTGGCAGGAATATATCAGAAAATAAGCCGGAAACCCCGGCTAACAGATTGAAAGGAGCCATACAGAATGGAAGCAGTAGCAAAGGTTACTCATGTACGTATTGCGCCGCGTAAGGTTCGCATAGTTATCGACTTAATAAGAAATAAGCCGGTAGGCGAAGCAATCGGTATTTTGAAGAATACCCCGAAAGCAGCAAGTCCTGTTGTTGAGAAGCTTTTAAACTCCGCAATCGCTAATGCTGAAAACAACCACCAAATGGATGTTGAAAAGCTTTATATTTCGGAGGTTTATGCGGATCAGGGACCGACGCTCAAGAGGATCCGGGCGAGAGCGCAAGGGCGTGCATTCAGAATAAACAAGAAAACAAGTCATATTACAATAAAACTTCAGGAGAAGGAATAAGATAGGAGGATATAAGCATGGGTCAGAAGGTTAATCCACACGGTCTCAGAGTAGGTGTTATTAAGGACTGGGACTCACGTTGGTTTGCAGAGAAAAAAGACTTCGGCGACAGCCTCGTTGAGGACTATAACCTCAGAGTATTCTTAAAGAAGAAGTTATTCCAGGCCGGAGTTTCAAAGATAGAAATCGAAAAGTTTGCAAACAAGGTTCGTATTTCAATCCACGCCGGAAAACCGGGTATTGTTATCGGTAAGGGCGGCAGCGAGATTGAAAAGCTGAAAAAGGAACTCGAAAAGATGACGGGTAAGACGATTATCCTTAATGTTATCGAGGTAAGAAATCCTGATTTGGACGCGCAGCTTGTTGCCGAGAACATTGCCTCACAGCTTGAGAGACGTATTTCGTTCAGAAAGGCTATGAAGCAGTGTATGGGCAGAGCTATGAAGCTGGGCGCTAAGGGTATAAAAACACAGGTAGCAGGCCGTGTCGGCGGCGCTGAAATCGCAAGAGTTGAGCATTATCACGAGGGTACAATTCCTCTCCAGACCTTAAGAGCGGATATTGACTACGGTTTTGCCGAGGCGGACACAACCTATGGCAAGATTGGTGTTAAGGTATGGATATATAAGGGCGAGGTTCTTGCGGACAAAGGCACTCGTACACAATCAAGAAACAGATCGGATGCTCCTAAAAGACAGCAGAGAGGTGCAGGTCAGAGAGGAGGCAGAAGATAATGTTATCTCCAAAAAGAGTTAAATACAGAAGAGTTCATCGCGGACGCATGAAGGGTGCGGCTCATCGTGGAAATAAGGTTTCATACGGTGAATACGGACTTCAGGCGCTCAGTCCCGCATGGGTAACAAGCAACCAGATTGAGGCTGCCCGTGTCGCTATGACACGTTACACTAAAAGAGGCGGTAATGTTTGGATTAAGATATTCCCCGACAAGAGCGTGACCAAGAAGCCTGCCGAGACTCGTATGGGTAAAGGTAAGGGCGCGCCGGAGTACTGGGTATCGGTAGTTAAGCCGGGCAAGGTAATGTTTGAAATCGGCGGCATCAGCGAGGAAGTTGCACGTGAGGCGCTCCGTCTTGCTATGCACAAGCTTCCGATGAAGTGTAAGTTTGTCAGAAAGGCTGACCAAGAAACGGAAGGTGATAGTTAATGAAAATAAATGAGATAAGAGACCTTTCAACGCAAGAGCTTGAAGATAAGGTTCAAGACTTAAAGGAAGAACTGTTTAACCTACGTTTTCAAAACGCTACCAGCCAGCTCGACAATCCGATGAGAATGGTTAGCGTTAAAAAAGAAATCGCAAGGTGCAAGACAGTAATCAAAGAAAAAGAACTCGGATTAAATTCAAACATTAATGCGTAGGAGGTGCAGATAGATGGAAGAGCGTAATTACCGTAAGACTCGTATAGGAGAGGTTGTAAGCGATAAGATGGATAAGACCATTGTTGTTGCAATCAAGGAAAACGAGAAGCACCCGCTTTACGGCAAGGTAATGAAGAGAACCTATAAGCTGAAGGCGCATGATGAGAAAAACGAATGCGGCATAGGCGATAAGGTTAAGGTTATGGAAACAAGACCGCTCTCTAAGGATAAGAGATGGAGACTGGTTGAGATAGTAGAGAAAGCTAAATAATAAAGCGATTAAGAAAGCGATTAAGAAAGCGATTAAGATAGGAGGAAATCCGTTATGGTACAACAGCAAACTATTTTAAAGGTTGCTGATAACAGCGGAGCTAAGGAAATTCTTTGTATCCGTGTTATGGGCGGTTCTTTCAGAAGATACGGAAATATCGGCGACGTAATCATCGGTTCTGTTAAAAAAGCAACGCCCGGCGGCGGTGTTAAGAAGGGCGATGTTGTCAAAGCCGTAATTGTCCGCACAAAGAACGGTGTAAAGAGAAATGACGGTTCTAAAATCAGATTTGATGAGAACGCGGCTGTTTTGATCAGGGATGACAAGACACCGAGAGGAACCCGTATATTCGGGCCTGTTGCGAGAGAGCTCAGAGATAAGGAATACATGAAGATTCTTTCACTTGCTCCTGAGGTTCTGTAAGATAGGGCTCATATATTAATATGCGACAGCGGATACCGATAATCTGTATGATAAATATGAATCGGTATGATAAATATGAATAGGAGGAATACGATGTCTACTAAGATGCATGTCAGAACCGGCGATCAGGTTATAGTAAGATCAGGTAAAGACAAGGGCAAAAAGGGTAAGGTTTTATCTGTAAATCCGGATAGGCGTACCGTTATTGTAGAAGGCGTTTCTATAGCTACAAAGCACAAAAAGCCCCGCAGAATGGGCGACACAGGCGGTATTATCAAGCAAGAAACACCGATTTATGCTTGCAAGGTTATGCATGTCTGCGACAAGTGCGGAGCTCCCACCAGGATAGGACGAAAGATTCTTGAGGACGGAACACACGTTCGTTACTGCAAGAAGTGCGGAGAAACGTTTTAACCTTAAACAAAGGAAGGAGGTAAAAGTCTAAATGAGACTTGAAGAGAAATATAATAAAGAGATTAAGGACGCTATGATGTCAAAGTTTAACTACAAGAGCGTTATGGAAATCCCGAAGCTCGTTAAGGTAGTTATCAACATGGGTGTCAGCGATGCCAGAGAGAACTCAAAGGCTTGCGAAAGCGCTGCCGGTGATTTGGCTCTGATAACAGGTCAGAAGGCTGTCATCACAAAGGCTAAGAAGTCAGTTGCGACATTTAAGGTTAGAGAAGGCATGAACCTTGGATGTAAGGTAACACTCCGAAGATCTCGCATGTATGAGTTTATCGACAGACTCTTTAATGCGGCGCTGCCTCGTGTTCGCGACTTCAGAGGAATTAATCCCAATTCGTTTGACGGTAGAGGTAACTACAATCTCGGTGTCAAAGAGCAGCTCATCTTTCCTGAGATCGAGTATGATAAAATCGATAAGCTCAGAGGAATGGATATAACATTTGTTACAACGGCAAAGACCGATGAGGAGGCAAAAGAGCTTCTTACACTTATGGGCGCGCCGTTTACAAGATAGTATCGAATAAGGAGGATAAAAGCTTATGGCTAAAAAGGCAATGGTTAATAAGCAACAGAGAAAGCAGAAGTATTCTACTCGCGAATACAACAGATGCAAGATTTGCGGCAGACCGCACGCTTATCTTCGCAAATTCGGTATTTGCAGAATTTGCTTCCGTGAGCTTGCTTATAAGGGTCAGATTCCGGGCGTAAAGAAAGCTTCATGGTAAGCTGATAGAGTTTTTAACAGAATACAAGTATATATGAGATAAGGTGGTTCTTGATACAGACACGGAAAACCAAACCAATCTCAAATTCCGATAAAAAGGAGGTAAGTCTAAATGCATATTACAGATCCTATAGCAGATATGCTCACTAGAATCAGAAATGCAAATAACGCAAGACACGAATCCGTGGATATCCCTGCATCTAATATGAAGAAGGCTATCGCTGATATATTGGTTCGTGAAGGATATGTTAAGAGTGCCGAAGTAATTGACGACGGTATTCAGGGTATAATCCGCATCACACTTAAATATGCGGAAAACAAGCAGAAGGTTTTAACAGGACTAAAGAGGGTTTCAAAGCCCGGTCTGAGATCTTACGCGTCCAAGGATGAGCTGCCGAGAGTTCTTAAAGGACTCGGAATTGCTATCATCTCAACATCAAAGGGCGTTATGACAGATAAAGAAGCACGCCGGCAGAATGTTGGCGGCGAAGTGCTGGCATTCATTTGGTAGAAAGGAGGAGAATTCATTGTCACGTATAGGAAATATGCCGATTACTGTACCGGCAGGTGTCAGTGTTACAATCGGCGTTAACAATGAAGTTACCGTAAAGGGTCCTAAGGGCGAGCTTACACAGACTCTCCCGGCAGACATGGTTATTGAAAAAAACGGTGATACGATTGACGTAAAGCGTCCGTCGGATATCAAGAAACATAAAGCGCTTCACGGTCTGACTCGTTCTCTGCTGAACAACATGGTTGTCGGTACAAGCGAGGGATTTAAGAAGCAGCTTGAAATTAACGGTGTCGGTTACAGAGCGGCAAAGCAGGGAAAGAAGCTTGTAATGAACCTCGGTTATTCTCATCAGGTTGAGATGGAGGAAATTGACGGCATTACTATAGAGGTTCCCCAGCCGAACCAGATTATTATTTCAGGTCCCGATAAGCAAAAGGTGGGTCAGTTTGCGGCTGAAGTAAGAGAAAAGAGACCGCCTGAGCCATATAAGGGTAAGGGTATTAAGTACGTTGATGAGCGCATCATACGTAAGGAAGGTAAGACCGGTTCTAAGAAGTAATTAGACGCTTGGAGGTGTGAAATTAATGGTTAAGAAGAAAAGCAGTAATGTATCAAGACTTGCACGGCACAAGAGAGTTCGTAAAAAGATCTCGGGTACTCCTGAGCGTCCCAGACTCTGTGTGTTCAGAAGTCTTAAAAATATATATGCCCAGGTTATTGATGATACAACCGGCAGAACTTTAGTGTCAGCATCTACACTTGACGCAGAACTCAAGAGTTCATACGGCGGAAACAAGGACGCCGCTAAGGCGGTAGGCGAAGCGGTTGCAAAGAAAGCAATCGCAGCGGGTATAACAGAGGTTGTGTTTGACAGAGGCGGATATGTATATCATGGCAGAGTTGCGGAACTCGCCGCAGGCGCACGTGATGGCGGCCTGAAGTTTTAACTAAGATACGAGAAAGAGGTGAAACGATAAATGGCAGAAAAGGGTGAAAGAACCAGAAAGCAGGAGCGCATAGACGCTGATGTTCTTGAGCTGGAGGAAAAAGTTGTTTTCTTAAACCGTGTTGCGAAGGTTGTAAAGGGCGGTAGAAACTTCAGATTTAGCGCTTTAGTGGTTGTCGGCGATAACAACGGTCATGTTGGCTGCGGTATGGGAAAGGCGGCGGAAATTCCGGACGCTATCCGCAAGGGCATAGACGATGCAAAGAAGAATATGATAACGGTGCCTTTGGTTGGAACAACAATTCCGCATGAGATTATCGGTGAGTTTGGCGCGGGACGAGTTCTGCTGAAGCCGGCTTCACAAGGTACGGGAGTTATTGCGGGCGGCAGCGCACGTGCGGTGCTCGAGCTTGCGGGTATTAAAGATATAAGAGCAAATTGCTTGCGCAGCAACAATCCCAAGAATGTTGTCGCGGCTACAATCGAAGGCTTGGCATCACTGAAGAGCCTTGAGGAGGTTGCGAGACTCAGAGGCAAGAAGCCTGAGGAAATCTTGGGCTAATAAGCTTAAAGACAGGAGGAAATATCCTTGGCTAATACAATTAAAGTAACTTTAACCAAGAGCACCATCGGTGCTAAACCGGATCAGGTTGCCACTGTTAAGGCGCTTGGTCTCAGAAAGCTGCATCAAACAGTTGAAAAGCCTGACAATCCTCAAATCAGAGGAATGATTTTCAAGGTAAAGCATCTTGTTACGGTGGCTGAATAATAAAGCGAATTAAAGCTTAGTACGAATTAATGTACAATTATTTTTGATAAAAAAGGAGGAGGTGGACTCAATGAAACTTCACGAATTATCTCCAAGCGAAGGCTCGAGGAAGAAGTCTTTCAGAGTCGGCAGAGGTCACGGCAGCGGCAACGGAAAGACATCAGGCAGAGGACAGAAGGGTCAGAACTCACGTAGCGGCGGCGGTGTGCGTCCCGGCTTTGAGGGAGGTCAGATGCCCATCTACAGAAGATTGCCTAAGCGCGGCTTCACAAATATTTTTGCGAAGAAGTACACTTCAATCAATGTTGAAGAGCTCAACAAGTTTGATAACGGCGCTGAAATTACAGCGGAAACTCTTAAGGAGAGCGGTGTTATCAAAAAGATTAACGACGGTATTGTAATCTTGGGTCGCGGCGACTTAAATAAGAAACTAACGGTAAAGGCGAAGAGATTTAGCAAGAGCGCCGAAGAAAAGATTAGCGCCGCAGGCGGAAAGGCTGAGGTGATTTAGTAATGATAAATACCATACGTAACGCATGGAAGATCATTGACCTCAGAAAAAAGATTTTATACACAATTTTAATGATAATAATCTTCCGTCTTGGTTCATGTATTCCGGTTCCGCTTTTGGATCCGGCTGCGATGAGGGAAATATTCACTTCTGAAAATTCGATTTTCGGATTTATAGACATTATTTCCGGTGGTGCGTTCCAAAACGCGACAATATTCGCTATGAGTATCACACCGTATATTAACTCATCAATTATTATGCAGCTTCTGACCGTTGCTATTCCTGCTCTTGAAAGACTTTCAAAGCAGGGTGAGGATGGCAGAAAGAAGATTGCTCAGATTACAAGATACGGTACTATTGTGCTTGCGCTTATTCAGGCTGTCGGCCTTTACTTTATGCTTTCAAGCTATGGCGCGATCACAAATCCCGGTTTCCTTTCGGCAATCGTGGTAATCTTTACATTTACAGCAGGTACGGCGTTTCTTATGTGGCTCGGTGAGCAGATAACCGAAAAGGGCGTTGGTAACGGAATTTCCCTTATCATTTTTGCGGGTATCGTTTCACGTATACCAACGATGGTACAAACCCTTTATGCATACGCTAAGGGCGGCAGCCTTGGTCTTATCGGTGTCATCGTGCTTGTTATTGTGGTAATTGTTGTTGTTGGTTTGATTGTAATGATGAATGAGGCGGAAAGACGTATTCCTGTGCAGTACGCTAAGCGTGTTGTGGGAAGAAAAATGTACGGCGGTCAGAGCACGCACATTCCGATTAAGGTTGCTTCTGCCGGTGTTATCCCGATTATCTTTGCAATGTCAATTATGTCGTTCCCCGGCACAATTGCGGGCTTCTTCGGTGTAACTTCAAGTTCAGGAGGCTTCTGGGGCGGATTTTTGAAAGTATTTTCATCAACATCGCCCGTTTATGCTGTGCTTTACTTCCTGTTGATTATATTCTTCACATATTTCTATTCGGCAATACAGTTCAATCCGATTGAAATGTCGAATAATATGAAGAAGAACGGCGGATTTATACCCGGTATAAGACCCGGTCGTCCGACATCGGAGTATATTTCAAAGGTTCTTTCAAGAATTACTTTGGTAGGTTCGATTTTCTTAGGCTTGGTTGCAATCCTGCCTATACTCATAAATTTAGGACTTGGTATAAGTAATCTTGCTATCGGCGGTACATCACTGCTTATCGTTGTAGGAGTTGCTCTTGAAACCGTTAAGGACATGGAATCACAAATGCTCATGAGACATTACAAGGGCTTCTTGGAATAATCCGGTTTGACATTAAAATATGTTGCGATATGAGTAGGTGTAGCCTCGCGATTTGGTGAGTGTACATGCCTGCTCATACGTGTTTTAGGATAAGTGTTTGTCCTTTATTTGAATAGGAGGCAGTTTTTATGAAACTGATATTATTGGCGGCTCCCGGAGCCGGAAAAGGCACGCAGGCGGAAAAACTGAGTGAGTATTTTAACATACCGACTATTTCCACCGGCGCAATTTTGAGAAAGAATATTAAAGAAGAAACCGAACTCGGGAAAATTGCATCAGAATATATAAATGACGGAAAGCTCATTCCGGATGATGTCATGATTAAGGTTATGGAAGACAGACTTGCGGATGACGACTGCAAAAACGGATTTATTCTTGATGGATTTCCCAGAACTCTTGCTCAAGCCGAGGCGCTCGATGCATCCCCTATAGAAATTGACAAGGTGTTGTCTATCGAAGTTCCGGACGAAAAAATAATAAGCAGACTTTCAGGCCGTTTGGAGTGCCAGTCCTGCGCGACAACCTATCATAAGGAATTCAGACCGCCGAAAAAAGAGAATGTTTGCGATAAGTGCGGCGGAAAGCTGGATGTACGTGCGGACGACAAGCCGGAAACGGTTAAGGCACGCCTTGAAACATACCACAATCAAACAGAACCCTTACTCCATTATTACAGTGACAAGGGCATGCTGCGAGTAGCCGTAGGTCAAGAGGAAATCGCGGATACAACTAAAATGGTGCTCAAGGCATTGGAGGTATAGTATTGGTTATAATCAAATCAAAATCCGAAATAGAAAAAATGAAGGTTGCGGGACGCTATACCTACGGAGCGCTAAAAAAGGTTTCAGAGGCGGTGCGCCCGGGTGTCACAACAAAACAGCTTGATAAAATAGCGGAAAATTATATACGCTCAAAGGGCTGTACCGGCTCGTTTAAAGGCTACGGAGGCTTTCCCGGAACCGTTTGTGCCAGCGTAAACGATACGGTGATTCATGGATTTCCGAATGATGTTCCGTTAAAAGAGGGCGATATTGTCAGTATTGATGTCGGAGCCTGCTATAGGGGTTATCATGGAGATGCCTGCAGAACCTTCAAGGTCGGAAGAGTTGATGAAAAGGCGGAAAAGCTGATAAATGTGACACGCCAAAGCTTTTTTGAGGCGCTTAAGTTTGCGAGAGACGGCTTCAGAATTTCCGATATATCCAAGGCTGTGCAGGATTATGTTGAATTAAACGGATTTTCGATACTCAGAGACTACTGTGGGCACGGCGTTGGAGCTGATGTTCATGAGGATCCTGAGGTGCCGAATTATGTAACAAGAAGCCGCGGCATTCGTTTGAGACCGGGTATGGTTATCGCTATCGAACCAATGGTTTGCGGCGGTAAAAAGGACGTTTTTTTGGACGATAATGAGTGGGCTGTTATTACACAGGACGGCGAAAAGTCCGCTCATTATGAGAATACGGTTCTTATAACAAGCGGAGATCCGGTTTTGCTTACATTACCTAACGATTGTGATGATGTGGGATAAATAACGGGAATAGGTGTATAATGAGGAATAATAACAGGCCAACGCTGAGTGTTGGCGATATAGTTGAAGCAACGGCGGGGCGTGGCAGAGGCAGAAAATTTTTGGTTGTTAAAATCGTCGATAAGGAGTATGTATATATATCGGACGGCGATACAAGAAAAATATCGAACGCCAAGCTGAAAAAGAATTTGCATCTAAGAAAAGCGGGTGCCGCTGACAGTATTGATTTTTTAAGCATACCGGGCGGTGCCGCCGATTCTGAAATAAGAAAAATATTAAGGGAGGTGTAGTGATGTCAAAGGAAGATATGCTTGAGGTTGAGGGTAAGGTTCTTGAGGCTCTGCCAAACGCGATGTTTAAGGTTGAGCTGGAAAACGGTCACCGGATTTTGGCTCATATTTCCGGCAAGCTCAGAATGCACTTTATCAAAATTTTGCCGGGCGATAAGGTAACGGTTGAAATTTCACCTTACGATTTGACAAAGGGCAGAATTACATGGAGAGCAAAATAGTCCGGAAGTAAAAAGGGCCTGTTCTTGTGAAAAAGTAAAGTATGACTGCGTTTTTGATTGCGTTATGGTTTCTCTGCTTTGCTCATGCGGCAAGGTGATAAAGCCGCGGAGAGTGCGGAACAGGCCGTTGATGTATCGGATGTAATGACTGAGCGGTCACCCGTGCGGGCGACTGTACATTGGGCTCGGACACCGGCTTTGAAAAGAGAGGGTCAAGGAAGAGATTGTCGAGCGGGCAAATTAGTCGGAGATGAAAATCTTGACTTAAAATTCGAGTAAATATGTTTAAACTTTGTTAAAGATATACAAAGCTATATTTTTTTATAATTCTTGACTTTAGTATGGAATTATGGTAAAATAATACGGTTCGAAAGTATGAAAGTACGTATTTTCGGATATAATACAAATTTAGGAGGTGAAGGAAATGAAAGTCAGACCTTCAGTTAAACCTATTTGTGAAAAGTGCAAAGTAATTAAGAGAAAAGGTAAGGTTATGGTTATTTGCGAAAACCCTCGTCATAAGCAAAAGCAGGGTTAAGCTTAATCGTAGCGTGGAGCAGGGTCAGGCATCAAGACCATTATATTTTTGCCGATGCCATATGTCAGAGTATGGGTGAAATTCTGCTCCGCTTTTCATTTGAAAATTTTATGGAGGTGAATTAATTATGGCACGTATCGCAGGTGTGGATTTACCGAACGATAAGAGGGTTGAGATAGGTCTCACATACATTTTCGGGATTGGTTTATCTACTTCAAGGAAGATTTTGGCAGCAACAGGCGTTAATCCGGACACAAGGGTTCGTGATTTATCAGAGGACGATGTTCAAAAGCTCAGAAATGAAATCGACAACTACAACGTTGAAGGTGATCTGAGACGTGACATTGCTCTTGACATAAAGCGTCTGATGGAAATCAACTGCTACAGAGGAATTCGTCACAGAAAGGGCTTGCCCGTTCGCGGACAGCGCAGTAAGACAAATGCCAGAACCCGCAAGGGTCCTAAGAGAACTATCGCCAATAAAAAGAAATAGTTTGGCGTAGTTGATTTTTTTGAATTTTCTTCAATATGAATTTAATATATTGTAAGATGTCGTATTCTTATAGGAGGTGAAATAACAAATGGCAAAGGTAGTAAAGAGGTCAAGACGCCGCAAGGAAAAGAAGCATATCGAGCGCGGCGCAGCACATATCAAATCTACGTTTAATAATACCATTGTTACAATTACAGATGTTGCCGGAAACGCAATTTCATGGGCAAGCGCAGGCGGTTTGGGATTTAGAGGTTCTAAAAAGAGCACACCCTTCGCGGCACAGATGGCTGCTGAGACTGCTGCAAGAGCTGCAATGGAGCATGGTTTAAAAACAGTTGAAGTATACGTAAAGGGTCCGGGCTCAGGTCGTGAGGCTGCAATCAGAGCCTTGCAGGTTGCGGGACTTGAAGTTAATATGATTAAGGATGTAACACCTATTCCTCATAACGGCTGCAGACCGCCGAAGAGAAGACGTGTATAATCCAAAACGCGAAATAGATTTGTAAGGAGGAAAAAAGAATGGCTAAAAATATGCAGCCTGTGCTTAAAAGATGCCGTACTTTGGGTATTGAGCCGTCTGTTATGGGTATTGATAAGAGCTCAAACAGAACCTTTGACCAGAGACGCAAAAAGCAGAGCGAATATGGTATGCAGCTTAATGAAAAGCAAAAGGTCAGATTTATATATGGCGTTCTTGAGAAACAGTTCGCTAAGTACTATGTAATGGCTACTAAAATGAACGGCGTTACGGGTGAGTGCTTGCTCAGTATTCTGGAGTCAAGACTTGACAATGTTATCTACCGTATGGGTCTTGCGAATACAAGACGTGAGGCAAGACAGATTGTAAACCACGGTCACGTTACGGTCAACGGAAAGAGAGTGAATATTCCGTCATATCTCGTAAAACCGGGCGAGGTTATCAGTCTTAAGGAAAAAAGCAGAAACGCTGATAGGATGAAAGACATTGTTGAGAGAAACTCAAACAGACTCGTTCCTAAGTGGATTGATATGAACAAGGACACATTGGAAGGTAAAATCATTGCACTTGCCGACAGAGAGGATATCGACTTCCCTGTAGAGGAGCATTTGATAGTCGAGTATTACAGCAAATAGTAGGTTTTAGCCTATATCCTAATTTTATAGGAGGTTTAACAATGATTGAGATTGAAAAACCAAGAATAGAATGTGTTGATTCATCAGAAGACGAAAGATATGCAAAGTTCGTTATAGAGCCTCTCGAAAGGGGTTATGGAACAACTCTCGGTAACTCGCTCAGAAGAATGCTATTGTCTTCCTTGCCGGGTGTGGCATCCACATCGGTTAAGATTGACGGTGTACTCCATGAATTTTCCACAATTCCGGGAGTTAAAGAGGATGTTACGGAGATTATCCTGAATATAAAGAACCTGGTAATCAAGCTGCACTCAGATGGACCAAAAACAATTTACATTAATCAAGAGGGTGCCGGTGAGGTTTGTGCCCGTGATATAAAGCATGATGCCGATGTTGAAATTCTCAACGGCGATCTGCATATTGCAACGCTTGATGATGATGCGAAGCTGTTTATGGAAATTACTATCGACAGAGGTCGCGGATATATTTCGTCTGATCAGAACAAGGAATTAATCCAGGGTCAGATTGGTGTTATTGCAACAGACTCTATCTTTACACCGGTTGAAAAGGTAAACTATCATACAGACAACACTCGCGTGGGCAACAGAACCGATTTTGACAAGCTTACGATTGAGCTTTGGACAAACGGAACAATAACCCCTGCCGAGGCCATATCGCTTGCGGCTAAGATAATCAGCGAGCATTTAAGCCTGTTTATTGATTTGTCTGATGATACAAGGAATGTTGAAATTATGATAGAGAAGGAAGAGGGACAGAAGGAAAAGGTTCTTGAAACAACGATTGAGGAGCTTGATTTGTCTGTTCGTTCCTACAACTGTCTGAAGCGTGCCGGTATAAATACCGTTCAGGATTTAACCACACGCAGCGAAAGTGACATGATGAAGGTCAGAAATCTTGGCCGCAAGTCGCTTGAAGAAGTCATGGCAAAGCTGCAGGCTATGGATCTCAGCCTTGCGAATGATGATTAATTGATTAAAGAACACAGGAAGAGGTGATTTAAATGGCACAGCAGAGAAAGCTGGGTAGACCAACCGACCAAAGACGCGCTATGCTCAGAAACCTCACTACCTCGTTCTTAGAGAATGGCAGAATTGAAACTACCACTACAAGAGCGAAAGAGGTCAGAAGAATGGCGGACAAAATGATTACACTCGGTAAGAAAAACACACTTCATACAAAAAGACAGGCGCTTTCTTATATCACAAAAAGAGAGGTTGTTTCGAAGTTGTTTGACGAAATCGCTCCTAAGTACGCTGACAGAAACGGCGGATATACAAGAATTACAAAGATCGGACCCCGTCGCGGCGATGCAGCGGAAATTTCCGTATTGGAGCTCGTATAATTAAATATTCGGTTGTAAAAGGTCTCGGGCAAACCCGAGGCCTTTTAGTGTGTTGACAAAACACAAATAATGTATTTTGATAAGTGCTTTGCAGGCGACTGCCCTGTAAGGGCAAGATATATTAATGAATTGCCTTATATTTTATTTGTTCCAAATCCCATTTAGTTTTTCTTAAAGGACTACTTTACACGAGCCTAGCCCGGCATACATCACTATGTTAATGGTTTGTGACCTCGTTTATGCGATAAGACGGACTACTCTATAAGCCACACACCTTGACAGGTGTGGTCACTCCCGCCCGCCGAACCCGGGCGGGGTGCCAAACTTTGTATAGTGCCTTAATCCAATTACTTTATTCTTAAAGGACTACTTCGCTCAAGCCTAGCCCAGCATACATCACTATGTTAATAGTTTGTGACCTCGTTTATGCGATAAGAAGGACTACTTTATTAGGCACGAACCTGCTGCGCAGCTCCGGTCACTCCCGCCGTAACAAGCCGATATTGGAGTATTCATATTAACGGCAATGCCGCCAAAGCCTTTATCAAAATTGATGTCATTACACGACCAATACCCTATCTACTTACAGCAGCTTTTTTATTATACTATCGCACTTTTTAATTGTAAATTGTACAGCAGCGCCTATAAATGCTCCGGTTATTATTCCCGCTATGATCAGATAGGGCAAATACCAGAATATTCCCACGGTTGAAGTCATGAGAACCGCAACGGTAATTTGCGCCGCATTATGTACTGTTGCGCCGACTACGCTTATTGCCCATAAATTTTTAATCGGCAAAAGCTTAAGCAGCAGTGTTTCGCATATCAGACACAAAATTCCTCCTGTCATACTGTATGCCAAAGCCGTTATCTGGCCGGTAAAAACACAACCCAGAAAGACTCGGATAACCAGAATAATAAACGCGTCGCGCGGACCGAGAACAACAAGCGCAAACAGAGTAACAACATTGGCAAGACCGAGTTTAATTCCGGGTATTGCGGTAAGAGGCGGAATTGCCGATTCGATAACAAAAATTGTCAGGGCTACCGCGGTAAGTACTCCCATAAGCGCCATGTGTTTTATTTTTTTTGAATTGTTCATGCTTCACCTTCCTACAACAGCATCAATTTCGTTGTCCCCGCCTGTCTTTATTTGAATAGTCAGTCTGTGCGGCAGGCATACTATAGGATATGTGCCGCTGTCTATTTTTCCTTGAATTACACATACCTTGTCAGGGCAGTCAGCTTCAGAAACGGAAATAGTTCCGCTTTCAACATGTACGATATTATAGCCGCCGTCATCGCTGTCTATCCGAATGTCGTAGGGCTCGTCAACGCTGTTTAAGTCTATGGCTTGTACTGTATTTCCGTTAAGTATAATTTCCGCGATTTTAGAGTTATTTGAGCCGATACGTGAAAAAATTATAATCGCTGCGCAGGCGGCGGCGATGAGCGCAAATATTATGATTAGAGTTTTGTTTTTCATATGCCGTCCTTTATTATCTTTTTTAAGAATTCCAACAACTTTATTTTAAATAGATTATAACACAGGTTTAGTGAGTTTACAACTGTATTTAACCGGATATTTAATTTAGGTATTTACGCTGTACAAGCTTTATGGTATAATATTTTCAGGGTGTTTATGCATTTTGTCAAGTTTTAATGTATCAGACGAAAATCTTTTGTAAGATTTCTGTTAAATTTTATATTGTATAAAATTGACGAAAATGGTATACTGTAATTGGTTAGTGTATGTAAACTTAGATAAGTGTCAAAAATTATTATTGCGCTTGGAGTGAATATTTTTATGAATTATACCATGCTTACTGACTTTTACGAAATCACTATGTCTAACGGATATTTAAAGTGCGGCATAGGCGATAGGATAGCGTATTTTGATATGTACTTTCGTCAAGCTCCGGACGGAGCGGGACTGGCGGTTATGGCTGGTGTTGAGCAGCTTATTAAATATTTGACAAATCTGAAATTTTCCGATGAGGATATACGTTATCTGCGTGATAAGGGCATGTTTTGCGAGGAGTTTTTGGATTATCTTAAAAACTTCAAGTTTGAGTGTGATGTTTGGGCTATTCCCGAGGGAACCCCTATATTCCCCAACGAGCCTATTGTCACGGTGCGCGGCCCCGTAATACAGGCGCAGTTTATAGAAACAATGATATTGCTTACCATAAATCACCAGAGTCTTATCGCGACAAAGAGCAATCGTATAGTAAGAGCGGCGGGGGATATACCTGTTATGGAGTTTGGCTCAAGGCGCGCACAGGGTTATGACGGCGCTATTTACGGCTCCCGCGCAGCCTATATCGGCGGAGTTTGCGGAACCGCCTGTACTATATCCGATCAGATGTTCGGGGTTCCCGCTCTCGGAACCATGGCGCACAGCTGGGTTCAGAGCTTTGATACTGAATATGACGCTTTCCGCGCTTACGCGGAGTGCTATCCCGAAAACTGCACTCTGCTCGTTGACACATATAATGTATTAAAAAGTGGAATACCCAATGCGATACGGGTGTTTGACGAGGTGCTTAGACCGAAGGGAATTACAAAATGCGGAATAAGAATTGACAGCGGTGATATAACCTACCTCTCACAAAAGGCAAGAAAAATGCTGGATGATGCCGGCTGGACGGAGGCTACAATTTGTGCCTCCAACTCTCTGGACGAATATATCATACGCGATATATTGCTGCAGGGTGCGAAAATCGATTCATTCGGAGTCGGCGAAAGACTTATTACATCAAAGTCAGAACCTGTTTTCGGCGGGGTGTACAAGCTTGTCGCCATGGAGCATAACGGCAAGGTAATTCCAAAGATTAAAATAAGCGAGAATGTCCAAAAAATCACAAATCCTTATTTTAAAAAGGTGGTGCGTCTGTATTCAAACGATACAGGTATGGCAATAGCGGATGTGCTGACCGCGTTTGATGAAACAATAGATGATACCAAGCCGTATGAAATTTTTGACCCGTTAAATACGTGGAAGCGTAAAACGGTTTCCAATTTCAAGGCGGTGGAAATTCAGGTTCCGATATTTAAACACGGCGAGCTTGTATATAAATCGCCGTCGCTTAAAGAGATAAAGGATTATGCCAAGCGTGAGCTTGACCTTATATGGGATGAGGTCAAGCGTTTTGAAAATCCGCATACGTATTATGTGGACTTGTCCCAAAAGCTGTGGGGTATAAGATATGATATGCTTAAAACTCACAATGTATAACTCAGTAAAAATTAAATAAATTTCTATATAAAGAAAGGTATAACGTGAAAGTTCCTTTCACGGAATGGAGATTTTATTATGCAAGAAAATCCGGTGCAGGTTTATAATTTGGACAGATTGGGAATTATCGGCATGAAGGGCTGTGAGGAAATTGCGGAAAAGGTCGATATGCACCTCAGAACTTTTGTTGCCCAGAGTGGCGCGCATGTTGATAGCTTTTTAATTCCGACAAATTGTCCGAGATTTGGAACGGGAGAGGCAAAGGCTGTTATTTCCCACTCGGTCAGAACATATGACATCTATATTATTTGTGATCCGTTTAATTACAGTGTTACCTATAAAATGTACGGAATGGATCATCCTATGAGCCCCGATGATCATTATCAGGACTTAAAGAGAATTATCTCCGCGCTCGGCGGAAAGCCAAAGCGTATTACTGTTATCATGCCAATGATGTACGAGGGCAGACAGCATAGGAGAATTGCGAGAGAGTCTTTGGACTGCGCGATAATGCTGCAGGAGCTTGCGAATATGGGCGTTGATAACTTTATTACGTTTGACGCGCATGATTCAAGGGTACAGAACGCTATTCCGCTGAAAAGCTTTGAGAATGTACGTCCTACATATCAGATGATAAAGGCGTGTCTTAAATACCGGTCTGAAATTATCTTGGACGCGGATAACACGTTGATTGTTTCTCCGGATGAGGGAGCAATGGGCAGATGTATGTACTACTCATCGGTACTGGGCATGGATCTTGGAATGTTCTATAAGAGAAGGGATTATTCCAAAGTCATAAACGGCAAAAACCCAATCGTCGCTCATGAATTTTTGGGCAAGGATATTACCGACAAGAACGTAATCGTGGTTGATGACATGATTGCCTCGGGCGAATCCATGATTGATGTCGCGAGGGAGCTTAAAAAGAGAAAAGCAAAGCGTGTAATCGTTTTTGCGTCATTCGGACTGTTCACCGAGGGTGTTGAGAAGTTTAACAAGGCGAATGAGGAAGGCTTAATAGATGCGGTATTTACCACCAACACTGTTTACAGAAGACCTGATGTAAAGGCAAGCAAGTGGTATCATGAGGTTGATATGTCAAAGTTTATCGGTTTAATTATAAGACAGATTAACGGCGACAAATCAATCGGAGAGTTGCTGACACCTATTGAGAGAATAAATAAGATTTTGGATAAATACAAAAGCGGAAAGATTGATTGTTAATATGGCGCGGATTGAAAGAAAAACACATATTACCGAAGAAGAAATTTCGAGGCAAAGGGACTACATGGCGCGGGTGAAGGCTATTAACGCCCGTAGAGAAACACCGCCCGCGGCGTTTGTGGAAACATACGGATGTCAGCAAAACTCCAGTGATTCCGAGAAACTTATGGGAATGCTGCGTGATATGGGATATGAGCTTAAAAACGAAATAAGCGGAGCGGACTTGGTACTATATAATACCTGTGCCGTCAGAGAAAACGCGGAGCTGAGAGTATTCGGCAATCTCGGAGCGCTTAAACACAGGAAGCGTAAAAATCCCGGGATGATAATCGGTGTCTGCGGCTGCATGATGCAGCAGGAGCATATTGCGAACACAATAAAATCAAAATACAAGCATGTGGATATAGTGTTCGGAACTCATGCTCTTTACAGATTTCCAAAGATTTTGTGCGATGCTCTGGACGGGACGAGAGTTTTTGACATTGAAGATGAGCGCGGCTCAATATGTGAGGAAATCCCCGTTCAGCGCGGGGCGCCCCCGCTGGCAAAGGTTCCGATTATGTACGGATGCGACAATTTTTGCACCTACTGTATTGTGCCGTATGTTCGCGGCAGAGAGCGCAGCCGCGCAGCCGAGGATATTTTAAATGAATGTCAGAGTGTCGCAAGCTCCGGCTACAAGGAGATTATGCTTCTGGGTCAGAATGTTAATTCCTACGGCAACGATTTAAGCGGTGGATTGAGCTTTGCCGAGCTTTTGGAGAAGGTATGCCGAGTAGACGGTATTGAGCGTGTCAGATTTATGACAAGCCACCCGAAGGATATATCCGATGAGCTGATTGCGGTTATGGCGAGAGAGCCTAAGATATGCAAGCAGCTGCATTTGCCTATACAGAGCGGTTCGGACAGGATTTTAAAAGCCATGAACCGCAGGTATACAAGAGCGGAATATATGGACAAAATAACAAAGGTGCGTGCCGCTATGCCGGATATTGTGCTGACAACGGATATAATTGTCGGCTTTCCCGGGGAAACAGACGAGGATTTCAACGATACCATCAACGTGCTTAAAGAGGTTGAGTATGACATGATATTTTCGTTTATATATTCTAAGCGTAAGGGAACTCCGGCGGCGGAAATGCCTGATTGTATGACAGATGAGGAAAAGCACGGAAATTTCGATAAAATGCTCAGGGTTCAAAATGAGATTTCAAGGCGAAAGAATGATGCGTATTTAGGCTCTGTGCAAAAGGTTCTCGTAGAGGGAGTAAGCAAGACAAATGCGGAAAACTTGACCGGCAGAACCGATGGCGGCAAGGTCGTTAACATAAAGTGCGGAGATATGAGCGGAAGCGAAAGGCAATGTTGGGTTGGGAAAACGGTTTCGGTTAAAATAACGGAAACACAGACATGGTCGCTGCTTGGCGAATTGATTGAATTGATAGAAGATTAAAGGAGAAGCTATGAATAACGATGAGATTTTTGAAAAAGCAAGAGAACTGGGCGAACTGATAAGGAACAGTGAAACCAAAAAGAGATCGGACGAAACAAGCAAGGCTTTACTTGAAAACGAAGAGGCAAAAGGCCTCATTGATAATTATAATAGAATAAGAGAGGAAAAGACCGCTGAATATGCGGATAAGCAGCCTACACAGGAGGAGGCGCAAAAGGTCAATGACTTTTTGCAGGCAGAATTTGAAGAACTGGCAAAGAACAGTGTTATCAAGGAATATCTTGAGGCTGCGAGAGATTATGAGATGCTTTTGGGACGTATGGACGGCATACTCAAGCATTTTATAGTCGGCGAGCATGAGCAGAGCTGCGGCGGAAGCTGCTCTACTTGCGGCGGTTGTCATTAATCATGATAATAGATAAGAATAAATTGACGCCGATGATGCGTCAGTATTTTGAGGTCAAGGATCAATACAGCGACTGCATACTCATGTACAGGCTGGGTGATTTTTACGAGATGTTTTTTGATGATGCCTGTATTGCGTCCAAAATTCTGGAAATAGCCCTGACCGGCAAAAACTGCGGTCTTGAGGAACGTGCGCCGATGTGCGGCGTTCCGTTTCATTCTGTGGACAGTTATATAGTAAAGCTGGTATCAGCCGGATATAACGTTGCGGTGTGCGAACAGGTAGAGGATCCGTCCGAAGCGAAGGGCATCGTGCGGCGCGAGGTTGTTCGTTTGGTTACTCCGGGAACCATAATGGACACAACGGCGCTTGATGACCAAAGGAATAATTATCTCTGTGCGTTCTGCCGCGGCGATGACAGCGTGGGTCTGGCTTTTGCGGATATTACCACCGGCGAGGTTTTTGCCGGAGAGTATACCGGCGCGAATATTGAGAACGATATACTTAACGCGCTCACAAGATTTATTCCGACGGAAATTATTATGAATATGAAAGCGTATGAAGATACTAAGCTTGTGGATATGCTAAAGCACAAGCTTAGTTGTTTTGTGCGAAATTATTACGATTGGACGTTTTCGCCTGAGGAAGGCGAAAAAACAGTAACGGAGCAGTACGGCACGGAAGTAACTGCGGATTTAAAGGGCGCAAGCGGTCTTATGATATGTGCTCTGGGCAGTGCGCTCCATTATTTAAAAGAAACACAAAAGACTGAGCTTACGGGAATAAAGGAGCCTGAAATAATTTCAGATACCGGTAGGATGCAGATTGACATGTACAGCATGAGAAATCTGGAGATTACCGAAACCATAAGAGAGCGTTCGCAAAAGGGCAGCTTGCTTAATGTTCTGAACAAAACAAAGACATCTATGGGCGGACGACTGCTCAGAAAGATGATAACAGCGCCTCTCATAAACCGAATTGCCATACAAAATCGGCTGTACGCGGTTGCGGAGCTTTACAAAAACCCCATGCTGCGCGAGGAAATTATTGATTTATTAAAGGGCATAACCGATATAGAAAGGACAATTACCAGAGTCGTATATAAGACTGCCAATTGTCATGATTTGTTAAGCTTAAAAAACTCGTTCGCTCAGCTCCCGAGACTGCGCGAGCTGCTTTGCGGCTGTGAAAGCAAGCTGATAGGCGAGCAGCTTAAGCGTTTTAATGATTTGAGCGACTTGTATAAGCTTATAGACGATACAATTGACAAGGATGCACCGGTAGCGCTTCGTAACGGAAAAATGATTAAGGACGGGGCGGATTCTGAGCTTGACAAGGTCAGAGATACCCTAAAAAACGGCAGAGAGTGGCTGAATGTTCTTGTAGAGGAAGAAAAAAAGCGCAGCGGAATAAAGAATATGAAGCTGGGATATAACAAGGTTTTCGGCTATTATATAGAGGTCAGCAAGTCAAATACCGGTAACGTGCCGGATTATTTTATCAGAAAGCAGACCTTAGTTAACGCCGAAAGATATATTACTCCCAAGATAAAGGAGCTGGAAGATGAAATCATAAATGCCGATACAAGGGTTACCGATTTGGAATACAGCCTGTTCTGCCGTGTCCGCGACAAGGTGGCGGAAAGCTGTGACCGCGTCCGCGAGACGGCATCGGTAATAGCAATGATTGATGTTTTGTGTTCCTTTGCTGCTGTTGCGGAGGCGAGAAACTATGTTATGCCCACAGTCAACAATTCGGACAGGATAGTAATACGCGACGGACGGCACCCGGTAGTCGAGGCGATAAATCAATCGGGGATATTTATCGCAAACGATACATATCTTGACAACGGTGATAATCAGATTGCTATAATTACAGGTCCCAATATGGCGGGCAAATCCACATATATGCGTCAGATTGCGGTAATAGTTTTAATGGCGCAGATAGGCAGCTTTGTTCCCGCAAGCTCTGCGGAAATCGGAATTGTGGACAGGATTTTTACAAGGGTTGGGGCAAGCGATGATTTAAGCTCGGGCGACAGCACATTTATGGTAGAGATGAAGGAGGTTGCTTATATTCTGAACAACGCTACTCCCAAAAGCCTTGTTATACTTGACGAGATAGGCAGAGGCACAAGCACATATGACGGGCTGAGTATTGCATGGGCTGTTGTCGAGCATATTGCGGATGTAAAAAAATGCGGCGCGAAAACTCTGTTCGCGACTCATTATCATGAGCTTACGGAGCTTGAGGAAAAAATAAGCAATGTCAAAAACTACTGTATAGCGGTCAAGAAAAATGGCGATGATATTACGTTTTTGAGAAAGATAATCAGGGGCGGCGCGGACGAGAGTTACGGTGTAGAGGTTGCGGCGCTCGCGGGGGTCAAAAGATCGGTTATAAAGCGCGCCAAGGAGATTGCGGGAATGCTTGAGAGCAGAGAGCAAAAAACAGTTAATACCGCCAAAATCAGAACCGGAGGCGGCGGGCGCAAGCAGAAGCATGATGAGAACCAGATTGACTTTTTTGCTCAGACAGACAACGCTGTAATATCACAGCTTAAAGAGATGGATTTGAACACAATGACGCCTGTTGAGGCGCTTACAAAGCTCTATGATTTACAGGCAAAGGCTAAGAAAATGTAAGCTGAAAATGTATTTTGTACGGAGGTGATAGCCATGCGGAGTAACAATTCTATACATGTGCTGCCGCCGTCGGTGGCGGACAAGATTGCCGCGGGCGAGGTGGCGGAGCGTCCGAGCTCGGTGGTAAAGGAGCTTGTCGAAAACGCGGTGGATGCCGGCGCGAATAAGATAACCGTTGAAATTAAAAACGGTGGCGTTAAGCTGATACGCGTCACGGACAACGGCTGCGGAATACCGAGAGATCAGGTCAAAACGGCATTTTTGCGCCATGCCACAAGCAAGCTAAGCTCCGAGGATGATCTATACAGCATTTCCACAATGGGATTTAGGGGCGAGGCATTGTCCAGTATCTGCGCCGTTGCGCGGGTCGAGGTAATCACCAAAACAGAGGATGACGAGGTCGGCGCCCATTATGTTGTTGACCACGGAGTATGCGGGGATGCGGACGAGATTGCCTGTGCGGACGGTACTATTATGTCAGTGGAGGATTTGTTCGCAAACATTCCGGCACGAATGAAGTTTTTAAAAAAGGACAGCACCGAGGCGGGATATGTCTCGGATTTAATGACGAGACTTGCCCTTTCAAAGCCGGATATTTCATTTGAGTATATTTGTGATGGCAAGCAGATGTTCAATACATCGGGAGACGGTGAGCTTAAAAACGTCATATTAAAGGTTTACGGACTTAAGATTGCCAAGGCGGTTATGCCTGTTGACTATACAGAGGACGGGGTCAGAATAACAGGTGTTGTCGGAAAGCCTGAAATATCTTTTGGAAACAGAACAAAGCAAACAGTTTTCGTGAATGGCAGATATATTAAAAATCACGTTATATCAAAAATCGCAGAAGAAGCCTTCAGAAATTCTATGATGGTCGGAAGATTTCCGTTTTTTGTACTTGATATAATTATGCCGCCCGAACTGGTGGATGTAAACGTTCATCCCGCCAAGACCGAGGTTAAATTTGCCAATGAAAAGGGGCTTTATGATATAATTTATCATGCGGTCAAGAGCGCTATGTACGGAAAAATGCCGGCAGAACCGGCCGTCAAGGGAAATGCGTCCGAATATAAGCCGAGAAAAGCGGAGACAGATAAACGGTATGGCGTCCTTAATGATTCGCGGCAGCTTGACTCAAATATCGTAAAGGATTATCTTGAATATACTAAACCGCCGGTGAAGCCTGAAAATGGAGGCGTGTTTAATAAGCTGGCGGAAGAACTTTGGAATATAAACAGAGAGCCCCAATCTGGTGAGAGCGATAAGAGTGCGGAAAGGGAGCAAAGCCCTGAATTTAAAGCAAAACCGCCCGTAGCCAATGAGGGTGTTCAAGCCGAATTTTCCGATATATCCGATATATCTGATATATCGGAAGATGAAGAAAATAGCGGACGGAGCATATTTGATAATTGCAGGATTGTAGGACAGGTGTTTGACACATATATAATAGTTTCGTCAAATGACACTATGTTCATGATTGATCAGCACGCAGCTCACGAGAGAGCCGGATTTGAGGAACTGAAGCAGGCGTATTTAAAAAACGAGCGAATGTCGCAGGTATTGCTGGTACCGATTGTGGTTGATTTAAGCCACAGCGAATATGACGCGGTTATGAGCAATATCGATGTGTTCAAGCGTTTTGGCTTTGAAATAGAGGAGTTCGGCACAAATACCGTGATAATCAATGAAACTCCGATAATAGCGGAGGATGAAGAGATAAAGTCATTGCTCTGCGAGATATTGGACGCTGTTATTCAAAATATAAAGCACCCCATTGCCGACTTTGAAGAAAAGGCTCTTGATATGATTTCGTGCAAAAAGGCGATAAAGGGAAATGATAAGCTTTCATTGCCTGAAATGACACATGTTCTTGAGCTTGTCAAAGAGCTTTATTCAAAGGGTATCACCACTTGTCCTCACGGCAGACCGATTGTAACCGAATTTACGAAAAAAGAGATAGAAAAGATGTTTAAGCGTATTGTTTAAACGGGAGGTTAAATATGGTTAAGCCTAAAATATTCGGCGTGGTAGGACCCACCGCCTCAGGTAAAACCGACTTTGCAATAGATTTGGCGATTAAGCGCGGCGGCGAGGTCGTGTCTTGTGACTCTATGCAGATATATCGGGGCATGGACATAGGCACCGCAAAGCCGACGCGCGATGAAATGCGGGGCGTAAGACACCACATGATAGATATAGTAAGCCCAAGCGAGAGCTTTAGCGTGGCTCAGTTTGCGGCAATGGCAAGGACGTGTGTTGACGACATACTAAGCCGCGGCAAGATTCCGGTTCTGTGCGGCGGAACGGGGCTGTATTTTGACAGTGTGGTAAATAATATCAATTTTTCCGAAACGGAAACCGATTATGAATACAGACGGAAGCTGGAGACATTGGCGCGGGAAAAGGGTCGTGTATATATCCATGATATGCTGCGCGCGGTGGACAGCGAGTCGGCAGACAGTATACATCCAAACAATTTGCGCCGTGTAATCCGTGCGCTGGAGGTTTATAAGCTCACAGGGAAGCCAAAATCTCAGGTTGACAGAGAGCAAAAAGGGGAACCCGTTTATGACGCGGAGATTTACGGCTTAAACCGTCCCACAGATGTTTTGTATGATAGGATAAACAGGCGCGTTGACATAATGATGGAAGCGGGTCTGCTTGACGAGGTTCGTAAGCTGCTTGATTTGGGTGTAAGCTCAAATTCAACAGCGATGCAGGCGATAGGATATAAGGAGCTCGTTTCTTACTTAAGCGGCAGCTGCGGACTTGACGAATCTGTTGATAAAATAAAGCTTGAAAGCCGCAGATACGCAAAGCGGCAGCTTACTTGGTTTAAAAGAAACAAAAATATAAAATGGCTGAATATGTGATAGGGCATATTCGGTTTTTTCTTTTACAATTAGATTACATTTAGTCAACAAGTCATTCTACAAGGTTTACATAATTTTTTCAAAGGCTTATAATGTTATTATGTAAATTGGATATGATGTAAATTGGATATGTATCGTTGTAAATCGGATATGTATCGTTTTGTACGGCTGTGTTTACGATTAAGTGTTAGTTGATTGGAGGTAGTCTTGTGGCTAATACTACTGACAATTCAGATAAAAAACGATTGGATAAAAGACGGAAGAGAGGCATAAAGAAACGTCTCTTTTTAATACCTAAGCTGCTGTTCATCTTTGCGCTGTTCTTTTTGCTTATCAGTATTTTTTTCAGAGCCGGTGATAACGTTACTACATATACAGCTTTAAACGGCAGTTTAGAGGAATATGTACTGGCGGATGGATATATTTTCAGAGATCAAGAAATTGTGGTTTCACCCTATAACGGTTATTTTGAATGTGTTGCCGAAGAGGGAGAGAGAGTTGTTGAAGGAGCCACTCTCGCGGCGGTTTATGAGGAGCAGGTTGATCCTGCGGTCACCGAGGAAATCGCTGAAACAGAGGATAAAATTGTAAGGCTTGAAAGCGACAGAACGTCGTCTGACGTGTATTCGGGCAGCGCGGTTAAAATAGAGTTAAATATTGCGGAAACGGCGCAAAATCTCACACAGGTAAGGGATAATAACAGCTTTTCCGATATTGCGTTGGGAAAGCAGACTATTGATGACTATATAGCGGAAAAGCAGGAGTCGCTTGAGAACGGTAAAACGAAAGAGGAGCGGCTCAGTGAGCTTAAAGGACGGCTTGATGAGCTGGAGTCCTCCGGCTTGTATGATAAAGAATATATATATTCACCGAGAGCGGGCGTGTTTTCGTCAAAAATTGACGGATACGAGGAGGCGTTGAGCATAGATATGCTCGGCGACGCCACTCCGAAGTATCTGAACGATATAGAAAAAAACGATGTTTCAATGGGGACAACGGTTGAAGCCGGCGAGAATGTGTGCAAAATCATAGACAACTACGAATGGTATTTTGTTGGATTGATAACCGAAAAAGAGGCGGACAACTTTGAGGTCGGACAATCGGTAAGCATAAAGTTTTATGATTTGTCGGACAGCATGGTTTCGGGTACCGTTACCGCTGTTTCAAATCCGGAGGGCGGCAAAGTGGCGGTAACGATATATTCCACCGAATATGTCAGCTCGATTTATACAACAAGCGTGGTTTCGGCGGAAATTTTAACCCAAAGCGTAAACGGAATAAAGGTTCCGTCGCAGTCGCTTAGGGTCATAGACGGACAGCAGGGAGTTTATGTTGTCAGATTGGGTGTTGCGCGTTTTGTGCCGGTTAATTTGCTTTACAACAACAAGGAATGGGCTGTTATAGAGTCTATAACAGTTGAAGATTACGCGGAAACACTAAAGATTTATGATGAGGTAATTGTGAACACAAAGGGTATTGAGGACGGCAAGGTTGTCAGACAATAAGGATGTGTTAAATTGTGATTATTGATGTTAATAAGCCGGATGTTAAGAAAAACTATTTGTCCGTTTTAAGCAAAGTACGAGCCGCTGCGGAAGACTGCGGCAGGAACCCCGATGATGTGCGCCTTATCGCCGTTTCCAAGACAAAGCCGGTGGAATACGCGATGGAAGCATATCAAGCCGGCGCCATGGACTTTGGCGAAAACAGACCGCAGGAGCTTGTTCTAAAGCAGGAGGTTTTGCCTGACGCGAGATGGCATCAAATAGGACATCTGCAAAGGAATAAGGTTCGGCATATTGTTGGAAAGACGGCGCTCATCCATTCGGTTGACAGTATAGAGCTTGCGGCGGAAATAGACAAACGCGCTAAGGCGGCAGGCATAATTCAGAATGTGCTTTTACAGGTCAACATATCCGGAGAGGAGACAAAGTTTGGCGTAAGTCCTCATGAGCTGCCGGAGCTTATTGACAGGATTAAGGCTCTTGAAAACGTTGATATAAAGGGTCTTATGACCATATCTGTCGCCGGTTACAGCGTAGAGCAGAATAAGCTTGTTTTTTCACGGCTCAGGGAGCTGGCGGAAAAATTCGGTTTACAAGAATTGTCAATGGGCATGAGTCATGACTATAAAGAGGCGATAGAGTGCGGAGCGACAATGGTTCGGATAGGTACATCAATTTTTGGAGAGAGAGATTATTCTCAAAAATAATTTTGTTAAATATTAAATTTATATACTAAATCATTGATAATATAGGAGGAAGAAAAATGGGAAGCTTTATGGATAAAGTATACAGTATGATGGGCGTTGATGTCGGCGATACATACGAAGAAGAATATTACGATGACTATCCCCGGGATGATTTTGAGGAGCCTGTTTCAAATGAGAGATATATGCCAAGCCGCAGAAGCGGTTCAAAGAGCTCAAGGGTAAGCAGGGTTGAGGACGCACCGCAGATGAAGCTGGTTATCATGCAGCCGGTAAGCTTTGAGGAGTCAAGAGATATAGCTAACCACCTCAAAGAGAGAAAACCGATTGTTGTTAATCTGGAGTCTGTGGATACACCAACATCAAGAAGAATTGTTGACTTTTTGAGCGGCGCTGTCTATGCTCTGGATGGTAGCATCAAGAAGGTCGCGAATGACATATTCCTGATTGCGCCGTGCAACGTCGGAGTTCTGGATGATGACGAATACGAGAGTCGTTGGGGGTAACCCGTTTGGAAGCAGATGAAAGGCTGGCGGTAAAAAAGGCGCTGGATGCCTTGAGTATTGCCGAGAGGCAGTATACCGTAAGGACTGTGGGTTTTTTGGATCCGCACGAGGCGGCAATAATAGAGAGGGAGATTTTCGGAAAGGTTCCGCCGGATATTTTGTATGAATTCAACGGCGGCTACGGCGAGGCGGAGCGGCGTATGTTTATATGTTATCCGGAATATTCCGAGGTCGAATATAGCGATCTTATTTCTGTGATAAAAATAACCGGACGGGATATATCGGAGCTGAAACACCGTGACTTTTTGGGAAGTCTTATGGGGCTTGGAATAAAGCGCGAAAATATCGGTGATATTGTGCCGCTTAATGACATGTGCTATATATTTTTAAGACCTGCCATGAGGGATTATGTTATTGAAAATCTGACTAAAATCGGCAGGTGCGGAGTTCGCGCCGCCGCGCAAAATTTGTCGGAAGTAGTTGTGCCTCCAAAGCCCGTAAAACCAATATCCGCCACGGTTTCAAGCCTAAGGCTTGACTGTGTGCTGTCCTCTGCGCTTAACGTGTCGAGAAGCAAGGCGGCGGAGCTTATAAGAAGCGAGCGTGTTCGTGTAAATTTTGAGCCGGTCTCAAGCTCTTCGCTTAACATAAAATGCGGCGATTTAATATCTGTCAGAAACTACGGCAGGTATAAGCTGTCCGAAATTCGTGGAATGACAAGAAAGGGACGTCAAAGCGTCATAATCGATAAATATATTTAGTATATATAAGTATTACAGTATAAACAAAAGGGGGTCTTAAAATGCTTACACCCGCTGATATAGAAAACAAGGAATTTAAAAAGGAAATGCGCGGCTACAGCATTGCTGAGGTTAACAATTTTATGAAGGATGTTGCTGTCAGCTACGAAAAAATATATCAAGAAAATCTGGCTGCAATGGACAGAATAGGTATGCTTACCGATGCGGTTAAGCAGTATAAGTCAATGGAGGATACACTGAAGAACGCGCTGTCTGTGGCAAAAGGAGCCGGTGATGATATAAAGCATAACGCCCGTGGGCAAGCACAGGTAATAATCAGTGATGCCGAAACAAAGGCGGCGACGATAGTAAATCAGGCAGCCAAAGAGGTTGCCGATATAAATTATAAGTATGAAGAAATGAAGCGAAGTGTTGAGGTATTTAAGGCAAAGGTAATATCGCTTCTTAATTCTCAGCTTGAAATAATAAAGGATTATTCCGATATAAACAAGGACACCGATTTTGAAATCAGATCAAGCGCCGAGGCGGTTGAGATTATCAAGAACGAAGTAAATGATATACCTGATATGCCGGAGGAGCTTGCGGGATCGGTAAATGATGATTTGGTTGCGACACTTGAGAAGGTAACGCAGGAGCTCCCAAGAATAAAGCTGAATGAAAACGGCGAATATGTACCCGCGGAATGATAAATAAAATTTTAATATTTAATGTTTTGGACTGCTCAATATTCTCAATTCGGGCAGTCCTTAGCATAGTGTCGTAGTCAGAGGAGATTTTTATGATATATATAATTATTGCGGCGGCGTTTTTGATAATAGATATTATAACAAAACACTGGGCGGCATCCGCTTTGGCGGGAACCATCGGTATTCCCGTAATATTTAATGTGTTTCACCTGACCTATGTTGAAAACACAGGTATAGCATTTGGTATGCTTGAAAACAAACGGGTGATATTTATCGTGCTGTCTTTGGTTATTCTCATAGCTTTGACGGTATATTACATCAAGGCGGAAAGGCATGATGTCTGGCTAAAGCTTGGAACCGCTCTGATTTTTTCGGGTTCGATCGGCAATCTCATCGAGCGTATAACAAAGGGCTATGTAGTAGATTTTTTAGATTTGAGAATTATAAATTTTCCGGTATTTAATGTGGCGGATATAGCGGTTTGCGCAGGCGCTGTAGCGCTCGTCATACATTTTCTGTTTATGGATAACGTGAAAGAAAAAAACGAATAGGCGGAGATTTTTATGGAAATCAAAAAAATAACGGCAGCCGAGGGACAGAGCGGCAGGCTTGATAAGTTTCTTTCAGACGCACTGCCCGATATAACACGCTCATATCTTAAAAAGCTTATAACGGGGAATGATTTGGTAAAGGTCAACGGTTCCGCCGCAAAGGCAAACAAAAGGGTAAAGCCCGGTGACATAGTAGAGATTGCGATACCGGAGCCGTCAGAGCTTGAAATAGAGGCGGAGAACATTCCTCTTAACATAGTGTATGAGGATGATTCAATGCTTGTGGTAGATAAGCCTCAGGGCATGGTGGTGCATCCCGCGCCCGGGAACTATTCGGGAACACTGGTAAACGCGTTGCTTTTTCACTGCGGCGACACACTATCGGGCATAAACGGCGAAAAACGCCCGGGGATACTTCACAGGATAGACAAGAACACGAGCGGACTTCTGCTTGTGGCAAAAAACGACAATGCCCATCAAAAACTGTCCGAACAAATAAAGGCTCACAGTCTGACTCGCGCGTATAAGGCTTTGGTTCATGGGAATATTAAGCAGGATTACGGTAAAATAGACGCACCGATCGGCAGACATCCCGTTGACAGAAAGAAGATGACGGTGACCGATAAGAATTCAAGAGAAGCGGTAACAAATTACAGAGTGCTGGAGCGGTATAATAAGTACACGCTTACGGAGTGTATTTTGGAAACAGGACGAACTCATCAGATACGTGTGCATATGTCCAAAATCGGGCACCCGATAGTAGGGGATAAAACCTATGGAGTAAAGAAAGAGGAATTTAACCTAAACGGACAGCTTTTGCACGCATATAAGGTAGGCTTTATACATCCCGACACAAACGAATATATGGAATTTACATCTATGCTTCCGGATTATTATGAAAAGGTACTTACGATATTAAGAAACCGATAAGCCGAAAACCGCGTCTTTAAAAGATGATGGTAAAACACAAGTGACTCCGGCGGAATAGGATTAATAAATACCAAGAAAAAGAAAATACAAAGAAAAAGAAAACACAAAGAAGGAGCCGTGGAAACCGCTCCTTTGTGTGTATCAAGTTGTTTCAGCCGTTATTCATGTACCGTTTTATAATCTCGGCAGCAATCAGCGCACGGCTTTCACGCTTATCCATTGCCTGCTTTTCGATAAAGCGGTGTGCCTCCTGCTCAGTCATTTTTTCTTTTTCTATAAGTATGCATTTAGCCCTCGAGACTGTTCTCAAGTCCTCATATTTCTTTTCCTGCTTGGCAATTTCCTTATCTGTTTCAAAAATACGTCTGCTCAACGCCAGAGAAATTCTGACACAACTCAGGAACTGCCGCTGCTGCAGAGGCTTTGGGAGAACAAAAACACCGTCACCCTCAACCTTTGACGCGAGCATCTCCGCAACATCGGTTTTTACAATAAGCATAACCGATGAACGTGTGCTGTGAATTAAATCAACGGCTAAAGCGTTGCCTTGTTCATCTTTAAGCGGAGCGTTAATAATAATCAGAGAATAGCGGCAGCGGAGTACCGCGCGTCTTGCTTCAACACCGCTTGATGCAAAATCAATATTGTTCCAGGAATAACGCTTCAGAATATGAGCTAAGGTGTCACTGCTCTTTTCAGACGCGGAGACGATAAGAATTTTGTCGTCCATCGGTTTCACCTCCCGGTTTAAGAATATTATGTCTACAGTGAGGCAAAATACAGAGCTTCTTCATACTCATCCTTATTTTTGGAATTCACATATTCTTTATATTCCCGTTTTTTGTTGCTTATATATGTGGCTAATATGTTCTTAGGCAGTACAGTCTTTAAAAACTCACTGTTCTCCGCGAAGCTTACCGCCTCTGACAAGTTCTCCGGCAGACTCGTAAGCCCTTCGATATCCTCTTTATAGGTAACATTTATAGGCTCGCAAAGCTCCATTTTATTCCTTATTCCGTCAATTCCGGAATAAATCATAAGCGCGGTAACCAGATATGGATTGGAGCTTCCATCGGGAGAGCGCAGCTCTATCCTGCTTTCGCCTACAAGATTTTTAGGTATGCGCAAAAGCTGCTGACGGTTCTGATGTGACCATGTAACGTATTTAGGAGCTTCAAACTGCCCAAATCTTCTGTATGAATTTGTTGTCGGGTTGAGGAACAGACTGATTTCATTTGTGTGGTTAAGAACTCCCGCTATAAACTGCTTTCCTATTTCACAGTCGGTATCGACAATACTTTTTCCCGTCTTTTTTTCGTACAAGGACAGGTTTATATGCATACCGTTACCGCTTTCGTTGGCGAGCGGTTTAGGCATAAACGATGCAAACAGACCGTTTATATCGGCAATGGTTTTAACCATGTTTTTAAATGTCATAACATGATCGGCGGCCTCAATAGGACTGCCGTGCATAAAAACTATCTGATGCTGACCCGGCCCCTCTTCGTGGTTAGAGCTGTGGGGCTGTATGCCCATCTCCTCTAAGGTGAGACATATTTCGCGGCGAATATTTTCTCCCCTGTCGGCGGGCGCGACATCGTAATATGTTCCTCTGTCGTGCGGAGTTTTGGTGGGCTTTCCGTGTTCATCCAGTTCAAATAGGTAGAATTTGCACTCTGTTCCTATCTCACAGTAATAGCCAAGCTCGCCCAATTCATCAACAGCGGACTTTAGAATATTTCTCGAATCACCTTCAAATATTCTTCCGTCAGGATAGCAAATATCACAGAAAACGCGCAGAACCCTGGCGTGCTGGGGTCTCCATGGCAGTATCTCGGCGGTTGAGGGATTAGGCTTAAGCAAAAGGTCGCTTTCGCCTATGTTCATAAATCCATTTATTTCAGATGCGTCAAAGGTAACGCCGTATTTAAGCGCACGCGGCAGCTCTGACGCGAAAATGGATATATTTTTCATGCTTCCGAATATATCAAAGAAAACCAAACGTACAAATTTAACGTCATTTTCTTCAACGTATTCCATTATATCCTCTAAAGAAAACAGCATAACAATTCCTCCGTATAAATCAAATTATTATAGATAGCATTGCCGAACCCTGCATACATCATCATGCTAATGGTTTTTGCTCTCAGCCTTTTTAATATAATAGCATATTATCTTTCGATTGTCAACAACAAGCGCTCATAGTGTGCGAATTTACACATACAAAAAACGCAGTGACGTGCTTTGCCTCTGCGTTTCCTGAACTAAAAACCCGCGTGTCCGGATATATTCTTGATTTTTGTTTTATTAATTTATTTTTTCTCAATTTGTTTTTCTCAATTTGTTTTTATAAATTAAGAATATTATCCTAAGAATATTATCCGTAACAGAATTGTTTTAACAGAACCGTTTTATGGTATTGTTAAGTATCCTCCGCGTTTATTATTCTGTTTCTCCGGCATCGATTGCGAATTCTAAAACCGTATCTATGGATAACGCGGTGGTTTGCGGCGGCAGACTCATTGTCATTGCAACGCCGTAGTTTATCTTGAGTGTCTGACCTTCAACAAGCTCGTCCGTGTTAATACCCTGACCGTTATTTAAGACGGTATCTTCGGATATTCTTACCAAAACCTCACCCCTCAGAGGATCCTCAACCATGATATAATCACCGTATTCATCGCTTTCGAATGCTTTAAAAACGACATCTGCAGGCTCTGCCGCTATCACATATTCGTCATCGCAGTCATAAACGGAAAGCCCTAATATATCGGTGAACAGCTCAACCGGCACATACGCGGTTTCATCGTTGTAGAGGTATGGAGCGGTTCCGAGAGGCATAGGAGCTGTCTTAGCGAATGTATAACCGTCCTGACCGATAAAAAATCCGATTTCAACAGCGCCTCTGTTGCAGCGAACCTGCTGCGTTTCTTCATCCCAGCTTACGGTAAAGTTCAGAGCCTCCATAACCTGTCTTACCGGTACCGTTTTATGTCCGTCAACCGTAACAAACGGGACCGTAGCCGAGCCGCCGTTATAGAGAGATGCGGAGCTTGATACGATTTCCGTATCGGGAACCGCTTCATCCGCGAAGACAGCCGCACCGCTCATAAGCAGACCTGCTGCTGCCAGCGAGGCAATAATCCTTTTCATGTTTACATTGTTTTTCATATTGCTTATCCTCCTGATGTTTAATAATTAGTTTGTTTTTTATTATGTTAGACGCAAGGTTTTTAAAAAAGTTGCGGGAAAGTTAATAATTTTATTTTAAATTATGAAGCAGGACATAAGTATATAAATAAAAAGTATGCACCCAGCCATTAATTGTATCTTGCCCCTGCGGGGCAGTCGCCTGCGTGCCTCACGTGTTCGCTGCGCTCTTTTAAGGAAGCTCTTGGTCAAAATTGCTCTGCAATTAATCAAGGAAGCTCTTGGTCAAAATTGCTCTGCAATTTTGAAAGGTAGCTTTGAATCCG
>CAYTZR010000016.1:0-41637 GCA_964442605.1 uncultured Oscillospiraceae bacterium
TCTTCATTAGCTTGTATTCAACGGATTCTACCAAAGCAATCCATGATGCCGCTATAACATCGGTGGAAACCCCGACTGTTGTCCAGCTGCCAAACTCGTCCGAGCTTTCAATCAGCACTCGAACCTTTGCTCCCGTTGCCTTTTGCGGCTCTAAAACCCTAACCTTGTAGTCGGTCAGATGAACCTGACTCAATGACGGATAAAAGCCCTCCAAAACACGTCTGAGCGCGTTATCCAACGCATGTACAGGTCCGTCGCCTTCCGCCGCTGTGATTTCCGTTTTATCTCCCACAGTAATTTTAATTATAGCTGATGCGCTAAAGTTATTTTCTGTCGGTTCATCAACTATCGTCTTAAAATAGTTCAGCGTGAAGTAAGTCTTTTTCTGTCCGAGTATTTTTTTTACAAGCAATTCAAAACTTGCCTCAGCCGCCTCAAACGAGTATCCCTCATATTCAAGCTGCTTTACACGGCTGCAAATCTCGGCTGTTTCGGGTGAGTCCTTTGTAAGCCGCGGAGCAATCTTGCTAATCTTCTTTAAAACCGTTCCGCGCCCCGCTACCTCACTCATCAAAAATCTGCGCTCGTTACCAACCGTCTCGGGGCTTATATGTTCAAACGACGCAGACTCCTTTGCCACGGCGTCTATATGCATTCCCGCCTTATGTGAAAAGGCAGAGCCGCCCACATACGGCATTCCCCTGTACAACGACTGATTGGCAACCTCCGAAATCCAGCGCGCAGTTCGTGTAAACCGCTCCAGTTTTTTTTGAGGAACGCAACGGTAGCCTGATTTGATTTGCAAATTTGGTATAAGAGTTGAAAGATTTGCGTTACCGCAGCGTTCACCATAGCCCAGATAAGTGCCCTGTATATGCCTTGCGCCCGCCTCAACAGCCGCGATTGTGTTCGCGACCGCGCAGCCGCTGTCATTGTGACAGTGTATGCCGATAATGGTATTGTTGAATATTTCACAGGTTTTGGCGGTTATCTCTTCCACCTCGCGCGGCAAACAGCCTCCGTTTGTTTCGCACAAGACAATCCTGTCCGCTCCCGCATCAACAGCAGCCTTAACGGCTCTTACCGCATAGTCGGGATGCCTTTTGTAGCCGTCAAAATAATGCTCTGCGTCAAATATGACTTTCTTTCCCTTACTCTTAAAAAAGCTGACGGTATCATAAATCATATTCAGATTTTCTTCCAAATCAGTTTTAATTATATCAGAAACGTGCAAATCCCACGATTTTCCGAATATTGTCACTGTATCGGTATTCGCTTTAAGCAGAGAAATACAGTTCTCATCTTCCTCCGCCTTCATGCCTTTACGCCGTGTCGAACCGAACGCGACAAGCTCCGCATGACGCAAATCACGATGATTTATACGCTCAAAGAATTCCAAATCTTTTGGATTTGAACCGGGATTGCCCGCCTCGATATAGTCAACACCTACATAATCAAGCGCCTTAACAATATTCAGCTTATCCTCTATTGAAAAGTTTATCCCCTCTCCTTGGGCACCGTCGCGCAGAGTTGAATCAAAAATCTCAATTTTTTTGCCGTCAAACTCTTTGCTGTCAAAACATTTATCAACGTTCAAGCTATCTCCCCTCAATACTGTCCAAAAAGGGGTTCACAGACTTTTTAAAGCTCTGTTGAACCCCTTAATGAAATATGTCAAACTATTTCTCGTCGTTCCATGAATAGAGCTTTCTGATTTCCTTTCCTACCTTCTCAAGCTGATGCTCCGCCTTAATTCTTCTTGTAGCATTGAAGTGCGGGCGATTTACAGCGTTTTCGGTAATCCAGCTCTTCGCAAACGTACCGTCCTGGATTTCAGCCAGAACCTTTTTCATTTCCTTCTTTGTATCCTCTGTAATAATTCTCTTACCGATTTCATAATCACCATATTCGGCAGTGTCGGAGATAGAATTTCTCATCTCACTAAATCCGCCGTGATAAATAAGGTCAACAATAAGCTTCATTTCGTGGATACACTCAAAGTACGCATTCTGCGGATCATATCCTGCCTCAACAAGAGTTTCAAAGCCTGCCTGCATAAGGGCTGTAACGCCGCCGCAGAGAACTGCCTGCTCACCAAACAGATCTGTTTCCGTCTCCATTCTGAATGTTGTTTCAAGAACGCCGGCTCTCGCACCGCCAATACCTGCCGCATACGCAAGACCGATGTCCATAGCGTTACCGGTAGCGTCCTGAGCAACAGCAACAAGACAAGGAACACCCTTGCCGGCAACATACTCACTGCGTACTGTGTGGCCGGGTCCCTTAGGAGCAACCATAATTACATCAACGTCTTTCTTAGGGTTGATGAGCTGGAAGTGAATATTAAAGCCATGCGCGAATGCCAAAACATTTCCGGGCTCCAAATTCGGCTCGATACTCTCCTTATAGAGCGCTGCCTGCTTCTCATCGTTTATCAAAATCATAATGATGTCAGCCTTCTTCGCAGCCTCTGCCGCAACATAAACCTCAAAGCCTGCTTCTTCGGCAATCTTCCAAGATTTACTGCCTTCGTAAAGACCAACGATAACGTTTACACCGCTCTCCTTCAGGTTCAGTGCATGAGCATGACCCTGACTTCCGTAACCAATGATTGCAACGGTCTTGTTGTTCAGTAAGCCCAAATTGCAATCGCTTTCATGATATAATTTTGCCATTTAAAATTCCTCCAAATCTTATATATGATAAGTTTAATTATTTTTCTGTTTTTCCGCCTCTGTGGCGCTTCCGCGCTTTAGTCCGGTAACACCGGTACGGACAAGACCCTCGATTTCAAACTGCTCCATAAGATCAATAAACGCGGTAATCTTACTGGGTCCTCCCGTAAGCTCCAGAGTCAAAAGATTTCTTGATATATCAACCACATTTGCTCTGAAAATCTGACTTATCTGCATAATCTGTGTGGTATCCTTGGCATTGACCTTTATTAAAACGTGCTCACGCAATACGGACGAATCTTTTTTTAGCTCACATATATGCTTTACATCCTCAAGCTTTGCAAGCTGGTTCTGTATCTGATGGAATGTATTTTCATCAGCATGAGTAACTATCGTCATACGCGAAATTTTCGGATCTTCAGTCTCGCCAACCGAAAGACTGTCTATATTATACATGCGTCTTGAAAACAGTCCCGATACGCGGCTCAAAACTCCGGCATGGTTCTCAACGTAGATTGAGAGCACATGCATTTCTTTATTATCACTCATAGCTATCTAACCTCCTTGCCGTCGGGTGTTATCTCAAGAATAGGCTCCTCAATTGACTGACCGCCCGGAACCATAGGCATAACCATATCGTCCTGATGTATCAGGCAGTTGATAACGGTAGGCTTGTTTTTGGTTTCGAGAGCCGATTTAATCGCGGCTTTCAGCTCATCTATATTGGAAACGGTATAGCCGTTTGCGCCGAGACCTTCGGCTACCATATTATAATCAGTCGGCTTGTCCAAGGTGGTGTACGAGAACCTTTCATCGTAAAAAAGCCTCTGCCACTGACGAACCATTCCCAGAACATTGTTGTTTATCACAACATCTATAACAGGAAGCTCCTGCTTTGCAGCAGTTGATAGCTCCTGCAAATTCATATGGAAGCAGCCGTCGCCCGTGATATTTACTACAACGCTGTCAGGGTTTGCAACCTGCGCGCCGATAGCGGCTCCCAGACCAAATCCCATTGTACCCAAACCGCCTGAAGATATAAAGTGTCTGGGCTTCTCTACTCCGAAAAACTGTGCAGCCCACATTTGGTGCTGACCAACATCGGTAACCAAAAATGCATCGTCGCCGACCTGTGCCTTTAGCTCCTTAATAACATCCTCCGGTGAAAACGGTTCGCTTCCCGTATACTTTACGGGATATTGCTCCTTCCAATCGGCAATCTGCTTCATCCATTCGGGATGCTTCTTTGTGTTCATGCGCTTGTTAAGCTCATCCAAAACAGCCTTCGCATCGCCGATAATATACGCATCTGTTAGTATATTCTTATTAATTTCCGCTCTGTCAACATCTATATGTATAATTTTAGCGTTTCTCGCGAATGTTTTCGGATCGCAGATTACTCTATCCGAAAATCTCGCGCCAACATTAATAAGCAAGTCACAATTCTTAACGGCAAGAGAGGTCGTTTTCGAACCGTGCATACCTATCATGCCGGTAAATGCAGCGTTGCTCGCCGGGAATGCTCCAAGCGCCATAGTTGACAGAGTTATGGGAGCGTCAATCGTGTCACGGAACTTTTTCAATTCCTTAGAAGCGTTCGAGGCTATAATACCGCCGCCCGCATATATCAGCGGACGCTCGGCTTCATTAATCATATCAATTACCTTATCAAAATCGCTTACTCCGCTTTCTATCTTGTAATTGTCTATTCTCTCGGGAATTTGCTTTTCATATTCAACAACCTCGGCAGTAGCGTCCTTGGTAATGTCGATGAGAACAGGACCCGGTCTGCCGGAAGCCGCAATCTTAAATGCCTTTCTGAAAGTCGGTGCAATATCAGACGCGCTCTTTACCAAAAAGTTATGCTTTGTGATAGGCATTGTAACACCTACAATATCTATCTCCTGAAAGCTATCCTTGCCCAAAAGATTTGTGGAAACGTTGCAGGTAACAGCAATAATCGGAATTGAGTCCATATACGCTGTTGCAATACCTGTCACAAGATTTGTAGCGCCGGGGCCGGAGGTAGCAAAGCATACACCGACTTTTCCGGTGCTTCTTGCGTAACCGTCCGCCGCGTGGGACGCTCCTTGCTCATGCGCAGTCAAAATATGCTTTATTTTATCGGAATACTTATAAAAAGAATCATATACGTTCAAAATAGAACCGCCGGGATAGCCGAAAACCGTGTCAACTCCCTGCTCAAGCAAACATTCCAAAACAATGTCTGCACCGCTTTTCATCATATGTAACACATCTCCTTTGTCAGAACTAAAATAACCAAACCGGATTTAAACAAAACTTTAATGTAAACATTGTATATTAAAATAATTATATTAAAATAATAATTAATACATATTTACAGACTATTTGATTATTATACATCATGTTGATTGCGGTTGTCAATATCCATTACACTTAAAAATGTGACAAATTTGATTTGTTTCAAATAAAATTTTTGTGTATTTACAGTTTTGGAATAATATGGTAATATAGTCTTGATTTTAACAAAGGGGTGAATAGTTTGCCGGAACTGTTAACAATGTTTTTAATTTTCGCTAAGGTCGGCGTAATGACCTTTGGCGGCGGATATGCTATGCTGCCTATTTTGGAGCGCGAAGTTGTGGAAAACAAAAAATGGGCTACAAGTGAGGAGCTTTTGAATTATTTTGCGGTAGGGCAATGTACGCCCGGGATAATTGCTGTCAATACCGCAACCTTTATCGGCTATAGGAAAAAAGGTATACCCGGGGCAATTTTCGCGACCGCGGGTGTTGTGTTCCCATCGCTTGTCATTATTATAATAATCGCCGCGTTTCTGCAGAATTTTGCCGAAATACAGGCGGTACAAAACGCCTTCGCCGGTGTCCGCGCCGTTGTCGCCGCGCTTATTATAAAGGCGGTTGTGAAATTTTTCAAGTCGGGTGTTAAGGATATTACCGGATTTGTAATCTTTGTCGCCGCATTTGTCGTAGCCGAGATTTTAGGGATTTCCTCGATATTTGTTGTTATAGGCGCGCTGATTATAGGTCTGATTGCCGGAAAATTGGGGAGGTGCAAGGAATAATGACATATTTGTTACTGTTCTACGAGTTTTTCAAAACAGGTCTGTTTGCTGTCGGCGGCGGTCTTGCTACTCTGCCGTTTATCTATGATATTGCTTCAAGATACCCCGAATGGATGAGCCTGAACGACATCTCAAACATGGTTGCGGTATCTGAATCGACACCGGGACCAATGGGAGTGAATATGGCAACATACACAGGTTTTACGACTGCCGGTGTGCTCGGCAGTGTGCTTGCGACTGTCGGTCTGGTTTTGCCATCGCTTATAATCATAATTATAATCGCGCACTATCTGCAAAAATTCGAAGAAAGCAAGCTTGTTAAAAGCGCGTTTTACGGTCTGCGTCCCGCTGTCGCCGGACTAATCGCTGTAGCTGCGTTTCAGGTCATAAAGGCCTCTGTACTGACATTGGACAAATTTCTCAGCGAGGGCGGTATCATGAACCTGATTGATTTAAGGGGACTGATTATATTTGTCGTTGCTTTGATTTTACTCTACATTAAGCCGCTCAAAAAAGTTCATCCAATCGTTTATATTCTTTGCGGAGCCGCTGTTGGTATATTTATATATGCTTAAAGTAAATGGAATTAAGATGCTCGCAAAGTTTTTATCAAAATACATTAATCAAAACAAATTATTTGTGTTTTATCGACAGTCTATTGCGTTCGCGTTGCGGACGCTTTATTTTATTCCCCGGATAAAAGCTGAGGCATCCGCGATGCGGATGCCTCAATTGGGAAGAAATCTATTAATAATTATTTAAATTATTAAGCAATTTTTGTTAAAGCTTTTTATTCAGCGCCAATCGGTGTTGACGGAGCATCCGGATTGGGAGTTGCAATATCAGCGGCAAGCTCCGCAGCATAATTATGATTATCAGGTATGAGCTGACTCTCGTTGCTGAGAGGTTGCGTCAGGATATAGCAGAATACCAAAGCCTTAGCCGCTTTCGCACGAGTAACCTCTGTCTTTGGCTCAAGTACGTTTCCGCACGCTATCGAGCCTCTCGCAATTCCCTGCTCGGATCTGATGAGTCCGAGGTTGTAAGCCGCCTTAAACTTCTGGAAGAGCGCCTCATCAATATCAGCCTTATCTGTCAGCGTTCCCCAACCGGCAAGCGGAATATACGGTGTACCTTCGTACTTGATATTCGGGTCGTAATTCGGGTCATCGGGTGACGGAACTCCGCCGTTCTGCGATATATACTGATCCATATTCGTCTTGTCGGCAAGCTGATACGCGTCATAAAGAATTGCCGCCATAGCCTCACGAGTTAGAGCCGCATCGGTTGCAATAGGAGTTTTCTCAACAAGATCCGGCTCCTTTGTGAATTTAGCCGTAACCGTTGCGTTTGAGGTTGCTTCGAATGTGCCTTCTTTTCCGGTCGCGATTGTTTCGCCGTTTACAATGATTGAATTATTGATATAATAATCATTGGGTTCTGCTACAACTCTTACTGTATCTCCCGGATTAACCACAAGAGACTCCGTACTCTGAGGATAGTCGGTAGACGAGTACTGAATACCGAACAGTCTGCCGGTTCCTCCGTTTGTATAAACCTGATATGTCTTTCCCGCCTGAACATTAAATGTTACAGAATTATAGTAATTTGTCTGAGTTGTACCCGCAATCTCCGTGTTGTTGATATACTTTGTAGTCTTTACGCCATCCGTAGTGTTCTCGCACGTAATAAGCTTATGGTCAACAAACATGAGATAAAGCGTAAGAACACCGTCAGCCTTCGCTGCATAAATCGGCTGTTTTGTGCCATTGTTACGTATCTCAATCGCAGACGTTGTAATCTCGGAATTATCCGCAAACACACCGCTCTTATCAGTCTTTTTAACTATTTCAGAAGGTGCGGTAAAGGTGTAGTACTCATTGTCGGACAAAACCTGATTTGCTTCAACTGAGCTTGTTATGTCCGTAGTCTTAGTCTTATACGCGCTGTCATTGTAAATTGTAACAGTACCGCCCTCAGGCTGCTGAACCGTTATGGTATACTCATCCGCCGCAGTAACGGCATTTTCGGTATCAATCTCAGCTTCCGGCTCGACAGTTTCAGCTTCGCCCGCTGCCGCAGCAGTTGCTTTAAGCTCCGAATATGACTTTGTATAGTTCGTCAATGAATTTTCTTCAAGTCCGAACGCCTTTTCAACGCCTCTCGCGAACTCACCTACTGTTATAACCTGTGTAGGCTTGAAGTTGTTGTCAGTGTCCTTATGAAGCACACCGAGTTCAAGAGCCTTCTCGATATTCGTTCTGTAATAGTAATTATCCTTTGACTGCTTGGTTGCGCCGGGTACAATACCTACCGCGCTGACATCGGAAGCCATCTCGGGATATACCGCTGACCAGTCACCGCTCTTTGCCGCGTTTTTAACGCTTTCCGGCATAAGAGAAACCAGATCTTGCATTATAGCCTTGTCAGCATAAGTGTCATCCGTGGAATTAGCCTGATCATAAATGCTCTGAAGCATAATTCTGCACCACTGCTTCGCGGCTGACTCACGATAGTGAGTTCCGTCTCCGTTTGTACCGTTCGCGGAGTTCTGAGCAGGAGTCTCGCCCGCCTCATATGTGTTATAAATATAGAATATCTCTGTTGAATCGAGGCTGTCTATATATTTCTTCGCTCCCGCATAAAGCTCTACAAGACCAACTTCGCTGTCCGATGCTGCCTTTGTACGCATATTTGCCGGAGAATCGGGGTTAAATCCGTTCGGCTTTAACGTACTCTCGCTGTACTTACCGCTGCTCGTTCTCGGCATAGCCGTAACAAGTACCGGAATCATGCCGCGTGCCTTAATCGCACTTACGTACATATCAAGCCATCTGTTATAGTTTTCGTTGTTTGTCGCGAGAACCGAACCAACAGACGAACCGCGGTCAAATCTGCCCAAGCTTACCGTTTCGTCATTATGAGCGGAATGGATAAATACATAGTCGCCCGCCTTGCCGCTGATTAAAACCTCGTCAAAACGGCCTTCGTTGTAGTTGCTCTTCATTGCGCGTCCGCCCATTGAGTAGTTGACTACGTTAACCTTTGAGAGATCAAAGTAGTTTTTAAGTGTCTGACCCCATGAGCTTATCGTCTCGTTAAAGCTGTACGCCTTCTGTGTCGAGTCGCCCAAGATATGTATTGTCGGCTTGTCGCCGGCAGAGTTTACATCAAGAGGTGTAACCTTTATACTCTTAATACCTACGGTCTGAGGCGCACTGCTTGTGGGCAAAGCCGCGGGTTCAACTTCGATTTCAACAAAGTCTTCACCTGTCGCAAAGTCATAGCTCCATACGCTTCCGCTCCATGAAGCCGAGACCGTTCTCGGAACCTGACCGCAGTTATCCCAATTCGATGTGCCTGTGAGTCTGCCTGCTTCCATACCGGTGGGTGCAACCTTTGTGTCAGAGCTTGTTCCTGTAACCTCAACCTCAATATGGTAAGCGCCTGCCGCTCCTGTGTCTATTCTGTAGATAAGTCCGCCATAGTTATAATCATCGGCATCGTAGCTGTACTCACTACCATCCGGACCTGTTACCTTTGAGCTTTTCGATGTATAGTGCAGATACGAGCCATCGGACTCTGTAACACTCGCGCCATCCGACGAAATGCTGATATTGCTCGTTGGAGCAACTTGTCTTTCATAACCGCTCGGCATAATCGCGTCGGAGGTTTCAACAAATCCTTGTCCGCTCGCCTCACTGTAAACGGGAACCTCTGTCATTGCCGTAAAATCTATATTATATTCCGACTTTACCGCTTTAACTTCCTTTACATTCGACAGCGGTACTATGTTATCCGTACCGTCCCAGATAAACAGCTTCGTTACACCGCTTTCCGGCTCCTGATACGTAAATGTATCCTTACCATCGGCGGCAATCTCAAACTTATCGAATTTTGTCAATTCCTTTTCGCTGCTATCAGCATATGTCGCGACAAAAAGCTCCGCGCCGCTCACTTTTCCGGTAGATGAATAATCAACATACAAATTTCCCAGATCATCAAAATATGTCTCGTTGATTGTATATACAGTATCTCCCGACGGTTCGGGCGTTGCCGTTACCACAGGTTCCGGTGTTGCCGTTACCGCAGGCTCGGGTGTCGCGGTAGACGGATCTGAACTATAAAATCTCAGGTACGCGAAGTTGCCGCAAAAATAACCGCTTGTTACTGTTGATTCAATCGTCACACTGCCGGAAACATCCTTTGTTGTTAAATCGGCGGTGAATGTTCCAAACGGAGTCCATCCTCCTGTTGTAACGTCCGTAAGAGACGCAACCTCAGTTCCTCCAACCTTTACAACAACATTGGAAGATCCTTGGTTCGAAACAACAACGTCTACCTTATCATAACCGGTATTTGACAAATCAATCTCAGCCATCCTAAGCTCGCCGTAGCCGTTGCTGCCGGGATAGAAGTAATCCGGTCTTAGTAAAGTTATACCATTTACAGTATCACTTACCATTTTAGCTTGGCTTGTGCTTTGTATTATAGAACTGTTACCGAATAACATCGTTGTTGAGCCGTCATCATTTTTAACAGCTGTACCATAAGCAACGCTCGGATCTTCCGTAGGCTTAGGTGTAGCCGTCGGCTTCGGCACCTGTGTGGCAATGGGTTCGTCCGTAACCACTCTCTTGTAGGTCACCGTCACATTATGAATTTCAAACTTTTCGCTTCCCGGATAGATTGCCATATACAGCTTGCCCTTCTCATACTGTGAGGGGAAAGTTTCGAAGGTATATGAGGACTCCGCATTCGTACCGGAACCCGATGCCGAGATCGTCTGCGTCTTGTAGTCTATGTTGACCGCCGTCTTTGACAGCGTCTTTGTGTCAAACTTGCCGCACGCGTTCAGCCACTGATCGGGTCCGTTGCTCGAGCCGCTGTAGCCCTGTGCCGAGTCAACATAATCCAGCTGATTCCAATGCCCGAGCTTGCCAAGCAAAAATCTTGAGTTAACCCCGCTCGTACTGCACGTATCGGCAGGCTCTGTCGAGAGAATATCGATAAATCCGCTGCCGGTTGTCGATTGAGTTACGTCCAAATAATAGCTTACACTAATCTGATCTGAAGTCAAATAGCTCGTATCCGTTTGCGACAGCTTTTCAAGCTCCGCCTTAACAAGCGCGATCAAGTCATACTTCTGAACGCCGTCCGTTGAACTGTAATCAATTCCTACATCAAGCGAGTAATCTATCTGACTCTGAGCTGTAACGTCGAGTTTTACATCCTTCCCTGTGACACCGGTAACCGTTGTAACTCCGTCAGTCGGCGTAATTACCGTTACCTCGTCGCTCTCCGGAACGACCTTAACGTCATATACTATACCTGCCGCTGTTGCCGGTATATTATCAATTGTAGCCGTCGCGGTTGTTGCACCGGCGGGAACCTTGACCGTATATTTCTTTATTACCGCCCCGTTATACGAGATCGTAATATTATAGTTAGAGTCTGTTTCAAGAGATGTTGACGCCGTAATTGTGACAGGAATATTAAACACGTCTGTCGTATTCGTTGTCGGTGTTATAGTAACCGGAATTTCCTTCTTGTCTCCGAACTTTGTGGCATCGTTCATCGCATAGAGTATTATACTCGACTCAATGGACTCTTCTCCCGCAGCCGGACGTATAACTGTGATCTTCGTGCCGTCCTCCGACACCTGAACATTGTCGGAATTTGACTCCCACTTATACGTAATTCCGCTCGGCGCCGTGGGTAGAGCAAACGTTGTCTCCTCGTTTGATGGGATCGTAAGGTCAACTGAAGCTATAGCCGCATCAACCTCTTTAAGATATGTCTCGCCGAAGTTCATCGGATCCCAATCATCGGTATAAGCGCTGTCGCACTCAGCTGAGAAGTAGTTCCTCGGATTGAACTCAAGTACCTGCCACTCATCGAGAACTGTTCCCATGCCGGGTCCGCCTTCCTCAACAGACTTGTTAACAACACGCTGTGAAAAATCAACAGCCGCGCCGCTTATATTGGTTGTACCGTACTCATAGCTGCGCGATAATCCGTTCTCTGCTCCAAATCTGCGCCATCCCAACGGATCGAGTACAAAATTCGAGTTTCCGACTGAGGCATTATCATCGATAACACATTTGTAATATGTTACCTGAGAGCCTGCCTGCCACGGTCCGCCAAAGTTATTTGTTCCATTGTTGTCCCTCATGTTATAAAGGGTGCAGTTATAGAACAAATATCCGTACTTCCTTGTCGTGCTGTGACCGCCCACGGCAATAGGAGAACCGTATGACTTATCCGAAAATCCCTCAAGTCCGAGCTTGCAGTTATCAAATACCGCAGTCGCACCGCCGTAAATATAATCGGTTCCGCCGATTATTTCGCAGTTTTTGAAGTAAGCTCTTCCGCCTGCTGCGTAAAGCGAGTCCTGACCGCCTCTGATACGAACATTTTCGAATGTAACCTTATCTCCGCCATAGTACGAAACCGCGTGACCTCTCTCGTTGAACACACTTGAGCGAGCAAGCCAAGCGCTCTGACCCGCCGTTAGAGTGTTGCTCTTTATATACGTCTCGTATGCTGATTTCGTAACACCGCCGCTCATAGAAGCAATCGGTTCTTCCTCGGTATACTCCGTGCAGTTTGCAAGTGCGCTTCTGTCAGGAAGATCGGGGAAAGTATCATTCGGCGTCAAATGAGCGTCCTTCTCGCCCTGTGTAGCGAAAAGGGGAACACTGTTTACGATATTGAAATCTTTAACCGTAATGTTTTCCGCCTTATTTCTTATGATAAGCGCAGCCATCTTATTCATGCCGCCCGTATTACCGAGGCACTGTTCGCTGCTTACCGTCTGTGTATGCGACTCACCGTTTAAGTCGGTATACGTAAGGGTTGTGCCGGCCGGAATCGTCTCGCCTATCGCATATGTTTTACCGGTACTGTCCGCCGGCGGATATTTATACCAATCAATATCGGGATTGTAAGAACCGCTCAGGTCGCAATTGCCCGCTGCGTAGCCTGTGCAATAATACCAGTGCAGGTCTACAACGCCTTCTGTTCCGGGAGTTTGCTGAAGCGTTATGTACTTAACATTGTCAAAAACAACCTGCTCCTCATAATCGCCCGGGTTTACGTTGATTATAACCCTATCATCCTCGGACTGAGGATTGATTTCCGCCGCCTTTGTGACAGCATCACAAATAGTGTTAAATGTTGTGTCGCTTACCGCAGCGCTCTGATCAACCGTGAGGGTTGTCACCCCGGACGCTGCCTCTGCTGTTCCGCTTGTTTCCTGCTCCGCGGATACTATCGTCACACCCGTAAGCATTGTGACAAGCATCGCAACGGCAAGAACCAAGCTTACCAATCGTCTTTTAACCATTTCGTTTCCTCCTTTTATTGCATACACCGATGCAAATTTTATGCTTATATTATATCATTGCCAAAAATAAAGTCAATAGCCAGATAAATTTATTTTTATAATACCAATTCACAATATTTCTGTTATGCTAACATAAATATTGTGATATGCTTTAAGATATTTCCGGACTACATTCCTGCGTTCAGCTTCACCAAGCTCGAATATATGCCCGGTATTGCCTTGAGCTGCTCATGTGTTCCCTTTTGTTCCACTCTGCCATGCTCTATAACATAAATCACATCGGCGTTTTCGATTGTTGTCAGCCTATGCGCAACTACTATGACGGTCCTGTTTTTCATCAACGCCTCAATACTCTTCTGGACTATTTGCTCATTTTCGGTATCAAGAGCCGATGTCGCTTCGTCCAGAAGCAATATAGGAGCGTTTTTCAAAAATGCCCTAGCTATGGCAATTCTCTGCCTCTGTCCGCCCGACAGACTCTCTCCGCGCTCTCCCACAAGCGTATCATAGCCGCTGCTCATCTCCGAGATAAATTCATGAGCGTTCGCTGCCTTTGCCGCTGCGATAATCTCCTCATCAGACGCACCGGGTTTGCCGTAGCTTATGTTTTCCTTAACGGTTGTGTCAAACAGGTATGCATCCTGGGGAACATACGCGATCAAATCTCTGACTTCATCTATGTTGTACGAGTCCATATTTCTGCCGCAAAAGTAGATCTTGCCTTCAGCTATTTTATAAAAACCCGAAAGCAGCTTTATAACCGTACTCTTTCCACCGCCGCTGGGCCCTACCAAAGCGGCAACCTCGCCCTTCTCCACCGTAAGACTTAATTTGTCCAATACACTGCCGCTGTCATCGTCATAAGAAAAGCTTACGTTCTCAAAGGATATAAAATCATCGCTTACATCTTCGTCATGAGACATTGTCGCCTTGCGCACCTCTTTGCTTTGATCGAATATCTCATGTATCAGCTCGGATGCCGCAATACATTCCTGCATCATGCCCCACGTAGTGCCGAATGTCAAAAGCATGCTGCTGACATTGCTCTGCACGCTTAAAATCGCAAACACGGTTCCAAAGTCGCAATAACCCATCGCCGCCATAACCGCGCCTATGGTAATAAGTACAAAGTTATTTACAAAGTTCAGCAGCTGACTTATGCCGTCAATTATGCCGATCTTTGACATACGCTTTACTCTCAGTCCCGCGACGCTGTCGTTTCTCTCCTCATATCTGCCCAGCGCCGAACTGTCGGAGTCATATAATTTTATTATTCGAAATCCCGCGAGCAAATCGGAAAGCCGGCTTAAAAGCTCTGATTCACGCCTCTGTATCTCTCCGCCAATTCGTCTGAGAGGCTCCGAAAATTTCAGATTGACCAGAAACGTGACGGTACATGTCGCGAGGGATATAAGACCCAGCCTTAAGTCAAGAACCATAATAAATACGCACGATGCAACTCCTCCCAGCACGGCATAGGCGACGTTTGGAAAATAATTGGTGTACGCGCGTTTCATATTTTCAACATTGCTGTTAAGTCTGAAAATGCTGTCGGCGCTGTGATTTTTTTCAAAATATCCAACCGACAAAAACTCCATATGTCTGAACAAATTCACTCTCATATCATACATAATGTGTCTTATTGAACGCATCTTAAAATACTGACTGACCGGAACGTCCAGCAAATAAGCCGCCAAAGCGATTAAGCCAAACACAACCGCGGATTTAAACTCACTGTAATCCATAGATGTAACCGAGTTCACCACGCCTTTGTTAAGCATGGCAAAGAACATATCCGCAGAGTAAGTAAGCAGACCTCCGAGAAGAACGGTTGAAAAATATGCCCTCTTATGTTTGCCAATCAGCGAAAGGCAATTCCTCAGTCCGTTTATCACCCTCATGATTTGTCACCTCCCGAGCTGTTCAGTCTTGCGTAAACGCCGTCCGACTTCATAAGCTCGTCATGGGTTCCGCACTCCGCGACAACGCCGTTCTCAATTACCGCAATTCTGTCGGCATCCTTTATCGTTGAGAGCCTATGCGCCACGACAAGCACGGTTCTGCCTGAGCTTAAATTGTCAATTGCCCTTTGCACCTCTGCCTCCGCTTTTACGTCAAGAGCCGATGTTGCCTCGTCAAGCAGCAGTATAGGCGCGTTTTTGAGTATTGCCCTTGCGATTGATATGCGCTGTATCTGTCCGCCCGAAAGACGGCAGCCGCGCTCCCCAACCTTTGTGTCATAGCCATGCTCGGTTTCCTGAATGAAGTCATGAGCGTATGCCGCCTTTGCCGCCGCGACAACCTCATCTCGGGTTGCCCCCGGCTTTCCCATGGCAATATTTTCATAAATTGAAATCGGGAAAAGATACGCCTCCTGCGACACATACGAAATAAGCCCGCGCATTGACTTAAGCTCTCTTTCGTTAATATCAATTCCGCCGATTAAAATTTTGCCGGAGCTTGGCTTATAAAATCCGCATACCAGTCCAAGCAACGTGCTTTTACCGCATCCGCTCGCTCCGGCAAAGCCTACCTCCTCGCCCATCTTCACCTTGAGATTAAGTCCCTTCAACACGGGCTTATCAGCTTCATATCCGAACTCAACATCCTTGAACTCTATAACAGGAGTATCCGCGCTGAGAATATGGGATGTGTCGCCTCCGCTTCTCTCACACGGCTCATTGATTATTGAAAATAAACGATCTGCGGACGCGGACGCAGCACGAACATTAAAGAACATTTGAAACGAACGAATAAGAGGATTGAGCATCTGACCAAGCAGACTTAAAAACGCGATGAGCGAGCCTAAGCTTAACCGCCCGTTAAAACAGAGCCAGCCGCCAAAGATCAGACAAATAAACACCGGAATATTTCGCGCAAGACTGAAAAACAACGAGCCCTTACACAAAACCACGTCATTGCTCATTGCCATATTAGTGGCGCGCTTGATACCGGAATTATACTTATGAGCCAGCTCATCTTCAATATTATACGACTTGACAACGGATATTCCGCCGACCATATCCGATACCGTGTTGCAGACCTCTCCCAGATACTTCATATACCTATTGGAACGTGTCTTGAACGGAACCGCGAAGCTCGATCCTATCGGGACCAAAATCGGCAGCGTACACAAGCACGCCGCAAACAGCATAGGACTCATCTTCAGCATGAAAACGGTATAAAAAACAATTGTAAAGGGAAACTGCAAAAGATTAATAAAGTCGTTTTCCATAAAGCTCTGCACCGCGTCGGCGTCAGCGCTCATTTTTGATAAAAGCTCACCGCTTCTTTGAGAGTTCATATAATCCATCGGAATTTCCGCAATCCTGCGGGCGCTGTCACGTTTTATATCATGGATTACTCCGGTTGAAAACCGACCCGAAGCGTATCGGGTTATAAATACGCAAACCATAATACACGCGATAACAGCAACCGCGCGCAGAAATAGCCCCGATATCATATTAAGATTACCCGACTGCGCCAAATCGACTATCTCACGCAAATAATCCGCCTTGCGAATTTCAAGATATGAAAACAATATCGCAGCTAAAACCGCCGCAACAGCCCAACCGAAGTATATCCTGCTGTACCTTATTATTTTTTTATAGTTTTTAGGACTTTTCTTATCTTTGCTCATAATTCATATTGTGTCACTTATCTTATTTGATGTCAAGCGTCAAGACTGAAATTAATATTACAAAGCAGCAAATCGGACAAAAAATCAGTAAAATAACAAGAAATTAAACGCCCTATCCTTATCGGACAGGGCGCAAATCGGGAAGAAATCTATTAATAATTTTTAAAAATATTAAGCTCATTCATAATCCTGATACTCAAGTGTGATGTTGTCAAAATAGTATTCTATCTTATTGGTTGTGTCAGCGCTCTTATCCATATAGATATTGAAATACAGATTACTCAAATCTATATTTGTCGGATAATTTGGATTGTTTCCGTCATCGTCCGGCATTGCTATTTCAAAAGCTTTTTTGTTCAAAATATCCATATTATTATCGCGGTTATAAAGTGTAGATGTTATTGTCTGATTTTCAAGATCAATATCCGCGACAATTCTGTACCATTTATTCGCCATTGTGCTGTTTTTGTCAAACTGGGTATTATCTCCGTTAACCCTTGTGTTTTTAGCTGTGAACATATTGAACTGACCCCAGCCTTTATATACTCCCCAGCGAACAAACCTTGTCTGATCCTCCTTGTCCGCACCGGCATTAGTTGTGCTTGTAGCAAGATCAAAATATGAATAACTATTTGGATAATAGTCTATTGTTTCCATAAGGAAATCAAAGCTGAACTTGATTGTTTTTGTGTTGGAAAGTGTCGCACCGCTTTCCGTCATTTTGGTTAAATCAAAGCTTACTCCTGTTTTTGCGGCAACCGTTTTGTTTTCGTCTTTTGTAACTTTATATACAACATTTCCCGCTCCCAAATTCGCAGTCTCATCGCCTGTCGCGGTATATACTCCCGCACTGAAGCCTGTAGCTGATGTTATCGCCGGCGTTATATCAAAGTCGTTATTTTCCGCAGTTATTGTAACCATCTTTTTCGCGTCAACATTAAACGCTATGCTTTCACCCTTAACGCCGGTAATCGATGTATCAGCGGTTAGGATATTGTAATCGCTGTTCCCGGTTGAGGCTGTGACAGTATAGGTTCCGATCGGAATATTTTCCGCTGTGTAACTCCGGCTTGTGGAACCTGCCGCAACAGTCACATTTACAGTTTTAACAACAGCTTTGCCCTTCTTTATTTCAATCTTTACAGTTTGTTCCTCATCACTTGCTATTGACAACGACACTGTGCCGCAGATTGAAAATACATTCGTTGTGTCACTCGTAGGCAGTATATCAAAACTGATTGTTTTTTCGTCGCCAATTGCTTTGTTCGCACACTCTCTCGCATAAAGCTTTACACTAGCCTTTATTGAATTCTCGCCCGCTGCCGGACGGATAAGAGTAAGCTTGTCGCCGTTTACGGTTGCAAATTCGCTGCTGCTCTCCCAGCTAAATTCATATCCGCTCGGCGCTTCCGGTAAAGCGACTTCATTTGTTGTACTGTCGCTTGTATTGATTGTTGTTTCGGAGATTACTTTTTCGATATTTGTATAATCCGAGGCAGCACCTGCCGGATCCCACCCATCGTCGCCTTTTGTGAAAGTATATGGGTTATAGCGGAGCATTGTCCATTCATCAAGAACCTTGCCCTTTACACGACCGCTTGTACTAATCGCGTTTCCGCTCGCGTCAACGCTGCCGTATTCGCCGAAGCGGGCATCCTCAGCCTTGTTGCCGCTCATATCGGACCAGCCCGCAGACGACACAAGATATCCGCCGCCGCTGCCGGCATTGCCGATTGTTGTATTGATGTAGTACGCCGCAGGACCGGGCGCAGCGCCCCACGGTCTTCCCATGCTGCCGGATGTTGAAGTACTGTTTCCGGTTATTTTGCAGTTCCAAAACAGATAGCCCTCCGCGTCTGCGGTATTGCTGGGCGCGGTTATAGTTGCGCTTTCTGCCTGTTTCGGACCTGAATTTGTATAAAGCTCACACCCATCAAAGACAGCCGTTGCGCTCCCGCAAATGTAGTCCGTTGTGCCGCCGAGCTTACAGTTTTTAAAATACATTCGACCCGTGTTTATACCTATTGTATCCTGAGTAGACATGACCGTACAGTTTATAAACTGTGCCTTGTCAGCCGAACAATGCAGCGCGGCGCAGCGCTCTCTCGGACTGCCTGTATAACCGTCAAAGGTAATATCTTTTCTTGATTGAAGATAAGCGTTAATCTCACTGTCGCTGACTCCCGCCTCGATTTGCGATTTTATCCAGTCAAGACGGGGAAATAAGCTGTTATTTGTATCCGGGTCAATTCCCGCTATATCGGTAAGCTCCTCCTGTGTATAGTACGAATTATACGAATTTTCAAGATACAGGTCTTCGGCAATAAATGCTGTCGCTCCTTTGTCAACCTTAAGCGATGGACCCCAATCCTTCGGTGCATATGCTTCTCCATCTCCTATTGAACTTTTATCATAATAGCCCGATGAATTACAACTGTCATAGAGAGTTCCCAAACCATAGTACCATGTTATTTTAACATCACCGCTTGTATCGGGCATTTTACGAAGTGTAATATAAGGCTTTGTAACCTTAACCTGCTCACGGTATACTCCCGGAGTAATATCTATAATCACACGTTCCGATTCGCTTGACGGATTTGTCGCTTCAGCCGCCGCAACCGCTTCCGTAATGGTATCATATTTTGCATCGCCTATATACACGCCTTCTTCAGCCGGTGCGCTGCTCGGTGCTAACGTGGCTGTGGGCTCAGGAGTTGAAACAACGTCCGACACAATTGCCGACGCACTCAGCGGATTCATGCCGTCGATGCTGTCCCAAATAAATACTTTTACGGTACTGCCCTCAGGTGCGTCAAAGTTCATGGAAATTTTTTCGGTTCCGTTTAACTCCTTGGAGGAATCAACCGAAATAAGTACGCCGTTGCCGGTATAAGCGGCTACGATAAGGCGTGCCGCCGTGCCGTTGCCATCTCCTATGTATTCAACATCCGCGTTAACAGTCGAATTATCATAGGTCAGCGAGTTTATTCGATACGAATATCCATCGTTTTCGGGTTCTTTTGTCGGCTGAACATCGGAGGCGATGAATTCCGCGCCGACAAACCTGCCCTTTGAACCCGCGACATAAGCGTAATAAGTGTTGCCGGCTGTCACTTCCAAGCTTAGTGATTTATTTTCCGCGCTGCCGGTTTCGTTTTTGTAGTATGCCGCTTCGCCTTCCTCGTTTACCTTATTGGATGATACTCCCTCCTTGGTAATACAAAGCTCTTTGTTGTTACCGAGATTTGTCACATAAACAGTCAATATTCCGTTCCTTGTAGCGCTATACTTATACGCTGTACCGGAAGCTGCGCCGCTTGACCAGGTTCCGTTCAAGGAGCTGTGCGAAATATAGTTGGTAAAGCTCTTGCCGTCTATCGTAACTTTAGCCGCGCCGCTTGAATCGACATCGTATAACAATGACATATCCTTCATCACATAATCACCGGTTTTAAGGCTTGCGTCATCGCTGTCGCATACCCAGCTGTCTCCGAGCGGAGGCTGCGTCGGTACCGGAGTCGCGGTTGGCTTTGGAGTCGGAGTAGAATCGGGATCGAGCGTCGGTTCCGGCGTAGGATCGGGTCTTTGCGTTGCGGTTGTTTCCTCATCCTTATTGTATGAGCCATACATAAGAGTATAGGTTTCACCCGCCTCTGCCGAAAGAGTCATTACCTTGCCTGTCTGATAATCAGCGTTGGGAACAAGCTCAACCTCGGCTCCGTTCGTATCATAAGCCTTGAGGTTAGTGAAGTCGGTGACAGCGATATTTATGTCACCGTCATTCTCCGGCTTTAGCTCTGCTCTCGTTAGTTTTCCGCCCGACCATTTTGCGCTGACGCCTATGTTTCCTCTTGCACGGAAATCCTTGAACTGTCCCGACTGCCAGCTTGTCGGAAGTGCGGGAAGTATGCTGATAACATCGCTGTGGCTCTGCAGAAGCATCTCGGTTATGGCAGCAGTAGCGCCGTAGTTTCCGTCTATCTGGAAATTCGGATGCTGAGTCATCAAATTCGGCGAGGTTCTTGTTGTGATAAGCGTTTCAAGCGATGTGTTGGCAGCCGATGCGTTAAGCGCTCTCGCGTTAAGAGCCATTCTCCACGCATACGCCCAGCTTCTGTCGCCTACACCCTTTGCGGACGTTGTCTTTTTAAACGCCGTAAACAGCTTTTGCTCATTCTCATCATTACTGTATGCGCTGAGATGCGTGCCTGGGAACAAATCCCAGAGATGCGAGCAATGTCTGTGTCCGCCCGAATTGCTTGCCGCATGCTCGTTTATGCCTGTTGCTGCACCCGTAAACGGATTTGTTACCTCATACTTACCCGTGCCTGAAGTAACCTCGCTGAAGTCAAAGCTTACATCTCCGCGTACCCATTCCTTGATATAACCGCTGCTGTCGATAAGATCGGGAGCAATCTTGCCGTCTTCATCGGCAAAATATGAGGACGGCATCTGCTCATTGATTTTTGAAATCAACTCCGCATTCTCGCTTGTCTTACCTAAAATTTCACTTGCTTTTATAACCATATCATATAAATTTCTGACAAGCTGCGTATCCATAGCGGGCCCCGGCTGAACGCTGCCTTGCTCCGGCGAGCAGGAAGCCGCTGTTATAAGATAACCGGTTTTGGGGTCTATAACCAAGAACTGTGTAAAGAACTTTGCCGCTCCTACCATATATGGATAAACCTCAGACAGATACTCTGTATCCTCATTATAGAGGTAGTACTGCCATGCATGATCCAAAAGCCACGCTCCTCCCGTAGGCCACAATCCCGCCGTCGCATTATCAATCGGCTGTGTACCGCGCCACAAATCATAATTATGATGCATTACCCACGGATCGCCCGGCTGATACGTATCATCGCCTCTGTCGTTATATATTCCGTACTGTTCCGCAGCTGTAATAGCGCCGCTTTCAGCCAAATCGTCAAAGGTATCTATAAGCGTCCTTTCACTCTCTCCGATACCAAGCGGCTGCGCTGCCCAATAGTTCATCTCAGTATTTATGTTTATCGTATACTTACCGTTCCAGCTTGCCGACATCGCCGCATTCCACTTGCCGGTGAGGTTAAGCGGCTGACTTTCGTAAATATCAATATCTTCAGCGCTTTCCGCGGTTTTACCGTCGCGTGCGCCTGAGAACAGCATATACTTGCCGTAATTAAACAACAATACCGCGAGCTGATAGTCACCATCGGCGTATGTAGAGGTTACGCCAACCTCCTTGGCTTTAGCTAATGTGGTTTGTGTTCCAACCGTAAAGCCCGAATTGCCGTTCGAAAGATTTTTACGCACTCTCTGCTCTGTCGGCACAAGATAATTATCAACGCCGCTCTTGTTATCAAGAGTTAAGCTTGATGATTCGAACTGTGGCGTGAAATCCGCTATATGTCTCGCGAGGATAGTCTCATATGTTTTACTTTTGATATTCTCGATATACTTGGCGCAATCGGCTGCCGGCTTTGAGTTGTCAAGGGTCTTGTAATCAACATAATTTGTCGCGCCGACTACATAAACGGTTGCCTCGTACCCGCCATTTACACTGACAGTGGTATTATCATCCGACACGGTAAATACGCCATCTCCGTCAAGAAGCATATCCGCCTCGAACCTAATTACGTTTATTCTGCCTATACTGTCGTTTTTATTGCCGTTGTAAACCGACGCGGTCACTTTAACCTGCTTGTCGCTAACCTTTTCGTATTTATAATAACCTTCCTGATTGTGGTATGTATGAAGCTCAGCGGTAAAATCAAGCGGATGAGTCGATGTGACGTGCGTAACTATTGCCTGATCGGGATAGCTGGCAAACGTTTCTCTTGTGAAGTGCTTATATGTGTTATTATCGTTCTTATCAAGATAATCATAATCAACCGTGACAATACCGGTTGTCATATCGAGACTCTTTGTATAGTCGGTAGCATAGTAATTTTCCTGTCCGAAATCGAGATATAGCTCCACAAATGATTTGTACGCCCTTTGTCCCGATGGATTGCCGAGAAATTCACTCTCAACCATGCTTTCAAGAGCAAACCTCTGTTGAACAGCCGTTTGTTTGCTTGAATTATCAACTTCAAGAGCTTGATTTGAAATACTTTTGCTTGAATACTCCGGAAAGCTCGTCCTGAACTCATCATCTCCCACGATAACGTCAGAAGAACCTATGTCGGCAGGCGTTCCGTCGGCATTCGCGCCGCGATAGAACTTCCATGCGTCTTTTTTCGAACCGCTCGTCATATCAACCGCATTAATTTTGCCCGCATCACGAGTTTGTTCAACGGTTGTAAGCGTTTCTCCGTTCTCATCGGTGAGCGTACCGTAAGGACCTCCATCCCAGCATGTATCCTCGTTTATCTGGATAACCTCGTTGTCGATGCCGCCGGCAACCATGCTTGCCATTCGTCCGTTGCCCACCGGATAGTAATTTGTCCAGACAAATTCGCTATATGCCCAGCTTGTGTAATTTTCACCCGGCTTACCATAAGGCGTCTGGATATCAGAAGATGCCGAATCCTTGTTGCTCGCATTCGGATCCACATCGCGAACCGTCTCATATTTGCCCTGTTCCGCGAGAACGCTCTCGATTTTTCTGTTTGTCCACAGCGTTGTTTCGGGATCAAACCCATCGAATGAAGCAAGCTCAGCTTCTCCATCCTCCTCATTTACGGCAAATTCATCGCTCTCCTCAGTCGTTTCCGAGTCATAATACGCACCGGAATTATACGTCGCGTCAGCTTCGCCTGATTTAGCCGTATCAGTGGCAACCGCCGGCAGAGATGTCCCAAGCATCATGATTGATAACATAATTGTCACTGCTTTCTTGATTTTAAATTTTTTTAACATTTCCGACCCTCCAATATGAGAAAATTATCGTTAAGCTTATTATAAAGCATTATAAATATTTTAACAGGTCCAGATTGGAACAAAATTTATGGTGCCAGTTATTGACTTAGTATATAATCAGTGTTAATATAAGATTAATGGAGATGATAATGTGAAAGAAGTAAGCTTTACCCTCGACAAAAGCTCGAAAACGCCGCTATATATGCAGCTTTATATGAAATTTAAGGACGATATAATAACGGGAAAAATCAAGGATAATGAACGCCTTCCGTCAAGACGCAGACTGTCGGAAAATCTCGGACTCAGCAAAAACACCGTGGAGCTTGCTTATCAAAAGCTTATGGACACCGGCTATGCCGTGGCGCGCTCCAGAAGCGGTTACTACGCAAGACAGACAAGTCCGATAAACAGGGATATAACCGAACCGGATTTTTACGGTAAACCGGGTATAAAATATGTAATGAGTCATAACGGCATCGACTTGAATTTAATACCGAAAGCATCAATTAATAAGCTTTATCGCGACATTACATACGATATGCCGGAGCTTTTTGAGCTAAGACACAAATACGGAGAAAAGGACTTAAGACAGGCTATTGTACATAATCTGTATGAGCTGCACGGCATATCCTGTACGGCGGACAGAGTTATAATCGGCGCGGGAACCGATTTTCTTCTTGAGCAGCTAACCCATATTTTTGATGATAAAACCGTATTCGGATTTGAAAATCCATGCTTTGCGAGGAGCTACATACCGATAAAAAATTCGGGCAAACCCACAAAATTGATTGATATACCGATTGACACATTTCCTGTTGAAGCTTTGGAAGACAGCGATATAAATGTGATGTATTTGTCCCCCGATATGCAATTCCCCACTGCCCGCAGACTTTCGCAAAAGCTTAGAGGCGAGATTTTGGATTGGGCAAATAAATCCTCTGACCGTTATATTATCGAGGCGGATTTCGACCTTGACTTTTCGGTTAAGGGAAAGTCAAAGCCTGTTTTTGCCATGGATAATTCGGAAAAAGTTATATTTTTGGGAACCTTCTGCAGGAGTTTGGCACCGAGCTTCAAAACGGCGTTTTTAATTCTTCCGAAAAAGCTTAAAGACAACTTCAATGAATGTCTGCCGTACTATACATGCCTTGAAGCCGGAATTCAACAACAGGTTATTGCAAAGTATATACGGAGCGGCAAATACGCGGCGCATGCCGAAAAACTCAGAAATGCTTACGCTGTGAAACGCCGGCTCTTGTTAAATGAAATTCAATCACCGTATATAAAAATCTACGGTGTAAGCTCAGGGACATATCTTATTGCTTCAGTAAGCAACGGTATGACCGAAGAGGAATTAAAGAAATCTGCAGCGGCGCATGGTGTCAAGCTCATACCGCTGTCGGCATGCCTTATAAGACACACGGATCTGCTGCCGATAAATTCATTCATTTTGGGTTTCGGAGAGCTTTCTGCCGATGAAATCGCGGCAGCCGCGCGGAATTTGAACACGGCTTGGAAGCTAAATTAATCTTTTAAGCTAAAATAATTTTTTAATCTAAAATAATTTTTTAAGCCAAAACATTTTTTGTATATTACTTCTGTTCTTGCCAAATAATAGCTATATTAAAGCTGCGGAAGGAGTCGGCAAAATGGAAAATAATAATACAGAGAAGTATGGTATTGAAAACTGTGATATAGAAAAAGCTTCACCTTTACTTTGGTTCCGCATTGGATACGCAATGGGGTGCAAAAGCAGCCGCGTCGGTATTTGCTGTGACAACGAGGAAATGTCGGAGCTTGCGGCAGGCGCTATAAAGACAGGAGCAAGGTGCTCCGGTGCAAAAATATATAATTTCGGTGTAGGAAATCTGCCCATAATGCGGAACGCGATACGGTTCTATAAGCTTGAACCGAGCGTCTATGTCAGCACAACAAAGAATATAAGCAACGTTCGTTTCCTTGACGGACGAGGCATACAAATACCGCCGCAAGATGCTGTTGACGCCGATGTACTAAATCCGAAGTTCAAAGAAATAAACATAAAGTCTGTAGGCGGAGAAATAGATCTGTCTGAATACAAAACTCATTATATGCGCAAAATCATAAACAGCGTAAAGAGTGAACAATTTAATATTAATATGTGTCTTTCAACAAAATCAAAGACGGTGTCGGACATAATTGAAACAGTCCTGAAGGAGCTGTATCCAAGGCTTAACCCCTCCGCTCGCAATTTGTATGAATTTTGCGGAAGCATAAGTGAAAACGGTGAGCTGCTTACCCTCTCAAAATCGGATGGCACAGAGCTCTCTCGTGAACAAACTCTGTACGTTATGATCTATGTTCTTATTCATGACAGCCCTGTGCGCACCTTTGTTCTGCCGGATTATATTTCCGAATACGCCGAAGCGGCAATTTTAAAACCGGGCGGAAATGTTATACGCACCTCGGGAAATGACAGTGAAATTATGGGCAAAATCCTATCCTCGGGCAGCGCTGAACAAATGCTTATGCAATACGACGGCGTATACGCGGCGGTCAAAATTCTGGATTTTTTGAACCGATTTGAAATATCCTTTGAAAGGCTATGCGATCACCTGCCCGATATTTTCAAGGCGGAGGCAGAGGTTTTATGCGATACTCTCAGCTCCGCTGACATTATGAGGCTGCTGAAAAGGGAATATCACGGTGTGAGTCAAATTCACAAGGACGGCGTAAGGATTGAATTCGGCGGCGGAGTAACCGTTATTTTCCCCTCGAAAAGCGGCAGCATAATAAAAATCATTTCCGAGTCACAGTCAATGGAGACAGCGGAGGAAATTTCAACTTTATTTAAAAATAAAATAAAAACACTTGCAAACACTTAAACAGTATGTTATAATAAAACCGATTTAAGAAGCAATAGGCTTCAATGTACGGATTATTGGTTTTGCATATAAAACAAATTTACTCGGCTTTATTTTTGTTACGCATTGGTCGACATAGGTGTGTGACAGTGTGCCGGGCCTTATACAGCGGGTTATCCATATATTTCTTTTCGCGGACGGAACGGACTTTAGTGTCTCGCGGACGGAATTTCGGACTTCCCGGTGTATTGTAAAACAGTAAAACAGAATAAAATTTTACCTGACGGCTATGCGTCTCGGGTTTTGTTTTGCGGATCTTTGCCGTGCATAATCGAATAATATTTTTGCAGGAGGAAAATTTTGAAGTATAACAACAATGCACGACCTGATTATAATCGTCAAACACAGAATGTTGCCAATAAAATGGCGCATAAGGTCGTGGGTAAAATCGCAAAGCTGAGTACCGGCAAGGAAAGCGGAAATCAGAAAAATATCGGTAAAAAGCCAAGCGATAACAAAAAAAACAATAGGGAGAAACCGGAAAAAACCATACGTATTATACCTCTGGGCGGACTAAACGAAATCGGAAAAAATCTGACCGTGTTTGAATATGAGAACGACGCGGTTATACTTGACTGCGGAATGGCGTTCCCCGATGATGATATGCTGGGCGTTGACATAGTCATTCCGGACATAACATATCTTCATAAGATCGCCGACAAAATTCGCGGTATAGTGCTGACTCACGGTCACGAGGATCATATCGGCGCACTGCCGTATGTGCTTAAGGAATTCTCGGTTCCTGTTTACGGAACAAGGCTAACCTTGGGAATATTAAAGAACAAGCTTAAGGAACACGGAATTTTAAATCAAACGAAGCTTAACACCATAAACGCGGGCGATAGGATAAAACTCGGTGCGTTCACGGCGGAATTCATACACACAAATCATTCGATAGCTGACGCTGTCGCGATTGCGCTGCATACGCCGGCAGGAATTATTCTGCATACAGGCGACTTTAAGATAGACTCTACACCTATAGACAGCGATATGATTGACCTCGCGAGGTTCGGTCAGCTTGGACGAGATGGTGTTTTGGCTCTTATGTCCGACAGCACCAACGCGGACAGACCGGGCATAACCTACAGCGAAAGAACAATCGGCGCGACCTTTGACCACCTTTTCGAGAAGGCTGATCAGAACAAGCAAAGAATAATTGTCGCAACCTTCGCCTCAAATGTGCACAGAGTTCAACAGATTATCGACGCAGCGGTTAAATATAAGCGCAAGGTCGCGGTATCCGGAAGAAGTATGGAAAATGTCATCGAAGCCGCAATCGAGCTTGAATATATGCATGTTCCCGACAATACCCTTGTCGGTCTTGATGAAATAAACAGATACCCGAAGGATCAGCTTGTGGTTATAACAACCGGCAGTCAGGGCGAATCAATGGCTGCCCTCACCAGAATGGCGTTTACAAGCCACAAGAAAATCAATATTGAGCCTGATGATTTGGTAATAATTTCGGCAAGTCCAATCCCCGGTAACGAAAAGTCAGTTGCAAACGTGGTAAATGAGTTGCTGAAGCATGGTGCGGAGGTTATTTATGAAAAGCAGGCGGATGTTCATGTATCCGGTCATGCCTGTCAAGAGGAGCTTAAAATAATTCTTTCTCTCGTAAAGCCGCAATATTTCATACCCGTTCACGGTGAGTACCGGCATCTTTGCAAGCACAGAGATCTTGCCATAGAAACGGGAATTGATAAAAAGAATATTTTTATTCTGGACATAGGAAACGTTCTTGAGCTGTCACGCTCATCCGCAAAGCTTGCGGGTTCTGTGCCGTCGGGCAAGGTTCTTGTTGACGGTCTCGGAGTTGGAGATGTTGGGAACATTGTACTCCGCGACAGAAAGCATCTTGCAGAGGACGGAATTATAATAGTTGTCATGACAATCGAAAAAGAAAGCGGAGAATGTATCTCCGGTCCCGATATTATTTCCAGAGGCTTTGTATATGTCAGAGAGTCTGAGGATCTTATGGACGAAATAAAAAAACAAACAACTGTTGTCGTAAATAACTGCCTATCAGGGCACACCTTTGATTGGACTACCCTTAAAACCAGAGTTAAAAATGAAGTCGGAAATTACCTCTATACCAAAACAAAGCGTAAGCCTATGATTTTGCCGATAATTATGGAAGTATAATTTTTATGGAAATATAAATTTTAGAATTTGTCCATAATTTCCATGTAAAAACATGAATTTTAAAATCGGTTTATAAAAACAGCGATCAGGAATACACCTGCTCGCTGTTTTTAAAATAAAGATAATAAAATTTGACACTATATACTTTCTTTGCGGATGCCTTTAACGTTTTGCGGCAGCCTTTTTATGCTCTTACTCCGCTATTATGCCAAAGTGGCTCATCGCGGCAGTCAGTTGGTCATCTATCTCCACCGTGGTTTTGGTAAGCGACTTATAAAGCGCGGCTTGAGTTGTTATGTCAAGCACCCCGTATGGAAACAATCCTTCGCTGCTTTGGAACTGTGTTACCGCAAGCTCCAGCTGACTGTCAAAATATGGGTCGTTAACATCTCCGGAATACCAGCCCCACACCTCAAATATTTTTTTCGCTTTCGCGATGTTTATGTCACTCATTCCTCTTTGGTATACGCCGGAATAGTCAAAATCGCTGTAGCCGCTGTAATCAAACGGTACGGTGCTGTTTTCAACTACCGCGTCCGGAGTTATTCCGACTTGGTCTATGTTATTTCCGTTCGGGGTCAGATAGTACGCGCTGGTGAACTTCATAGCCTCACCATCCTTTAACGAAACGCTGCTCTGAACGGTTCCTTTGCCGTAGGTCTGAGTTCCGATTAATACGCCCGCCTCGTTTTCACGAATAGCTGCGGCGAGAATTTCAGCCGCGCTGGCGGAATTTTCGTTTACAAGGACAACAACGTCGTTTTGCACTGTTCTCTCGTTGTCGGATTTGTATACAACGTCAAACAAATCCACCTTATGATCCTCTGTCACTATTACATTGCCATTCGGAACAAAATAGTTCGCGATTTCAGCCGCGGCGGTTATATAACCGCCTCCATTATCACGGACATCGATAATTATATCGGTTATTCCCTGCGCGTCAGCTTCCGCAACAGCCTGTCCGAACTGCTCCCCGGAGTTGTCCATAAAGCTGTATATTTTTATATACATAACATTTCTTTCAAGCTGTGGATCATCCTCGTCAACACCGCTTAAAACCGTATATAATACCGACTGCTTTTCGCCTATCTCCTCGCGCACCATAGTGAAGTAAAGCGGTTCCTCATATCCCTCGCGAAGCACACCTACCGTGACCTCTGTCCCCGGTTCTCCCCTTATGTAGCTCTGGGCGACGGAAACACTGACACCGAGTAAATTATTATCATCCGCGCTGTACAGAACATCTCCGGGCTGAATTCCCGACTTCGCGGCGGGAGTATCCTCATAAACGGATCCAACCAGAAGATTGCCTCCGCTCTCGTTAAATGTAATTCCTATTCCGCCGACAACACCCTCAAGCTGAGAAATAAACTGCTCAAACTCTCCGCTTTGATAAAAAACGGAATGCTCGTCAATTGACGAAAGTATAGCGCTCATAACAGCTTCATAAAGCTCGGGACGCTGCTTTAACGCCTCTGTGAGTCCTGCCTTGTATAGCCAATCCGCATTTATGCCATCCCTTGCAAAGACCGAAAGATATTCCACCACCTCATTTACATAGTCGGCGATATACTGTCCGTCATACGGATATTCCGCGACATCGGTTTCATCGGCAAATACCGCACCGCATGTTGTCAGGCAGACAGCAGCCAGAACACCGGCAATAGCTCTTCTTAAGCCTTTCATATTAACATCTCCAATCTTATTTCGTAAACTCATTTCGTGATTTTCGTAAACTCATTTCGTAATTATTGACATTATCCTTAAACCTCCGCCGGCAAGCCTTGCGGCAACCACCTGCACCTCCATATCCAGAAACCACGCAAGCGAGACTAAATCGAGCTGTTCGCCGCTTGCGCCGTTTATGACGTTGCCGTCAAACGCGGATACCTCCGTATACTCCAGCATTGACGCGGCAGACACGCTGTCTTCGGTTTCCAAAAGCGGCTTTACGCCTGTCAGAATAATTCCGCCGTCAATCCAGTCTGAAAGATAAAGGGTTCCCGTAAAACTATAAACATCGGTTATTATTTTATCTTCTTCGGCTGCAAATCCAGTTACCGCTGTCAACATTATTGTAACGGCAACAATCATACAAACTATCTTTTTCATATATCTGTTTCTCCATTCCTTTTACATATGCTCCGGCGCTGTTATTTTCAGTATTCTCAGCGTTCCGGATATAACCTGCCTTGTGCAGTCTATAAGCTTCATCCTGGCGTCTCTTAAAGCCTCATCCTCAACGCTTACACGGCAGGAATTATAGAAGCCGTGAAACTCAGCGGCAAGCTCTGTTGCGTACCTTGTCATTCTTGCCGGCTCCAGTGTTTCAGCGGAAGCTCTGATCTCCTCCGGCATATCGCATAACTTTTTAAGCAGGCTCAGCTCCGACTCATGGGTCAAAACCTCCGGATTGATTTCGGAATAATTCTTAACGCTTAACCCGTCCTCCTTAAGATGGCGCAGTATTCCGCATATTCTGGCGTGAGCGTACTGAACATAGAACACCGGATTATCGTTGCTCTGCTCCTTGGCAAGGCTCAGGTCAAAATCAAGATGGCTGCCTGCTCCCCGCATATTAAAGAAGAAGCGCGCAGCATCTATGCTTACATCGTCAAGAAGGTCATTTAGCGTTATTGCCTTTCCGGTACGCTTCGACATTCTGACAACCTCTCCATCCTGCATAAGACGAACGAGCTGCATAAGCACAACGTCAAGTCTGTCAGGCTCAATTCCCACAGCCGCCAACGCGCTTTTCATCCTTGCGACATGACCGTGATGATCGGCTCCCCAGACATTTATTGCCCAATCAAAGCCTCTTGTCTCCAGCTTGTTTATATGATATGCAATATCAGCCGCAAAATATGTGGGAATTCCGTTCCGGCGAACCAAAACCTCGTTCTTTTCAAGACCCATCTTTTCACAGTTAAGCCAAACAGCTCCGTCCTCCTCATAGGTATAGCCTTTTTCTGTCAGCCTATCTATCGCAGCTTTGACTTCTCCGTCCTCATGGAGCCTGCTCTCTCTGAACCATACATCATAGTGAATTCTGTATTTTTCCAAATCAGCCTTAAGGGCGGCAACGTTCTTTTCCAAGGCGTAATCAATAAGAGCCTGCTTACGTTCCTCTTCACCGCAATTAAGATACCTGTCACCGTAAAGCTCAATAAACGCCTTGGCATGGTCTGTTATGTCAGCGCCCTGATAGCCGTCCTCCGGAAACTCCACAGCATCCTCACCCTTAAGCTGCTGAATATATCTGGCGCTCAAGGATTTTCCGAACTTCTCAATCTGGTTTCCCGCGTCGTTTACATAAAACTCACGTGTAACGTCATACCCCGCATACTCAAGAACAGATGCGAGGCAGTCGCCTAAAGCGCCGCCCCTTGCATTTCCCATATGCATGGGGCCGGTCGGATTGGCGCTTACAAATTCCACCATAACTCTCTTGCCCTCGCCTATGTTAATCCTTCCGTAATCCGCGCCCTGCTCCTCAATAGCCTTAAGCGTTTCATACAGCCAATTCGGGTTTAAATAAAAATTAATAAACCCCGCTCCGGCAGTCTCTACCTTATCGATATTACCGCCTTTTTCAATATGGCTTACTATTCCGCCGGCTATATTTCGCGGAGCGGTTTTGAGACGTTTTGCGAGTACCATGGCAATATTGCACGCAAAATCGCCGTGATTCTTGTCCTTGGGAGTTTCAAGCTTAGCCAGCTCCGGAATATTTATTTCCTCATCCGCGCACGGAATACTTCCATCGCTTTGTGCTTTAATGAATGCCTCACTCAGCCTTTTTATTATATCCTGCTTGATTTTGTCTGTTATGCTCATCCGGATTTCCTTTCGTTATTGCTTTTAGTTATTGCTTTCGTTTTGCTTTTAGTTATGTTTTTAGTTATGCTTTTAGTTATTTCACATATTTTTTGAGTATATCTTAAGCCTCCGCCCTTACCGTAACTGTCATATTGTTTTTTATGAAGTTCTGATTGTCGGCATCTAAAAGATAATCCATGTTAAGAACCCCTCCATCGGTGCCGAAATCAAATTTAATATTCTTTGTAGTCACGGCCGCTCCCACTTGACCGTAGGGAGTATTTACCAGACACAGGCTTTTTTCTCCGTTTATATAATCCATTTTTGATACATAACGACCTGTGCGGGAGACGGATACGTTGTCATCGCTGACCTTTATTGTCGTTGTCGTATCCTCATATCCCGTCATTTCGCTTTCTTTATAGGTAATATAAATTTTATTGTTTCGCACAGCGTATCTGCCTCTTGTATCAAGCGCGATAGTTTCCTGTTCTCCGTCAATTTCCTGCGCTGTACGTATTGATATGAATGCGTTTTCTTTCAATCCGCTTCTCTCCTTAGTATTTTTCTATATTGATTTTAGCAACCTCGCCGTCAATCTTTCTGGACAGGAACAAGCTTCCCAACTGCTCAAACCCGTGTACCGTGTCACTTACATAATACTTTGCTGTCCCTTTTTTAGCGTTATTGCTTAACAAATCCAAATTCTTCATAACCCTCTTCGCCTCATCAGCGGCGGCGGCTCCGGAATCTATAAGCGTCACGCTGTCACCAACGATTTTTTGTATTGTATTTCTGAGCAAAGGATAGTGGGTACACCCTAAAATTATAGTATCAACGTCTTTTTTTATGAGCTTTTCGAGGTATTCCTCCGCCAGTATCGTTGCCACTTCAGTGTCAGCATAGCCGTTTTCGACAATCGGCACAAACATAGGACATGCATTTGATATGACTTCAATATCACGATTTAAGTTCCCGATTTTTTCGGTATACTTTCCGCTGTTTATGGTTCCCTGCGTTCCCAAAACTCCGATACGTCCGTTTTTCGTTTTATTGACGGCAGCCTTTGAGGCAGGCTCCACAACGCCGATTATATCCGTTTCATATTCGGTGGTAATATGGGGCAGTGCCGCGCTGCTTGCCGTTCCGCACGCTATAATAATAAATTTTATATCAAACGTCCTTAGAAAGTTAATATCCTGACGCACATATTTTACTATGGTCGCGGAGCTTCTTGTGCCGTAGGGAACCCTGCCGGTATCGCCGAAGTATATTATATCCTCGCTCGGCATTATGTTCATAACCTCACGAACACATGTAAGCCCGCCCAAGCCGGAATCAAAAATTCCTATCGGTCTGTTGTCCAAATTATATCACCTAATCCTGTCTTTTCATGGCATATTCTATCAGGCTGTCAAGCAGCTCGGCATTGCCGACGCCGCTCTTTTCCCACATCTTAGGATACATACTTATTGATGTAAATCCGGGTAATGTGTTAATCTCATTAAGCCAAACCTCACCCGTCTCCTTATCAACAAAAAAGTCAACTCTGGAAAGACCTCTGCATTCGCAAATGCTGTATGCCCGCAGCGCGTAATCCTTCAGTTTTCTCTCCGTGTCCTTGTCGATATTTGCGGGTATTGTAATCTTGGAATTCACATCATTGTACTTTGCGTCAAAATCGTAAAATTCGTTTGCGGGAGCAATTTCTCCGATGTTTTCGGCAATCTCCGGCTCAAGGTTTCCTATAACCGCGCTTTCAACCTCGCACGCCTTTACAAATTCCTCAATAAGAACCTTATAATCATGCTCAAACGCTTGATTTACACCATCAATAAGCTCTTGCCTGTTATGAGCCTTGCTTATGCCGACGGACGAACCCGCGTTAGACGGCTTTATAAAGCATGGGTAGCCCAGCTTATCTTCTATTTTTTCAACGTCAAGCTCTTCACCGCGCTTCACCGTCACCCAATCCGCCTGAGGTATCCCGGCTTCCTTAAATAAAATTTTGGCAATGCATTTATCCATGCATACCGCGCTTCCCAAAACGCCTGAACCCACATAAGGTATACCGGCAATCTCAAAAAGCCCTTGAATTGTCCCGTCCTCCCCGTTCTTGCCGTGCAGGACAGGAATTGCCGCATCAATACCTATATATTCAACTTTACCGTCGCCTTTAAATCTGATAATCGATTTATCATTTCTCGATGGAGAAATGATTGCTTTGTCAAATATTTTGACAGCCTCATCATTAGCCAATTCTTTAATATCCTCGGCAGGTCTGTCAAAATACATCCAGTTACCGGCGCGGTCAATAAAAATCTTATGTAAATTATACTTTTCGGAATCTAAGCAACCTATTACAGTCGCAACGGAAATCTTGCTTATTTCATGCTCGCTCGATACACCTCCGAACACAACACATACATTCAATTTTCCCATACTAATGCCTCGCTTTCAGAAATATGCTGAACTAATTATTTATTGTACCACATTTCAGAATAAATTCAATAGGTATATTCTATAAAATTGTGTTAAAAATCTATAACAAGATGTACTTAATAGATGCAGCTAATAAGTAACATAATAAATTTATACGGAGGATGCTTATGCCAAAATTTAATTTCATGCGGGTTTTGGGAGTTTTATGTTTTTTCGCGCTTATTGTTATTACGTTTCTGTGCTATGTTGATATTCAGACAGAACACATCAAAGATAGCGTTCTGCGCCTTCATATTGTGGCAAACAGTAATTCGGAGCAGGATCAGCGGCTAAAGCTTCTGGTACGCGACGAGATAGCAGACCGCTGCGGATTTTTGTTTGAGAACTGCGAAAGTACCGAGGAGTCCGTAAGAATTGCGCAGAACAATCTTGGATTTTTTAAGTATGTGGCAAATGATGTTATAAGCAAGAACGGATATGACTACCGTGTAACCTGCAGTGTAGGGTGCAGCTCGTTTCCCACCAAGCAGTATAAAATGAAGACAGGTAAGACTCTGTCGCTGCCATGCGGTGAATATAACGCCCTGAATATAAATATAGGCGAGGCGGCAGGACAAAACTGGTGGTGCGTTATGTATCCGCCGCTGTGCTTCGCGGATGGCATCGCAGAGGTCACAGATTCCGCCGATTTTTGGTTAAAAACAGAACTGGGCAATTCGGAATATAATCTGATAACCGACAGTGATACCCCGTATATACAAATCAAATTTAAGATAGCGGAATTATTAAAATAAAAATAATTAAAAAAGTTAACAAATTCACTTAAAAATATTAATAATTTCACCCCTTGAAAGTATACTTGCGTTATGGTATAATTAACAACGATGTTTTAAATAAAGGATAGGTGAATATGAAAAATATATTTAAAAGACTGCGCAAAAGCAATTATAAAATATTGATGAAATACGTATCAGTCTGCACGGCGGCGGCAATTCTGATTTTTCCGGCATCGGCTTACGCTTCGGTTTTGGGAGAGCAAAGTTCTCACGCGGAAACCGAGTATGCTCAAGGTACGGTATATAACCGCAATACCTTTGTGAGCAGCAGCGTTGGGCAGCAGACCGAAAATTACTTTGAATATGTCCCCAACCCGGATGTTTTGCCCATAATTTCAAACGGAACACAGGTTTTCGGCAAGAGAACGGTTCTCAGCGCCAACGAAACCTTAAACGGGCAGGGTGTATATACGGCAATGGGCATGAATGCCGACTTCTTTTCGTTTACGACGGGTGTGCCTATGAGCAATACAATAGTAGACGGACACCTGCTGACATCGGATACTGATGAGCTTATTTCGCTCGGCTTTAACGCGGATGGAACCGCGTTTATTACGCCTATGCATATTTATATTTCGGTCAGCTCCGATGCCGGCGCGGCGTTCGGTATCGAGTGTCTCAACAAGTACAGACAACCATATGTTATGTACCTATACACAGACGAGTTCGGCAGCTCAACCAACGCGGAGGGAAGCGGCACAAACATAGTACTCGGAAACGTTTCCGGAGAATTTGTCTTAAACCAACCGGTAACCGCAACAATCGAATCTATCACCCAAAATGACGGTTCTGTTGATATACCGGCGGATAAGCTTGTGATAAGCGTTGACGACAGAGTCGCAGATGAGGTCAAAGCACGTTTAAACGGACTCGCGGTCGGACAGACCCTTACCATAACCGCAAGCGAAACCACGGGCGATGAACGCTGGCTGAATGCGGCTTACGGCACAGGCTGTCTCGGCGGCTCTCTTATCAGAAACGGACAGCTTGACTTTGAGGATGACATTGCCGCTCCCAGAAGCGCTGTTGGAATTAAAGCGGACGGCTCAATAATATTTTACACAATTGACGGAAGACAGTCGGGCTACAGCTACGGAGTACGTAAGGAGACCTTAGCAAACCGGCTTTTGGAGCTGGGCTGTGTTGACGCGGTGAACTTAGACGGCGGAGGCAGCACACAGATTGGCGGAACCCTGCCCGAAACCACAGATTTTGTCGTACTTAACAGTCCGTCTGAATCGCTCAGACAGTGCGCCAACTTTATATTCTTAAAAAAGATGAACGCCGCAGACGGAATTCCGTATAAGCTGCTGACATACCCCTATGGCGACTACTTGCTCTCGGGCAGTACTATAGGAATTTGGGTATCGGCAATAGATTCCTCCTACGGCGCGGCTCAATTGACGGAGCCTGTTGTATATACCGTTACAAGCGGCGAAGGAAATGTTGACGAAAACGGCTATGCAACAATTTACGGCGACGGAGAGGTTTATATAAGCTCCGCGTCGGGTGCGGCAACGGGTAGTACAATGCTCCATTCAGTGACAACTCCCGATTCGATAACAATAAAGAATGAAGCAACAGATGAGAGCGTTGCTTCTATTACAATAAACGCGGGCGAGTCTGTTTATCTGACCGCCGACTCAACATATCAAGGCATGAATCTCGTTGACAGCGATGAGGCGTATACATGGAACGTAAGCGATGCTTCCTTGGGAACAATCGCGGCAGACGGAACCTTTACAGCCGGAACATCAGCTGTGTCGGGAACAATAACAGCTCAGGCCGGCGGTACTTATGCCTCAATCCAGGTTAATGTATCAACCGAAAACCTGCCTACTCCTTCTCCGACACCAAGACCACTTGAAACAGATTATCCCATTATAACCGCCGCTTCTTCATCAGATAGCTTTACTGCAGGGATTTACGGGGCTCACGGCGCAATAACTTCCGATAATATATCTTTCAAAATAGACGGAAAAGCCGCACAGTTTGATTTTGATACCGAAACGGGAGCCTTGACATATGTCTTTCCGAAGGGCTTTACGGATACAGTTCATCAAATCACCGTGTCCGTTACCGACAAAGAAGGCTACAGCGCGTTTAAGACTCATCAAGTCGGAGAAACATCAACTCTAAACAATCCATACAGCGACACAAGCGGTCACTGGGCTGAGAATTATATTTCATATATGTCAGGCAGGAACGTGGTTTCCGGCTATGACACCGACGGCACACTGACCTTTATGCCCGACAAAAGCATGACACGCGCTGAATTTGCGTGTATGATATGCAATTATTTAAATATTAACGTATACAACTACCGCGGAACAACGCTCCCCTACAGCGATACAAGCAGCATTCCCGACTGGGCTTTGATGCAGGTTCAGGCGCTGTATTCATTGGGAATTATGCAGGGACAGCTAAACGGTGACAGCTTGGTATTTTCGCCAAACGGAAACATTACACGTTCCGAATATTCGGTCGCGGCCGTGCGAATGCTGCCTGACGGGCTGTATGCCGCTCCGCTGAACGCAATTGATTCCGACGATGTTCCGTTTTGGGCGCTGAGCGCGGTTGAAACACTCCTTACGCAGGGCATAATGAACGGCTATACCGATGGATATATCCGCCCCGGCAACAACGTAACCCGCGCAGAGGCCATAAAAATTTTGTACAGCTTGGGATAAATTTAAAATCAGCCGAATGCAATCATAATCATAATCATACGAGTGTGATATTAGTTTTTTGTGATATTAGTTTTTTGTGATATTAGTTTTTTTGCCCAAAATTCGGCTTATTCTCAATCCCTGAAATACAAATCTCTTGTGTAGACCTTGTCAATCACATCGCCAAGCTCATCATTATATCTGTTGGCGATTATAACATCGGATACTTTTTTAAATTCATCTATGTTTCGCATAACCTTTGAATGATAAAAACTATCCTCTTTAAGCGTAGGCTCGTATACAACAACCTCTACACCCTTTGCCTTGATACGCTTCATAACGCCCTGGATTGAAGACTGGCGGAAGTTGTCGCTGTCAGACTTCATGGTCAAACGGTAAACGCCTACTACCTTTGGATTTCTGTCAAGAATTCTTTCGGCGATGAAATCCTTTCTTGTTCTGTTAGCTTCAACGATCGCTCCGATTATGTTTTCAGGCACATTACTGTAGTTTGCGAGAAGCTGTTTTGTATCCTTTGGCAAACAGTATCCGCCATATCCGAAGGATGGGTTGTTATAGTGATTGCCTATTCGCGGATCAAGCCCTACGCCCTCAATAATTTGTTTTGTATTGAGACCTCTGATCTCCGCGTAAGTATCAAGCTCATTAAAATACGCAACGCGCAGCGCAAGGTATGTGTTGGCAAACAGCTTAATCGCCTCCGCCTCTGTTACCCCGGTGAACAGCTGCGGTATTTCTGTCTTTATCGCTCCGTCAGCCAAAAGCGCGGCAAATTCTTTTGACTTTTCCACAAGTCTCTCATCATCCTGCGGTGCGCCGACAACTATTCTTGACGGATAAAGGTTATCATAAAGAGCCTTACCCTCGCGCAGAAACTCCGGTGAAAACAATATATTTTCGCAATTATATTTTCCCCTTACCGATTTTGTATACCCGACCGGAACAGTGGATTTTATTATAATTATTGCATCCTTGTTATATTTCAAAACAAGCTCAATTACGGTTTCCACCGATGATGTGTCGAAGTAATTCATCTTTGGGTCATAGTTTGTAGGCGTTGAAATAATAACAAAATCCGCGTCACTGTAAGCCGATTTTGCATCGGTAGTAGCCTTCAAATTAAGCTCTTTAGTTTTTAAGTACTCCTCAATCTCATTATCGATAATCGGTGAAATTTTATTATTAATCATTTCAACCTTTTCAGGCAATATATCAACAGCCGCAACCTCATTATGCTGAGCCAAAAGAATTGCATTCGAAAGTCCGACATATCCGGTTCCCGCTACCGCTATTTTCATGTTCATACTCCTTAACCTCCGTATTAAGCTATATTTTTAATCAAGAAATTATCTTGCCCATTCACTCTGCTGCCAGCGCCATGAGTCACGACACATATCGCTGAGCTCTTTTTCGGCTTTCCAGCCGAGCTTCTCCTCGGCTTTGCGAGTGCTTGCGTAGCAAACGGCAATATCACCGGCGCGCCGTTTTGTTATCTTGTAAGGTATTTCTACACCGGATGCTTCTTCAAAGGCTTTTACTATGTCAAGAACACTGTAGCCCACTCCGGTGCCGAGATTAAAAATCTCACAGCCTTTATTCTCCAAACTGTAATCAAATGCGGCAACATGACCCTTTGCGAGGTCAACAACGTGGATATAGTCGCGCACACCGGTTCCATCGTGCGTCGGATAATCATCGCCGAACACGGACAGATATTCCCTGATGCCCGCCGCAACCTGCGTTATATACGGCATCAGGTTGTTCGGTATCCCGTTTGGCTTTTCTCCGAGCATTCCGGATTCATGCGCTCCGATGGGATTAAAATAACGCAGCATAACAACCGTCATATCAGGATCCGCAGCAGCGGTATCATTCAAGATTTGTTCAATCATATATTTTGTCCTGCCATACGGATTTGTGCAGCCCAATTCCGTGGAATTCTCCGTAAACGGCACATTACCGGATGTACCGTAAACCGTTGCTGAGGAGCTGAATATAAACCTTTTGCAGTTATGCTCCTTCATAACCTCAAGCATTGTCAACGCCGTGTCAAGATTGTTCCTGTAGTAAGCCACAGGAATTCGTACCGACTCTCCGACAGCCTTATAGCCCGCAAAGTGTATGACGGCATCTATCGCATGACGCGAAAAAATTTCCTCCATCGCTCCTCTATCAGCAACATCCGCCTCATAAAATACCGGACACCTGCCGGTGATTTTTTCAATTCGTCCGATAACAGACGCTTCGCTGTTGTACAGATTATCCACAATGATAACATCGTGATTGTTCTGCAGTAACTCCACCGCTGTATGAGAACCGATAAAACCTGTACCTCCGGTCAGTAGTATTGTTTTGTTTTTAACTTCTGAATTTTTCATGTGAATTTCCTGTTCCTTTCCTCTCTCGATGTTTACAGTATAACACATGATTGTTATTATTGTCCACACAAAAATTTAATTTTAAATTAAATATCAATTAAGATAACCTATTAAGATAACCTATATGCAAATGTCCTCACTCCTCAAAGCACAGACTGCAATGTACCTGAACGCTCCATTTTAAGTGAGCTTGATATAACGTTGCTACAATTTAAATGAATTTAATATTTGATAAAAATTAAAATATTTTAAAAAAATGTATTGACAATCTCATCAGAAATATGGTATACTACTTGAGTCGCAGCGAGATTAGGCAATCACACAGAGCATGCGCGGCAGTATACGGAGAGGTGTCCGAGTGGTTTAAGGAGCTAGTCTTGAAAACTAGTGATGCGAAAGCACCCAGAGTTCGAATCTCTGCCTCTCCGCCATCATTTTCGGTTAAGCACGTGGCTCTTATCTGTGTCATTTTTTAACCGTATTATAAACTTAATATTGGAGAAACCATTGTTTCTCAAAAAATTCGGAGAAGTACTCAAGCTGGCCGAAGAGGCGCCCCTGCTAAGGGTGTAGGTCGTGAAAGCGGCGCGAGGGTTCAAATCCCTCCTTCTCCGCCAGAGACGGCTTGGAACGCAGGTTTCAAGCCGTTTTGCTATGCCTGCGTAAAATTCGGTCAATATGCACTGCTTCTCTGAGGTTGTTGCGTGCTCGTTTTGTCTATTATTAATCCTTGTTAAAGCTTGTTAAGCTACATTACGCCGAGCGTTATCAATTTTTTCATTTACGTTAGCCGCTCTGTTATCAAAATGTTATCTGCTTTGGATTGGACTATGATTTGGGTTGGTACT
>CAYTZR010000017.1:0-40309 GCA_964442605.1 uncultured Oscillospiraceae bacterium
TTTTATTTTGTAATATCGTTTTTCTTTCCGGTTTCAATTTCCAGACTAAAATATCTGTCTCCCGCTTCCGAATATTCCTTGTAATAGAGTACATCTCCGAGCTTTAAAAATCCGTAAGCCGATTGGGAATTGTCCTCCAAATCCGTAAGCCTCGTTTCATCATCTCCGTTTATCAGCGAGGAATACAACGCGCCGTCCGCCTGATAGTATATCCTGCCGTCTATCACATCGAAAATGTCCGACATACATTCAAACGAATATTCATCAATATTGCCGTTCCCGTCCTTCGGGGAGCGGTATATTTTGCAGCAGTGAGAAACGCTGTCAAACGCGGAAAAGAATATATATTTGTCATACACAACAATACTGTCGGTGTAGCTCGGGTAGTTCAGAATTTCGGTTTTATTGCCGCCGTCATAGTCCATTCTGTAGAGGACGGTTCCTGAGGATGGGCTTTCGTTGTTTGTATAGTATATATAATCGGTATCATATCCGTATACAAAAAATTCTCCGTCTATTTCCTTGCGTGTTTCGCCCAGCGGAATAATATATCTGTAAATACCGTTGTTAAGCCCTCCGTCCGTGTCGGTGTAATAAGCCGAATATACAGAGTCTCCCACAAGTGTCGGAGAGCCTAAGGGAGATGCAAATTCGGTAATCGATATATCGTTGTTGCCGTCTGTGCCGCAGCGGCGCAGCTCCGGCGCGTACTCCTCATCGCCGGGGGTTATGTAGTATACATCCTCTCCGATTATCGCGAAGCAGTACGAATCGATGGGTATGATTTGCGCCCCGTCAAAATCAGCAAGCCCGGCGTTGCTTTGGCTTGTATAAAGTATTCCGTCCTTTTCGGCAATCGATGTGAACGGGACAATTGCCTGCTGTGCGGAGTCAATGCCCGCTTCCTCACCGTCTCCCGCTTCATCAGACAGAGCCAAATCCGATTGAGAATTCGTTTGAGAATTCGATTGAAAATTCGTTTGGGTCTCGGTTTGAGAATTGCGGCTGTAAATCAACAACGCCGATACGCCGATTATGAATATGACAGCCAGCGAAATAATTATCTTGTATGACTGCTTCATGGGATATCACCTCTATTTTTTCTTAAAAATCCACAGCTTGCTAAATACATAGTTAAGCGCTATAATCACAAACTGAGCGATAATGTTCATGATAAGCTCAGGCTGTCTTAAAACATTCACGGTCACGAACATAAATACCACCTCGAAAATCATAGTGGCTATTCTGGCGGCAAAGAAGCTCAGGCACTCCAGAGCGATAGCCTTAGCGCCGGATACCTTGCTCTTAAATACGAACTTTCGGTTTGTCACATACGCGAAAAGTATCGCGATAATATTTTTAAAGACAACACAGACGGAGTTTAAAAGTCCGTTGTTTCGGAGCGTCAGTCCCGAATTGCCGCTTATATCCGCAACGCGATCAAACACAAATATCAGCAATGCGTAAAGCGCTATAGATATAAGTGTTGTTAAAGCGCCGAATATCAAATACAGCAGGATTTCTTCATACTTATGATATAGAGCTTTTAATTTGTCAATCATTTATATTTCTCCTCTTATTAAAAATATTTTTGCGAGTGTTTTAATTCAATTTACTTTAAGCGTAGCCGCTTACTGCTTTTCTGCCGCTTCTTAGGCGGCAATGCAAGCTTCGGTAGCTATAAGCAAGCTCTGCTTGCGGGTTCAAAGCTACCTTTCAAATTGCAAAGCAATTTTGACTAAGAGCTTCCTTAAAAGAGCGTTAGCGAACACGTGAGGCGCGCAGGCGACTGCCCCGCAGGGGCAAGAAATGATTAGGGATTAGTTTTATACTTTTATTTATTCCTAATTCCGATTACTTTTTTCTAAAGGACTGCCTTAACCATGCCAGACCCAGTTGCGCTCGCCGAACCCGAGCGCTACGCCAGGCACGAGAGCGAAGCAAAGCTTTTGCGACTTTGCCGGTTTACCGCCGCTTCTTAAGCGGCAATGCAAGCAACGGTAGGTGAGCGTTAGCGAACACGTGAGGCGCGCAGGCGACTGCCCCGCAGGGGCAAGAATATATTAATAGCTGATTACTCACTTTCTTTATATCCTTATTCCTGATTTTTTGTCCTGAGGACCACCTTAACCGAGCCTAGCCCGGTTCCGCTCGCCAGACCCGAGCGGGGCAAAAACTTTTTTGTGGTTTGTGACCTCGTTTATTTGATAAAGAGGACTGCTTTATAAGGCACACACCTTGACAGGTGTGGTCACTCCCGCTCGCCGAACCCGGGCGGGGCGCAAAAACTTAATTATTAAATTTTATCATAATATAGGTTTCGGCATTTGTCAACGCATTTGGCACAAATTTAAAGAAATTTTAACGCTTGAAACTTCATCTTGACATAAAATTATCTTTATGATAAAATATTTTTATATTTAGATGATTGTATTAATTTGTGGTAGGGAGAATGTGAAATGAAAATAATGGAATCCGCCGAGAATTATTTGGAGACGATTTTAATTCTGTCCAATTCTGGTGATAACGTTAGGTCAATAGACATTGTCGCTGAAACGGGCTATACAAAGCCCAGTATAAGCCGCGCTGTTAAATCCCTCAGGGAGAGCGGTTATATAACAGTGGATAAACATGGATATATCGACCTGACCGACTCCGGTAGAGAGATAGCGGAGAAGATTTATGAGCGTCACAGATTTTTGAGCAAGTACCTGATGAAAATAGGTGTTTCTGAGGAAAACGCTCTTAACGATGCGTGCAGAATTGAGCATGTTATAAGCGAGGAGAGCTTTTCAAAGCTTAAAGAATTTGTCTCGAGGCTTGAGAGTAAATAAAATTTAATAGCGGTTTAAGGTGCGTTCGGCAATATTTTGCGCGGACGAGAATAGGGAATATGGGTGAAAATCCCAAACAGTCCTGCTGCCGTGATGAGGAGCGTTCGGTTTATGCCACTGATTTTTTCGGGAAGGCGCCGCGTGCTGTGATACTAAGTCGGAAGACCTGCCTTTTATCGATTGAGCTTTAAATTCACAGGGTCTTGAATTTGGCAATTACACACAGCCGTGTGCTGAGTGTTTTTTGTGTCTGCGCTCTGTCGCGGACATTTTTATTTTATAGGAGGTTTTTTATGTTAAACAAGAAGCATTCGAGAGGAACAAACAGATTTTTGGCGGCGCTGCTGGCGCTTGTGATGTGTGTTTCCATGCTTGGCGGCATTACGGTTTTTGCCGATGCTGCGCAAAAGACGGTCACTGTATCAATATCGGGCGACGGCTTTTATCTTGCGCCCGAAAACCTTACGGTTGACTCAGGTCTTGCGTATAAGTACGGCTACGAGACAGAGGACGACGGCGAGGTCAGCGTGTTTGACGCGCTTATCGCTGCGCACGAATATCTGCTCGGCGATGAATTCAATACCGAAACCGCGAGGAATTATCTTGATATAAGCTATGGCTGGATAACAACGGTATTGGGCGAGAACGCGAGCGCGTCGGGATTTTTTGTAAATGATATACAGCCCAATGACGGAGTTTTGAACGAGATATACGGCTCGTACACATCATATACTGCGGACAAGGCGTATCTTGAGGACGGAGATAATTTGCGGTTCTTTTTCTATCAGGACACAAGCTACTGGAGCGACTACTACGCATTCTTTGATAAGAGAGCCTTAAATGTTGACAAGGGAGAAGCTCTGACGCTGACACTCAATGGATTTATGACATTTTTCGGCTGCTATCCCGTTGAGCAAATAGAAGCCAATACGGAGCCTATATCCGATATAGCGATACTTATGGGAACAGACAAAAACGCGCTCTTGCCCACGGAATATATAACAGATGAAAACGGAAGCGTGACGCTTACGTTTAACGAGGCGGGAACATATTATGTTTCGGCGGAAAGTCTTTCAGATGATTATACTTATTTTGTTCTGCCGTGGTGCGAGGTGACCGTGCGGGATGTTACGGAGCCGACGATTGAGCCGACGATTGAGCCGACAATCGAGCCGACAATCGAGCCGACAATCGAACCGACGATAGAGCCGACGATAGAGCCGACAATCGAACCTTCAACACTTCCCCTGACAGACGAGGAAAAGGAAGATAAAATCAAGGACTTGCTCGCGATTATATCGCGGTCATATTACAGCACGACAGACACATGGACAATTCTTGATATGGTCTGCGGCGGCTACGGCAATGACCTTGTAACAAAGGATGAGTCGCTGCAGGCTTTGATTGACGAGGCATATTCTTCACAGTCAATAGGCGGGATTTCCAAGGACGCTCTCGCGATAAAGGCGTTGGGCGGCGACATAAACAAGCTCACAACATCAGACGGCGCGGAGTATGACCTTATCGAAAGATTATCCGGCTTTTCGGTAAGCGATATAAGCTATGTGACAGACGCGATATTTGCGATGATTGTATATAATTCGGGCGATTATACAGTGAACGGAAATTTGACACGCGATACGCTGCTTGACTATATTCTCACAAGCCGCGGCAGCGATGGAATTTGGGGATATACATGGAACGGCGTAGCCTATCCGGACTATGATTCCACAGCTATGGCTCTTAACGCTTTGGCTCCGTTCTTTCTCGCGGACTCCGCAGAGGCGGCAGGCATAAGTGAGGCTCAGTATGCAGAGGTTAATGCCGCAGTTGATAATATTATAAATGTTTTATCGTCTGTTCAGAGCGAGAAAGGAACCTACTACAGCTCTAACACGGACGCGGTGGTAATCATAGGTCTGACCTCAATCGGGATTGATCCAAACCGGGACGAGAGGTTTGTAAAGAGCGGCGGCAGTGTTATAGACGGCTTACTCAGCTACGCGCTTGCCGATAACAGCGGTTTTGGATATACAGATAGTACCGATTTTAACGCGCTGGGAACCGAGCAGAGCTTCAGAGCGCTGATTTCTTACTTAGGCTTAACCGAAAAGGCGGGGGACAGCTATAACATTTATTATATTGACCCGATAGAGCCTATTTACGATAATACGGAGGTACCGGGCGGAAACGGAGGCGGCTCCGGCGGAACAGGCACAACAAAGATTACGGTTACCGTATCCGTTATAGGCGATACCGTACACGGCAGTACGGCGCACAGCGGCTCGTATCCCGTGTGGATCGTTCCCGCCGAAAAGAGTGTTTCAAGCGGCGCAACGGCGGCGCAGGTTCTTAAAACCGTTCTGACGGAGAACGGCTACACGGCGGAGGGAATAGACAGCGGATATATTTCGGCGATAACAGCGCCGGACGGAGTAACGCTGGCTGAAAAATCCAACGGGGCGAACAGCGGCTGGCTGTACACCGTAAACGGAGAAGCGCCGACTGTCGGGATAAGCTCATATAAGCTGAAGGACGGCGATGTTTTAAAGCTGTATTACACGGATGATTATACCAAGGACGATGCTGCGGTTAAGAGCATCGGCGGCACAATCAGCAACAGCGATTTTTCTACTTCAAGCACAGCCGCACCGACACCGACCGCATCTCCCGTATCAACCGCGTTGCCGGACGGTGACGGTTCTGTATACGGCGATTTACCGAGCACGCATTGGGCATATGCCTATATTACCGCTATGAGCGACAAGGGGCTGCTTAAAGGCTACGAGGACGGAACATTCAGACCCGACACGGGCATCACGAGAGCGGAGCTTGTGACCATACTTTATAGGATTTTTAATACCGATGAAGCGCAGGCAGCCTCCGCTCCTGTCTTTAATGATGTACAGTCCGGAGATTGGTGCGCGGAGTATGTAAGCTGGGCAGCCGAATGCGGGTATGTTCTGGGCTATGAGGACGGAAGCTTCCTGCCGGATAATTATATTACCCGCGAGGACATATGCGTAATATTAAACAGGGTGATAGAGAAGCGGAATATAACGCTAAATGAAGCGCCGGAGGTAACGGATGCAACGGAGTTCAGAGATTTGGACGAGATTTCCGATTATGCGCTTGACAGCGTTCTGAATATGCGGAAATTCGGAGTTGTAAACGGCAAGGAGGATAACTGCTTTGCGCCAAAGGAAAGCGCAACCAGAGCGGAGGTTTCCAAAATGATTGCGCTAAGCTTATTAAATTAAATAAATGAGTTTTAAATAAATGAGTTTTTTTCACGCAGCAGCAGACCGTATTTTTTCTTGACCCTGTCCAGTTTTGAAAGCATAGGCTTTGCCAGAAGGACGAGGAATATGACGGTCGAGACCGCGTGAATCAAGTCAAAGGGCAGACCTGAGATATAATATGCCAAAAGCTCGTTTAATGTGATTTTGCTGCCGGACATAATCAGCGCCGCGGGGTTCATAATCCCGCCGTAGATTATGACGGTGGCAAGAAATCCGAAGATACATACGGGCGTTACCGTTTTAGGCAGCGCCTCTTTTTTGTACATAAAGCCCGAAATAAATCCTATTGCGCCGCAGGCAAGCATCTGCCACGGCGTCCACGGTCCTTGTCCTATGAATATATTGGATACAAAGGCGCATATAATCCCTATCAGAAAGCCTCGCTGCGCTCCCAGCGCCATAGCCGATATTATTATTATGGCAACGGTCGGCTTGAACTGCGGTACCATATAAAAGGCTATGCGTCCTATAACGCCCAGAGCGCACAGTGTCGATATGGTAACAAGCTCCCGCGCCTTGGGCTTTTTGCCCTCGAACATAATCACAAACGGGACTATCGCCAGCAGGATAATTACCGCGCTGATGTAGTAGTAAGGGCGGTTTGATATGAACCTGTTCCCCAGATAAATCACTAAAGGAATAAGCAGTATCGAAAGCAGCGAAAATAAAATCGAGCCTCTTGATGCCTTGTCCGACATAACTGTGCTTCCCACGGGCTTCATATCCGCCTTGGGCTCTGTTTTATCCGGAGGCGCGGATCTGTGTGTTACCGCAGGGCTGCCGCCGATAGCATATATAACGTCATCGGTAGTGATTGCGTCGGGGATAATATGCCGCGCAATTCTGTTGGCAGCGGTGGTGTAAAAGTTGTTGCCCGAAAAAAACGCACGGGGTTCGCCCTTTGATATAATCTCGCCGTCGAACAAAAACGCGCAGTTATCGGCGTATTGAGCGCAGAACTCAATATCATGGGACACCGTTATTATTGATATACCGTGAAGCTTTAGGCTCAGGAGTATACCCGCAAGCTTTTTCTTAAAGTGTGCGTCGAGTCCCTTTGTGGGTTCGTCAAGCAGCAGTATTCCCGGCCGCCGCAGCAGAACCTTTGCCAAAGCCGCGCGCTGCTGCTCGCCGCCCGACAGGTCATACGGGTGCATATAGAGCAGCTTTGTAAGGTCGCACAGTCTGATTATATTTTGCAAATATTCCTCATCCTTGTGAGTGGTTCCTTGAATCAAATCCTCCATAACGGTGTCCTTTTCGAATATGGTAGTCGGGTCCTGCGGCAGCAGGCAGATGCGGTTGCCCATCGTGTCCACCTTGCCGCGGTAGGGTAGGTTTGTACCCGAAAGGATAGACAAAAACGTTGTTTTTCCCACACCGGTACTCCCCACGAGAGCTTGCCATTCGCCGCTGTGCAGGGTGAGAGAAATATTTTTCAGTATATCATTTTCACGTCTTTCATATCTGAACCATATATTTTTGGCTTTCAGAACAGGAACGTCCGTTTTATAGCCGAGCTTTTTTACGGGAACCGGACGGATAGTCTTGTTTTCGGTGTATTCGCTTATCCATTCCCTGCCCTCGCGCACAGTCAGCGGACAGTTGTTTCCGCTGCTCACCGATGCGTAAATCTGCGCCGGCGCGGGCATTGCCGTGAACATTTCGTTGCCCGTGTTTTTAAGCTGCATAATAACGCTTCGAGGCTCATTGTCCGCGATTATTCTGCCGTTTTCCATAACAATCATTCTGTCGGATATGGGTACTACTTCCTCTAAATTATGAGCGGAAATTAAAATCGCGGTACCGAATTCGCAGTTGATTTTGAGAAGCATTTGCATAAAATCACCCGCGGAAATTGGGTCAAGCTGAGCTGTCGGCTCGTCCAGTATAAGAATTTTCGGCTCAAGAACCATAACGGAAGCAAGACTGAGGAGCTGCTTCTGTCCGCCCGAGAGAGTACTTGTCTCTTTATAGAACCACGATTGAAGCCCGAAAAAGCTCGCCATTTCCGAAACCCGAAGGCGTATTTCGTCAGTATCATAGCCGAGACTTTCAAGCCCGAACGCCATTTCGTGCCAGACCTTATCCGTCACTATCTGGCTTTCCGCCTTCTGCATGACAAAGCCTATATCCGATGTCTGGCGCGAACGGCTTACTCTGTCAAGCTCATTTCCGCAGAATTTTACGGAGCCGGAGCGCAAGCCGCCGGGCATAAGGGCTGTTTTAAGCTGTTTTAAAAGAGTGGTTTTGCCGCAGCCCGACTTCCCGCACAGTGTAATAAACTCGCCGCTTTGTATATCAAGGCTGACGTCGTGCAGGGCAAAGCCGTTACGGTTGTTGTTATATGAAAAGTTTAAATTTTTGATCGAAAATAGTTCCATTTAATATCCTCCGTCAGGTTGATTATCATCGGTAAAATACAAATCAGTCCATAGTTTGCATATCCCGAGACTGATATTGTCGAAATATTCAGTTCATAATACGGATAGTAGGTTACGCGGGCGCAGCCGAAAAACGTAAGACAAATTTGCAGAGCAATCAGAATTATAAGAATACACAGCATAACGCCGTCGCGCGGATAAAATCTGTAGTTTGAAAACGCCGTTCTCCCCTTTAAGCCGTATCCGCGTGAGTTCATAGAGTCAGCCGTGGTTATTGAGTTCTCAAGCGACCATGTAAGCATAATGGAAAACACATTGGCGCTATGGCGTATTTTTGAAACAAGTCCGTTTTTTCCTTTGGTTTTTCCTTTGGCTTTTTTCGTGTTTTTTTGCATGGCTTTTTGCAGCGAACTCTGCGCTGTCACAACCATACCGTGCTGCCGCTTAAATCTCGGTATAAACCTGAGAACCATAGACAGAACCAGTGAAAGCGACGGTATAATACGCCCGAACAGGTAGATGAATTTGTCGGATGTAATAACTCTGTTGAAGCAAAAGAACCACATTATCACATTCATCAGCAGAGCTGCCGCGCATATACCGTAAATCACGGATTCCAGAGTCAGCGGATTTCCCGTTGGCAGATAGCGCAGTACGGTAAGACCGTTATGATTAAACGCGATATTAACTATCGCCGCGAACAGTCCAATCGGCAAAATCAGCATCAAACTGAATTTAAGGGAACGCCGTCCGTCTAAGTATACCGAGTAAATAAGCGCCGCCGTTAGAGAAACGACAAGCAGTATCGGATTTAAGTATACTGTTGAAAATACAATCACCGCAGCAAAGTATAAAAAGCTTACCGTTGGGTGAAATCTTGAAAATTCATCTCTCATAGCCATGCTCCTTATCACAGCGAAATATCATATCCTAAGTTAAGTGTATAATACCAGCGTATATCATCACCGTTGCTTACCGTCTGCAAGTCACAGCCGTGACTCGGCATGCTTCCGTTTACAAAATATACCCAGCCCGAGTTTGAACCTCCGTCAAACTCGTACAGTGAATTTATACCCTCAATATACCTTGAGCCGAAGCCCGGGGTGACGGAGGACTCCATGGGAATTCCGTTTTCTCTGAGAACACGGCTCATAACGTCAAAAACACTTTCGCCGGGTGTAAATTCGACAACACCGCTGTATATTATTCCGTTCGCGGGTAAGACAGCCCTGATTGACGGAGACAGCTTTTCATATTCAAGCGCCTTGGAGCAGTCCACCAGAAACGAGCAGACGCTTGTCGTCTGTGCCTTATCGGGCACGTTATCGGACGCGGCATTATCGCTTTGCTCATTCCGGTCAGACTGACTCACGGCTGCGGTATTGTTATCGTATCCGGCTTCGCTCTGCCCTTGTTCTTGGCGAGGCGCGGAGCCTGAGTCCGTTTGTGAATTTTCGATGGTATTGTTTTCCGGAGGAATAGAAGAATATTTTTCTCCGGAATTTATTTCTCCGGAATACGCTTCATCGTCTCGGCTTTGCTCTCCGCCGAATATATGCGAGGAGCCGTTTTCCCCGCCCTCAATATCATTGCCGTCACCGATATAGTCATCGCTGCCAAACACGTGTTCTTCAGCCTTTTCGTAGGGCGAGGAGACATTATCGGATACCGCATCGGAGGATATATCGATATTCCGTGTCGAGCAGCCGCATAGGAACGCCAAAAAAAGCATCACGGAAAGCATTAGGGAAAGTAATATGTGCAAGCGCTTACAGCTCTTATTGTTTCTCATATTGTATATACACCTTCTTAAACGCTCTTTTCGGAGGCAAAGTATTCCACATTCGCTTCAAACCAGATTGTATCATAGATAAGCGACCTTACTGTGCTTTGCGGCTCGGACAGCGCAGTGAGAGCCTGTTCCGTTGCCATTTGATTTACCGCACCCTCGCTTAGTGTGTGGGAATATCCGCCGTTTGATTGGCGAAAGTCGTTCATTGCGTCAAGAGCGGTTCTGCCGTTTTTTACAAAAAACTTATTATCGGGCGCAAGTCCGTACCGCTTCATTGCGATGATTACCTGTGCCGTGCTTTCGCAGCTTGCCTCTCCGTCCGAGGACAATTCGGAAAATCCGCCGCTCGGAAGCTGAACGGAGGACAGATATAAAAACGCCCTGTTCACCGCTCTGTCGATTTCAAGATTTCCGCCGTACAGACATAAAGCGCTTATCGCCATAGCGGTTATATCAACATCGGGAACCCCCTTCGTAAGACCGAAGGAGCCGTCACCGTTCTGATTTTCAAGTATATACCCTATATACACATCGCGGCTTTCGAAATCAGTGTCGCCGCAGTAATATTTTGCCTGCAAAGCGAATATAGGTCCGTTTATGCCCTGAGTGAGTACGTTGTCGCAGTCGTTGATAAAGTCAAACAGATTATAGCCTTCGCTCCCGACGGAGTACGGATTTTCGCCAAGTGTGTTCAAGGCAAGGGCAATTCGCGAATACTCCGTATATTTTCTGCCCAAATCACCGCCGCGCTCGTCTATATAGGCATATAAGCGGCTTAAATAACCCTGATAGTAGGAAGAGGGAACGGAAATCCCGGACTGCTTTATCCCGATTACCGCCCACTCGCCGCCGATTGACGAGCATGACGGCTCGCTGACCGCCGACATGAGATATTCGGCTGTCCGTGACGTATCGTTATCGGCGTATGCCGGCAGCGCGTTGGATAGCAACGCTGCGGCAATCATAATGAAAATCAAAAATTTTTTGCAATACATACGCGTACTCCCAATTATATTATTATACGGTTATATTAACATTTTTGCGCCATGATGTCAATATTTAAGTTAAAATCGGAAGTATTTTTAAATTGCGATTTTATATTGCAATTTAAACTTCACGCTGTTGACATTAAAAATAATATATGATAAACTGGTTCTATATTAAAATTATGTAATGGGGAAATGATAGATGATATGCGAATAAACTCATTGGATAAAGCTTTAAAAAGAAAACTGATTTTCTGGGAAACCTTTATAATAGGTTTTTTTGTATTATTTATAGGTGCATCGTCAATTTACTTATATGATAACAAACGCGGAGATGAATACGACTGGAACAATTATCTTACGGAATCATGCGATTACACGCAAGAGGAAATCAATCTCATGGAAAACGCCGCCGAGGTGTCTGTAGGTACGTACATCGTAAGCATTGATGAGATTGACATAAAAAACTCTAATTACACGGTAACGTTTAATTGCTGGTTTAATTGGGAAGGCAATGACACTCTTGATATGCGGGATAAATTTGATATATACGAGGGTGAGATAAAGAGCGTTAAAATACTGGATGAATACAGAAACGGCGCGGATAACTACCAGTTGTTCAGAGTAAACGCAACGGTTCATAAAGAATACGATACCCGCAGATTTCCGCTTGCGTCATATCAGTTAAGATTATATATAATGCCGACACAAAGTATAGAGGATATTGTATTTGCGCCGGATAAGGACGGAAGCTCTGTTAATGAAAATCTCGGCGTAACGGGATTTAAGCTTACAAATTCCGATGTTGGGCTGTATATAAACAGACACGATACCGCGTTGGACGGGGCGTATTATAAAAACGGCGCAAGCGAGGTATATTCGGAAATTATAACAGAAATTGAACTTAACCGCAGCTCGTGGGGGCTTTATATCAAGTGTATTTTAACGCTTCTCGGGACAACGGCTTGGATGTTTATTACACTGTTTGCGTGCTCACACCATAACGTTGACTCTCTGGGTATGATTCCGGCTGTTCTTATCGGTACAGCGTCAAATATTGTGATTGGAGCCAATCTTGTTCCCGACGCGCTCCAAGCGGGGCTTCTTGAGTTTATTAATATATGGGGAATTTACATAGTAATAATTTCAACCATTATGATTATGCAAATAAACCAAATACGCCGCGAATACGGCAAGGACTCAAATCTGTTCGGAGAAATTATATTCTACACAATAGTAATAACGACAATTGCCGGATATATTATATTGCCTCTTTCCGCATATAAATTTTAAGAAAATTGTCACACTGCAGCATTGACATTAGAGGAATTTAATATTATAATTATTATGTGAATTGTTATGAATTGTTAGCTTATGTAAATTTGCTTATGTAAATTTGCTTATGTGAATTAGCTTATGTGAATTTGATTGGGGATTAATAAGGGGGATTACCAATGAGAAAAGTTATAGGATGTATACTTCTTGCCGCTGTCTTGGTGGTTTGCTTAGGTATGAGGGGGGTTATCCCCGTTGATATCAATGATACGCCGAGTGATGACGCGGTTACATTGTATGCCGAGGACGGGAGAAGCGAGCAGTTTACGGCAAGTGAAGCGGAGGCGCAGAAAACCGTTGGATGGTTTGAGAACTTTAACGATGTTATTACAACCATGTGGGCTGATGACGGTTCCAGTATTATAGTGTATAAGGGTGATGTAGACAAATATCAGAAAGAGGGCTATACCACTAACTATTCATCTATCTTTTCAAAGGTATATAATCCGTCAACGGATGAGGAGAAGGAAGTATTGAAAAGCGATGTTGATGAATATATAAACAACGGCTGGAAGCGCGGAATAAACGGTGTTGATCCGGATCAGCCAATGGTATGTCTGACCTTTGACGACGGACCCAACCCCGCCACAACCGACAAGCTCTTGCAGGCGCTTGAGGAGAACAACGCGAGGGCGACGTTCTATATTGTCGGCAACCGTGTGAGCAGCATAAGCGGAGCGGGCGATTCAATTAAAAAGATGAAAGAGATAGGTTGTGATGTGGCAAGCCATACATACAGTCATACTCAGCTCACCGGTCTCAGCGCGGACGCGGTCAAAGAGGAATTTCAGAAAACCGAGAATGAGTTTAAGAATGTAATCAATGAGGATGCGTCAACAATACGTCCGCCATACGGCTCGTACAATGATACGGTAAAGGAAATTGCAAGCGGGTTTGAACAGCCGATTATTCTCTGGTCTATCGATACCGAGGACTGGCGGACAAAAAATGCCGATTCAAGCTATAATACTGTAATGTCAAATGTCAGCGACGGCGCGATAATATTGTTCCATGATATTTATGAACCATCGGTAGAGGCCGCTATAAGGCTTATCCCCGCTCTTCAGGAGGCGGGCTATCAGCTCGTGACGGTAACAGAAATGGGAGAAGCCAAAATCGGCGGCTTAAAGCCCGGCGAGGTATATACCGATTTGTACAACAGCACGATTAAGAAGATAAACGGAGAAAGTTAAGAAAGTTAAGAAAGTTAAGAAAGCTAAGAAAAAACCGGATAATAAAATAGGCTCTCGCGTAAAAACGGAGAGCCTTTTGTTATGCGGCATATCCCAGAACCACACGCTCTATGCCGGAGAGATCCTTAATCGTTTCTATATTGGTATAGCCTTTAAGATGCATCATATCCGCCACGGTGTACGATTGGTTTATTCCTACCTCAAACGCGGTTATACCGCCCTTTTTGGGGGATATATTTTCGATAATCGTTCTGTAAAAATCCAAACCGTCGTCTCCGCCGTCGAGCGCTGTGACAGGCTCAAATTCTATAACCTCGGGCTGCAGGTCAAGCAGATCGTCAGTCGGTATGTACGGAGGATTTGAAACTATACAGTCGTATTCACCGTCAATGCCGTCGTTTATATCGCGGCACACGAACTTCACACGGCTCGAAACCATGTTCCTCTCGGCGTTTCGTTTCGCGACATTGAGAGCCTTTTCCGATACGTCAAGCTCGGTAATCTCCGCGTATGGCAGGTATCGCGCGAGACTTACGCCGATACAGCCGCTTCCGCAGCCTATATCCAGAATTTTAACAGGTTCGCTTGAATTTTTGTATTTGTTTATTATGGCTTCAACCAGAATTTCAGTATCCCGGCGCGGAATAAGGGTGTTTTTGTTAACCTCAAATTCCAAAGACATAAATTCTGTTTTCCCTACTATGTATTGCACAGGCATACCCGCCGCCCGACGGTTGAGGTAAGCGTTTACCTCGACCGCAAGCGCGTCGGGCACATTAATATCCTTGACAAGCAGCTCGTTTTTTGTTAAATCCATGACGTGCATAATTATCAAGTCGGCATCAAGCTCGGGAGATGAGATACCCGTCTTTCCCCGCAGCTTGGTGTGCGCGTTTTTGCGCAGATTTTTTAAAGTCATCTATATCATCCTATCCACCGGTTGCAAATATTTTGTCTATATATTTATAGTGCTAACTATGACATTACCATATGTCCGCAGTTTTATCCTCGGGGATTACCGCCGTGAGAGAGCGTATTGCCACCTCTATCTGATCATCCTCCGGTTCGTTTGTGGTAATGAGCTGAAACCACATTCCGGGCTTGCTTATGGCTCTTGTGAGCAAATTGTCATGGCGACCGGCAAACTTGATTATCTCATATGACAGTCCCGCGACAATCGGCAGAAGCAGCAGTCTTAGTATAATTCTCCATATTGCCCATGGCATAGCTCCGAAAACCGCGCCTATAACCGGTATACCGACAAAGCTCTCCCGGTGCCACGGTATAATTGAGAAAACAAGAATACTTATAACCATTACGATAAGTAAAAAGCTGGTTCCGCATCTCGGATGGAGCCTTGACTGGACGCGTACATTTTCAACTGTCAGAGGCAAGCCCTTTTCATAGCAGAATATAGACTTATGTTCCGCGCCGTGATACATAAAAACACGTTTAATATCCTTCATCTGTGATACAAGGGTCAGATACAGTATAAATATAGCAATTCTCACAATGCCCTCCGTGAGAGTCAAAACCGTATTATTATGCACCTTCATAAAGTCGGTTAAAAATCCCGCAATCAAAGTGGGGAGCAGAATAAATAAGCCGACCGACATTAACAGAGACAGAATAACGGAGCAATAAATGACAACATTCATTGCGGCGTCGGAGTCCAGCTTCTTATCAAGCCATGCTTCAAACTTGCTCGGCTCCTGCTCAATCTCATTTCCGTCTTCGTCAACATCGAAAAATTTCGCGGAAAACATCAGCGACTTAACTCCGACAATCAATGAGTCAAAAAAGTTCACACAGCCTCTTATTATGGGAAGCTTTACAAATTTGCTTTTTCTGCCTTTGCCCAGTTCCTGCTCGTCAACAACAATCTCACCGTCAGGCTTGCGTACAGCGGTAGCTATTTTTTCGGGACCGCGCATCATAACTCCCTCAATAACGGCCTGTCCGCCTATTGAGGTCTTTTTTATTACGCAAGCATCCGAAATATTTTTTTCGGCTTTTTCGGCTTTTTCGGCTTTTTCGGCTTTTTCGGCTTTTTCGGATTTTTCGGATAAATTCATATATTATACACCATCTTTCTGTTTTGCAAATCAAATTTTGTCATAGCGTTCAGACACTATCATATCATGTTTTATATAAAAATTCAATGAATATAATGTAAACAAATTAAAATAAAAACAAATTAAAATCATATACAAGATATTGGGAGATTAGGGTCACGAGCCATTGAAAGCGCCTTCGTTTTCGTTTTCGAGGCTTGTGCGCTGCTGTCGCGGCTGCTGCTGCGCGGTGTTGCTTTCCGAGGAAGTCTCGGATGCTCTTTGCCGATTTTGCTCAAGCCGTGCCGCCCTTTGCATGCGAATTATAGCGTTGATTTGTTTGCTCTGTATTTTAATAGCGTAGATAGCCTTGTTCAGATTGCTTTCGGCTTTGTTCAGCTTATCCTTCTGCGACATCATGACAACCATAAGTATAAAGCACAGCAGAGCTAAAATCACAAGCCCGCCGATTAAAATTTTGTTTTCCCTTTGCACCGTTTCGATTATATCGGTGTATTGGAGTCTGAGGCTGTTTGAATATTGTTCATAGGACTCATCGGCGGAGATTTGGGCGGCGCTCTGTATAACTATATTATCCGTGCTTGCGGGGTCAAAATCAGCGGTGTCGGAATAAACAACGGAAACGCCTAAGCTTCGCAAAAAATCCACAACCGTACTCATCGGAATAGCCAGAGAAATTCTGTCAGCGTCCTGTACCTTCATATTGTTTACACCGATTACCTGTCCGGCTTGGTTAAGCAGCGGTCCGCCGCTGTTACCGGGATTGATTGCCGCGTCTGTCTGGATATAGTTAATCCCGTCTATTTCCCTGTCGATTGTCGAAAGTATGCCGCGGCTTACTGTAAAGTTCAAGCCTTGAGGCGAACCTATGGCGTAAACATCCGTGCCGAGGGGCGGCAAATCCGTAGTCAGAGGTATAGCGGGAAGGTTTCCGCCTATAACCTCGATAAGGCTTAAATCGTGCGCTTCATCGGAACCCAGCAGCTTGCCCGCCAGCAAGCTTCCGTCATATGTTTCTATTGTATACCTCGTCGTAGTGTCCACAACGTGATGATTGGTAATCACCATATTTTTGGAGATTGCAAAGCCTGTTCCCATGGTATTTGACGTATGAACCGCCACAACCGAGCTGCAGGCTTCGTCTATGCTAAAGTCAATGGCATATGCGTTTATCTGCATTATTAAAAGCGCTGTAATGATAATCGGGAACACTTTGGCAAAAAATTTTTTTATATAATAAATAATCACTTTGATAAATAACCCCTTTTTTAACCGCTTATTCCACGGTTCTTATACTGATTTCACCGCCGGTCAGAGTACGTTTTTCGCCGCTGTCGAGCATGACAATCAGTCCGCCGTTTTCGTCTATATCCAAGGCTTCGGCGGTTTCACCCGTATTTATTATTTTTATTCTCCTGCCGATAACCATAGAACGTTTTTTGTATTCATCTATGTAATCATTTATAACAAGCTTGTTGTCAATGACCGTAAAAAGCCGCATAAGGCTGTTTATAATTTCCGCAATCAGTCTGTTCCTGTCGAGCTTGTCCGAAGACGCGCCCATCGAACCGGCAATTTCCATGATTTCACGCGGGAACTCCTCGGTAAACACATTTACCCCTATGCCGATAACCGCGCTTTCAACCTCACCTGTTTCAAAGTCGGTTACGGCTTCGGTCAATATTCCGCAGATTTTCTTGTTATTTAGATATACATCGTTCACCCATTTAATTTCGGGTTTCAGCCCCGATACTGCTTCAATTGCCGCGCAGACCGCCACAGACGTCGCGGTTGTCAGCTTAACCGCCTCGGCTGCACCCATACCCGGACTCAGCAAAAGACTCATGTACGCTCCGGTTCCCACGGGCGAATAGAAGCTGCGCCCGCGTCTGCCGCGCCCCGCCGTTTGCTCGTTCGCTATAAAAATTTTTTCCAAAGGAGCGCCGCAGCCGTTTTCCGCCGCGTATTGCTTTGCTATGGTATTGGTAGAGGTCACCGATTCGAAAAATTCAAGCCTTTCCGCTATAGTCTTATCGTTTAAAAATTCGGTAACAGCTTCCCTTGACAGCACATTGCTCGGTTTCAGGATATATCCGGAATTCCGTTTCGCGCTGATTTGGTAGCCTGTCTTCCTGAGACTGTTTACAGCCTTCCAGACGGCGTTGCGAGATACTCCGGCAAGGGCTGCCAAGTCTTCGCCCGAAACAGGGCTGCTTTCATTTTTTCTCAGTATTTCCAGTACCTTTGATTTTGTGCTCTGCTTCATTACTTTATCACCGTCTTTACGTTATTTTCCCCGAAGAGATTTTTTAAAACTTCTATTCTGTTGTCGTTTAAGTCTATGCTTGATTGTGCCATCAATGTTTTCTTGGTATCCTCAAAGTAAACATATATTCTCGCCGAACCCTTTGCGCCTCTCAGCGCTTGCTTTATCTTGTTTAAATCATTCGTATTTTTGGTTTTAAGCCTTATATAAAGCTTTTCGCTCCTGAGCGGTTCAACGCTCCGCACTCTGACCTTAGGCGGCTGATCATCGCCGATATCAAGCTCGCCCTTGATGAGCACGATTTTATCCTTTTCAAGCAGATTGTCATAGGCTCGTACACCGTTTGGAAAAACCAGACACTCTATAGTTCCCGTTAAATCCTCAAGGTTTATATACTTCATAATTTCATCGCGCTTTGTGCGTCTTACGCGCACACTTGAAATTATACCAATCATTTCCACATAGGTATCGGGAGCAAATTCGCCGTTTTCGTTTTCAAGCACGCTCAGCACGGTTGTTATGCCGGCGCTGAATTGCATATCCCTGTAAACGTCTAAGGGGTGTCCGGATACATACATACCTATACTTTCCTTTTCCATGGCGAGTATATTAGCTTTCGGAAGCTCGTTTCTGTCCGGAAAGTTGTCCGTGTTTGAGCTGAGCTTGATTTCATCCGCCATATCAAGCAGACTTATCTGACCGGGCATTTCGTTTTTAGCCGTTGCGGCGATTTTATCCATAAGAGCCTCGTATTCATAAAGGAGTACGCTGCGTTTCAGCCCCATGCTGTCAAAGGCTCCGCATTTTATAAGGTTTTCGACAACCCGCTTGTTAACCCCTTTGCCCGACATTCTTTGGCAAAAATCGGTAAACGACACAAATGCGCCGTGCGTAACGCGTTCATTCTCGATTTCCTCAACAACGCCTTCGCCGGCGTTTTTGATTGCGCCCAGTCCGAACACGATTTCATTTCCGACGGCGGTAAACGCGCTGCCGCTCCGGTTTATATCAGGGGGAATGATGTTTATACCCTCTTTTTTCGCAATCATAATATATTTGGTTATTCGCCCACCGCTGTCAATAAATGAGTTGAGCAGCGCGGAGAAAAATTCGGACGGGTAGTAGTACTTCAGCCACGCGGTCTGGTACGCGACAACAGCGTATGCCGCCGCGTGGGATTTGTTAAAGGCGTATGAGGCGAAGTCCATCATCTCGTCAAATATGGATGTCGCCGTATCTCGGTCTATACCGCGCTCCACCGCGCCGTTTACAAACGCGGTTTTTTCCTCTGCCATCACGTCCGCTTTTTTCTTACTCATTGCACGTCGTACAAGGTCGGCTCTGCCAAGCGAATAGCCGCCCAGCTCCCGTACTATCTGCATAACCTGCTCCTGATACACAATACAGCCGTATGTTACGTTTAAAATAGGTTCCAGCATCGGGTGCTTATATGTGATGTTTTCGGGATTGTTCTTGTTGGTGATATATTTCGGTATCGAGTCCATAGGACCCGGGCGGTAAAGTGAAATTCCGGCAATAATATCCTCCAGACTTGACGGCTTGAGCTCGGTCATAAACCGCTTCATGCCTGTGCTTTCAAGCTGGAATACACCGTCGCTGCTGCCTGAGCCTATCATTCGGTACACGTTTTCGTCATCAAATGAAATATGGTCAATATCTATTTTTATATTATGGTTTTTCTCCGCCGCGTTTACCGCGTCGCGTATCACCGTAAGCGTCCTCAATCCCAAAAAATCCATTTTGAGCAGTCCGAGACGCTCAATGGTTGTCATCGGAAATTGAGTTGTTATTACATCGTCATTTTTCTGGAGCGGAACATAGTTATAAACCGGCTCTTTGGTTATAACCACTCCGGCGGCGTGAGTGGAGGCATGTCTCGGCAAGCCCTCAATCTCCTTTGCGGTGTCGATTAACCTTTTTATGTTTGGATCTTGATCGTACATCTGTTTGAGGCGCGGACTTAGCTTAAGCGCCTTATCAAGCGTCATGTGCAGCTCAAACGGTATCTGCTTTGCCACCGCGTCCACGGAGGCGTAAGAGAGGTTTAAGGCTCTGCCCACATCACGTACCGCCTGCCGTGCCGCCATCGTTCCGAAGGTGATTATCTGGCATACACGGTCGCTGCCGTATTTTCGGTTTACATAATCAATTACCTCTTGCCTGCGTTCATAGCAGAAGTCTACATCTATATCGGGCATGCTGACTCTTTCGGGGTTTAAAAATCTTTCAAAAATAAGGTCGTATTTGATAGGGTCAACATTTGTGATTGAAAGACAATAGGAAACAACGCTGCCCGCCGCGCTGCCTCTGCCGGGTCCCACCATTATTCCGTTGTCTCTCGCGTATTTTATAAAGTCACGGACAATCAGAAAGTAATCAACGTATCCCATGGTCTTTATTGTATCAAGCTCATAGCACAGCCTTTTGTAAACAGGGCTTTCATTGCTGAGCGGCTCGTCCGGATAGCGAAACGAAAAGCCCTCGCGGCAAAGCTCGTCCAAATATTCCTCCGCTGTTTTGCCGCCGGGTACGTCAAATTCAGGCAAATGCAGCTTCCCGAACTCAATATCGACATTGCACATGTCGGCTATCCTCGCGGTGTTCCGCACCGCTTCCGGAATGTAAGAGAACAGTTCAGCCATCTCATCGCCCGATTTTACATAAAGCTCTGATGACTCCATTTTAAATCTGTCGGCATCGTCAACGGTTTTCCCCATTTGGACACACATAAGTATATCCTGAAACTCCGCGTCCTCTTTTTTTACATAATGTATATCGTTGGTGCAAACAAGCTCCAGATTTAACTGCCGCGCCAGCTTTATAAGACCGCTGTTCAGCTTTTTCTGCTCATAAAGACCGTGATCCTGAACCTCAACAAAAAAGTTGCCGCGTCCGAAAATATCTATCAGGGTTTCGGCAGCCTCGACAGCCTTGTCGTAATCTCCGGCGATTATTCTTTGCGACAAGGGTCCGAACATACAGCCGCTAAGCGCGATAATTCCGTCACTGTATTCGCGCAGCAGGTCATAATCCACCCTCGGCTTGTAGTAAAAGCCTTCTATAAAGCCCATTGACACAATTTTCATCAAATTTTTATAGCCTTTGTTGTTTTTGGCTATAAGAATAAGGTGGTAACGCTTGCTGTCCAGCTCATATACCTTGTCAAATCTTGTACGCTCGGCAATATATACCTCACAGCCAAGCAGAGGCTTTATTCCTACTTTTTTGGCATACTCATAAAACTCGATCACGCCGTACATATTACCGTGATCGGTTATTGCCATAGCGGTCTGCCCCAGCTCCTTCGCGCGGTCAAGAATTTTCGGTATCGTTCCCTGACCGTCAAGCAGACTGTACGCCGTATGTGTATGCAGATGCACAAATTCAGTCGGCAAAGCGGTTTCCTCCTAAAATAAAATATATATATTAGTATATCATTTCACTTAATTTATGTCAACGGATTTAAGAAATCGGCAAACGTATTCGCGGTTTCATAACTAATTTTTAACACTTAAACAACGCTTTGCTTTTTTTGAAATGCATATTTGTTAAACTTTTTACAAATTCGGGTTGACGATTTTTGTTTTTAGATATATAATATTAAAGTTGAATATTTTGTCTGTTGTTTTTACGTAAAATAATTTTAAAGTATATATATAAGTGGAGGAAAAAATTATGAGTAGAGTTTACAATTTTTCGGCGGGTCCGTCTATGCTGCCCGTAGAGGTTCTCAAAAAGGCGCAGGATGAGATGCTTGATATGGGCGGCAGCGGTCAGTCCGTTATGGAAATGAGTCACCGCAGCAGCGAGTATAAGGCAATTATCGATAAGGCTGAGGCGACATTCCGAGAGATTATGAATGTTCCGGATAATTACAAGGTGCTGTTTTTGCAGGGCGGCGCGTCAACTCAGTTTGCAATGGTTCCGCTTAATCTCGGAAATAAGTCAAAGACTGCCGATTACGTTACCACAGGTCAGTGGGCAAAAAAGGCTTTAGCTGAGGCGAAGCGCTTTATTACAGCCAATGAAATCGCATCGAGCGCGGACAAGACGTTTTCTTATTTGCCCGAGGTTGATAAGAGCATGCTGACGGACGGTGCCGATTACGTTCATATTACCTATAACAACACAATTTACGGTACGCACTACAATACATTCCCTGATTTTGGCGACAGAACAGTTGTTACGGATATGTCGTCATGTATTCTGTCTGAGGAGGTTGACTTTACAAAGTTCGGTCTTGTTTACGCGGGTGCGCAGAAGAATATGGGACCTGCCGGTGTAACGGTCGTTGTTGTACGCGAGGATCTTATCGGAAACGCCGCGGATATCACGCCTATTATGCTGAACTATGAAACTCACGCAAGCAACGGTTCCATGTATAACACACCGCCGACATATGGTATTTATATCTGCGGTCTTGTGTTCGAGTGGATCAAGAACATGGGCGGCGTAAAGGTTATGCACGAAAAGAATGTTGAAAAGGCAAAAATTCTGTATGACTTTTTAGATAACTCAAAGATGTTCAAGGGTACTGTTGTACCGAAGGATCGTTCGCTTATGAATGTTCCGTTTGTAACAGACAGCGATGAGCTTAACGCTAAGTTTGTCGCGGAATCAAAGGCTCAAGGCTTTGTAAACCTTAAGGGACACAGAACAGTCGGCGGAATGAGAGCCAGCATCTACAACGCGATGCCGCTTGAGGGCGTAAAGGCTTTGGTTGACTTCATGACTAAGTTTGAAAAGGAGAATTCATAATGTACAAGATTAAAACACTAAACAAGATTTCCAAAAAGGGTTTGGGCGTTCTCGGCAATAACTATGACGTGTCCGATGAATGTGAAAATCCGGACGGTATCATTTTGAGAAGCTTTAAAATGCACGACATGGAGCTTCCGGCAAGTCTTAAGGCTGTGGCGAGAGCAGGCGCGGGCGTAAATAATATCCCGCTTGACAAATGCAGCGAAAAGGGTATAGTTGTGTTTAATACCCCCGGTGCGAACGCGAACGCGGTTAAGGAGCTTGTTATCTGTGCGCTTTTGCTTTCATCAAGAAAAGTTGTTCAGGGTATAAACTGGGCAAAGACACTGAAGGATGAGGGCGAGCAAGCCGGAGCTTTGGTTGAAAAGGGCAAGTCAAACTTTGTCGGTCCCGAAATCGCCGGTAAGACGCTGGGTGTTGTAGGTCTCGGCGCAATCGGTGTAAAGGTTGCAAACGCGGCTCATCACCTCGGAATGAACGTTGTAGGATACGATCCGTATCTTTCGGTTGATTCGGCTTGGCATTTGACGAGATTTGCTGAAAAGGCAACCAGCTTTGACGAGCTTTTGGCACAGTCTGATTATATCACGATTCATGTACCGGCGCTGCCTTCGACAAAGGGTATGTTTGATTCCGAGGCTTTTGCCAAGATGAAGAAGGGTGCGAGACTTTTAAACTTCTCACGCGATACCTTGGTTGATATTGACGATGTTCAAGCAGCATTGGCTGACGGCACGGTTTCATGTTATGTGACGGACTTTGCAACAGCAGAGCTGCTTAATAACGACAATGTAATATGCATGCCTCACTTAGGCGCTTCGACTCCCGAAAGCGAGGAGAACTGCGCGGTTATGGCATCTGAGGAAATCAAGGACTTCTTGGAAAACGGCAATATAAGAAACAGTGTCAACTATCCCGCGTGCGATATGGGCGCAAAAACGGGAGAGCGTTTGACAATTGCTCATAAGAACGTTCCGAATGTGCTCAAGCATATCACAGATCTTATCGCGGCAAAAGGTGTTAACATTGATAATATGCTGAACAAAAGCCGCGGTGACTACGCATATACAATGCTTGATTTAAAGGATAAAATAGATCCCGCAATCGAAAAGGAAATAGAAGCGATTGACGGTGTAATTAAGGTTACTATACTTTAATATTGTTTTAAATCAAATACAGCGATTTGTGACGCAGTATAACTGATGATTGCGCATTTTATGTGAGGAAAGTCCGAGCTCCATAGGGCAGAGTGCAAGCTAACGGCTTGTGGAGGCGACTCTAAGGATAGTGCAACAGAAATATACCGCCTGTTATTGAAGCAGGTAAGGGTGGAAAGGCGAGGTAAGAGCTCACCCGGCGATATGGCGACTTATCGGCGATGTAAACCCCACTCGGAGCAACACCTGAATCGAAGATTAAGCCGGCCCGGCGCCTTCGGAGATTGGTGGCTTGAGGCGTATGGCGACATGCGTTCGAGATAGATAATCATCTGATACAGAACTCGGCTTATGTTATACTCGTATCAAATAATATATTAAACTCCCTCTGAATTGAGGGAGTTTTGTATTGACTTTTATCTTATTTGAATGTATAATAGTATAAGAAATACATTGGGGGTGTTATGTTATGAGTGACAATAGGAAAAATAACATTACAAATACGCAGGATTTTGATATAAATCCGAATAACTATCAGAATATAAATAATCAAAACGGCTATGATCCAAATCAATATAATCAGAACGGCTATAATCAGAACGGCTATAATCAGAACGGTTATAACCAGAACGGTTACGGACAAAATAGTTACGGACAGAACGGTTACGGACAGAACAATTATGGAAAAAACGGTTACGGAATGCCGCCGTATCCGCCGAAAAAGAACAGCAATACAGGTCTTATTGTTGCAATATCCGTGCTTGCGGCGGTTATTGTTATCGGCGTACTGAGCCTTGTCTTGCTTCTGACCGGAGTTGTGGATTTTGGCAGGACAAACAACGAAACCGATATAGCGGCTGTGGAAGAGGTTGTGCCGACTGCGGAGCCGACTGCCGAGCCGGTTCAAGAGCCTGCGCAGGCGCCGATTGAGAATAATGTTGTAAGCAAGTATGTTTACGTGGCGAATGTAAAGAATTCCATCTACTTCAGAAGCGAGCCATCGGTAAATGACAGTAATATAATCTGTGAAATTCCTTTGGGAACTCAGGTGGGATTTATCGAAAACGCCAATTCGGTGTTCGCGAAGATTAATTATAACGGTCAAATCGGTTACGCAAAGCAGCAGTACCTCTCCGATTCAAAGCCGTATATATCCTCGAATAATACAGTAACTTCATATAAGTATGTCGCGAATGTTAAAAATTCGATTTATTTCCGCAGTGCGCCATCGGAAAACGACAGTAATATAATCTGTGAAATTCCCTTGGGAACTCAGGTGGGATTTATTGAGACGGTTGACGGCGTATTTTCTAAAATAAGCTATAACGGGCAGACGGGCTACGTAAAAAGTCAGTATCTGTCATCAAGCAGACCGAGCTCGTCAAGCTCCGGCGGCTCGACTATGACGGTTGTGAATGTAAACTATGCGATTTATCTGAGGAGTACGCCGTCGGAGTCCTCGGACAGTAATATAATCATGGAAATTCCGGTTGGGGCAAAGGTTACTTATTTGGGTACTCCCAACAGCACATTTTATAAAATTTCTTACGGAGGCACGGTTGGGTATTCAAAGCAGATATACCTTTCGTTTGATTGATTATGAGAAAGCTTTTGATAGGACTTATAGTGTTCTTGAGTGTTGTTATAGCGACGCTCGCGGTTGTTTTGGCGCTTGTCATAAACGGCACAATTACGAGGGGAAATTCCGATACGGTTCCTTATACAAATAGCGACAGCGCAGCAGCGGCAGTTGGCGAAGAGGACAAATCCGAGGAGATTTATTTAACGGATGAGAACGAAACGCCCGAGCCGATAACGGAAACTAAAAAAATTGTCGTACTCGATCCCGGTCATGGAAAGTCATCCGGCGCAATGTCGGACGCCGAAAAGGAGGCTGACGGCTGGGTATATGATTCCAACCGGGGCGGCTGGGGAGAATGGCGGCATTGGAAATCAGGCACGATGTGGCAGGACTGTGAGGGCTTTGGTTGTAACGGACGCGCTCCGTCGGGCGGAGGATGCTGGTACCCCATCGGGAACGGAGATCGTGACGGAGAGCCTTCGATTAATCTGAACAATGCGGAGTATGCCAAGATTTATCTTGAAGAAATGGGATATGAGGTCAGAATGACAAGGGAGAGCGACGATCAAAATCCCTCAATGACAAAACGCCTGACATATTGCTATAAAAACCGAGACACTGCGTCAGAACCTGATGCGGATATATTTGTGTGCATACACTCAAACGCGGGCGGCGGAAGCGGTTCCGCATATATGTCGTTGTCGGGAAGCTATGACCAAGGCGGTGTATTAAGCAGCGGCAAGTATGTTGAAAAAAGCAATCTGTTAGGCTCCATGATTAATAAACGAATTGTTTCGGACACATCGCTGTCCGCTTTTGGCGGCGGAGAATACAGCGGACTGCCTGAGGCAATTTTGTTCTGTAAAAGTCCCGTGCCTATCGCTTATTTGGAGATTGGTTTTTTTGATAACGATACCGATCTGAATATACTAAGCAGCGAAAGCGAACAAATAGGGAAAGCGATAGCTGACGGAATAAACGATTATTTTGTTATGATGAATGATATGGATAATATTAGCGGTATGAATTAATAGACGCGCTTTAATATTTTATTTATGGTTTATTTATGGTTTATTTGAGGTTATAATAAATATGAATTTTAAAGATATAAATGAGTACCAAAGAAGAATTAAACGGGTTATTATTACAGAAGAAGAAATCAAAGCCGCTGTAAAAAAGGCGGGCGGCTTGATTAATTCTCTTTACGACGGAACGCCTATACTTCTTATTAGTATATTAAAGGGGTCGTTCGTATTTCTCGCAGACATATGCAGAGAGGTTAAGGCGCCGTGTGAAGTTGGTTTTATGGCCGCAAAAAGCTATTATGAAGGAACACAGTCCTCAGGAGCTGTCGAAATAACCATGGATTTGCGGCAGGATATAAGCAAGTACCACGCGATTATTGTTGAGGACATTATCGACACCGGAAGAACGCTTAGTGATGTGGTAAAGCTTCTTAAATCGAGAAATCCTGTTTCTTTAAGGGTTGTGACGCTGCTGGATAAGCCGGACAGGAGAATAGTCGATTTTAAGGCGGATTATTCCATGTTCACAATTCCCGACTATTTTGTTATAGGTTACGGTCTTGACTGTGGTGAATATTATAGAAATTTACCGTACATAGCAGAGTATGAGGAATGAGCGGGATTGATATATTTCCGCGTTTCATTGCACCTCTGTGTGTATTGTTGAAATTCAAACAATCAAACAAATCGTGTTGGAAGTAGACAAAACAAACAAATCAAAAACAAACAAAACAAAAACAAACAAACCAGAAATAAAATAAATCAAAAATAAATTTATTGACAAAAAATATATTGTGGTATATAATAACCAAGTGAAGGTTAATTGCCAAATAAATACACTAAAAGGCAGGTGAGCAGAGTGAGCAGTTGTGACGGTCATGGGCGAAGTAGAAGCAAATTTGGGAAAACACATAAAGAAATTCCGGCGCGTGACACTGCGCGGCTATTCGTTCTGTAGCTATCTATGTGTAGTTATCTATATGTAGTTATCTATGTGTAGTTATTCATGCGTAGCTATTCGTTCGTAGCTATTCATTCTTTATATAATTATTATTTCTTTTTCTTTTCCTGAATTGTACCCCCGACTATCATTATTTATTTAATATCTGGGCTTTTAAATACGGATTAGAGACACTGTCTTGTATCTTTTTGTTTTGTGTGCAAAAAATTCGGTTTTGTACAAATAATAAATATATATAATAGATAAACAGATAAAGGTTTCTAATGGATAAAGGCTGCGGTAAAATCAAGAAGGAGGTTAGGAAGATGGAAGAGAAAATCCTTGAAACAAATGAAAATGTTGTTTCAAATGTTGTTTCAGATAATAAGCCGGCAGTAAAGCCGGATTATGAAAGTGAAATTATTGACATTATCAGGGGCGTCACATCTCCGAGAATAACGCGTGATAAGCTGAGCGATTATCATGAAAACGATATTGCGGATGCGCTGCCGAAATTAACTCTTTCAGAAAGAAAAAAGCTGTATCGTATTCTTAGCGCGGAGACGCTGTCCAATATCTTTGAATACATGGAAAAAGATATCGTCGGTCACTATCTTGAGGAAATGGATCTGAAAAAAGCGGCGGACATTATATCAAACATGGAAGCGGACGCGGTCGTTGAGGTAATGGCTGAGATTGAAAAGGACAAACGCACGTTTTTAGCGGAGCTTTTGGACGAGGATGTTAAGAGAGATATTGCGTTGATAGCGTCGTTTGATGATGATGAAATCGGAAGTAAAATGACAACGAACTATATTGTCATAAGAAATGATCTGACTGTCAAACAGGCGATGCATGAGCTTATTGAGCAGGCATCCAAAAATGATAACATACAGACTATTTTCGTAACGGATGAGGGAGGCTATTTCTATGGCGCTATAGATTTAAAGGAGTTGATTGTCGCGAGAAAAGACACTGCTCTGGAAGATTTGATTATGACCTCATTTCCGTATGTTTACGGCAACGAACCCATAGATGACTGTATCGAAAGACTGAAGGACTATTCGGAGAGTTCAATACCCGTGCTTGATAATAATAACCGAATTTTGGGTGTAATCACATCTCAGGATATTATTGAGGTTGTAGATGATGAGATGGGTGAGGATTACGCCATGCTGGCGGGCTTGACGGCAGAGGAGGACCTAAAGGAATCGCTGGTTGACAGTATGAAAAAGCGTTTGCCGTGGCTGCTGGTGCTGCTTGTTTTGGGCATGCTGGTATCGTCTGTGGTTGGCGTCTTTGAAAAGGTTGTGTCACAGCTGACGCTGATAATGGCGTTCCAGTCATTGATTTTGGATATGTCAGGAAATGTCGGTACGCAATCCTTGGCTGTTACCATACGTGTCCTGATGGATGAGTCCCTGGTAGGTCGTCAAAAGCTTGGACTTGTTGCGAAGGAGATGAAAGTCGGTTTTATGAACGGATTGATTTTGGGAGCAATCTCCTTTGTTATTATAGGACTGTATATCATTATATTCAAGGGAAGAAGTTTTATCTTTTCCTACGCGGTATCGGGCTGTATCGGTTTATCGCTTCTGTTGGCAATGGTAATATCAGGCGCGGTCGGAACGCTTATTCCGTTGTTTTTTAAGAAAATAAACATAGATCCGGCGGTTGCGTCGGGGCCTCTGATTACCACGATGAATGACCTCGTTGCGGTGGTTTCGTATTACGGACTCAGCTGGATTTTGCTGCTCCGCGTAATGAATTTGGCGGGCTGAATGTGCGCCTTTGGATTTATTTGATTTTTTTGATTTATTTGATTTATTATGGATTTTATGGATTTTATTGGATCTATTAGATTTATTGAATTTAAATAAATAAATAAAAACAAGTAAATAAATAAAAACTCGGATTATGTCAAATGACTTAATCCGAGTTTTTTTGGTGCGGATAAGAGGACTTGAACCTCCATGAGATTGCTCTCACATGGACCTGAACCATGCGCGTCTGCCAATTCCGCCATATCCGCGTACTCATGTCTTCTCAACACGACTTTTTAAGTTTACACTATTGAATTGAATTTGTCAATATGTTTTTTTGATTTTTTACCCCAATTTTCAAAAATAATTTTATGCACTGATATTTTTTATTCAGAAAATCCGTAATTTGTCGTAAAAATGCGAAAATTTTTAAGAAATTTCTATTGACAAATAGCGTTTAACCTGTTATAATGTTACAAGAATGTTACAACAATATTTCTGAATTATTGCTTGTACATTTTAATTAAAATAAAATTTTAATATTTAAGGCGTTTAATATTTTGGAAATGTTAGGAGTGTTGAGCTTGAGAGCTGCCACGGTTAGAAATTTGGATTATGTTAAAATGGGAAGTATTGATGAAATCAGGCATGAGTCGGATATTCTCAGAAACGGTACATTGTGTCGTATTGATGAAATGAAAAGAGAGATAGAGCTGCTTATTGCCGAATATGATGGGAGTCTTGACGATGAGATGGCTTATACTCCTATAACCAAGGTAACAGGGGACGATTTTGAGCCACTGGCTAACAGCGTAAGAGTGATCAAGCTTAAAAACAGCTAAACATTGCAAAGCAAAACCGCCTGCTCATCGGCAAGCGGTTTTGTTTTGTCTTATGCCTGAAATTATTTGTCAGCCTTTTTCTTGCAGCATCTTCTTGCAGGCTTAGCAGCAGCCTTTTCAGAAGTCTTTTGTTCCGCCTTAGCGGTCTTTTTTGCCGCAGGAGCCTTTGCGCAGCCCGAAAGAGCCACAAACGCGTCCGCGTCACCTGTAACGGCTACAGCGCCTCTCTCGATAGCGGTAGCGGCATTGAGTTTGCCGGTTAAAATCTTGCTCAGATCCCCGTATAATAATTCAACTGCCGCGTCACTGTCCTTGTAATCGTAGCCCTGAACATCAAGCTGTCCATCGCGTGTTGAAATGTACATTATGCCCTTACAATCCTTGTTGGTGAACTGAATCTGAACGGCAACATTACCGATCTTTTCGGCATCCGCATTTTTCATGATGTCCTGAACTCTGCCAACGGCTTGTTCAAAAGTCATTTGAAATCACCTTTCCTTTGTTAAAATAAAACATTAATTATTTTTAAATAAAGTATAACCTAACAAAATTTGTATGTCAATGTTTTTTAATGAATTTTTACATTTTTCACTAAACCGCAGAGTGTTTTAACGTTATTTAGGTGTATTTTATCTATAATCCAAGCATGATATTTATCAGCATATAACCGTATTTTACAATGATACACAATATTACTCCCGCTGTGCATGGCAGCATAATTGAGAGCAATAAAATCTTTTTGCTTTTGGTTTCATGGTATATAGTTGTCAGAGTTGTCGCGCACGGCCAGTGAAACATTGTGAGCAGCATCATATTTATCGCGGTAATTATTGTCCAGCCGTTGTCCGTGAGAATTGTTTTAAGAGACTCCATATCTCCGATTTCAGCCATTGAACCCGTTGCCATGTAGCCCATTATCAATATAGGCAGTGTTATTTCGTTTGCCGGAAGCGAAAGTATAAACGCGACTATTATAAACCCGTCCACACCAATAAATCTGCCGAGCGGGTCAAGAAGTCGTGAAATATAGGTCAGCATTGTTGTGTCTCCGATATTAAGGTTTGCCATAAGCCACACGACTATTCCTGTCGGAGCGGCGATAAGCATAGCGCGTCCGACTATTGAAGCGGTTCGGTTTACAAGCGACACGGCGAGCGTCTTGACAATCTCCGGTTTTCTGTATTCCGGCAGTTCTAAGGCAAATATATCTTCATCATTTTTATATATTGTTTTTGTCAGTATAAATGATACACACCATGTTACAATTACCGAAAGGCATATAAGCAGTAAAATGCACAGCATGGGAATAAGTCCCGAGAAATAACTCGGGGCAAGACTGCCGACAAAAATCGTTGACAGAGCAATAAGCAGCGCGAAGCGTCCGTTGCAGGGCATAAAGCAGTTTGTCAGGATTGCGACGGCTCTTTGCTTTTCGTTGGGCATTATTCTGCATCCCGTAACCCCGACAGAGTTACAGCCAAGACCCATACATTGTGTCAGACACTGCTTTCCGCACATATTTACGCGAGCGTAATATTTATCTAAATTAAACGCTATTCTGGGCAGAAGCCCTAAATCCTCCAGAAGGGTAAAGAGCGGAAAAAATATTGCCATTGGCGGCATCATGACCGCAAGTATCCAGGTTACCGTACCGTAAATCCCGTCGCATATAATGCCGCATAAAAACGCGGGCAAACCAATATAATCGACAAATGCCGCAAGATACGGCTTTATAACCGAAAAGAGCCGTGAAAGCAGCGCGGATGGATAGTTCGAGCCAAAGACGGTCAGCCAAAGTATCAATGCCAATAATAAAAGCATAATCGGAATACCGAAACGCTTCGAGGTTATGATTTTATCAAAGCGGCGCCCTAAATTTCGGCTGTTGCCTTCGGGCGAAAAGCTGACACATTCATCTATTATTTTATCTGCCGAGTTAAGGCGCGATTTTGCCGAGTCTTTATTGTAACCGCTTTTTGAGCAGAGCGGCATCGTAAAATCCGAATACTTGTCAAAGCTGCGGTCTATAAGATCCTTTAAAGCGTTTATTTCGGATTTTCGTTTTGCGGTAATTCCTATCACCGGAATACCAAGCCGCATCTCAAGCCTTTTAAAGTTTATTTTTATTCCCTTCTTATCCGCTATATCGCACATATTGATACAGAGGACGGCGTTCCCGCCGCACTTTTCGAGATATTCCAGCGCCAGCGCCACACCTCTCTTCGGCGCGGCGGCATCCGCAAGAACCAATGTCAGTGAATTTTTAAGACCATCCGGACTATTGCCTATTTCATTACCCGTGACGCTTTCCTCGGAGAAGCATGACACCACCGAGTGAGCGCCGGGGAGGTCGATTAATTTGTATTCTGTGTCTTTGTATGTATATTTGCCGAAAGCGGCATCAACCGTTTTACCCGACCAGTTCCCGGTGTGCTGTTTAAGCCCTGTCATAGCGTTAAAAACAGTGCTTTTCCCCACATTGGGATTACCTAAAAGGTAAAGAGAACGGGAAGCGTTCGGTTTGGGTCTTGATTTAATTGATTTCAGCTTCACACGAAACCTCCATTCTGCCGAAGACTTAAGCTTCTTCGGTCACTAATATTTTTTTCGCCTCTGTATCGCGCAGGGCGATCTGAACGTTGCTGCCTAATCTGTATGCTGTGGGATCACCGGCGGGCGAGGAAAAAATCGGAGTTACACTTTCACCGGGTACAAAGCCCATATTCATCAGATGAACTTTCTGATTTTTACTTTCGGAAGATATATCGGCAATTAACGCGGTTTTCCCTAAAGAAAGCTCGCTTAATAAAATTGCGCTGTTATTTAATAAAATCGTGCTGATGTTGTTCATAGAATTACCCCGTTTCTATAATCATACTATGCCCGGTAAATTCATTTTGTCACATATTTATTTGTAAAAAGACTTGAAATATATACAAAAGTTTGATACAATAATATACATTGTTTAATGTGGGGGCAAGTAACCGTTTGCCACCGGACACAACATACAAATGAGGATGATAGATTTGGAAATTAATATCGCTAACAACATCAAAACGGTTGAGCTGCTAAAGGTTGAGCTTTTGCAGAAGGTTACAGACCTGTTCGGTGATATTACCGCAGAGACTGACTGCGAGACTATGACGCGTTTAACCGATGATACGGCTGCGCTGCTCAGTGTTGTATACGTATTGGCTTCAAGACTGGGCGTTGACTTTGACAGCATAAACGATTCAATGAAGCTGAAGCTTAAAGCCGAGATAGAGAATAACCACTTTATCGAAAGACGATATGGCGATTTGTCAAGGCTTTTCAGCGAGCTTTAGTATTGTTTGATAAAGAAGGTTATATAGATGAGTAAATTTAGTATCAGATCGCTGTGCGAGGGGGCTGTCGTAACCGCGCTTACCGTGTTTTTGCTGACTGCGGGGCTTTACTTTCCGATATTTAGATTATTCACGGTATTTATCGGAGGCATTCCGCTGATGTATCTTATCATCAAGAGGGGCGTGTATGTTTCGGCGGTGTCGTTTATTGCGTCTATGCTGCTGCTTTTTGCGCTGACCGGAAACTTTATATCGGGACCTCTCAGCTGCTTTATTACCCTGCTGCCTGCCGTTGCCGCGGGTTACTGTATGGGGCATGATTTCAAATACTATCAGACTTTATTGGCGGTAGTGGTTTCGGTAATATTCGGATATTTGGTTGATATTATGATTTTAAACGCGATGGCGGACGGCGGAAATATCATAGAGAATATGCTCGATGAATCGATGACGATGATGAAGGATACCATAAACGGCTACCTCACGGATGTCAGCGATGGGGACGAGCTGAGCGGAATGATATCCGATATGCTCAACCAGACAAAGTATACTGTTTTGAGCTACTTTCCTACTATATTATTGATTATTTCCGGTATTGTAGGATACATAATTACTTCCGTCTGCATATTCTTTGCGGGAAGGCTCAGGATAAAAAAATATTCTTATGTAAAGTTTTCGAAGATAAAAGCGCCGCGGAGTATGTGCATAGCCGCCGTTGTGCTTATGCTTATCACATTTTTATCAAATGACGATACTGTGTACACCTTAGCGCTGAAAAATGTTACGGCAATACTTATATTTATTCTTTCGGTTGACGGAATGTCACTTGTTGATTATGCTTTGAGCAAAAAGGTTAAAAGCGGCTATAAGCGGGCATTAATATACCTTGTCGTGATTTTGGCGGGATATTTGTTTATATCCGTAATTTTCTATATATTAATGTTCATAGGAATGCTTGACGCAAATCTTGATATTCGTTTGTTAAAGAGAGCGGGTGATAACAGTGAGGATCAATAAAACCAAGAATTACACCGTAACGGAGATGAATTTAGGATTTATAAATAATGTTATATGCTGCTTTGTTGTGCTTATTTTCGGCATTGCCTTGATTTTGACAGACGAGAGCGGCGGCAGGAAATTAACCTTAATCGGATGTGCCGGAATAATCTGCGCGGTGGCGCTTTTGCTTTACGGCATAATAAGTATTCAGACAAGAAAAAAACGTTTGTACAGGTTTATGCAGAGCTATTCATTTTGTGTGGACGCTGTGACGCGAACGGCTGTGGAAACCTTTGTACACCCTATGGTTGTTATAAATGATGAGGGTGAAATAATCTGGAGCAACAGATACTTTTTAAGCATGATAGGCAGAGAGTCGCATTACGGAGAGTATATACAGGACTTATTCAACAATCTGCCTATCGGCAAATATGTCGAGAGCGATGTTGAGGTTGAGAACGAGTTTGAATATAACGGCAGGAGTTATATTATACACGGACGTTCCGTCTACAACGAGACTATTTCCGAAACTCTTATCGGATTGTATTTTGTGGATGTGAGCGATTCCTTAAGGCTCAAGAGAGAGCTTGAGGACACTCGCTGTGTGCAATGTCTGGTTGTAATTGACAACTACGATGAGGTTGTAAAGGAGACGCCGAATTCCAACCACGGAGCGCTTATCGGTGAGATAGAGCGATGTGTCAACACATGGGTAGGACGCGGCTGCGGCGTTGTAAGACGATATGAGAGAGAAAAGTTTATTGTGTTTTTCAGAAACAAGGAGTATTCTGAGATAATAGAAAAAGAAAAGTTTAAGGTCTTAAACGAGGTCAGAAGCATTAACCTTGAAAATAAAATTCCGGTGACCCTAAGTATAGGAACCGGATTTGGAGGAGCGGATCTTGAGGAAAACAACAGAATGGCAAACCTTGCCTTAGAGATGGCGCTCGGCAGGGGAGGCGACCAGGTTGTTGTCAAGACACCTACGGCATATAAGTTCTATGGCGCAAAGTCACGCGAGGTTGAAAAGAGCACTAAGGTAAAAGCAAGAGTTATGGCTCACGCTCTGCGTGAAGCTATTGATCAGTCATCGGCTGTTTTTATCATGGGTCACAAAAACAGCGACATGGATTGTCTCGGTGCTGCGATAGGACTATACCAGGCGGTTAAGAGCCGTAACGTGGATACCTATATCGTTATGCGCAGGAATACTTCAAACGCGAAGCTGCTGCTTAATAACTTTATTGACGACCCGGGGTATATGAATAATATTATAACGGGCGAAAAGGCGCTTCAGCTTATAGATAAGCAAAGTATGGTAATAGTTGTTGATACTCACAGACGAAGCATGGTTGAATATGAGGAGCTGCTTAACGCCTCAAAATCAATAGTACTTATCGATCATCACAGGCGCGCCGAGGATTTCATTGACAACGCTGTTCTCACTTATCATGAGCCGTATGCTTCCTCCGCGTGTGAAATGGTTACCGAGATTTTACAATATGTTCAGGATAACCCAAAAATCGGTGTAAAAGAGGCGGAGGCTCTTTACGCCGGTATATTCTTGGACACAAAAGGCTTTACGTTCAAAACGGGAGTCAGAACCTTTGAAGCGGCGGCATATCTCAGACGAATGGGTGTTGACCCCGTAAACGTTCGCAGATTGTTTAAGAGCGATATTAAGGACTCAATAAGGCTCTCTAAGGCAATAAGCAGCGCCAAGGTATACCGCGGAAACATTGCCATAGTCGTGTGCGATGACACCGGAAAGGATATTCAGGTTCTTGTCGCTAAGACAGCGGACGAGCTGCTTAATATCGCGGGAATTGAGGCATCGTTTGTTATTGCGAGAATGGGGCATAAGATTATAATAAGCGGCAGATCGCTCGAGTCTATAAATGTTCAGGTGATTTTGGAGCGGCTGGGCGGCGGAGGGCATATAACCATCGCCGGAGCGCAGCTTACCAGTCATGATATGAATACAGCGGTGGAGCAGCTGAAAAACGCGATAGATGACGTCTTGGATGATAATATCGAATAATAATATCGAATAATTAAATTTAATTAAATTATCGAACAATTAATTAAGAAAGGAGAGCATGGCAGGCTCATGCGACAGTAAATTATGAAAGTGATTTTAACTCAGGATGTGAAGGCTCAGGGGAAAAAAGGAGATTTGATAAATGTCAGCGACGGATACGCTACCAACTTTTTGTTAAAAAAGGGACTTGCCAAGGTTGCCACAAAGCAGGCGATTAACGAGCTTGAGGGTAAAAAGGGCGCGGAGCAGTACAGACGCAACCAAGAGGAGCTAAAGGCAAGCAATATTGCCGAAAGGATGAAAGAAATCACCGTAAAGCTCACCGCAAAGGCGGGCAAGGAGGGTAAATTATTCGGCTCTATAACCTCAAAGGATGTTGCCAAGGCTTTGAAGGAGCAGTACAACATAGAAGTCGATAAGAGGAAAATCGATCTTCCGGACGGAATAAAATCCTGCGGTACAAGAGATGTTAAGGTGTCACTGTATACGGGTGTTACCGGAACCTTTAAGGTACAGGTAACCGAGGCACAGTAATGAAAAGCGGTTTATCGGGATAAATCCCTTTAACGCGATGACATATGAATTTGAGTAACACACGGCAAATCAAGCAAATCAAAAGGAGGTTGAATTTTCAATGGAGTATACGGATGAAGTACAGGGCGGAGGAAGTTCAGCCCCTGAATTCAGAACTATGCCGTTCCACAACGAAGCGGAGCAGTCTGTCCTTGGCGCGATGATAATTAAGAGGGAGGTAATCCCCGATGTTATCGGCATCATATCGCCAAATGACTTTTATATAGAGCGTCACAGAGAGCTGTGTGATGCTTTATTAGAGATGTTTAACATGGGTATTGAGATTGACTTTGTGACAATAAAGGAACGGCTTGAAAAGAGAGGCACGCTTGACTCCGTAGGCGGTATGGACTTTGTTATGAGGCTAATGGATCTTGTACCCTCAACCGACCCGAGCAGCGTTAGGTATTATTCCAAAATCGTCCGCGAGAAGTCAGAGCTGAGAAAGCTGATAGATGTGACCGAGGGTATTGCCGCAAGGTGCTATGCGGCAGAGGAAGATGTTGATGACATAATCGGGAGCGCGGAGCAGGGCATTATTAACATAACCCAAAACAGAAACGCGACAGGACTTTCACATATTTCAGTATTTCTTGACGAGAGCGTCGAAAAAATCGAAAAGCTGGCTGACGCGAACGAGAGCGTTACGGGACTTACTACCGGCTTTGTGGATTTGGATAAGAGAACTGCGGGACTGCATCCTGCGGAGTTTATTCTGATTGCGGCAAGACCGGGTATGGGCAAGACCTCTCTGGCGCTTAATATAGCGCAGAATGCGGCGGTGATTGACAAGGCGACTGTCGCGATATTCAGCCTTGAGATGCCTGGCATACAGATTGCGAACCGCATGCTGTCCGCTCAGGCAAAGGTGAGCGCGGAGCGTATAAAGCGAGGCGACTTAAAGGATGATGACTGGCCGAAGCTGGGCGAGGCGCTTGCGGCTTTGGTTGAAACCAAGATTTATATCGATGATAATTCCGGTGTGACCGCTTCCGAAATAAGCGCGAAATGCAGAAAGATGAAAATGGAAAAGGGGCTTGACCTGGTAATCATTGATTATTTGCAGCTTATGGGTTCAAGTGTCAGAAACATAAACAGACAGCAGGAGGTTTCGGACATTTCAAGAACTCTAAAGGTTATGGCAAACGATTTGGGTATTCCCGTCATTGCCCTTTCGCAGCTTAACCGTTCGGTGGAAAAGCGTGACGTTAAGGAGCCTGTGCTCAGCGACCTTAGGGAGTCGGGTTCAATTGAGCAGGATGCCGATATGGTTTTGTTTATCTACAGAGAGGGCTATTATAACGAGGACTGCGAGGAACCGAACAAAACAAAGATTAAGTTCGAAAAGCACAGAAACGGTGAAGTCGGATATGAATATCTGACATGGCTGGGTGAATATACAAAATTCTCAAACTGGAGCGGTATACGTGAATAAAGAAGCAGATCCGATTATCAGAGACGTTACACAAAAAATCGTGAATACAATAAACGAACACTGCCTTATGGAGGAACGCTCATCTATATTGGTGGCATTCTCCGGCGGCGCTGATTCGGTGTGCCTTTTGGATGTTTTAAACAGGATAAAAAAAGCGAATAAATTCAAAATCTACGCCGCCCATCTCAATCATGGCATACGCGGTGCGGAGGCGGACACGGATCAGAAATTCGCGGAGGATTTTTGTCAAAAAATAGGAGTACGATGCTTTTCAAAAAAGGCGGATATTCCGACTATAGCGCGAAAAAACGGACAAACCGAGGAGGAAGCCGGACGCAACGCCAGATATGAATTCTTTGAACAGATATGCGAGGAAAACAATATTGATGCCGTTGCTACCGCTCATAATCGAAACGATCAAGCCGAAACCGTGCTTATGCGTGTAATCAGGGGCAGCGGACTTTCAGGCTTGAGAGGTATAAAATACAGGCGCGAGGACAGAGTTATAAGACCGCTTCTTGACGTGACACGACGGGAAATCGAGGAATATTGCAACGCGGCAGGGCTTGAATACATAACCGACAGCACCAACGCGGATGACAGCTATACACGTAACCGTGTTAGGCATAAGCTTCTGCCCATGCTTGAGGATGACTTCAACCCAAACGTTGTGAACGCTCTTGCGAATTTGGCTTTAAATCTCGATCAAGACACCGAATTTATCGATGGATATTCGGAGCGTCTGTATGAGAGATTAAAGGCGCCGAGTCCCGGCGGGAGGTATAAGGCGCTTCATATTGAGTCGCTAAAAACAGTTAAGAGCGGCAGTATTGTGTCAAGACTTATTTTGCTTTGCGCAAGAGATACAATGGAAGTCGGTTATTCGCTTGAAAAAAGACATATTGACGCTGTTTTGAAAATTATTAGCGGAGAAGGTACAGCGGAGGAGCTGCCGGGAGGACTTACGGTAAGGGAAAGATACGGCTGGCTGGAATTTTCAAAAAACTTACCGAAAAATGATACACAATCCTTAAATTCTTGTAACAATAATGAGTTTTGTGTTGAAGTGGGAACGGATAAGTTATATAATATAGACAGTATAGGCGCATGTATTTCGCTGACCGTTATGAATGAATACGCGTACAGAGAGGGAACGGGCGATATGTGTCTGGATGCGGATAAGCTCGGACTTGACAGCGGAGATAATATAAAATTTGTTGTACGCAACAGAATGGCGGGCGACAGAATAGCGGTGTACAAAAACGGAAAAAGTAAAAAGCTTAAAAATCTGTTTATAGATAAAAAGATACGCCGCGAGGACAGAGACAGGATACCTGTGCTTTGCATGAACGATGAAATAATAATGATACCCGGTGTGCGAATAAATGAAAAATATAAGACAGATCGCCGTACAAAAAATTTCTTAGTGGTGCATTATGAAAAATATGAGGATTGAGATGCTTGCAAAGCTTTTGCTTTGAACAATTGCCCCAAGCCCATATTCCGCCATACCAAGCCGCGGCGGCAAAGTCGCAAAAGCTTTGCTGCGCCCGGGTTCGGCGAGCGCGAGTGACCACACCTGTCAAGGTGTGTGGCTTATAAAGCAGTCCGTCTTATCGCAAAAACGAGGTCACAAACCATTAGCATGATGATGTATGCTGGGCTAGGCTTGAACTC
>CAYTZR010000018.1:0-38699 GCA_964442605.1 uncultured Oscillospiraceae bacterium
CGCCGAAAATACTTGGCGGGCGACTGCCCGGGAACATAGGACGCTGCCAACATAATAATTTACAAAAGAGCAGATTAAATTCTGCCCTTTTGTAGATTTTGTATATTCCTCTATAGCTCAGTTGGTAGAGCATTCGGCTGTTAACCGAAGGGTCGTTGGTTCGAGTCCAACTGGAGGAGCCATTTCCGGTCCCGTGGTCAAGCGGTTAAGACACCGCCCTTTCACGGCGGTAACAGGGGTTCAATTCCCCTCGGGATCACCAGATAAGCTAACGGTTTTAAGCCGTTAGCTTATTTTTGTATAACGGCATGCTGAGGAACAAACGAAAACATGAATAACCTCGTCAGTCGGTTTGTCCCAAAGGGAGCTGATATCGGCAAATTCTCTCACGAGAGAATCGAGAGAATTGAGAGAATCAAGAGAATCAAGAGAATCGAGAGAATCAAGATGATAGAACATTGGATAAAAAATTATCCTTGAAAAATATTTAAAAAATATTTACCGGTAAATCAGCTAATGAAATAATTGTTAAAAACAGAAGAAGTTGCTTAACAAATTTTGCTGACTTTTATATTTCAATTTAGATTACACTAACAGATGCTTGAAATAACTTGCATTTTTCCCGTATATGATATATAATAAAAACAATATAAAAACAAAATATATGTTTATATATTTTTGAACCGTGCAGTGAGTGCAAAAAATGCAGCTTCAAATATTTCAAATATTCAAATATTCAAATATTATGGAGGTAAAACGATGGTTAAAATCAATGGAATAAGCCTTGATATTGCCGGAAAAGCTCTGTCGCAGTATCTTGCCTCAACCGATTACAGCATCAGCCGTATCGCTGTTGAAATAAATGGTGAAATTGTGCCAAAGGCAAAGTATGACGAGACTGTGATAGAGGACGGCGACACGATTGAAATTGTGAGCTTTGTGGGAGGCGGTTAATATGTTGCTTTCTGAGGAACAGGCAGAACGCTATTCAAGGCATTTTGTGCTGCGTGAAATAGGTTTTTCCGGACAAAAACGTCTGCTTCAGTCAAGGGTTTTGGTTATAGGAGCCGGAGCTTTAGGGTCAAGCGCACTGATGTATTTGGCTGCAGCCGGAGTCGGAACTATCGGTATTGCCGACTATGACCGTGTTGAGCTGTCCAATTTACAGCGCCAGATTATTCATACCGTAAAAACGGTTGGGACAGAAAAAACCGTTTCTGCCAAGATGGCTGTCAATGAGCGTAATACTGATGTTGACGTCATACTGCACAATGAAAAAATAACAGTCGATAATATTCAAGGGGTAATATCCGAATATGATTTTATTATAGATTGTACGGATCGCTTTGAGGCAAAGTTTTTGATTAACGATGCTTGTGTACTCTTCAAAAAGCCTTACTCCCACGCCGGAGCTGTACGTTTTGAGGGACAAGCCATGACATACGTTCCGGGACAGGGACCGTGTCTGCGTTGTCTTCTCGGCGGTGTACCCCCTGCCGCTGAAACGCTTACTTGTTCCCGTTCCGGAGTACTCGGCGCGGTTACCGGTGTGATAGGAAGCATTCAGGCTTTAGAGGCTGTTAAATATCTCCTTGGTATAGGTGATTTGCTTGTGGGAAAAATTCTGAGTTTTGACGGCTTAACAATGAAGATACGTGTTACCGATATTCCACGTTCAGAACCCGCTTGCGCCGTATGCGGCACACATCCCGACATTCTTGATCTTTCTGATAACAGGGAAGAATATGAGCAGGATGAATGCTGCTAAATCAATACATGGAGTGACTTTATGAAAACAGAAATGGACATATGTGAATATATTAAAAATCGTTCCGAAAAAGAGAATGATTTACTGATTGATATACGCGAAAAACGAATGGTAGAGTTTGGCACAATTCCCGGTTCAATAAATATACCGATAGATGATATTAGGCAACTGTACCGGCTGCCTAAGGAAAGCAATATATATGTGTTTTGTCAGGCTGGCGAAATCAGCGGCGAAATTGCGGAGCTGCTCTCTGATTTAGGATATAACGCATGTAATCTGACCGGCGGGTATCGTAAATATCTGCTTTGTCAGATGGAGGAAGAAAATCTCAGATAAAAGCAAGCATAAAAGCAAGCATAGAAGCAAGCATAAAAGAAAGAAGGAAAATATATATGCAGACAAATGATAAGCTTATCATAGGCGGACACGAATTCAGTTCGAGATTTATACTCGGTTCGGGTAAGTATTCCCTAAATCTTATTAACGCGGCGGTAAAGTATGCGGGCGCGGAGATTATAACTCTCGCGGTTCGCCGCGCCAATACTAAGGAGCAGGAGAATATTCTGGATTATATTCCGGAGGGGGTAACGCTGCTGCCAAACACCTCGGGCGCACGGAATGCCGATGAGGCGGTTCGAATTGCGCGTCTTGCGAGGGAGCTTGGATGCGGGAATTTTGTTAAAATTGAAATCATGCGCGATTCCAAGTATCTGCTTCCCGACAATACCGAGACAATAAAGGCAACAGAAATTCTCGCAAATGAGGGATTTGTGGTAATGCCTTATATGTATCCTGACCTGAATGCGGCTCGTGATATGGCTAATGCCGGTGCGGCAACCATTATGCCGCTTGCCTCACCGATAGGCTCAAACAAAGGACTTGCGACACGTGAATTTATACAAATACTGATTGACGAAATCGACTTACCGATTATTGTAGATGCGGGAATTGGCAGACCATCCCAAGCGTGTGAAGCCATGGAGATGGGGTCAGCCGCAATTATGGCAAATACCGCTCTTGCAACCGCGGGAGATTTGCCGATGATGGCTTGTGCTTTCCGTCAGGCAATCGAAGCGGGACGAAAAGCATACCTCGCGAAACCGGGACGTGTCTTGACAAGGGGAGCTTCCGCATCCGATCCGCTCACCGGGTTTTTACGGGATTAAGGAGGATATATGTATGGAAAACCAATTTTTTGTTGATTCAGAGTATTTGTCTGAAAAGGCTCTTGAAAAGAAGCACAAGCTTGAAAAAGATCCTTCTTCAAGGAAAAATCATATGGAGTATCTGCCCGGAATGGAGCAGATTAAGTCTGATATTTGTGAAAAGGTTATGTCGCAAACGAGGTCATATGATTATTCGAAATATACAGCGAGAGATGTGCAAGACGCTCTGGAGCATGAAAACTGCACAGTTGATGATCTTAAGGCGTTGCTGTCTCCGGCGGCTGAACCGTTTATTGAACAAATGGCTCGGCGCGCGCGCGCTGAAACAGGCAAACATTTCGGTAATACAGTTTACATGTTTACCCCGCTTTATATAGCGAATTATTGTGAGAATTACTGTGTTTACTGCGGCTTTAACTGTTACAATCATATCAATCGAATGAAGCTTACAACGGAACAGATCGAACACGAAATGAGAATTATCTCCGATTCGGGAATGGAGGAAATTCTGATTTTAACGGGTGAAAGTCGCAGCCAAAGCGATGTTAAGTATATTGGGGAAGCGTGCAGACTTGCACGCAAATATTTCCGAATGGTCGGGCTTGAAATCTATCCCGTAAACACGGACGAGTATAAATATCTGCATGAATGCGGCGCGGATTATGTTACGGTTTTTCAGGAGACCTATGATACAGACAAATATGAAACATTGCATCTTTTTGGCAATAAGCGTGTCTGGCCGTATCGTTTTGATGCACAGGAGCGTGCTCTCATGGGAGGTATGCGCGGGGTTGCATGTTCCGCGCTGCTGGGGCTTTCGGACTTTCGTAAGGACGCGCTTGCAAGTGCGCTGCATGTTTATTATCTGCAAAGAAAATATCCATATGCCGAAATGTCTCTCTCATGTCCGAGGCTTCGCCCTATTATAAATAATGACAAAATAAACCCATTGGAGGTACACGAAAAACAGCTCTGTCAGATCATTTGCGCGTATCGAATTTTTCTGCCGTTTGCGGGGATAACAGTCTCCTCGCGTGAGAGCGCGAAATTCAGAGACGGTATTGTGAAAATAGCCGCTACTAAGGTTTCAGCCGGCGTTTCCACCGGAATAGGCGACCATGAAAGCAAATACACGGGAAAGGAGTCGGACAGCGCTGAGGGTGATGAACAGTTTGAAATCAATGACAGCCGAAGCTTTGAAAGGATGTATAAGGACATCGAGGACAAAGGTCTGCAGCCTGTTTTGAATGATTATCTTTATGTCTGATATTCTTTGTATTACCAATCGAAATATATGCAGGGATGATTTTCTGCCACGCATTATAATGATAGCACAAGCTAAACCATGCGGAATTGTTTTAAGGGAAAAGGATTTATCACAGATTGAATATAAACGTCTTGCACGGCAGATAATGGATATATGTGATAAATATAACGTTCCGTGTATACTGCACAGCTTTGTCGATGCGGCGTTAAGTCTGAATGCTGATAAAATTCATCTGCCGATGTCGGTTTTGCGCGGCATGACAGATGATGAAAAAAAACAATTCAGCATTATAGGCGCCTCGTGCCATTCGGCAGCTGAAGCAATAGAGGCGGAGAGCCTTGGCTGCGGCTATGTCACCGCGGGGCATATATTTGATACTGATTGCAAAAAGGGCTTGCCGGGGCGCGGACTTGATTTTTTAAAGGATGTTTGCCGCAGTGTTTCTGTTCCGGTTTATGCCATAGGAGGCATAGATAAGTACAATGTTCAATCGGTACGCGCGGCGGGAGCAAAGGGAGCATGTGTAATGAGCGGTCTGATGCTGTGTGATAGCCCGATGGAATTTCTCGCCGGATTTTAGCATTTTACCTTATTGTCTTAGGAGGAGTTTATCAATGAATGTTTTTCTTCAAGTAATAAGCATAATCGTGGTTTTATCGGCGTTGATACTGATTGTATGGCACATGCTGCCGAATGCGGGTGTAAAAATCAAAACGCGCATTGATATAGATCAAGCCGCGGTAAATTACACACCGAGCAACAGGGAGTGCGGCACGGTGTTTATATGCGCACTGCTTTTTAGGGTATTTGTTATAGCGGCGGGATTTATCATATATTGTATTTTAATTGACAGAGGCGATCAAATACAGCTTAATCAAATCTTTGACGCGTGGCTTAAATGGGATGCCAATAATTACATAAGGATAGCTGACGGATATACCTCGTTTGATATAAACGGCGATTATTCAACGCTGGTATTTTTCCCGCTGTATTCATGGTGCTTAAAGCTTGTTCGTTTTATTGTTCCGTATGACAACGCTGCCGGACTGCTGACCTCTGCGCTATGCTATTCTGCGGCTTGTGTATTTTTGTACAAGCTTGTATGTATCGATTTTAAAAAGAGTGTCGCCCAAAAAGCGGTAATACTTATGTCAATTTTTCCGTTCGGATTTTTCTTTGGCGCAATAATGAGCGAAAGCGCGTTTTTGTTGACTTCGATCTTGACGCTTTATTTTATTCGCAAGCATAATTGGATAGGAGCGGGAATAGCGGGACTGGCGGCGGCGCTGTCGCGTTCTGCCGGTGTGTTTTTGATAATACCCGCAACGGTGGAGTTCATAGAAGAATATAAAATATTCGGAAATATAAAAAATCTTAAGCAGACGCTTGCGGTTATATTAAAAAAATGGACGTGGCTTTTGCTTATTCCTGCCGGAACCTGCATATATCTGCTGATAAATTACAAGGTTGCGGGGAGTCCGTTCGCGTTTTTGGAGTTTGAGGAAAAGTATTGGAACCAGTCAACTCAGCCGTTCTTTAAGACTGTCGGCAGCCTTTGGTCAATATTGACGGACAACTATGACGTGAGTACAAAGCTCAGCGCGTTCGGGCCCGGATTAGCGCTTTTGCTTTGTATGTACGCGCTTATGATATTCGGCATAAGAAAACACAAAAGCATGTATTCGGCATGGATGCTTGTTTATTTGACGGTCAACACTACAATGACATGGCCGCTCAGCTTGTGCAGGTATTTGGCGTGCGCTGTTCCCGCGTATATTATACTTGCGGATGTGTGTGACAGAAATAAGAAGCTTTATACTGCCATTACGCTCGCATCCGGAATTATGTTCGGAATTTATATGACGGGCTATCTAATGGGGAAGCAGATTATGTAAAAAGAAGTATAAACACCAAAACTTGGGATTGGTTTTGGATTTAAACACGTTTTAATGCGTTTTTTGAATATTTTTTCTCATAATATTTGAGTTTATTTTGTAGGATTTAACATTGACAAGCACGGTAAACTAATGCTATAATTTAGAAAATTAAATAAAACTCGCAAACGACACATGTGTTACTTAGGTATGTAAATCTGATTACGGAACGCACGAATTTCTATGATCGGTTTTACTGAGTATATGTGTGTTTTTTTGCGCAAAAAATGAAAGGAGCTTTTTATGCCAAGCAATCAATTTCAGAGAATGGTTTTCGCGTTTCTCACAGTACTGATTACAGTTCACGGATATATTTTTTACAGCTTATACGTTGTAAACGGAGGCACACTGATGTCAGTCACGGGGGCAGACAGTGTATTGGAGGCAATAAACAGCCAAGGCGGTGTTTATATGTTCGGCAGATTTATGCCGATTTGGGCGGTGGTGTTAGTCGAATTTTGTTTTGCCTATATGCTTGAGGTCTTAATGGGCAGTCCATGCTCATTTAAACTGGCATGCAATGTTTTTGATCCAAAAACAAGTCACCCGATGATATTTGAAGCCGCAATTATTTGTGCGACGGTAGGGATCATGTGTCCGGCTATGAGTTTCATAGCGGCATTGCTGTATTATCCTTATTATGAAGGGTTTAATATATTGACACTGCTTGCCAACTGGATAAAGCTTGTGTGCTTTAACTTCCCGTTTGCATTTTTCTCACAGCTGTTCTTTATTCAGCCTTTGGTCAGAACCGCTTTTAAAGCCCTGTTTCGTAAGGCTGTTAAAAAACACGTCAAAGCGGAAGCCTGCGCTTAGCGGCGGCGACATTTGATGTACATTCGCCGCGCGGGACGCAGCAAAGTTATTATAACAAGGTAAAGACGGTATCTGATACCGCTGAGCTTGCATAGCCGACCGTTTTTTATAACACCGTCCGCAACGGCGACAATGTCGTTGTCGGTTATGCCGTGCTCTAATGCCGTCTGATTATCCCCGCACATAATGTATCCGTTTTCGTCAAAGCCTACTATGCGATGCAGAACAAAGCCGCCGTTGCTGCGGCGGTACAGCGGTATGTCATATTTTTTCAGCTTACCGGTAACTTTTTTCAATATCACGGTGTCACAGCCGTCCCCTATAAGGGGCTTCATGCTGGTTCCATGAGTAATCATGCGGAACTCGTGCCCGTTTTTGAACTCATCCAGCATTATCGGATACAGCTTTTCCATTGAAAGCTTTTTTGTAGTCTTATTTTGCATATTTCACCTAATCATAATACTTTTTATCAAAGTGGTATTTTTTAAATCCCAGAGCTTTATGGTTTTCAATTACTTCATTCATAATGTCGCTGTATAATTCATCTTCCGAGTTAAACGTCACACGCGCCATTTTCTTTACATCGCCTCCGCGCTTTGTCAGGATTTGCCACCAACGCAGAACCGTATAAAACGGATACAGATACGGACGTTTTTTAAGACCCGGATATTTTACCTCAAGGGTTGCGGGCTTCATAAACATAACACTTGAAAGAACCTTTGCGCGCTTTATAATTGGGTTGCTAACATCCTCCGCGAGCCTGTAAAAGCGGAGCATCGTGTAATTTTCAATTGAGCCGTAAGCGCTGTTATAAATAAGCAGTTTTTCGGTTTGGCGTGTTTCGGGTGTGTGTTCCGCGCCCTCGAACCAAACTCTGCCCAGATGCAGAATTACACTTGAAAATTTCTGAAATTCCAATTGTTCTATTTTGTTTTTCACAAAATCGAGATCGGCGTTCGGCTTGTTTTCAAGCGCTTTGTGAATAAGCCATAAATCGACGACGGGTTTAATGCCTCCCCCTGCCGTTTGGTAGTGAAACGCAAAATGAACCAAGGCGTGTATATATAAATATTCAATCGTCATGCGATACTTATAGGTGCAGTTCTGAACAGGTTCGCATCTGTCCCATACATCATCGAATATTTCATAAATTTCACCGTGATACTTAGAAATAAGCTGTGTGTGTATCTCTAAGTTTATAAACGGATCAAGGTTGAACACAACCTCGTGTGTGCTTGTATGGTCATAGATATATCCGTTTGACTCCAGAGTACTGCGTACCTCCGGAAGCTGTTCCGCTTTTATAAGCACATCAATATCATTCATTTCACGCATATACGGCTTCGGATAAAGATTTTTAATTTCAAAGCCTTTTATAGGCATGGAGTACAGTCCCTTTTCCTCCAGCTTGTTAAACAGATCGTTCAGATAGATGTTGCGAAACTTTTCTTTTGATTTCAGCACCCTTGCGTCCTCAAGAAGCCGTTTTTTAAGAGCGTCATCCATCCCTGTATAGTTTTCCGACATATCCGCCGCAATGCATATGCAGCCGTGTTTATATGCGAGAGTGATGAAATTTTGCCATACTATATCATCGGGAGGCTTTGGATTTCCACCGTTTATTGCGCAAACAATGACCTCTATAAAATATTTTGATGTGCTGTCCATAAAAATCTCCATTTTAATCTCCTAAATTATCCTATAATACCGGCTTGGGTAAGAGTGTCAACAAATGCGCGTGCATCCTGCTCGGCTTTGTCGTAATTCACATCATATTCATCGGTCAGCGCTTTGGCAAGCGTGTCAATATCCGTTTCGGTCTGCAAAGCCTTCCAAAGCACAATCCCCGTTTCGTTAAGCTCAATAACGGAGTTGTGACCTTTTGCCATGTCGTTTCGTATAACCACTGCCTCGCCGCCGAATTCCTTTAGTATATATCCATCCTTGATTTTCATTTTCGTCTTCGTCTTGTATGATATATTTAGTCCAAAATATATCAATACTCTCCTTTCTTAAAAAATTAATTTATAAACACCGGGGGACTTTTAATATTTCCCTTTTTAAATATTTGTTGAAAGTTTTATGTGTATATGTTATAATAATAATAATTATTATTCAGAGAGGGCGTCTGTATCATGAAGAAAAGCGGAACATTTCAATGGATCTACAGCCGGATAAAGGGTCAGCTGTATGTTATGGTAATTCTTACTTTAATGAAATGTGTAGGCTCCGCCCTCGGTATTTCATATGCTTTTCTCTCAAAAAGCGTTATCGACGCGGCAACATCGCAGGATATACCGATGCTTATCAGAGAGTCGGTTATTACAGTATCCGTTATATTAATACAGATTTTGCTGTCATATTTGTCCGCGTATATAGAAGAACGTTCTGTTGCCACTCTCGACAAGCGAATGAAGCAGCGAATGTTTGCACTGATTGCCGGTAAGGATTACAGTGCGGTAACCAAATACCACAGCGGAGATTTGATGACAAGACTAACCGCCGATATATCTGTAGTTTCAGGCAATATTCTGACTCTGCTGCCGGAAGTGTTAGGTTATGCGGTAACGCTAATTCTTGCCATAATCAGTCTCATGAAGCTGGATTTAAGATTTGGCTTGATATTCCTTATAGGCGGCATATTGTTTACCGTGGCGATAAGGCTTTTCAGTCGTTTTTTCAAAAATCTTCACAAGCGGGTTCAGAGCGCTATTGCCAAAGGCAACGCTTTTTTTCAGGAAACAATCGCAAACCTGCTTATGATAAAGGTGTTCGGAATAGAACACAAGGTTGCTGACATGAGTGATGAGCTGCAGAGCGATGTGAAACGTAAAAAAATCCGCCGCAGCAATGTACATATCGTGTCATATATGGGCGCAAGCCTGATATTCAGCATAGGCGGTCTTTATGCTCTCATCTGGAGCGCGTTCCGCCTTGCGAGCGGCGCAATCACATTCGGCACACTGACCGCGATACTTCAGCTTGTAAACCGCGTCCAATCTCCTGTTGCCGCGATGACAAGTGTTATACCGCGTACCTTCTCGATAATAGCATCGGCTGAGCGCATTATGGAAATTGAGTCGCTCCCGGATGAGGAAACGTGTGCGGAGCCGATTGAGCGGAAATCATATTACAGCGGATTTTCGGAAATACGGTTTTCAAATGTCGCGTTTTCATATGACAAGCTTCCTGTTATTAAAAATGCGGATTTTTCGGTTAAAAGAGGGAGCTTTGTTGTTATAGGCGGACATTCGGGTATAGGCAAAAGCACGCTTATAAAGCTTTTGCTGGGCGTATACAAGCCCGACAGCGGAAGCATTTCCGTTGTGATTGACGGAAAAAGCTATAATGCGGACAAGAAAACCAGACCGTTGTTCGCCTATGTTCCGCAGGGCAATATGATTTTATCCGGAACCATTCGCAGCGCACTGAGTATGGTTTGTTCCGATGCCACCGATGATGAAATATGGCGTGCCGCGGAAATCAGCTGCGCCAAGGAGTTTTTGGAAAAGCTGCCCGGCGGCCTTGACACGGAAATCGGCGAAAAGGGTTTGGGTCTGTCGGAGGGACAGGTTCAGCGTCTTGCCATAACCCGAGCCGTACTATCGGGCGCGGGAATACTTCTGCTTGACGAGGCGACATCCGCTTTGGACGAGCGTACCGAAAAAGAGCTGCTTACAAACCTGCGAAGCCTGGAAGACAAAACTTGTATAATTATTTCACATAAGCCCACCGCCTTCAAGGTGTGCGACACAGTCATAACGTTAAACGACGGCGTAGCGGAGCTTAGACAGATTAAATAATATCAGCGCAGCGCTCCGTATGCTGTCTTGGCTGCATCTATGCTCATATTACAGTATATCTCACGTACCTTGACCTTTTTAAGAAACAGGTCAAGGTATTCTGTCGTTTTGGTAAACAATTCGGTATCAGACGGCTTGTAAACCGCCGCCAATACCTTTAGCATCGCGTCCTTGGGGCGCAAATCACAGACCCGATTGGACTCCGCGCGATTAACAATAAACAAGTCGGTCAGAGGTGTACGGGTATTTGTGTTAAGCTGTTCTTTGCCGCACCATGGCGTTCCGTAGGCGTAGCAAATACCATCAATAAACCTGATAAGGGGCTTGTCCCCATTTACAATTATGCATTTATCGCCCAAAAGCCGCTTCCAAAACATAGCGTGGGTAGTTTTTCCGGTTCCGCTGCTTGCGGTAAATATAACTCCTCTGCCTTCAACCGAAAGGGTGACGCCGTGCATAAGAAAGCCGCCGTATTCGATAATCTTTTCAGCTATTTTGCGGTACAAAGCAAGACTTTCCAAATATCCGACCGGAAACCCATCGCCGTTATCCTCTGCCATTATCTGCTTGTCTGAAGCGCTGATGCGGAAGTCCACACAAGCGCTGTCGGTGATGTATCCGCGGCAAAGATCCCTGGTGTACGGGTACTTATTATCAATGCCGATAACCAAATCGGCGAGCTTCACTTTAAACATTACAGGGTTATTGTGACGGTGCTTGTGGCATCATCCCACAGAACCTCGGCACCAAACGCTTCCGAAACGGCGCGCAGCGGAACGAGCGTTCTGTCGCCTGTCTCGTTTAGGAACGGGGCAACATCCAAATCAACGGATGTAATTAATTCAGTGGACAGATCTCCGATAGATATACTCTTTTTGCCGATTTTCATGGTAACAAGCCTCGGTCCCTTTGACGCAAAGATAAGCTGGTTTTCCTCTATCCACTCAACCTCAGCGCCAAGCTCCTCAAATATGGCACGCATGGGAACCATTGTTCTGTCCTCTATAATAATCGCGGGAGTGTCAAACTCCATAGTTTTGCCGTTAACTATAACAGTCGCGGTTTCAACGTCGGCTGCCGTTTCCGGTTCGTCCGCGAAAGCGGCTGTACACGACAAAACTATAATTCCCATAATTAAAACTGCAAATATCTTTTTCATAACAAACCTCCAAAATAATTTGATGAATACATTATATATCAAATTCCACATAATTGCAACAAAAAATAAAAAATATTATATTTTAAAAAAGATTTAAAAATATTTTAATAAAAACCTTGATTTTTTTGGAGAGTTAGTATAAAATTATAATGTGTGTAATATATATGTAACTTTAAAGACATTTTATAGAATTTGACACTTACTGCCGATAGCAAGACAATAAAATCAGAAAATAAAATCAATAGAAAACGGGGTGCTGAACCGACATGGGAAAAAAGGTCATGGTTGTAGATGATGAAAAAAGTATTGTTGAGATTTTAACTCTCAATTTAAGGAATGAGGGATATACGGTATGCGAGGCATATGACGGCGAGGAGGCCGTTAAAAAGGCGGAGGAAGAAAAACCCGATTTAATTTTGCTCGATGTTATGCTTCCTAATATGGACGGATTTTCTGTGTGCAGAAAAATTCGCGAGAAATCGTCTGTCCCGATACTGATGATAACGGCGCGCGAGGAGGAGGTAGACAAGGTTTTGGGACTGGAGCTCGGAGCCGATGACTATATCACCAAGCCGTTTAGTGTGCGTGAGCTTTTGGCGAGAGTAAAGGCGAATATGCGGAGAAGCGACATAGCGCCGCAGCAGCCCGAGGTTGAGAATGATATTGTTGAAATCGGGTGCTTTACTCTGGATTGTAACAGGTATGAGCTTTATAAGAATGGAAAGCTTATTGATTTGACCGTCAGAGAGTTTGAGCTTATAAAATTTCTTTCGGCACAGCCCAATAAGATTTATTCCAGAAAGAGCCTGCTTGAGTACGTTTGGGACTATGAGTATTACGGTGATGTCAGAACCGTAGATGTAACCGTCAGACGTGTGAGGGAAAAGATAGAGGATGACCCCTCTCAGCCGAAGCATATCATGACAAAGCGCGGCGTTGGTTACTACTTTGCAATTTAATTTTGGAATTATGAGCCGTTTTTTGACGGCTCTTTTATTATCGCGAATTTCTTATATAAGAAAAAAGGCGGCAAAAGTCTGAACGCTCCATCAAGCTCGCTTGATGGAGCGTTGTTTCAATAAAAAAGCGCGAGCTTTTACATTACGCTAACAAAGGTGTAAAAGCTCTTGACTTTATTGTCGATTTGTGTTACCTTTTTATATAGAGTTTATCTAAATAGGAGGGTTTGCTTTGGATAAAATAAGCGAATTGTCAAGCCGCAAGCTTGTAAACAAGCTTTATTTTGATTACCGGAGGTTTTTCGGTATGCTGACGGTATGGCTGGTATGCGCGGTATTTTCGTTTTTCCCGCTTGTTTTAAGACCTATGTTTACAAAGGTTGCAACGACTGTGGATTTGGGCTACTGGATCATGATTATGAGTGATAACGATGTATTGTATTTGGTCGCCGCTGTTTCGATTATTGCGTTAGGTATGGCAATTCTTATGGGAAAACGCAATACTGTGTTTGTTTACCTGATTGCCGTGCTTGAGGTAATTGCCATATTCCTCGCGGTTATGGGGTATCTGATGCTTGAGGGGGATCCTTACCTGTTTGGCGAGGTAGTCTACAAGATTAATATGGGATTTTTGTCAGCAGCCGTTATAATGGCAATTGTACTGTTTATAACCGTTAATTTCAGAATAAGAGGAGGCTCCGGCAAATAATGAATATGGCGTTTTCACTTATACTGGCATCAGGTATTTTAATTGGGTTTTGTATACTGATATGTATAGTACATATCTCTTATAAAATTGCCGAAGCGCACCGTTCTCCCGGGCTGATGGATACTGAGTTTCCTGTTTCGACTGAGTATATTACCAAAAAGAGTGTCCGAAGCCAAGAGGACGTTTATACAAGAGCAACATCAAATACCAGAATTGCTATGGGATGCTTTTATTCAGACAGTGATATTGAGTCGTTAAGGAGAAGAAACCCACCGCAAAAACTTCCGAAGGGCAGGTAGAATTACAGAAGGGCAGGTAGAATTATATGAGAAAAGACAAATTGAACAATAATGACGAGTCAACTAAGGTTATTCCGGTAGTGGAGGAGAAAGGCACAAGAAAACGCAGAGTTTCCCCCGACACTATAGTGAAGGAGGGGGCGGAGGACGTTTCCAACAGGGAGATGTTTGACAGAATAAGCTCCTACAGGAAAAAGGATATGACCGAAAACGAATATTGGGAGCGTATTTTTTATGTTCACCTAAAGACAAAAGAGCTGTACATTTTGGCGGAGGAATACGGCACAGAGCTGAAAACCTTCTACCTGCCGATAAACAGCCTAAATAACGCATATGAGAATATTATACACATTTGCGCGAATGACTATATGGCGAGAACAGAAAATGGAGCTTCAAACGAGAAGTATGTACTGGATAATCTGCGTTCTGCTCTCGGCAATGAGTGCAAGGCATTTTTTGACACAGCGGACTTCTTTTCGATACTGCTGAGAAAGAAGATCACCGCTTGTCTCAGCGGTTTTACATATGCGCAGATAGCCTCTGTCTGGGATGAATACAATGATGTAAGGCGGCAGATTATACAGACAAATAAGGAAATATCCGAAATAAGAACTCACAAATCAGACACAAGCGACTATTATATAGATGAGGACGTGGAAAAGTATTATAACGAAACGCGCAAGCTTCTTGATTGGTGTGATTATGTGGAAGAAAAGGTATATCCGAAGCTGGAGAAGCGGTTCAATGATATTTAACCGAATGCATCTGAATATTTAAAATATGAAAAAGAGGTTTTGACGCCTCTTTTTTGAATTGTTCGGAGGTGCGGCATGAACACAATTAACAACAGTGTCAACGATTTTTCATCAGGCAGCATTTTAAAGCATATTATGAAGCTGGCAATCCCGATGACCGTAGCTCAGCTTATCACGGTTTTGTATAATGTTGTGGACCGTATGTTTATAGGAAGAATAGGCGGTACGGGCGCGGCCGATGCACTCACGGGCATAGGCGTGTGTTTACCGATTGTAACGGTTGTTATGGCTTTTTCTAATTTAATAGGCGCGGGAGCGGCGCCGCTTATATCTATTGAACGCGGCAAGGGCAACGATGATGAGGCGGAGGCCATACTCGGCAGCGCGTTTGGTATGCTTATAATTATAGGCGTTGCGCTTACCGCGGCGGGTCTGTGCTTCCGGCAGCCCATATTAAGGCTTTTGGGCGCGAGCGAAGCCACCATGCCGTATGCGAAGGCTTACATAAGCGTTTATTTGTGCGGCGCGGTTTTCACTGTCACAGCGCTTGGACTTAACAGTATAATAAACGCTCAGGGCTTTGCCAAAACGGGAATGACTACAATCGCGATAGGCGCGTTTTTGAATATCATTCTTGACCCGATTTTTATATTCAAGCTTAATATGGGCGTCTCGGGCGCGGCTTTGGCAACTGTGATTTCCCAAATCGTGTCGGCATTGTGGACGGTTGGCTTTTTGTTAAGCAAAAGACCTGTGTACAGAATTAAATTATGTCGTGTGCTGAGCTTTAACATAAAACGTATAAAAAATATTTTGTCGCTGGGCTTTGCCGGATTTACGATGCTTGCCACGAACGCGGCGGTGCAGTCTGTCTGCAATATGACGCTCAAAAAATACGGCAACGATGTATATATCGGCGTGATGACAATAATAACCTCTGTCAGGGACATTTTAACACTGCCTGTGATGGGATTTACCCAAGGAGCGCAGCCCGTTTTGGGATACAACTACGGCGCGGGTAAAAACGGACGTGTAAAGTCTGCTATCAGGTATATGTCGGTAATACTGATTGTTTATACGGTTTTGGCTTGGCTTGCCGCCGCGTTGTTTCCTGAATTTTTTATCGGTATTTTTTCCGACAGCGCCGAGCTTATGCGGGAAGGCGTCGAGGCAATGCATATATACTTTTTCGGCTTCTTTTTTATGGCTCTCCAGTTTTGCGGTCAAACGGTGTTCACCGCTCTTGACAGACCGAAGCAGGCGGTGTTCTTTTCGCTTTTCAGAAAGATTGTTATCGTTGTGCCGCTGACTGTTATTTTGCCCGTGTTTTGGTCACCTGCCGTCAACGGAGTTTTCTGGGCGGAGCCTATATCAAACCTCGTAGGCGGAGGAGCGGCGTTTACCACAATGATTTTAACGGTTTATAAAAAGCTGTAGAATTATTTTTATAAATTTGTATATACTAACCTTAAATTTCAAAAGGCGGTGTGTACAATGACGGTTTTGGAAAAAACACCCAAGCTTGACCTTAAGGGCGTAAACCGTGAAAAAATAAGCGGTAATATAAATTTGCGTAAGGTTGCGGTGATTGGATGCGGCTTTGTCGGATCGTCATCTGCGTTTGCCCTTATGCAGAGCGGAATGTTTTCAGAAATGGTAATGATAGATGCGGACAGGGACAGAGCGGAGGGCGAGGCGTTTGATATAAGTCACGGTGTTCCGCTGAGCCGTCCGGTAAAGATATATGCCGGAGGTTACGATGATATATCCGATGCGGCAATAATAATTTTGACTGCCGGCGCAGGACAAAAGCCCGGTGAGAGCCGGCTTGATTTGGTGCATAAGAACATTGATATATTCAAGTCGATTATTCCCGAGATAAACGACTGCGGCTTTAACGGCATTCTGCTGGTGGTGTCTAATCCGGTTGACGTGCTGACCTATGCCGCGATAAAGCTGAGCAATCTGCCCGAAAACCGTGTTATCGGCTCAGGTACGGTCTTGGACACGGCAAGGCTAAAGCATAGATTAGGTGAGCATTTGGGAGTGGACAGCCGCAGCGTTCATGCTTTTATTATAGGGGAGCATGGCGACAGCGAGATTGCGGCATGGAACAGCGCAAATGTTTCCGGGATACCGCTAAACTCGTTCTGCGAAATGCGGGGTCACTTTACTCATGAGGAGGCTATGATTGAGATTGCCGAAAACGTAAAAAATATAGCCTATGAGATTATAGAAAAAAAGAAGGCGACCTATTACGGTATAGCAATGGCGGTCAAGCGTATCTGTGAGGTAATATTAAGAGATGAAAAGTCGATACTGCCGGTGTCGTCAATGATGCACGGCGAGTATGGTATCGAAGATGTGGTTTTCAGTATGCCCGCTATAATCGGCAAGGACGGTATCGAGACAAAGGTTCCCATAACGGTCAGTGAGAGCGAATGTGCTCATCTTGCCAAATCCGCAAAGACCCTGAAGGAGGTTATAGACAGCGTGGATCTGTAAAGCGGGGAACAATGAGGAGCGGGTGACTTTAATTCTCGTTGCGGTATTCAGCCGAAGCGTGACTGAAAATATCGGCAAAAAACAGCGGGACGGTTTTTGAACCGTCCCGCAGATTATGCTTCCTCGTTATTTTACTGCACCGCAAATAATATCAACACACTTATCAAGGCCTAATTCACTACTGTTTAATGCCATTGTGTAATTCTTTAGGTTACCCCATTCACGTTCCGTGTAGTAGTTGTAGTTAACACTGCGCTTTTTGTCTGTTTCCTTTATCCGCTTTTTTGCCTCCGACTCGGTCAAGGAGTAAAGCTTCATTATTCTTTGCAGCTTTTGGGGCATGTTACCGTGAATAAAGATGTTGATTAAATTCGGACGGTCTTTTAAAATATAGTCCGCGCCTCTTCCGACTATAACGCATGAGCTTTCATCCGCAATCTCCTTTATGATTTTTACCTGCGCGCAATGCAGATAATCGGACATTGAGGAGCCAAATCGGTCACGCGCCACAAACGCATAGGAAAAAATACTCTTTGACGGCGCATACTCGCCGTTCTTTTCGATAAATTCCTTTGCCAGCCCCGTTTCATCGGCAAGCTTTTCTATGATTTCCTTGTCATAGAATTTTAAGCCCAGCTTATCCGCCACGCATTTTCCGATGTATCTGCCGCCGCTTCCGAATTCTCTGCTTATGGTGATAATCCTTTCAGACATTTTTATACCCCCTTTAATCGTTTAATAATTTTATTTTGTTTGTATAAGTATGTTTCATAAAAATACATCCTATCAATGACGTTACAACCTCCGCAATCGGGAAGGTTATCCACACAACCCATGAATAATCCATAGACTTCATCGCGATGAATGAAAATCCCCATGCGACCGGAAGCACGAAAAGGAACTGTCTGCAAACTGATATGACGAGAGACTCAAGACCTCCGTCCAGCGCTTGGAAGACACCCTGAAGCGCGACATTAAGTCCCGCGAACATAAAGCTTAAAGATATAATACGTATCGCGCTTATGCACAGCCCCTGCGTTTCACCCGACAGCCCGAACACCGCGGAGAACGGTGTTGCAAAAATCTCCAATGCCGCCATTCCGACAAACATGATTACAAGCGTAAATATAATGCCGTATTTGGAACCGGCTATAACACGCTTTTTATTTCTCATACCATGATTAAACGATACAATAGGTGTAATCGCGTCCCTCAGGCCGAAGGCGGCGAACAGAACAAACTGCTGAATTTTATAGAACAATCCGTAGGCGGTAACCATGGTTTCATCAACTCTTACGAGAATAATATTAATTCCGTATGTCATAACCGACATCAGCGCCTGCGCGATAATAGCCGGAAAGCCGATAGCGTATATTTGCCTGATTATTTTGCCGGACGGTTTAAAGTATTTTAGTCCGCGCGGTATGGATTTGTTAAGTAAGATGTAGAAGAGTACAGCCGCAACCGCCGATGCGATCTGACCGATAACCGTTGCATACGCGGCGCCGGCAACGCCCATTTCCGGTGCGCCCAAAAGACCATATATCAGTATAGGGTCCAGCACAATGTTTATTACCGCGCCGGTTATTTGAGCGATAGTTGAATACATTGAAAGACCGGTTGCCTGCAACTGCTTCTCAAAAATCGCAAAAACCGTAATACCCATTGATATTATACAGCAAATGCGCAGGTATTCGACAGCCATGTCAAAAATCAGACGGTTTGATGTCTGCGTAGCGATGTATGCTTTTACGCCGAATAAGCCGAAAAGCAGACACAAAATATAAATGATAACCGCGAGAAACACAGCGTTTCCGGCAACTCTGCCCGCCTTTTCCCTGTCGTTTTGACCGAGGCTTTTCGAAAGAAGCGCGTTTGCACCGACACCCGTACCTATGCTTACCGCAATCATGAGTGTTTGTATCGGGAAAGCCAGCGTCAGCGCGTTTAGGGCTGCTTCCCCGTTTTCTGCCATATTGGAAACAAACGCGCTGTCCACAATATTATAAAACGCCTGAAGTACCATTGATATAATCATCGGTATTCCCATCGAAAGCAGAAGCTTCATCATGGGCATTGTCCCCATTTTGTTAAGTGCTTTGTCTTTTTCCATTTTTATCCTCCTAAAATTTTAAAAATTTACGGAGTCTTTTCAGGAAAGCTGCCACAACCTAACCGGAAACAAATGCGTAAATCATGATCCGAACCTACACATTCGTCGCACGATTATGTAATATTATAGCATGATATTTAAAAAAATGCAAGCTGTTTTTTTGCACATAAAATTCTTTTTGTGTAGGTTTACAACAGATCCTAAATTGCAATATCAAATGTTCGCAAAATTCAGCGATAGACTTGATTTTTAAATTTTTTGTTAAAAAATTAATATTTTGGTTGTATTTTTATTTTGACTGTGGTATAATTTATCACTGTATATTAATTTGGAAATCACTATAATATCGTAAAGATTAAATAAAGCTAATTACAGGAGGCGACAGAGTGAAAAAATATTTAAAGGGCATCGGCTTTTATGTGTTGTTGATTTTGGTTATTTTTGCAATATTCGTTATGACCAGAGTAACCCCGACTCAGGACAGCGGTATATACTCTGATTTAGTAAGAAGCATACAGAACCACGAGGTCAGCGAAATCAGTATAGTCGATAATATTGCAACCGTGAAATATAAAAACAGTGACGCTCAGACAAGTGTAGAGGTACCGGACTATCAGACTCTCCGTGAAGATGCGGGGGATGAAATGGAGCAGCAGATAAAGGATGGTTCGCTTAAAGTGGAAACACCGCTGCCCGCAAGTACGCCGTGGTGGATAACTTTGTTGCCCACATTTATTCTCGTTGTTCTGTTTGCCGTGTTCTGGTATATGTTTATGCAGCAGTCGGGCGGCGGCGGACGCGGAATGATGAACTTTGGCAAGAGTAAGGCAAAAATGACGAACGAAGGAAATTCGAAGAAGACCTTTGAGGATGTTGCCGGCGAGGAGGAGGAAAAGGCTGAGCTTGAGGAAATTGTTCAGTTCCTTAAATCTCCGGACAGATTTAGACGCTTGGGCGCTAGAATACCTAAGGGCGTATTGCTTGTGGGTCCACCGGGAACAGGAAAGACGCTGCTTGCCAAGGCGGTTGCCGGAGAAGCGGGAGTGCCGTTCTTCTCGATTTCCGGCTCCGACTTTGTTGAAATGTTTGTCGGCGTGGGCGCGTCCCGCGTGAGAGATCTTTTTGATAACGCAAAAAAGAATTCTCCCTGTATAATATTTATTGACGAAATTGATGCTGTAGGCCGCCATAGGGGAGCAGGTCTCGGCGGCGGTCACGACGAGAGAGAGCAGACCTTAAATCAGCTGCTCGTTGAGATGGACGGCTTTGGAGAGAACGCGGGTGTAATCATTATTGCCGCTACAAACCGTCCGGATATTCTTGACCCAGCGTTGCTCAGACCCGGAAGATTTGACCGCCAGGTGTTGGTTGACGTTCCCGATGTTATCGGGCGTGAAGCCATACTTAAGGTTCATACGAAGAACAAACCTTTGGGCAGCGACGTTAAGCTGGACGTTCTCGCGAAGACCACTATCGGATTTACGGGCGCGGATCTTGAAAACCTGGTAAACGAAGCAGCGTTGGCGGCAGCCAGAGCAAACAAAAATGTTATCAGCATGAAGGATCTTGAGGAATCTATCATGAAGGTTGTCGCGGGTCCGGAGAAAAGGAGCAAAAAGGTTACAGAAAAGGAAAGAAAGCTTACGGCGTATCACGAGGCAGGTCATGCGGTTGTATCAAAGATGCTGCCCACTCAAGACAGAGTGCATCAGGTTTCCATTATTCCCAGAGGCAGAGCCGGCGGGTATACGCTTTCGCTGCCAAAGGAGGACGCAAGCTACAACAGCAGAACTGAAATGATAGAAGAAATTATCGTTCTGCTGGGAGGGCGTGTCGCAGAAAGCCTCACCTTGGACGATATAAGCACAGGTGCATCAAATGATCTGGAGCGTGCAACAAAGATAGCAAAGTCAATGGTGACGAAGTACGGTATGAGCGAAAAGCTGGGCGCGAGAACCTTTGGTGAACAGAATGACGAGGTGTTCTTGGGACTGGAGGCAGGTCATTCGGCCGACTACAGCCAAGAGACCGCAGCGCTCATAGATCGTGAAATTCACAGGATTATAAGCGAATGTTATGAACGCTGCAAGCAAATTCTTATCGATAACATGAAGAGTCTTACCCGTGTTGCGACCAGACTTCTCGAAAAAGAGAAAATCGAGGGCGATGAATTTGACGCTTTGTTTGTTGATGAAGAAAAAGCGGTAAATACCGAGGAAAAAGCGGCAAATGCCGAGGAAAAAGCGAAAAATGCCGAAGAAAAAGCGGTTGATACTGAGTCGGAAAATTCCGGTGATGTAGATGCATCGTCTGCCGAGGCGGAAACAAACGAATAGACTTTTGGGGCGGGCATGGTTTTGTCCGCCCCGCTCAATGTCAAGGGGGATAAAATGTCAGCGTGGATAAGGAGAAAATATGCTGGGAATAACGTTGATTTGTGTGGGAAAGATAAAGGAAAAGTTTTACTGCGATGCGCTTGATGAATACAAAAAGCGGCTGGGGCGGTTTTGCTCCCTTAACATAGTTGAGGTAAAGGATGAGCCGACTTCGGTAGGCAGTGAGTGGGAAAGACAAGCTGTTCTTGAAAAAGAAGGAGCCGTAATAATCGGCAAAATACCTAAAAATTCCTATGTTATTTCCCTGTGTGTAGAGGGAAAGCAGCTTTCCTCGGAGGAACTGTCCGAAAAGATAGAGGAACTTGCCTCAATGGGAAAAAGCCGAATAACCCTGATAATAGGAGGCTCAATGGGGCTGCTTGAGAAAATTAAAAAAGAGTCGGACTTTAAGCTAAGCTTTTCAAGGATGACATTTCCGCATCAGCTTATGCGGGTGATACTGCTTGAACAGTTATACAGAGCGTTTACAATAAGCCATAATATTACCTATCATAAATAGGCAGAAGATCAAATATGATTATGCCTCGGAATACCGGCTCGACATCCGTGCGTAGGCTATTAAAGCGGAGCGATTTGCTCCGCTTTAATTCATTCCGCCGGAAGTCTACACTCCGTGCTTGCAAATTGATCGCGAATTAATCACGAATTGCGAATTGATTGCAAATAAATTGCTTAGAAATAGATTGCTTACATATGGATGGAGTGCATCATTTTCTTTGCTTTTTTGACATTTTTCTTATCCATCATTGCCAGACCTATTCCGAGCATTGTGCCAAGGAGCATACCTGTGCTGAAGTTGCCCATAATTGTCGCCTTCCTTTCCGATAATATCAGATAATAGCTGTCTTAAACAGACAACTTGTATCAAACATATTTGTATTTTTTGGTTTAACGATACTATTATTTGTAGATTAAATCTAAAAAATCCATAAATTTTTGAGAAAATATTTACAAAAAGATTTTAAATTTATCTTGACGCATTTACAAATATGTTGTATCATTTAAGTTGATACTTTGTCTGCAATTATTACGATTGTTTAATGAGTATTGTTTAACCGCTTATGTATTTAATAAGCTATAAATGTTTTTGACAAAATAATAATTCCGAGAGGATGATATAAAATGGCAAAGGTAGTACCCTTTAGGGGTCTTAGATATAATACGGATAAGTTTAAGGATTTAGACATGGTTACAGCTCCGCCCTATGATATAATTTCACCTGAGGATCAGCAGGAGCTTTACAATAAGGATGAATATAACGTTATCCGTCTTGATTACGGTATGGATTTTGAAAGTGACGATGATGAGAATAATAAGTATACGAGAAGCGCAGCGTACCTCGAAAAGTGGATTGAGGAGCAGGTTCTGGTGTTTGAGGATCAGCCGGCGTTTTATATTTATGAGCAGATTTTCCGGTTGGGTGATGATGAGTCGCCTACCCATTCGTTAAAGGGTATAATTTCATTGGTGCAGCTTGAGGATTTTTCCAAAAAGGTGATTTTGCCTCATGAGGAAACAACCAATCAGGTAAAGCGTGACAGAATGGAGCTTATTGAGAGAACGACCACAAATATGAGCCAGATATACTCTCTCTATATGGATCCCGATCAGGCGATTGCGGATATAATTTCCGAGTGCTCCGATGCCGCACCGGATTTGAGCTTTACAACAAAGGAGAACGTTATACAAAACATTTGGATTATAAAGGATCCGGCTATATTAAACGTGATTTCCAAGAAGTTTGAGTCCAAGCAGTTGTTCATTGCGGACGGACACCACAGATATGAGACCGCGCTCAGCTACAGAAAGGAACGCCGCTTAAAGGATGGCTCCGAGCCGGGTTCTAAGGCATATGACTATACGATGATGATGCTTGTTTCTATGGACGACAGCGGATTATTTTTGTTCCCGACTCACAGAATGGTAAGGAATATAAAAAACTTTTCTGAGTCTATGACGATAAGTATGCTGACAGATGATTTTATCGCGTCTAAGATTTACTTTACAGAGGGTGACTATGCGGAAATAATAATGACAAAGCTGCGCAACAGCATTGACGAGAAGTGTTTTGCTTTCTATACAGGCGATAACTACTACTACTTGCTCAAGCTTAAAGATGTCCATATAATGGACGATTTGGTTACAGAAAAGAGCGACGCGTATAAGTATCTTGATGTAACTATTCTGCATAGGCTGATATTGGAAAAGTATTTTGATATAGATGACACAGATGTTGCAAATCAGGAGAATTTGGTTTATATCAAGGACGCGTCGGAGGCGGTTGAACGCGTCAAAAACGGGGATTTCCAATGCTCGTTTTTGATTAACGCGACAAAAATTTCCGAAATAAAAGATATTTCTCTGGCAAATGAAAAAATGCCGCCCAAATCTACATATTTCTGGCCCAAGCTTCTTACGGGCATTGTCATAAACAAGTTTGAATAAAGCACACAATAAATTGGAGGATTAACCAAATGAAATTAGGAATAATGGGCTTCGGTGTTGTCGGAGGCGGCGTGGGCGAGCTGGTTGCCGAAAACGCAGAGTCGATAAAACGCCGCAGCGGAGAAGAAATAACAGTTGCGAAAATCCTTGACTTAAGGGATTTTCCGAACAGCCGCTACAAATGCTTTACAAAGGATTTCAGCGATATACTGAATGACTCGGAGATCGGCGTTGTAGCGGAGGTTATGGGCGGTACCAATCCGGCGTATGAGTTCACAAAGCAGCTTTTGCAGGCCGGAAAGAGCGTTGTTACCTCAAATAAGGAGCTTGTCGCAAAGCATGGAACAGAGCTTTTGAAAATTGCCGAAGAGAACAATGTAAACTACTTGTTCGAGGCAAGCGTCGGTGGGGGTATACCTATTATAAGACCGCTCTATACGAGCCTTGCGGCGAATGAGCTTACCGATATATACGGTATATTAAACGGGACAACAAACTATATACTGACACGGATGATAAAGGAGGGCGCATCTTTTGAAGAGGCTTTGAAGGGAGCTCAAGAGAACGGCTACGCGGAAAAGGATCCCACAGCTGACATTGAGGGTCATGACACATGCCGAAAGACGGCGATTTTGGCATCTTTGGCGTTCGGCACATATGTTGACAGTGACGAAATCCCCTGCGATGGTATAACAAAAATCACTCTTAAGGACGTGGCCTATGCCGCGAAGTTCGGTTCGGTTATTAAGCTTCTGGGGATAACCTCTCGTGCTGAGAATGGCGTATACGCAATGGTTTGCCCCGCTGTGCTTAATTCGTCACATCCTCTTGCGGGTATCGATGACGTATTCAATGGCATTATGGTAAGAGGCGAGGGACTGGGCGATGTTATGTTCTACGGCAGAGGCGCGGGTGCGCTGCCGACGGCAAGCGCGGTTCTTTCCGATATAATTGATATAGTTAAGCATAAGGATAAGCATATTCGTCTGGGCTGGTCAGAGGGCAAGCCGGGTTATCTCTTGGACGCTAAGACACTGCCCGCAAGATTTTATTTAAGACTGAGCGGCGGAGACGCGGATAGTTTCGGCAACAAAAAGGGTTACAGCGTATACACGCTGGACGGCGATAAGTATAAGAACGAGTTTGCTGTTGTCACACCTAAAATCACCGAATATGAGCTTGAGGAGCTTGCGGCTGATGAAAGAGCGTTTGGCGGATACAAAATTTTAGGTAAGATAAGATTGGTGGCTGAATAATATGGTAAAGGTCAGAGTTCCCGCAACATCGGCAAATATCGGACCCGGCTTTGACAGCATGGGTATTGCGCTTGGGCTTTATAATTATGTTACTGCGGAGGAAAACAATTCGGGAAGGTTAGAAATAGATATTTTGGACAATTCACGAGAGTTTCTGCCGGAGGATGAAAATAATTTGGTATATAAGTCGATGAGGCGGGTGTTTGAGATGACGGATCACAAATGCCCGGGACTTAAATTGACCCTTGAAAACAATATTATGATAACCCGCGGTCTGGGAAGCAGCAGCGCGGGAATAGTGGGCGGTATTGTCGCGGCAAACAAGCTGTGCGGCGATAAGCTGTCTATAAACGAAATGCTGAAGCTGGCTGCGGATATCGAGGGACACCCCGACAACGTAACACCGGCATTGGTTGGAGGATTTACGGTAAACGTCATGACAAAGCATGACATAAGGTATATAAAGACGGAGCTTGATCCAAAAGCGCTATGCTTTGCGGCTCTTGTTCCGGGGTTTTATCTTCGGACAAAAAAATCAAGAGAGGTTTTACCGAAGTCTGTTTCGCATAATGATGCGGTGTATAATACCGGTCACAGTGCGCTGCTTACCGCAAGCCTCATAACCGGCAACTATGAAAATATACGTACAGCGGTGGGAGATAAGCTCCATCAGAATTACAGAAAAAGGTTAATTCCGAACATGGACAGCTTGTTCAGGCTGTGCTATGACAACGGCGCTTTGGGTGTATATTTAAGCGGAGCGGGACCCACTATAATTGCAATAATAGACGCTAATAACAAAATTTTCGGGTGCACAATAAGCAGGGTACTGCTTGACAAAATGAAGGACTGGAAGCTGTATATGCTCAGTCCCGACAATGTAGGAGCTTGTGTTTTAGACAACAACTGACACTTGAAATCAGTGACACCTGAAATTAGGTATACAAAAAATAGGAGGGATTTTTTTGGGACTTATCGTTCAAAAATTCGGCGGAAGCTCTGTTGCGGACTCGGCAAAGGTCATGAATGTTGCCGAGCGAGTAACTGAGACTTACAAGGCGGGAAATCAGGTCATTGTTGTAGTTTCGGCTCAGGGCGACACTACCGATGATTTAATAAAAAAGGCAAACGAAATTAATCCTAACGCTTCAAAGCGTGAGATGGATGCGCTGCTGTCAAGCGGCGAGCAGATTTCCGTTGCGCTTCTTGCAATGGCTATTGAAAAAATCGGCTGTCCGGTAGTTTCATTGTCCGGATGGCAAGCAGGGTTTAATACAAACGCTGTCTCCGGCAACGCTCGCATAAAGAATATAGATACCGAGCGTATGCGCGCGGAGCTTGACCAGAAGAAGATTATAGTTGTCGCGGGTTTTCAAGGCATAGATAGGTTTGACAACATAACAACATTGGGCAGAGGAGGAAGTGATACCTCCGCAGTGGCAATCGCTGCCGCGCTTCATGCCGATAAGTGCGAGATATACACAGACGTTGACGGCGTTTACACCGCGGATCCGCGTATTTGCGAGAACGCGAGGAAGCTTGATGAAATCACATACGATGAAATGTTGGAGCTGGCGTCTTTGGGTGCAAACGTACTTCATAACAGAAGTGTTGAGATGGCAAAGAAATATCATGTGGAGCTGGAAGTAAAATCAAGTTTTGAACGAGTGCCGGGCACTCTTGTTAAGGAGGTAGTTAATGTGGAAAAAATGTTAATCAGAGGTGTGACACGTGACAACGATGTTGCACGCATCGCTATAGTGGGACTTGAAAACAAGCCCGGTATCGCGTTCCGTGTATTTTCCGAGCTTGCGCGTGAGAATGTTAATGTGGATATGATTTTGCAATCTGTCGGCAGAGAGGGAACAAAGGATATTGCGTTCACCGTAACACGTGAGAATGAGGCAAAGACGCTTGAAATTCTGGCAAAGCTCAAGGATGTGCTCAATTACAAAGAGGTTAACAACAGGGATGACCTGTCAAAGGTGTCGATTGTCGGTGCCGGAATGGTTAATAATCCCGGCGTTGCCGCAAAGATGTTTGAGGCGCTGTTTGATAATAACATCAATATCCATATGATTTCGACCTCGGAAATTAAGGTTTCGGTTCTGATAAAGCTTGAAAACGCCGAAAAAGCCGTAAGAGTTATACATGACAAGTTCAATATCTGAGGATCAAGAGAGGAGCGGCTTTAGCCGTTCCTTTATTTGACAGAAGTCGGGGAGATTAAGATGAAAACAGTTTTGATTACAGGCGCGTCAAGAGGTATAGGCGCGGCTATCGCGAGACGCTTTGCGGACGGAAACCATAATATTGTCATAAACTACAACCGCTCAAAGACGGAGGCAGAGGCGGTCGCGCGTAAAGTCGGCGGATATTCCGTAAGAGCCGATGTCGGAAATCCGGCGGAGGTTGAGCAAATGATGAGCGGGCTTGACGAAAGGTTCGGCGGCGTTGATGTGCTGATTAACAACGCCGGAGTATCGCATATCGGATTGTTCACGGATATGACGGAGGATGAGTGGCAGAAAATCATTAACGTAAACCTCGGCGGCGCGTTCAGGGTTACAAGGTGCGCGGCAAAGGGTATGATTTCAAGACATTCGGGCTGTATAATAAATATTTCGTCTATGTGGGGGCAGACAGGAGCATCATGCGAGGTTGCGTACTCTGCCGCAAAGGCGGGGATTATCGGTATGACAAAGGCGCTTGCCAAGGAACTGGGACCGTCGCATATTCGGGTGAACTGCATCGCCCCCGGCATGATAGAAACCGACATGAACTCAAAGCTGCCGCCCGACGTAATATCGGATATAGTCGGTGAAACGCCTCTTATGAGGATAGGGAACCCGGAGGATATAGCCGAAGCAGCGTATTTTTTGTGCGGCAGAGGCGGAGAGTTCATAACCGGACAGATTATAGGAATAAACGGCGGTTTGATAATATAGCGGCATAAATATAGCGGCATATTTGATAATATAGCGGCATAATGGAGATTTTATGGAATATTTAAACACTGTTTTCAGCGATAGGATTTTAAGGGCGGTTATAAGCAATCCCAAGAAAAGAAGCGCGGAGCTTAAGAAAATTGAGATAAGCTTAAAAAATATAGGCGGAGCAGATAAGTATCAGGCTGAAAAGTTTTCGGAAAAGCAGGTGTTTCATGAAAATATCGAACCTGAGAATATACGCTCGGCAGCCGAACGGATGATGGAGGACGGCGAATTTCGCCAGCTCGATGCATGGAGCGGCAGCAGCTACTATATGATAAAGCTTTCAAAAAAAGGCAAAGCAAGCCTTGTCAAAAAGAAAGTTGCCGCACAAAGCGGCGATATTTCTGCGAACAACAGAAAAAAGAAATATATTTTGGAGCAAAACACAGATATTCCTCCTCTGGTGGATTTGGGCGTTTTTACAAAGGACGGTCATGTTGTCAGCTCGATGTATGATAAGTACAAGCAGATAAACCGATTTGTCGAGATAATAGACGATGTTGTAGGAGATAAGCGGAGAGAGATAAATATACTTGACTTTGGCTGCGGTAAGTCGTACCTGACGTTTATTCTATATTATTATCTTACGGAAATCAAAGGGATAAATGCCGATATAACGGGACTTGACTTAAAAAAAGAGGTCATTGATAGCTGCAATAAGCTGTCGCTGATGTACGGCTACAGCGGTCTGCGTTTTGACACGGGCGACATAAACGGATATAAGCCGGTTTCTAAGCCGGATATGGTAATAACTCTTCACGCCTGTGATACGGCAACGGATTACGCGCTGTATAACGCGGTTAAGATGGGAGCGGAAATTATTGTTTCGGTTCCGTGCTGCCAGCATGAACTCAACGGACAGATAAAAACGGATAATTTTTCCGCTTTGACGGACTATGGACTCATAAAGGAGCGATTTTCGGCTCTGGCGACAGACGCGATACGAGGCAAGCTTTTGGAGTGGCAGGGATACAGGGTGCAGATGCTGGAATTTGTGGATTTCGAGCATTCTCCCAAAAATCTGCTTATACGCGCCGTAAAGCGTGATATACCATACAGTAAAAGAGTTGCCGCCAAAAGGAAGGCGGAAGCTTTGATTGAGGAGTTCGGCTTTAGCCCGACATTCTATAAGATATTTTTTGATGATAAATAATCTGCAAGATTATCCTTGTATGATACTAATAAATATGGTATAATAAATCCATAAGTCAGATTTATTCAGGAGGTTTGTTATGATTGCTATAGGAAGCGACCACGGCGGCGTTGTTTTAAAGGAAGCCATAAAGGAATTTTTAAGTCAAAACGGGTACGAGTATAAGGATTACGGAACCCAAAGAGATGTCCCGATGGACTATCCCGACATTGCTGAAATTGTAGCGAGAAGCATAGTAGACGGCGAGTGTGATAAGGGGATACTCATCTGCGGCACAGGGATTGGTGTAAGCATCGCGGCAAACAAGGTCAAAGGTATACGCGCGGCTCATGTTACCGATGTGTTTTCTGCAAAGATGGCAAAGGAGCATAACGATGCCCAGATTATTTGCCTTGGCGAAAGGATTACGGGTCCGGGGCTCGCGCTTGAAATTGTAAGAGCATATCTCGAGTCCGAGCACTTGGGCGGCAGACACCAAAGACGTGTTGAAAAAATTATGGCGCTTGAGAATAAATAACACATATTCCGACCTATGAGCGAATAGAATTACAAATCTGATATTTTTGGAGGTTTGTTATGACTAAAGCTCATAAGAGTACGACTGATTTTTTAAAAACGGCGCTTATGCCCGCCCATTCCACGTTGTATATATGGGGCGGCGGCTGGAGCGCCGACGATAAAACGGCGGGAGCCGATTCGATGCGGCTGGGGCTTAATCCCGAGTGGGAACGTTTTTATAAATCCCAAGGCGGCAGCTATGATTTTAACGACCGGCGTTATATGTACGGCTGCGGTCTTGATTGCAGCGGCTATGTGGGCTGGGCGGTGTATAACTTTTTCGGCAGAGACGACAAAACAAGCTATGTGACGGCATCAAAAAATCAGAGCCGTATGATGGCGGAAATGGGATTTGGCGTGTTTAAGCCAAGCGCTGACGTGCTTTTGCCGGCTGATATTGTGTCATCGTCTGACCATGTATATATTACCGTAAAGCAGTGTCCGGACGGCAGCGTTATATTGCTGCATTCCAGTCCGCCCGGGGTTCAGCTGTGCGGTACGGCAACAAAAACGGGCTGTGTGGACAGCGAGGCAATCCGATTGGTAAAATATTACACAGAGCGTTACTATCCCGATTGGTATAAAAAGTTTTCCTTCTGTGTGCGCGGCAGCGGCTATTTAAAGGGCATAGCAAGCTTCAGCTGGTATGAGCATATAATGCCCGACACCGACTGTCTGCGGCAAAAAACTCCAAAGCAGGTTATGAAATTGTTGTTTGAATAAAATAAAAAATAAGCTCCCGTAAAGCAGGGAGCCGTTTTTTTATTCATGATTTACATTATCCTTAACCACAACATCGTGGGCGCCGCCCTCAATAATTGAAACGCTGCTCACCAGCGTAAGCTTTGCCTTGTGCTGAAATTCGGAAATGTTTAGTGCGCCGCAGTTACACATGGTAGAGCGAACCTTGCTTAACGTGGTTGTCATATTGTCATGCAGCGAGCCGGCATACGGTACATAGCAGTCAACTCCTTCAACGAATGAAAGCTTCTGCGCTCCGCCTAAATCGTAACGCTGCCAGTTTCTTGCTCTGGCGCTTCCCTCGCCCCAATATTCCTTCATGTAGCTGCCGTTCACCATTACCTTGTTTGTGGGGCTTTCGTCAAATCTTGCGAAGTATCTGCCAAGCATACAGAAGTCACAGCCCATTGCGAGCGCTAATGTGATGTGATGATCAAGCACAATACCCCCGTCTGAGCAAATCGGGACATAAACTCCCGTTTCTTTAAAATATTCATCTCTTGCCTCGGCAACCTCAATAACAGCCGTAGCCTGTCCGCGTCCGATGCCCTTTGTTTCACGGGTGATACAAATACTTCCGCCGCCTATTCCTATTTTTACGAAATCCGCGCCCGCTTCAGCCAAAAATCTGAAGCCGTCTCTGTCAACAACGTTTCCGGCGCCGACCTTAACATCATCTCCATAGGTCTTACGTATATAGCTTATGGTTCTTGATTGCCATTCGGTATAGCCCTCGCTGGAGTCAATGCATAAAATGTCTGCGCCCGCGTCAACCAAGGCAGGCACACGGCTTTCATAGTCGCGGGTGTTTATTCCGGCGCCCACTATATATCTTTTGTGAGCATCCAAAAGCTCATGAGGGTTTTCCTTATGCTGCTCATAATCCTTTCTGAAAACAAACGCAACCAATCGTCCGTTATCGTTTACTATCGGCAGAGAGTTAAGCTTGTGTTCCCAGAGTATGTCGTTTGCCTCTTTAAGTGTTGTACCCTCGGGAGCGGTTATCAGCTTTTCAAGAGGAGTCATAAATGTTATTACCTTTTCATCCGGCGACATACGGCTTACACGGTAGTCGCGGCTTGTTACAATACCCAAAAGCCTGCCGTTTTTCGTTCCGTCCTCGGTTACCGCTATTGTGGAGTGTCCGCGCTCCGCTTTAAGAGCTAAGACATCAGCCAAGGTTTTATCCGGACTGATATTGGAGTCGGACTCAACAAATCCGGCTTTGTATGCTTTAACCTTTCTTATCATCTCGGCCTGCTTATCAATAGGCTGGGAGCCGAAAATAAAAGCGACTCCTCCTTCTTTGGCAAGACCTATCGCCATGTCAACGCCGGACACAGACTGCATGATTGCGGATACCAAAGGTGTGTTCAAAGAAAGCGAGGGCTCCTCGCCCTTTTTGTATTTTACAAACGGGGTTTTGAGAGATACATTGTTCGGTATGCAGTTTGAGTCGGAATAACCCGGCACGAGCAGATATTCGCTGAAAGTGTGGGAAGGTTCTTTGTAGTAGTATGCCATCTTATAGTCCTCCTGCAAAATTTAATTTTTTAAAATTAATCTTAAAATCTTAATAGATTGAAAGCAATACGATAATAATATAAATATAATTAATGTAATTTGAAATTATATCATAATATAGAATAAATGTCAAAGTCTTCCGCAAAATCAATTGTACAAATTTTTTGATTATATAAACAAACTTATTGTGTGATTTTACAACAGAGATTAAAGCCGTAAAAACGTTAAAATATTAACAAAAATTGTCGAGGTAAGCATCATATTTAGCGTCATATTTAATGATTTTTCTTAACAAAACAGCAGAAAAATTGTACAAATTTACAAATTTTTTAAAAAGTGTAAATTTGTTGTAGCATTTTGCTGTTACTTGTAGTAAAATGATAATGTGTAATCGTTGTGGTCGATATTATACATTATAAATTTTAATAATTAACTTATTGTTTTGAAATATTTTAACTTGTTATTTTGAAATGCTATTTTGATTTGGAATATTATTTTGAAATAAATTTTTTCAAAATAATATTTTCAAAACAACAATAACAATATTTTCAAAACGATATTTTCAAAACAAATCTTTTCAGATCGGATATGAATATCTGTTTTACATTTTGAAAAATAATGAATTTATAATATTTTTAGGAGGACAAAAGATGAATAAGCAAGAATTACTTTCAGCTATCGCTGAAAAATCAGGATTAACCAAAAAAGATTCTGAGGCAGCTCTGTCAGCATTTGTTTCAACTGTTCAGGAGACTTTAAAGAAAGGTGAAAAGGTTCAGCTTATCGGTTTCGGCAGCTTTGAGGTTAGAGACAGAGCGGCAAGAACCGGCAAGAACCCCCTTACCGGTGAGGTTATGAACATTCCGGCAGCTAAGGTTCCGGCTTTCAAGGCAGGACGTGCGCTTAAGGATTTGGTTAACAATAAGTAATTTATACTACTGCAAGGACGCAGCCGAGGCTGTGTCCTTTTTGATTGCCGTGATATTTTAATTCATTGTAAATAATTCGTAATATTTGTGTAATAAAATATATATTATCAACAAAATATTTACATTGTTATGCATAAATTCTGTTATTTTATGAATATTTTACGAAAATATTGCTAAAAATATTTTTATAACGAAAAATTAAATTTGGATAATATTAGTGTTGACTTTTTTAAAAAACGGTTGTTTAATATATGTGCGATGATTATAATGTGCGATGATTATATAGCTTGCAGTTACCGACTTTGGATATGATACGGGCTTTAGATGTAATTGATAGTATAGGAGGTACTTATATGAGAGAATTTTCACACACTATCACCAATAAATTCAGTTTAGCTGCAAAACCGGCAATGGATATTATAAAGCTGGCAAAGGATTATAATTGCCGAATATATGTTAAAAATAATAATTATATTACAGATATAAATAAGCTGTTTGTATTACTCAGCTATGGAATAAACAATGGCGACACGATAAAATTTATTACGGAGGGTGTTGACGAAAAGCCCGCCATAGACGAAATCGGAAAATACGTCTCCCGTAATATGTAGAAGCGGTTTAATTTGGATTATGACTGATATGAATATAATTAACAGGACACTGAGCTGTCTTTTTCCCAATATTTGCGGATTTTGCGATGAGATAATGCCTCACAGCAAAACCGGTGTATACATATGCGATGAATGTATGGAAAGAGTAAGGTTTTGTGTGAAAGAGCATTGCTGCGAAATATGCGGTTCACCGATGCAGGATGCGGATCATAAAATATGCGAAAGCTGTTTTGCCAATATAAGCGCGGGCGCTCCCGTATATTATAAGGCGATAACGGCAGTCTGCGTATATGATGACAAAAGCAGCCGCGGTATACTGCGTTTTAAGGCGGGCGGCTGTTTGGGCACGGCGGAAACATATGCCGGGCTTATTAACGCTATGGTTTCGGAAAATTTCAAAAATGTCAAATTTGATTTGGCGGCTGCTGTCCCGCCCCGACATGAAAGAATGAGGTCTCCCGGCTTTGACCAGTGCCATCTGCTGGCATATAAGACCGCAAAGCTTATGGGAATTACATATAAAAAGAATATGCTAAAGCGTGTTCGCCGCGTTCAAAAGCAAACGTCTCTCGGCAGAAGCGACAGACAGCAAAATTTGAACGGCGCATTTGCGCTAAGAATTCCGTCTGATTATATATCCGGAAGAACGATACTGGTAATAGACGATGTAACGACTACCGGAGCCACAATGAACGAATGTGCCCGCGTATTAAAGGGAAGCGGCGCGAAGGCGGTTTATGGAGCGGCGATAGCGGTTACCGCCGAACCGGAGTAAAAACCGCTTGACAGCTTAATTAAAGAGTGATAAAATAACAGGGTAATACAATAATTCTGTAACTAAACCAATATGACGAGCGGTATTTTCATATGTGTTTGATTGATAATGCCGCTTGTTTTTGTGTGCCAAAAAGGAGGAGCGGACAAATATGGTAAAGATACTGAGCAAGAGTATAAGGGAATATAAGAGGTCATCAATTGCGACTCCGCTGCTTGTGAGCTGCGAGGTAATTATAGAGTGTATTATTCCTTTTATTATAGCCTTGCTGGTTAATTCGATTAAGAATGGCTGCGATTTGGGAATAATCTTAAAATACGGTGTTGTACTTATCGTTATGGCGGCGTTGTCGTTGACATTCGGAGCGCTGGCGGGATATGCGTGCGCGACCGCCTCCTGCGGGTTTGCCAAGAACCTGCGTAAGGATATGTTTTACAGTATTCAGAAATATTCATTTGAAAATATAGATAAGTTTCTGACCTCGTCGCTTGTTACACGCATGACCACAGATGTAACCAATGTTCAAAACGCGTATATGATGATTATCAGGACAGCGATACGGTGTCCGCTCATGCTTGTTTTTGCCTTCACAATGGCGTTTATTATGGGAGGAAGAATGGCGTGGATATTTTTGATTGTGCTGCCTGTTATGGCTGCGGGGTTGCTTGTTATAATATATAAAACCATGCCTCTGTTTAAAAATGTGTTTAAAAAGTATGATAATCTAAACAGTTCGATACAAGAAAACGTCAAGGCGATGCGGGTGGTGAAATCCTTTGTCCGTGAAGATTATGAGCAGAATAAATTCGATGCGGCTGCCGAGGATGTATGTGTTGATTTTACAAGGGCGGAACGTATTCTTGCGTTTAACGGGCCGCTGATGCAGTTTTGTATTTACGCGGTTATGGCGTTTGTGCTTTCATTCGGTTCATACACAATTATTACCTCTCGCGGGGTAAGTCTTGATGTGGGACAGTTCTCCGCGCTTTTGACCTACAGCTTTATGATGCTCAGCAGTCTTATGATGCTGTCCATGGTTTTTGTTATGATTATAATGGCTATAGAATCAGGCAAGAGAATTGTGGAGGTATTGAGCGAGGAAAGCGCGCTTTCAAATCCCGAAAACCCGATATATGAGGTGGAGGACGGTTCGGTTTCATTCGAAAATGTAAGCTTTAAGTATTCGAAAAACGCCAAGCGAATGGCTCTTGAAGATATAAATTTACATATTAAGTCAGGTGAAACAATAGGTATTATCGGCGGTACCGGATCATCCAAGTCCTCGCTCATACAGTTAATTCCAAGACTGTATGATGCCTCCGAGGGCACGGTCAAGGTGGGCGGAGCGGATGTCAGAAGCTATGATTTGGAAACGCTTCGTAACAACGTCGCGGTGGTATTGCAGAAGAATATTCTGTTTTCCGGGTCTATAAAGGAAAATTTACGCTGGGGCAACAAGGAGGCAACCGATGAGGAGCTTGCGCGAGTTTGCAAGCTGGCGTGCGCCGATGAATTTATATCTCAGCTTCCGGATGGTTATGACACCTATATTGAGCAAGGCGGCGCAAACGTTTCGGGCGGACAGAAGCAGAGGTTATGTATTGCCAGAGCGCTGCTTAAGAAGCCCCAAATTTTGATTTTGGACGACTCCACAAGCGCCGTGGATACCAAAACCGACGCGGGAATTCGCGGTGCGATGCGTGAATATATTCCGGAGACAACAAAAATTATTATTGCTCAGCGCACGGCTTCCGTGGAGGATGCCGACAGAATAATAGTTATGGATGGCGGACGGATTAATGCCGTGGGAACCCATGCGGAGCTGCTGGCAAAAAATGAAATTTACCGAGAGATTTATACATCACAGAATAAGGAGGGCGACCGTCTTGAAGACTAATAAGACTAAGAAAAAAACTGTCAGAAGATTGCTCAGGACAATGCTGGAATTTTATCCGGTTATGATGCCCGTAACAATTGTGTGTATAATTATCAGCGCGATTGTCAGCTCCTGTCCTGCCGTATTTATGCAGAATATTATTGCGGTTGTGGAGCAAAGCTGGCAAAGCGGGGACTGGGGCTCCGCGGGAGGACAGATATTAAAGCTTGTGGGCGCTTTGGTTGTCTTTTACGTTCTGTCATTAATCAGCGCGATTACGTTTAATCAGTTTATGGCGATTATCACTCAGGGAACGCTGAAAAAAATGCGTGAAAAGATGTTTAACGGTATGCAGCGGCTGCCTATCAAATATTTTGACACAAATAATCATGGCGATATAATGAGCTACTATACCAATGATATAGACACTCTGCGTCAGATGATTTCTCAAAGCTTTCCGCAGATGCTTACATCGGCTGTTACTGTTCTGACTATTTTCGGTATAATGATATACTACTGCGTCTGGCTGACTTTAGTGGTGCTTATCGGCGTACTGCTCATGCTTGTTATCACCAAAAGGATCGGCGGAGGCTCGGCAAAATACTTCTTTCGACAGCAAACCGCGCTTGGCAAAACAGAGGGCTTTATCGAGGAAATGATGAACGGTCAGAAAATCATCAAGGTTTTCTGTCACGAGGAGGAGAGCGAGGCGGACTTTGATAAATTAAACGAGGCTTTGTTTAGGGAATCGGAGCTTGCCAATAAGTATGCCAATACCTTAGGTCCAATTTTAAATAATATAGGAAATGTACTATACGTTATTGTTGCGATTACAGGAGGAATTCTGATGGTGACAAATGCGCCTAATTTGAGTATTTCGGGACTCGCGATCGGAATAAGCATTGTGGTACCGTTTCTGAATATGACTAAGCAGTTTGCCGGAAATGTTAATCAGGTTTCCAATCAGGTTAATGCTGTTGTTATGGGTTTGGCGGGTTCAAACCGCATATTTGATTTGATTGACGAGCAGCCGGAGAGGGATGACGGATATGTTACACTGGTCAACGCAAGAGAAGAGAACGGAAAGCTTGTTGAGTGCGAGGAGCGTACCGATATATGGGCGTGGAAGCACCCCCACAAGGCGGACGGTACAACTACGTATACCGAGCTGACCGGAGATGTGCGGCTCTATGATGTGGATTTTGAGTACGTGGAAGGCAAGCCCGTGCTTCACAATATATCGCTCTATGCGGAGCCGGGTCAGAAAGTCGCCTTTGTGGGTGCGACGGGTGCCGGAAAGACGACGATTACAAACTTGCTTAACCGCTTTTACGATATTGCCGATGGAAAAATAAGATATGACGGAATTAATATTAATAAAATAAAAAAGAGTGATCTGCGCCGTTCGCTTGGCATAGTGCTTCAGGATACAGAGCTGTTTACCGGTACGGTAATGGAAAATATACGTTACGGAAAGCTGAACGCATCGGATGATGAGTGTATTGCGGCAGCGAAGCTTGCGGGAGCCGATGACTTTATCACGAGACTTCCCAACGGTTATGAAACAATGCTTACGGGAAACGGAGCCAATCTTTCACAGGGACAGCGCCAGCTTCTTTCGATTGCCCGCGCCGCCGTTGCCGACCCGCCTGTTATGATACTTGACGAGGCGACTTCGTCAATAGATACCAGGACGGAAGCGATTGTGCAGAGAGGTATGGACGCTCTTATGAAAGGCAGAACCGTGTTTGTAATCGCGCATAGGCTTTCAACGGTAAAGAATTCCGATGTGATTATTGTTCTTGACCATGGCAGAATAATAGAACGCGGAAATCATGAGGCGCTTCTTGCGCAAAAGGGGCAATATTATCAGCTGTATACCGGCGCATTTGAGCTTGAGTAATCATAAGGCATAATTACCGCAAATACAGCCTGACATAAAAACCTTGCATAAAAACTTGACATAAAAAAATTGACATAAAAACTTGACATAAAAATCAGAAAACAAAAAACGCCGTACAAGAGTACAGCGTTGTTGGAGCTGCCTAGCGGAGTTGAACCGCCGACCTCTTCCTTACCAAGGAAGCACTCTACCTACTGAGCTAAGGCAGCATTGGCGATCCGGATGGGGTTCGAACCCACGACCTCCAGCGTGACAGGCTGGCATTCTAACCAACTGAACTACCGGA
>CAYTZR010000019.1:0-37473 GCA_964442605.1 uncultured Oscillospiraceae bacterium
AAGCAGAGCTTGCTTATAGCTACCGAAGCTTGCATTGCCGCCAAAGTGGCGGCACACCGTAGGCGGCAAAGTTGCAAAAGCTTTGCTGCGCTCGCCGAACCCGGGCGGCAAAGCCTTTATAAAAATATATTTTAACGGTTTGTTAACACTCTGAAATTTTTATTTTATAGGAGATTTTTATGGATAAAAATATGCTTGAAATAGGAAAGCTTGTAAACACTCACGGCTTACGCGGCGAGGTTAAAATTCAGCCGTGGTGCGATGACCCGTATGTGTTTGACGAGCTTGAAACTCTTAATATAAACGGGAAGGTTTACGAGATTGAGCGCAACAGGTACCACAAGACCTGCCAAATCGTAAAGCTTAAGGGAATTGATGATATAGACGGCGCGGAATGTCTTAAAAACAGTGTGGTGTATGTTGAGCGCGACGCTCTGACTCTGCCCGAAGGCAGGTACTATGTCGCGGATATTATCGGGCTTGAGGTAAGAGAGAAAGACGGACGCGTCCTCGGAACGGTTGATGATATAATAAAGACGGGCAGCAATGACGTTTACGTCCTGAAAAATACCTTTAATAATAAGCAGATACTTATTCCGGTGATTGACAGCGTGATTAAGGAAATCAATATAGAGGGCGGATATATTACTGCGGAGCTTATTAACGGCTTAATCGATTAGCGATTTATCCGGCTTAGGGTTTAATTAGAGATTTATTTAGAAATTTGTTTTGAGATTTATTTAGAAATTTGTTTTGAGATTTGTTTTGAAATTTATTAAGATTAGTGTTTTTTAAAGCAGGAAGGATAAGACTGATGAGGTTTGATATACTGACGCTGTTTCCGGAAATGCTTGAAGCGGCGCTTGACACAAGCATAATAGGCAGGGCAAAGGAAAAGGGCTTGATAGAGATTAACTACATTCAAATCCGCGACTTTGCGTATAATAAGCACAGACGGGTAGATCACTATCCCTACGGCGGCGGACATGGAATGATTATGCAGGCGGAGCCGATATACAGGGCATACGAGAGCGTCACCGAGGGGCTTGATTATAAGCCGTATACGGTGTATATGTCGCCCCAGGGGAAAACTCTGCGCCAGTCCATGGCAAAGCGTATAGCCAAAAAATATAAGCATATCGTGGTGCTGTGCGGGCATTATGAGGGCGTTGACCAAAGAGTTCTGGACGAAATCACGGACGCTGAAATCTCACTGGGCGATTTTGTGTTAACAGGCGGAGAGATTGCCGCTATGGCTCTGGTTGACTGCGTGGCAAGACTGGTTCCGGGGGTGTTAAAGTCGGAGGACGCGTTTTCAGAGGAGTCGCACTACAGCGGACTGCTGGAGTTTCCGCAGTACACACGCCCCGAGGAATGGCACGGCATGAGGGTTCCGGAGGTGCTGCTCAGCGGACATCACAAGAATATAGAGAGGTGGAAGCGCGAGACAGCCATCAAAACCACATTTCAAAAGCGGAGGGGCATGCTCTCCCGCGCAAAGCTCACGGACGAGGAGCAAAGGCTGGTTGAGGAGCTTGCTAAAAATAAAAAATAAATAAAATTTTCATAAAACAGTTGTTTTTTGTCTTACGATGTGGTAAAATTAATCCTGTGTACAATAAAAATAAAGCAAAGCTTATGAAGATAAAGCTAAGCTTGCGATACGCAAATTCGATACGTAAGTTCAATACGCAAATTCAATACGGAATTTCAATTACGGAATTTATATATTACAGTATATTAACACAGAAAGGTGGCTGAGGATAATGAAGTGTGAAAAATGCGGCGCCGATATACCGGAGGGCGTGAAGAGCTGCCCGAAATGCAATCCGCAGGAGGCCGTAAAGCCGGCGGCGGACGCTGCCGAAAAAGGCAAAGATGATACCGAGTTCGACAAGCAGTATTCCGAGATGTTTGAAGGCGGAAAAAAGGAGGAGCCGAAGTATCAGATAGACGAAGAGCTGCGCCGCAAGCGTGAGGCGCGTTATGACAGCAGCTTTTCAAATATGACCGATGATGAGAAGATAAAGGCTCTGGAGGCTGCGAGAATTGCCAGAAAAGAGAAGCGCGAGCGCAAGGAGCAGAAAAAGGAGAACGGCGGCTTCGCGTTTTTAAAATCAAAAGGATCAGCCGCCAAGCCGGAAAAAACAGCGAAGGAGAGCGGCGGACCGACTGAGACGGACAGCGCGGCGGAAAAGCCCGAAAGAAGCAGGGCAAAATATAAGCCGTCGCCCAAGGCGGGCATCATTGCCGGCTGTGTTATCGCCGTTTTGGTAATCGCGATTGTTATCGCCGCGGTTAACATGGCGACTAAGGTTACGACGGAGCTGCCCGAAACAGCCACCGTTTACACAAAGGATAACGTCTTGTATTCCGCGTATGACGGCAAGGAAATCAAGCTTAGTGACAGCTTTATAGCGAGCAAATATGTTGAGCCTGTCGCGACTGAGGCACCGAGCGATACGGAAGATGAAGATGCTGAAGATACTGAAAAGGCGGCGGAGCCCGACTTCTATCCGGTTAAGGAAAAGGAGCTTATCACAAACACCGATGACGGCGCGGGGGTTTATTTTATAGACAACGCTGACTTAAACTCGAACACCGGAGCCTTGAATTATTCGAAAAACGGCGTTAAAAACGGAACCGTTAAAATCGATGACGGCGTATATTATGACATAGCCGTGTCAAGCGATGGCACGGGAGTTCTCTACCTTAAGGACACCGACCGGTACGGCGCGGGCGGTACTCTTGAATACTGGTCATCTGTGACGGGTGCGGCGGTGGAGCTTGCGAAAAATGTTCTGCCCGGTCATTACTTGTTTGACCTTAACGCGAACTGCGTACTGTATATCAACGAGTACAACGGAGAGTATAACGTAGGAGATTTGTATCTCACATCGCTGACAAAGGGAGAGGTTACCGATACACGTAAGGTTGATTCGGACGTATATGATGTGTACGGCGCGAATACGAGCGGTAATGCCGCTGTGTACAGCAAGGGCTTTAATGATGAGACCGGCTGCTTTGACCTCTATCTGCAAAAGGAGGACGGAGAGATCGTATCTATTGTCGAGGGTTCGAGATGCGAGCCTGTTTTACAAAGCACAGCTGACGGAATGTACGCCGGAGGAACGTATGAGGATTATTATCAGTCCCTGTATTACGTGAGCCTCTTAAACGGCGAGAAAGAAAAGATTTCCGGGAACTTGACCGAGATAGTCGGCATGAGCGGCGATGAGCTTGCCGTGGTGTTCAGAAAGGCGAACGCCGAGGGTACCGCGTTTGATTACTACTACGCGCACAGAGACGCTGCGGAGGGGCAGCTGCTGGCTGAGAATATCACGGTTCTTGACGATGAGGAACACAAGAGGGTTTCTCAGTTTGAGATAAGCGATGATTTTACAAAGGCGGCATATATTGAGGGCTATGATGTGGCAACCGAAAGCGGAGCTTTGTTTGTAGTGTCCATCACAAACGGCGTTGTCGGATCTGATAAAAAGATAAGCGACACGGCGTATTCCTGCGATATTACCCCTGACGGACAGACGGTGAGGTTCGCGGACAGCTACGATACCACATGGAATTTGGTGACGCTCAACGCGTACACGGCTGACAAGAATACCGTCCTTGCCGAGGAGGTAGGAGCGGGAGCCTTTACCTTTGACCAAAACGGCAGCTACATTGTATACGCGAAGAACTACAGCTTGGAGACAAGAACGGGCGATGTGTACTGCGTCAACAACGACGGCAAGACAAGAGAGGTAGTAAAGGACGTAAGCTCATACGGTCTTAAGAGCAACGGCTATATAGTGTACTATAACAATCAGAGCGGCGGTTCATCGTTTGAATTGTTCTGCGCGAGAGAAGACGGAAAGAGGGAAAAGTCCGTTGATAAGGACGTTACGGAAGTAGTTTCGTATTAGGAAGCAGTATTGTATTAGTTTAGGAAGCAGTATTGTATTAGTTAATAGTTGGTTCATATCATATTAAAACGTTAAAAAATAAAGATTATACTGAAAATCATATGAAACAGAACACAAAGAAAATCGGAATTATGGGAGGAACCTTCAATCCTCCCCATTTCGGGCACTTTATTATAGCTCAGCAATGCTATGAACAGCTGGGGCTTGATAAAGTGCTGTTTATACCCACGGGAAAAATAGTCTATAAGGATATGGAGTGCGACCCGGGCGGCATGCACAGATACAACATGCTGAAGCCGGTGATTGACGCAAATCCGCATTTTGAGCTGTCGGACACGGAAATTTCGCAGAGCGAACCCAGCTACACAGCCAATACCTTAAGGAAAATCAAATCGGGCGAGTATTCGGGCAGCGAGCTGTACTTTATAGTCGGGGCGGACTCTCTTGACTATATGGACAAGTGGTACAAGCCGGAGGTAATATTCAGCCTGTGTACGGTTGCGGCGGCGGTGCGCCCCGGAATAGACGAGGATAGAACAGAGCGCAAGATAGCGGAGCTTACACAAAGGTTTTCGGCGAGAATTGTCCGTGTTTTAACACCGTATGTTGACGTATCGTCCACGCGGCTGAGAGAGTATCTAAGGCAGGGCAGGTCAATCAGATATTTGACCCACGACAGCGTTATAGAATATATTAATAAAAATAAACTGTACGGAGGCTGAGCCATGTTAGGAATTGACGAGATAAAAGAAGAGCTTAGGAAAACTCTGAGCCAAAAGAGGTATGTACATTCGCTGGGCGTCGCGGGCGAGGCGGAAAAGCTGGCTCGGAGGTATGACGCGGACACGGAAAAGGCGTACCTTGCGGGGCTTGTCCATGACTGCGCGAAGGAATACCCGCCGGAGGATATGGAAAAAATCCTGAAATCCAAATACGGCGTACCTGTTGACGCTATGTCAAGGCTTATGCCCAAAATTCTGCACGGACCTCTCGGGGCGTGCGATGCGCAGAGCAAGTTTGGCATTTGCGACCCTGAGATTTTGGACGCTGTGAAGTGTCATACCACGGGCAAGGGCAATATGAGCATGCTCGCTAAGATAATCTATATCGCCGATTACATAGAGCCGAACCGCGATTTTGACGGGGTGGACAAGCTTCGCAAAATGGCGTATGAGGATATTGACGCCGCTATAGTGTACGGTATAGACGAAACCATAAAGGATCTTATAAAAAGAGGTTTGGTGATCCATCCCGACACCGTTCATGCGCGGAATGATTTGATTATCAAGCATAGCTTCAAGCAGGAGAATGCTTGATTAAGATAATAAATTAAAATAATAGGAAATTAATTCAGCTTGTCAGCAAATCACAAAAAATGTATTTTGACAAAGGCTTTTGCAATTATTCTGCCGCTTCTTAAGCGGCAATGCAAGCTTCGGTAGGCGAACGCAGTGAGCGCGTGAGGCGCGCAGGCGACTGCCCCGCAGGGGCAAGATATAATTCATGGATGGATGCATACTTTTTATTTATATCCTTATTCCTGTTTTTTAGACCTGACGGACTACCGTGTTCGAGCCTAGCCCGGCATACATCACCACGTTAATGGTTTGTGACTTCGTTTATGCGATAAGACGGACTAAAAAAACTGTATTGTCTACAGTCTGAATTAATCATCGAGAGAAAATATTATTAATTAGGAGAAAGTAGGTATTATGAGAAGAAAATCGCCTTTACGCAGAATAGTATCGCTCATCGTAGTGGTTGCCTTCGCGGTAATCGGCTTTAACACGGCGCGTCTGTTTATCGGCGACAATGCCGACTCCAGACTTACCGATGTCACTAATATTCTGGTTGCGGGCGTGGATATTGACGGATACAGAACAGATCTTATACTTATGGTACAGGTCAATAATATCGACAAAAAAATCAGTATTCTGCAAATCCCGCGCGACACGAGGGTCACAAACAACAGAAACGACAAAAAGATAAACTCGGCGTACTTTTCGGGCGTTGAAACCATGAAAAACGAGGTCAAAAGCGTGACGGGGCTGAGTACGGACTTTTTTGCCACAATAACCTTTGACGCGTTCAAGGAGATAGTTGACGCGCTGGGCGGCGTAACTATTGACGTGCCTATCGACATGAACTACCACGACCCGGTTCAGGGGCTGACAATTGAGCTGAGCGCGGGACGGCAAAAGCTGGACGGAGAGCACGCCATGATGTTTATGAGGTTCAGAAAGAACGATGACGGCACGGGCTACGCCATGGGCGACATTGACAGAAACGCGGCACAGGCGGAATTTTACTCCGCTGTGATGAAAAAGGCGCTGAGTCCGATAGGAATTATTAAGTCACCGTTTATATACAGCGCGGTCATGAAGAACACCACGACCGACCTTAACAACGCCGAAGTCAGAGAGCTTATGCTTGATGTGTTTAAGATAGGCAAGAAGAATATCAGTATTTATCAGCTTCCGGGCGAGGCTAAGTATATAGGCAGCGCATCCTATTACGTGGCGGACGAGGATGAAACAGAGGCTTTGGTAGAAGCAAATTTCAGATAGAGGATTCAGATAGAGGATATGGAAGGAGATTTGTATGGCAAGCAATAACGAAACCGTAAATAAAACAGTGAGAATTCTTGACGGCAAAAAGGGCAGGGATATTGAGGTGATTGATATTTCCGGTCTGACAACCATGACCGATTATTTTATAATCGTGACGGGCGGTTCCGACACACAGGTCAAGGCGCTTTGCGACAGTGTGGAGGAGGAGCTTGAGAAGGACGGACTGACCCCCGTGAACAAGGAGGGCTACAAAACGGCGCAATGGATCTTACTGGCGTATGACGATGTTGTTATTCATATTTTCCAAGAGGAAACCAGAGAGTTTTACGGACTTGAGCATATCTGGGAGGACGGAATAAAAGTCGATGTTTCGGATTTATTGATATAGAGATACGGAAAATTAATACAGAAAAATTATTTGGAAGGCAGAAAAATTATAAATTATATTTGGAAGGCAGAAAAATTATTTGGAAGGATTGATAGGATTGAAGTATGATTTTAAGACCATAGAGGAAAAGTGGCAGAAGATATGGCGCGACAGAGGAGAGTTTGAGACATCCGAGGTAGAGGACAAGCCAAAGTACTACGCTCTGGAAATGTTCCCCTATCCCTCCGGCAATCTGCATATGGGACACGTGAGGAATTATTCCATAGGCGATGTTGTCGCGAGATACAAGAGGATGCAGGGCTATAATGTTCTGCACCCGATGGGCTGGGACTCGTTCGGCTTGCCCGCCGAGAATGCGGCGATAAAGAACGGAGCCGATCCTGCCGACTGGACATGGTCTAACATTGATAATATGCGCGGTCAGCTAAAGCGTCTGGGCTTCAGCTATGACTGGAACCGTGAGGTTGCAACGGCGAAACAGGACTATTATAAGTTCACACAGTGGATGTTTGAGCAGCTTTATAAGCACGGTCTCGCGTATAAAAAGAAATCCTATGTAAACTGGTGTCCTTCCTGCGCTACGGTGCTCGCCAACGAGCAGGTGGTTAACGGACGGTGCGAACGCTGCAAGAGCGAAGTCGGCAAGAAGGATTTGGAGCAGTGGTTCTTTAAAATCACAGACTACGCACAAAGGCTGCTTGATGATATAGATAAGCTAAAGGGCTGGCCCGATAAGGTAAAGTCGATGCAGACAAACTGGATAGGCAGAAGCGAGGGCGCGGAGGTTGACTTCAAAATCGACGGAAGCGATGAAAAGCTGACCGTATATACCACAAGACCCGACACGATTTTCGGCGTAAGCTATATGGTTATCGCGCCGGAACACCCTATTGTTGAGAAGCTGATTAAGGGTAGCGAAACAGAGGCGGAGTGCCGCGAGTTTATCGAAAAGGTTCAAAAGCAGAGCGAAATTGTGCGTACCGCTACGGATACCGAAAAGGAGGGCGTGTTTACCGGCACATATTTAATTCACCCGTTCACAGGCGAAAAAATCCCGCTGTATCTCGCGAACTATGTATTTTTGGATTACGGCACCGGTATAGTTATGGGCGTTGCCGCTCATGATCAGCGTGACTTTGAGTTCGCCAAAAAGTATAATCTGCCGATTAAGATTGTTGTCCGTCCGAAAGGTCAGGACATAAAGGCTGAGGATATGACCGAGGCTTTCGCGGCGGAGGGTATTATGGAAAATTCCGGACGCTTTGACGGAATGAATAACAAAGAAGCGATAAAGGCGATAATTGACTATCTTGAACAGGAGGGTATCGGCAAGAGAAAGGTTAATTTCAGGCTAAGGGATTGGCTTATTTCAAGACAGAGGTACTGGGGAGCGCCCATACCGGTTGTGTACTGCGAGCATTGCGGCGAGGTTCTTGTGCCTGAGGAGCAGCTGCCCGTTGTCCTGCCGGAAAACGTAAAATTCACAGGTCAGGGTCAGTCCCCTCTAAGCGAGTGCGAGGAATTTGTGAACACCACCTGTCCCAAGTGCGGCGGTCACGCGACACGCGAGACAGACACAATGGACACCTTCGTATGCTCATCGTGGTATTATTTAAGGTACTGCGACCCGCACAACGACAAGCTGCCGTTTGACAAGGCAAAGACCGACTACTGGATGAACGTCGATCAGTATATAGGCGGCGTTGAGCACGCGATACTGCACCTGCTCTATGCCAGGTTTTTCACAAAGGCTCTGCATGATTTTGGCTATCTGAGCTGTGACGAGCCGTTTGAAAATCTTCTCACCCAAGGCATGGTTTTGAAAGAGGGAACAAAAATGTCAAAGTCCCTCGGCAACGTTGTAAGCCCGGAGGAGATTGTCGGAAAGTACGGCGCGGACACGGCAAGACTGTTTATATTATTTGCCGCGCCGCCCGAGCGCGATCTTGACTGGAACGATGCGGCGGTTGAGGGAGCGTACAGATTTTTAAACCGTGTGTGGAGAGCTGTTGAGGATTTAAAGGACTGCGTTACCGATGAAAAGCCCGATGTATCAAAGCTTAACGCCGATGAGAAAAAACTGCGTCTGGCGGTTCATGCCGCGATAAAGAAGGTTACGGCAGACTGCGACAGGTTCAGCTTTAACACGGCGATAAGCGCTGTTATGGAAATGGTCAACGCCATGTATTATTATAAGGAAAAAACTCCCAAGGACAGCTACAATAAGCCAATCGTGTCAGAGGCTGTAACATCTTTGATAGTTCTGCTTTCGCCCTTTGTGCCGCATATAACATCGGAGCTGTGGGAGATGATCGGCAAGACGTCAAATCTTTCGACAGAGAAGTGGCCGGAATATGACGAGGACGCGCTGGCAGTTGACGAGGTTGAAATCGTGCTCCAGATTAACGGCAAAATCAGAGATAAGATGAAAATCAGCCCGGATATGACTCCCGATGAGATGAAGGAGCTTGCCGTAAGCAGCGACAGGATAAAGGAGCTTATTGAGGGCAAGAGCATAGTGAAGTGTATCGCAGTACCCAAAAAGCTTATTAATATTGTCGTTAAGTGATATTCGTTAAAATTTTCGGCTCAGCGGAGGTATTATGAACAGAGTCAGAAAAAGGAAGAGCAGAAAGCGAAGAAATATAATAATCGTTGTTGTTGCCGTCATCCTGTTGGCGTCGTTTTTGGTACCGTATCTGACGGAACCGGGAATACCCGTTTTCATGTACCACTGTATAGCGGAGCAGCCGGGGAGCGGCGATGAAAATATGTATTGCCGTCCGGCTCAGCTTGAGGAGCAGTTTGAATACCTGAATAAAAACGGGTATACCACGCTGTTCGCGGATGAATATGAGGAAGCGTACAATGTTGATTTGCCTGTAATCCTGACATTTGACGATGGCTACGAGGATAATTATACGGAGCTTTTTCCGCTTCTTAAGGATTATAACATAAAGGCGACAATCTTTGTGGTATCGGGTAATATTGATAAGGAGGGGTATTTAAGCTCCGCTCAAATAAAAGAAATGGTTGACAGCGGACTTGTCGGCATACAAAGCCACACGGCAAATCATGTCGATTTGTGCAGCTTGACCGATGAGGAGCTTGACAAGGAACTCAGAGAGTCCTGCGCGGCGATAGCCAAGGTAACGGGAAAGAATGTGACGTCTGTTTCATATCCCGGCGGATACTATAACGATGATGTGATAAGAGAGGTCAAGCGGTATTTTACATACGCATACGCGATAGATACCAATGAATATTCAAAGTCGAACCATTATGAGATTTCAAGGGGCGGTGTGTTTAGAAACACAACGCTGGAGGCGTATGGCTTAGCTCTTAAAACCTATTCCCGATCCAGAGCGGTAAGACAGCTCATCAGGCTTAAGGAGCGGCTGTTTGACTAAGAGCGAATATCAACCAAAACAAACCGGACGGAATACCTAAATCCCGTCCGATTTCTATGATAAGCAAGCGGCCGTTTGCAGGGCACACAATTGTTTGGTAGTTTTCTGTAAAGGAGAAAGTCGCATAATATACTTAATTTAATTATGCGAAATTTGTTTGTTTTGCAATTTTTCTCAGCTCGGAAAATTTTCCGGGGGTTGGTTCTCTAAAAGCGGATACGAGAACCAAAATGCTGCAAACGGCCTAAGAGCAAGGGCGCCCACCCGGATCAGGTGAGCGCCCTTGCTCATACTGACATTATATATCCTTTTATAAAATTTGTCAAGCCGAAATTTTAATTACGCGCTGAATTTTTGTTTAACCTTGTTTATTTTGGTCTGCTCCGCAGTGTCTGCGGAATACCAGCCCTTTGCTGCCATTTTATCATATATTGTATCCTGCATACACATAGAGTCGTTAAGTGCGGTGCAAAACGCGCGATGCACGTCGTCTGTAGGCGATTCAATTGAGGCGTGCATATACAAATCGCAAACACCTTTTTCGATTAACAGGATATTTTCCATAAGATCCTTGTCGGTCATAGTTGTTTCGTTCATAATCTTTTTACTCCTTTCCGCTAAAGTAATCCGTATAATTTCTGAAATATCTGACTGTGTTTTTCAAGCAATTGGTTCGCATAACCTTTAAGCTCTTGATCCTGAAGCTGATTTACAAGCGTCTTGCAATGAGTCTGAAAATATTTTTCATGTCCCAGCGCGTCCTCGATATACAGCAATTCCTTTGTGGTCATATTGTCACCTCCGTATTTCAGTTTGTCCATATATAAAAATATTATCCCCAAATTACGTTTATGTGACAAATAAATATATTTTCTTTACATTTTCGATAAATTATTATATAATAATAAAAATAAGAAAGATTTAAACAAAAAGATTAAAATCAAAAAGATTAAAATCAAAAATTATTATAACTATATCTAACAGACAGGGAGAGATTTAATATGCGTTGTATGTATTGCGGATCTACGGATAGCAAGGTTGTCGATTCCCGTTCCACCGATGACGGAACCGCAATCAGGCGTAGACGCGAGTGCCTGAAATGCGGTAAGCGTTTCACCACATACGAAAAGGTTGAAAGTGTTCCCATAATAGTCGTTAAAAAGGATAAGTCCAGACAGAGCTTTGACAGAGATAAGCTGGAGCGTGGAATTTTAAACGCCTGCGCCAGCCGTCCGGTTCCGCTTCAGACGATAGACGATATGATAAGCGAGATTGAGAGCACCTTGCATAATTCGCTTCAGCGTGAGGTCTCCAGCGAAAAGATAGGAGAGATGGTCATGGATATGCTCCGTGAGATTGATGAAGTCGCTTATGTTCGCTTCGCGTCGGTTTATAAGAGCTTTAAGGATATAGAAACCTTTCAGGAGGAGCTGAAAAAGCTGTCTGACAAAAAGGGATAGGATTTTTCTGTTCGGCGAAAAAGCTTTCGGAAAAACCGAAACAGAAAAATTTTCCGTAAAACCCTTGACAAAACGCGCTTAGAGTGATATGATTAGTAAAGTGGAATATCGGGCAAGAGAGTGAGGGAAACCTCACTCTTTTGATTGAATAAGGAGTAATGGTGCATATATGGAATTTAATAAAACCGAAAAGGTGATATACGATATGTCAGTCCCTATTGCCGAACGTCTCGGCTTTGAGGTTTACGATGTTGAGCTTGCGCGGGAGGGCGGAAACCGTTTTTTGCGTATCTTCCTGGATAAGCCCGGCGGAATAAGCATTGATGAGTGCGAAGCGTTTTCGCGCGCTCTCAGTGAGGAGCTTGACAAGTCCGACCCGATTTCGCAAAGCTATTACCTGGAGGCGTCATCTCCGGGAATTGAACGCAGGATAAGACGCAGAGTTCATTTTGAATTAAACAAGGGCGAAACGGTTGACGTTCGTTTGTACAAGCCGATAAACGGCAGCAAGACCCTGACCGGAGAGCTTTTGGGAATTGATGATGAGGATAATGTGATGCTTGACGTAAACGGAGAGAGTATTAAAATTCCGTATAAGCAAGCGTCCGGCATAAACGTACACTTTGATTTTTAAGCGAATTAAACAAGCGGTTGATTTACACAAAATACAGAGAGGATGTTGTAGAAAAAATGAGTGCGGATTTATTTGATTTGTTGGATGAGATTGAGGAAGAAAAGGGAATAAGTAAGGATGTGGTGCTTGACGCGCTGGAAAGTGCGTTGATTTCCGCTTACAAGAAGAACTTCGGCGCAGTCGAGGATATAAACGTAAAATTTTCCGAAAACGGAGACATTAAGATTTTTGCCAGAAAAACGGTTGTGGAAACAGTAGAAAACAGAGAGACTGAAATTTCTCTTGAGGATGCGCGAAAGATAAAAAACACATATGAAATCGGAGACGTGGTAGAGTTTGAGGTAACGCCCGCCGCCTTCGGACGTATCGCGGCACAGACGGCGCGTCAGGTTGTCTTTCAGAGAATACGTGAGGCGGAAAGAGAAAAGATGGTTGACGAATACAGCGACCGCGAGAACAGCATAGCCACCGCCGTTGTCAGAAAGATTGACCGCAGAAACGTTATGCTGGATATTGACGGTACAGAGTCCGTGCTTATGACTAACGAGCAGGTCAAGGGCGATAACTACAGAGTCGGCGAACGTTATAAGGTGTTTGTTGTCGAGGTTGCGGACAGCGTAAAGGGAGTTCATCTCGTCGTTTCGCGTTCGCATCCGGGCTTGGTAAGATGCCTGTTCGAGCTGGAGGTTCCGGAAATCGCCCAAGGCATTATCGAGTTTAAGGGCATATCCAGAGAGGCGGGTTCAAGGTCAAAAATCGCCGTTGCGTCAAATATGGAGAGTGTTGACCCCGTCGGCACCTGTATCGGTTCCAGGGGAATGAGAGTGCAGAATGTTATCGATGAGCTGCGCGGCGAAAAAATTGACATAATCAGATACAGCGATGACCCGGCGGAATTTGTGTCCAACGCTTTGAGTCCGGCGGACGTTGTTTCGATAGAGGTGTTCCCCGAGAGTAAAATGTGCAAGGTAGTCGTACCGGAGAGCCAGCTCTCATTGGCGATAGGCAGAGAGGGACAGAATGTTCGGCTTGCCGCGAGACTTACGGGCTGGAAAATCGATTTAAGCTCAGAACCCGACGCGAAAAGCGGCGACAAAACAGAGCAGACGCGGTTCAGCGGCGTAAAGAATGAGATGCTCACGGAGCAGGAAATGGAAAAAGAGGTTTCCGATATTCTTAACAGTGTTGAATAAAGAATAGGCTTAAAGAATTGAATTAAAGAATTTAATTAATTTGAATTAATTAAATTCGGCGGAGGTAATTATGCCAACAAGAATGTGCGCGGTATGCAGGGGGCGTTTTGATAAGAGCGAGCTTAACCGCGTTGTAAAAAACACAGACGGTGAAATTTGTCTTGACAAGGCTCAAAGGGCACAGCGGCGCGGAGTGTATATTTGCCGGAGCTGCGTTCCGTTGGCTGAAAAGAGGAAGGCGCTTGAAAAGACATTCAGGCAAAGGGTTGACCGGTGTGTCTACGAAAAACTGGCAGCGGAGGCTGATACTGATGAATGACAGGTTTTGGAGCTTTATCGGTCTTTGTATGAAGGCGGGGAAGTTGTCCGTCGGTGAAGGAAGGGCAACCGAGGCTGTCAGAAACAACAAGGCGTATCTGGTATTGCTGTCGCTTGACGCATCGGAAAATACCGAAAAGAAGTTTACCGATATGTGCGGATACAGAGACATAAAGCTTTTACGGCCGGGAGGCAGAGAGAAGCTTGGAGCCGCTTTGGGCAGGGATTTTGTCGTTGTGGCGGCGGTAGAGGACAAGGGCTTTGCCAAACGGATTTTAGAGTTAGCAGAAAGGGTTGATGTAAATAATGGAAAAAATACGGGCTTATGAGTTATCAAAGATATTCGGTTTTCCCAGTAAGGAAATAGTTAAGGTGCTTCATGATTACAACGTTTCCGCTAAAAATCATATGAGCGCCCTTAGTGAGTATGAGCTGGACGTGATTTTTGAATATTTTACTCAGAAAAATCAGGCGAAGGATTTTTCTGTTCTTGAGGAGAAAAAAGAAAAGCCGGTGAAAAAGGCAAAAAAGAGAGCTAAGGAGGAGACGCAGGAGCTTGAACGCGATTTCGCGCCGGTGGAAGAAATCGAGGTGGGCAGAAAGCTGCGCACTGTGGACACCCGTGTCAACAATGTTGATCTTGACCGTATAGACGATGAGAAAATCGAGGAGCTTATCCCCGAAAATGTTAAGCAGGGCGATAAGAAGCAAAAAATCAATCAGAAAAAGAAGCAGCAGCAAAGGCGGCAGCACAGCACAAAGCAGAAGCGCAAGCCGGAGAACGTGCTTAAAAAGACGGAGAAAACACAAAAGAAGGCAGAGCCTGTTCATGTGCTTATTCCGAGCGAGATTACGGTGGGCGAGCTTGCATCCAGAATGAAAAAATCTCCGGCGGAGATAATAAAGAAGCTTATGCTTTTGGGAATTATGGCATCGGTAAACGAAACGCTGGATTTTGACACTGCCTCTCTTATAGTTGACGAGATGGGCGGAACCTTTGAAAAAGAAATAATTCTGACTGAAGAGGAAAAGCTGTTTGATGACTTTGAGGATACAGAGGAACAATTAAAGCCCCGTTCTCCCGTTGTGGTTGTTATGGGTCACGTTGACCACGGAAAAACGTCTCTGCTTGACGCGATAAGGCACACCAATGTAACGGAGGGCGAGTTTGGCGGTATTACACAGCATATAGGAGCGCACCGTGTCCGTGTCGGTGAAAAGAAGATTACATTTTTGGATACGCCCGGACATGAAGCGTTTACCGCGATGCGCGCAAGAGGAGCGTTGGTTACGGATATAGCAATTCTTGTTGTTGCGGCGGACGATGGCATTATGCCGCAGACGGTTGAGGCGATAAACCACGCAAAAGCGGCGAAGGTTTCAATCATTGTGGCTATTAACAAGATTGATAAAGAGGGCGCGAACCCCGACAAGGTAAAGCAGGAGCTTATGGAGCAAGGTCTTGTCCCCGAGGAATGGGGCGGCGATACGATCTGCGTTGAGGTTTCCGCCAAGAAGAAGCAGAATATTAAAGAGCTGCTTGAGATGGTGCTGCTTGTAGCCGAGATGAAGGAGCTTAAGGCAAATCCCGACAGAAAGGCAAAGGGTACCGTTATAGAGTCACAGCTTGACAAGGGCAGAGGCTCCGTCGCAACGGTTCTGGTTCAGAACGGAACTCTGCATGTCGGCGATATAGTTGTCGCCGGTACCGCAGTGGGCAGAGTCCGCGCTATGAACGATGATAAAGGGAAGTCCGTCAAGAAGGCGGGTCCGTCCATACCGGTTGAAATTTTAGGTCTTAGCGATGTGCCGGAGGGCGGCGATGAATTTTATGTTGTAGATGATGAAAGAAGAGCGCGCGCTGTTGTCGAGAACAGGAAGTTTAAGGAGAAGCAGGAGAAGCAAAAGACGACTACGGCTATCTCTCTGGACAATTTGTTCGAGCAGATTGAAGCGGGCAAGATGAAGGAGCTTAACATTATCGTAAAGGCTGACGTGCAGGGAAGCGTTGAGGCGGTAAAGCAGTCGCTTGAGAGGATTTCAAATGATGAGGTTCGCGTAAGCGTTATCCACGGCGCGGTTGGCGCTATAACCGAGTCGGACGTTATGCTTGCCAGAGCGTCAAACGCCATTGTCGTGGGCTTTAACGTGCGTCCCACTAACGGAGCGGAAATAGCTGCAAACGATGCGGACGTCGATTTGCGTATGTACCGCGTAATCTACGATGCGATTGAGGATATAGAAAAGGCTATGAAAGGTCTGCTTGAGCCGACTTTCCGCGAGGAGGTTACCGGTCATGTCGAGATAAGAACAACCTTTAAGGTATCCGGTGTGGGCACCATAGGCGGAGCATATGTGCAAGACGGCAAAATCAGACGCGACAGTCTTGTGCGCGTTGTGCGCGACGGAATATTAATCCACGAGGGCGAGCTGGCTTCGCTTAAGAGGTTTAAGGACGATGTTAAGGAGGTAAATTCCGGATACGAATGCGGTCTCAGCATAAGTAATTATAACGACATTAAGGACGGAGATATAATCGAAGCATATATAATGGCGCAGGTGGAGCCTGAATAAAATTTGGGGAGTCCGAATAAAATTCGGAGGAATTTCGGAGGTGTTATAATGGCAAATTACAGCAGAACAGACAGAGTTTCCGAAGAAATAAAAAGAGAGCTTGCGTCTATAATACGAGAGTTGAAGGATCCCAGAATACCGCAGATGATTTCCGTGGTATCCGTGCGGGCTACAAAGGATTTGAAATACGCGAAGGCGAATATAAGCGTTATGGGTGATGAAAAGGTAAAAAAGGATGCCTTTGCGGCGCTCAAAAGCGCGAATGGATTTATAAGACGTGAGGTCTGCAGGAGGCTGAACCTGAGACAGACACCGGAGTTTACATTTGTAGAGGATGACAGTATCGAGTACGGGGCGCACATACAGCAGCTCCTGAAAAATCTGTAAAACGGAGGACGTTATGTTTGAAAAACTGATACCCATAATAAACAGCGCTGAAAAAGTGGGACTTTTCGCCCACACCCATCCCGACGGAGATGCGATGGGCAGTTCGTATGCCATGAGCCTTGCCCTCAGGAGCGTAGGCAAGCAGACAAAGGTGTTTCTGTTGGATTGTCCCGATGTTCAGGCGCACAGCCTGGTTATAAAAGGAGACGAGCCGCAGCTTCGCGTTTCGGACTGCGATTTGCTTATCGCCCTTGACTGCGCGGATTCAATGAGGCTTGGCAAGTATGAAAAGGCGTATTTGAAGCATAAAAACACTATAGCCATTGACCATCACATTACGCATGTGCCGTTCGCGAGGTCAGGGACGTTTTTTAAGGAAATTTCATCGACATGCGAGCTGATATATATCCTGCTCAATGAGATGCGGATACCCATAACAAAGGAGATTGCGGCGAACCTATATATCGGTCTTGTGACGGACACGGGAAACTTCAAGTATTCCGGCGTTACCGGCGACACACTGCGAACCGCTGCGGCTCTGCTTGATACGGGAATTGATTTTTCGGCTATGGCGAAAACGCTGTTTGATACAAAGCCAAAGTCTTATTATAATTTGATGAGGACAGCGATTAATAAGATGAAGTATATCTGTGACGGCAGGGCGGCTGTTTTGTATCTCTCGGACAAGGATTTCCACACCGCGGGAATAGAAGAGACGGCGGCGAACGGCGTTGTCACTATACCGGGAAGCATAGAGGGCGTGGAGGTAGGCGTTTATATCAGAGAGCGTGAAAGCAACGAATATAAGGTCAGTCTGCGTTCAAACAGCTATATGGACGTAGCCGCGATTGCTGCGGCAATGGGCGGCGGCGGTCACTTGCATGCCAGCGGATACAGCGTTTACAACAAAACCGTAGACGAAATCGTTAAGGAATTGACAGAGGAACTGGACAAGAAATGGCGGGACTGAACGGAAAAATACTGAACGGAATAATAAACGTATATAAGCCAAAGGGAATTACTTCTCATGACGCGGTTTATCGGCTGCGCAGAATACTTAGCATAAAGAAAATAGGACATACGGGAACGCTTGACCCGGGCGCGGAGGGTGTGCTGCCGATGTGTATTGGCAGGGCTACAAAGGTCGCGGATATGATTACTGCTGCCGACAAGGAGTACTTGGCGGAGGTAACGCTCGGCAGCGCCACCGATACACAGGATGCCGAAGGAAAGGTTATTTCCTCGGTGAATATGGAGGAGCTTCGCGTAACCGCGTCTGATATTGAAGCCGAGGCGGCGAATTTTTACGGGGATATAATGCAGATACCGCCGATGTATTCCGCGATTAAGGTCGGCGGAAAAAAGCTCTATGAGCTTGCGCGGCAGGGTGTGGAGATTGAACGCGAGGCAAGGCGCGTTCACATTGATAGCATCGAGGTCTCGAATTTTTTGCCGAGCGCCGATAAGGTTCACGTATTCAGCATGCGAGTTGCCTGCTCAAAGGGAACATATATCAGAACGCTGTGTCATGATTTGGGCGAAAGACTGGGCTGCCACGCTCATATGTCGGGCTTGGTTCGCACAAAAAGCGGCAGGTTCACCGTGCGAGAGGCATATACCTTGGATAAAATAGAGGATATGTACAAAAGCGGCGATTTGTCGTTTTTCACACCGATTGACTCAGTGTTTACAGAGCTTGAGGCAATCACTGTGCCGGAGAAAGAGGCGTTCAAAATAATGAACGGTGTTCGTATTCGCGCTCCGAGAAGCGCCGCGGACGGACAAACCTACAGAGTTTACGGAAAAGACGGAAAATTTCTGACAATATCGCGTTCTGAGAACGGACGGCTTAAAATCCTAAAGACGTTTTATCAGGACTGAAATAAAAGGAGGGGTGACGCAATGGAATATTATGCGCAGGACGAGCTTTTTAACCGCCACGATCTTGATAACCTGCGGCTTAAAAATACAGCCGTTGCCTTGGGAGTTTTTGACGCGATGCACCTGGGACACCTTGAGATAATAGACAACGTGGTTAAGTATGCCAAAGAAAACGGACTTAAATCAGCGGTTTATATGTTTAGGAATATACCAAAAAGCGTGATTACAAATACCGATATAAAGAATGTAAATCTGTTTAAAAAGAGGCTTCATATTCTGTATGAACATGGGGTTAATATAGTAATAGCCGAAAGATTTACAACCGAATACATGAAGATTGAATACACCGATTTTGTAAAAAAGTATTTGGTTGAGAAGTTTGACGCAAAGTACGTGTGCGCCGGCTTTAATTATCATTTTGGCTATAAGGGGCTTGGGAATACCGAGAAGCTCCGCGAGCTGTGCGGCGAGTACGGAATAAAGGTACATATTGCAGAGTGCAAAAGCCTTGACAAGCCGGTATCGAGCACACTTTTAAGACAGCTGATTGCCTCCGGTGAGATGGAGGAAGCGGCGAAGTATCTTGGCAGATATTTCTCTGTTACAAGAAAAATAGAACACGGAGAGCGGGTCGGTCACAGTATAGGTTTTCCCACCGCCAATATACAGCTGCCCGACTTTCATGTTGTGCCCGAATTCGGCGTATATATCACACGCGCAAAGGTTGACGGAAGGTGGTACAGCGCAATAACAAATGTAGGCGGAAAGCCTACCGTGGGAACGGAGAAGCAGTGTATAGAAACCCATATTCTGGATTTTAGCGGCGATATATACGGAAAAGAAATCGAGATTGAGTTCCGCCGCTATCTGCGTCCGATAAAAAGGTTTGAAAATTTAGAGGATCTCACTGCCCAGCTTGAAAACGATAAGCAGGCAGCAAGAGACTATTTTAAAGAAAACGAATAAATAAAGAACCAATTAAAAATTAATTAAGAACGATAAAATTAAGAACGATAAATAAAAGAACAGGAAACGTCTTCCCGCCGCTAAAGGCGGGGGCATATCAATTTATCTTTAACTCATATTTCTGTTTATAGAATTCATAATCCTCGCGGAATTCGCCGGGCATTTCAGCGTGCAAACGGCGCAGGTATTCATGCCTGTCATCCGCTCTTGAGTCAGCTCTTGCCTGAAGTATGGCAACTCCGATATTCGAGCAGTGGTCGGAAATTCTTTCCACGTTGCTTATTATCTCAAGGAACATAACTCCCGCTTCAACGGAACAGGTCTTTTCCTTAAGCCGCTTCATGTGCGCACGCTCCAGCTTCTCTTGGATACCGTCAATAACCTCCTCCAGAGGCTCAATCTTACAGACAAGCGAAATATCATCCCATGTAAATGCCTGAAAGGTCAGTTCCATAATGTTTTCAACCGCGTCAAACATGGTGTTTAGCCCGCTCGCACCGCCGGACGAAAACTCAATGTTGTTTTCGATGATTTTTTCGGCGGTCTCCCTTATATTGTCACAGTAATCGCCTATGCGCTCAATATTGTTAACCAGCGAGAAATAAGCGGCGGATTTGTCATTATCGCTCTCGCTGAGCTGAGTGTCCGACAGCTTTGTCAAATAAGCCGTAAGATTAATTTCGTATTCGTCAAGCAGCTCCTCGTTTGCGTTTATTCTTTCGCCCAAGGTATCATCATTGTTCATCAGCATATTTCGGCATAGGATAATGTTTTCCTTTGCGATGCCGCACATATTTGACATAATGGTATGTACGTTGTCCACAGCGATAGACGGCGTTTTAAGAAAACGGTCGTCCAGCAGAGCAAACGGATTTTCTTTCTCATCGTGATTAGAATCCTTGATAGTTTTTTGCGCGAGCCATACAAGAAGCTTTGAGAACGGCAAAAGCATTACCGTAGCGGCAACATTAAATATAGAATGGAATATAGATATGTCCGTAGCGTTTAAAGAAGAATTCCAGAATGGAAGTCCTATAGTATATTCTACTAAATAAATAATTATCAGAAATACAAATGTACCTATTATGTTAAAGTACAGGTGAATCATAGCGGCGCGTTTCGCGTTTTTGTTCGCCCCGATAGATGATAACAGCGCTGTTACACAGGTACCGATATTTTGACCCATAATAATCGGGAAGGCGGAAGAGAAGACAACCGTGGTGCTTGAGGCGATTGCCTGAAGCATAGCTACCGACGCCGCGCTGGACTGAATAATCGCCGTAATGCCCGTGCCGATGAGCAGACTGACAATCGGGTTATTCTGGCTTGCGAATACATTTTGCAGCGACGGTACGGAGTCAAAAACCACCTCCATAGAGTCCGACATATATTGCATGCCTATAAATATAAGTCCCAGACCGATTAAAAACTCACCGATGGTTTTAATATTCTTTTTATTACAGAAAAACACCAGAACCGCACCCAAAATAAGCGCGGCGGGAGCAAGAGTCGTCGGTTTAACAATGGCGAGATACCATACGTCTCCGGGGAGATCGTTAAGACTCAAAATCCATGCCGTTATAGTTGTGCCTATGTTTGCGCCCATTATTACGCCCACAGCTTGACTGAGCGTTAATATTCCCGCGTTAACAAAGCCGACTACCATAACGGTTGTAGCCGATGACGATTGTGTCAGAGCGGCAACCACAGCGCCCAATATAACCGATTTAAAAAGATTACCGGTAACCTTTCCCATAATGTCGCGAAGCTTGTCTCCGGCAGCCCTTTCAAGTCCGTTGCTCATGGTATTCATACCGAATAAAAACATTCCAAGACCGCCGAAAAGTGAGAGAATTTGTAATGCGATATTCATGCAGAACCCTCCGTGATGTAATTTACCCCACTGTTTTCATACCTTACTTTATACTACCTTGCAATTAAATCCAACCTCCACCAAATATAATATAACATCTCGGGCGCAAAATTACAACTGGTAATATTGCAATAATAGTTGCTTCTTTATTTTTGTAAATTTAGCAAAAATTTTACATATTTTTTAATATATATTAGGTTTTACTATATGTAAATCACAGACATTGTTTCTCCGAGCATGTCGCCCGGTACCTCTCCCACGCGCCAGCCCGCCTCCGTTGTTTCGATATAGTAGTACGAAATCCCGTTTAACGAAAGATTGCCGTTGCCTGAGGTTTGCAGTCCGACCGCCATGTGGTTGTCGCTTACAAGAAGCACCGCGCCGTAGCCCAGCAGCTTTAAAAGCTTTGCCAGCAGAACAGCTGTGTCCTCGCAGTCGCCGCTTTGCTCAAACAGAGTCTCCATCGGGTACTTGGGGTATTCGTTAACACCTTTGTACTCGTAATCGTCCATGTACGGAATATTTTGAACAAACGCGGTTATAAACGCCGCAACATCATATGCCGAGGTAAGCCCGTTTTCCATAGCCATATTCTGAAGCGCGGTTGCCAGCGCGGTGAGAGCGGTTACATCCGCGTTGTCAGTGGCATAGGATGCGTAGTCATAGGTTCTGGGCTTTGAGCTGAAGTAGATGTAATCGTAATATGAAATGCTAACGTTAAGAGAAAATGAGGTTCCCCGATACGGATATTGCCAAGTATAGCTAAGCAGCTTAAACGGAATGTCCGTGTTCAGAGTAAAGCGCACCCGCAAATCCGGATTTATTGCTCTTGATACCATAGCGGCTACCTCGCTGCGTTGTATTCCTGATTTAGGGCTGAAGGTTCCGTATTCATCGCTGCCGGTTACAACTCCGGCTTCGTAAAGGGAGAGTATTTCGGAATAGTACTTATTATCCGTGCGGACATCCGGAATGGGGCTTATATCGTTGATTTTGCCGTAGCACGAGGGCAAAGCTCTGAAAAGTATGTGCGCAAGCTCCTCGCGTGTCGCGTTATTGTCATATCTGCCGTTAAATTCAGAGGCTGATATTATCCCCTGATCCTCAGCGTAGGCAAGATATGGTGTAAACCATGAGAGAGCGGAGCCGCCGAAGCTCGCCGTGTTTATTGTGTTGCCGTAGTACACAGAGTTCAGCCTCGCGGCAATGGTAATCGCCTCCGCGACAGTCAGGTTTCCGCCGGGCGAAAACAGATTTTGCGCGGTTCCGGTCATAATTCCGTATTCATATACAAAGCCCACGTAGTTATAATACCATTCGTCCGCACCCACATCGTTATATACGGAATTATTATAATAATTAATTTGATTGAAATTAGGCAGCGTCTCCCCGTAAGCGTTTATGGTATAGAACGCCGCAAGCGATATAGCCGCGATAAGGGAAATAAGCTTTTTCATATATCTCATCTTTAACACCCCGTATTTATCACAAATCCGTTTTTGCTTGTTCGCCGCCGTCCTCGTCCTCGCCGGATTTCTGATCAAGCAGCGTGACAACCGCTTCCTCAATACGATGCTCCGAAACCTTTGTGACCTTAATTCTCAGGTTTCCGAATGTAAGCTCCGGAGTTTCGCCGTCGGCGGGAACAGCGCCAAGCTCATCCAAAATCAGTCCGGCAAAGGTGTTGTAGCCGTCATCATCGGGGATTTTGATATTAAGCTCGTCTTCAACATCCTCAATCTCCGCGCTCCCCGCGATAACCCATGTGTTTTCGGAGCCGGGGAGCCTATATATCTCAAGCTCCTGTTCAGGCTCATCATATTCACTGCGCAGCTCACCCACGATTTCCTCAATCAGGTCCTCCTGCGTAACTATGCCTCTAAACCCGCCGTATTCGTCCAAAACGATAGCAAAATGGGCATTTTTATCCTGCATTCTCGAAAACATTTCGTCCGCCTTAATGGATTCGGGTACAAAATAAGGCGTGCGCAATATTTCCCTTAGGTCACCGTCTCTGTTTTTAAGCAGAAATTTATAGAAGTCACGGCTGTTTATTATTCCCACAACATCGTCAATGGCGTTGCCGCAAACAGGGTAACGCGTGTGGTTTGTTTCATTTATAACCTGCTCCCACTTATCGGCGCCGTCGTTTATCCAGAGTATAACCGCGTCCGTTCTGTGAGTCATAATATCCTCAACCGGCTTATCGTCCATTTCGAAAATATTATGTATCATTTCTTTCTCGTCGTCATCAATTGCGCCGCTTTCGGAGCCTATGTCAACCATCATTCGGATTTCCTCCTCGGTCACATCCTCCTCGTTTTCGCTGATGTTTATACCGAATATTTTAAGAATAAGCCTTGAAATTACGTTTGGTATACACACAAAGGGCGTACAAAAATAAGTGATAAATATCGACAGAGGCGTGAAAAACAACGCCATGCTTTCAGAACGCTTGCCGGCAATACCCTTTGGTATAAATACGCAAAGCGCAAGATACACCAGCGATACGAGCACAGCGACAATGATAAACGATAGGGTAAATGACAGGGCGGAGTTCATACCTCGCGATGTAAAGCATACAGCCATAGGCGTAAGAAACACAAGCAGTGAGCATACTCCGACAGACAGCAAAAGAATAGTCTTAATAAACTGCATGGCAGCCAAAAATGAGCCTGAATTTCCGTTTAAAAATTCCATAAGACGCGCGGCCTTTCGGTTCCCCTCATCGGAAAGAAGCTTCAGGCGCGAGTCGTTTATCGTAACAGTGGACTGCTCTGCGCATGCGAATAGTATACTGAACGCGAATAAAATAATCAAAACTATCCACAGAGCGCGCGTAGGGGGCAATGTGTCCAAAAAAATCATCCTTTCGGGCATTTAAGCCAATAAAAAATTTACATTAATCAGTATAACACGATAAAGCCGAATTGTCAATACAGGAGTTGGGCGACGCGTGACAAAGACATGTGACAAAGACATGAAAGACATGAGTGAAAGAAAAACGGAATACCGTGCGTCTCACAGCGTCAGCGGAACAAAAAAACAGCGCTATATGCTACAGATGTAAGCTATAACGCTGCTTTTAAAGCTGTTCGTATTACGATTTACCGAGGTATGTAAAGTGCATATATTCAACGGTTCCGGTTACCCATGCGTTTCCGCCCCAGAGCCAGCCGTATTTTGCGAAGGTTTGTACAACAGCGCCTGTAGACGGGAATGAGAATACCGAGTTTTCGGGATCGTAGAACGAGCCTATTTGCTGTCCGCTCTTGTATACACAGTAGTTCTCGTTATAGTTAATATCTATAGCGGTACCGTAATTGTGATCCGAAAGACCGCCGCCCGACAGAGCGCTTCTCCAAGCATAGCCGCTGACATCCTTGATAGGCGGCTTAAGCGGAGAGTTATAGATTTCCGTGAATATTGCCACAACGTCATCCGCCAGAACGGAGTTTACTCTAAACGAACGCCATCCGGTTTGAAGCTCGTTATTATCGCCGAATTCCCAAACAGGAACTACAACTTCAACCATGTGCGCTTCCGCTTCCTCCAAGGTCGTATATTTTGCTCCCACGGAGCCAAACACTCTCACTTCCTTGTCCACAGCCTCGCCTGTGGCAAGAGTTTCGGAGTAGGTCTTCAGCTGATACAGCCCGTCCGAATCGGGGACCTGCAGCGGTGTGCCGCTGGGCGCAAATCCGCCCGAACCGTCGGGTATGGGCTCCGGCTCTTGTTCAGCCACCGGTTCGGTTGAACCGCCGACTATTTCTCCGCCGGGGGTTACAAGCTGCTTGTCCGGCGCGTTACGGAGAGCTATTACGGTTCCGTTTGACTGCATAACCGACTTTTCGAGCGTATAAACAGAGCGTCCGTTTGAATCTGTTCCGCTCAGCAACGCCGATTGAATGGTTCCGTCAACATCTCTGCCATACTTAATAAAGCAGCGATACGCGATTATTGCCGCCTCCTCGCGGGACACGTAATCAAGGGGCTTGAAGTATCCGTCATAGCCCGCCATCAAATCGTTGTCAAGCATAAACGCCACATAATCCTTTGCCCAGTCGCTGATTTGCCATGCGTCCTGTAAATTGTCAAACACTCCCTCAGACGGGAAGTACGGTCCCAAAACACCCGCAGCCGACAGCGTGCCGGTTATTACCTTACACATTTCTTCTCTTGTGATAAATGAGCTCGGAAAGAAGTGACCCTCGCCATCGCCGCTTATTATTCCGACATAGTATGCCATGTTCGGAAAAACGTTATCGGTATCGGTAAAGGGACTGTTGGCATTTGAAGTAACATTTTCCGCAGTAATGGTACAGTAGATATTTACCGCGACATTTATAAAATCCAGCCTTGTAATGGCATCCGAAAACGGCTTTGTACTGTATTCTGTCGAAATCAGGCTATACTTCATGGCTCCTTTGACGGTTTCCTCTGCCCACCAGTTTGGGTCATACGCAAAAGCGCTAATGCAAGAAAGCGACATAAAAACGGTCAGTACAGCCGCAATAATTCTCTTTTTCACAAAATCACCTCGTATAATTTAAATTGTTTTGCTTTCAAATTGTTTTGCTTTCTATTCGCTTCAGAATTGCTTCCAAAGTATTGTTTCAGAATGAGTTCGCGTGGGTACATTCCGAAGCTGTGTTTTATCATATCACATTTTTCGTCATTTCTCAACAGTATTAATACAATCTTAATATAATATTCACATAACGTTAAATGCTTTGCAAAGCGACTGCCCTGTAAGGGCAAGATGTAATTAGTGAATAGCCTTATACTTTCTTTTATTCCAAAATCCATTTACTTTAAGCGTAGCCGCTTACTGCTTCCGTGCCTAGCCCAGTTGCGCTCGCCAGACCCGAGCGCTACGCCAAAATTTTTTCTGGTTTGTGACCTCGTTTATGTGATAAAACGGACTACTTTAAAAGGCACAAACCTGCTGCGCAGCTTTGGTCACTTCCGCTCGCCAGACCCGAGCGGGGGTGCCAAACCTTCTTTACTGCCTTAATCCGATTACTTCATTCTAAAGGACTTCTTTATACGAGCCGTATCCGGGTGCCGCAAAGCTTTTTCGACTTTGCCGCTTTACTGCCGCTTCTTAAGCGGCAATGCAAGCTTCGGTAGGTGAGCGCAGCGAACACGTGAGGCGCGCAGGCGACTGCCCTGTAAGGGCAAAATATAATTCATGAATAGCCTTATACTTTTATTTGTTCCTAATTCCAATTACTTTAAGCGTAGCCGCTTACTGCTTCCGTGCCAGACCCAGCATACATCATCATGCTAATGGTTTGTGACCTCGTTTATCCGATAAAACGGACTGCTTTATAAGCCACACACCTTGACAGGTGTGGTCACTCCCGCCCGCCGAACCCGGGCGGGGTGCCAAACTTTCTTTACTGTCTTAATCCTGTTACTTCTTTATTAAAGGACTGCTTTATAAGCCACACACCTTGACAGGTGTGGTCACTTTCGCTCGCCAGACCCGGGCGGTAAAAGCTTTTTCGACTTTGCCGCTTTACTGCCGCTTCTTAAGCGACAAGGCAAGCTTCGGTAGGCGAACGCAGTGAGCGCGTGAGGCGCGCAGGCGACTGCCCTGTAAGGGCAAGATGTATTTAATGAATAGACTTATACATTCCTTTACAGCAAATTCCAATTACTTTAAGCGTAGCCGCTTACTGCTTCCGTGCCAGACCCAGCATACATCATCATGCTAATGGTTTGTGACCTCGTTTATCCGATAAAACGGACTGCTTTATAAGCCACACACCTTGACAGGTGTGGTCACTCCCGCCCGCCGAACCCGGGCGGGGTGCCAAACCTTGCATAGTGCCTTAATCCTATTACTTCTTTATTAATGGACAACCGAAGCTTGCGTTGCCGCTTAAGAAGCGGCAGTAAAGTCGCAAAAGCTGTGCTGCGTTCGGGTTCGGAAATGGTATCATTAATAATCCGGATTAAAAAACTGTTTTGTCAACACGCTGAAACGCTTCACGAAGCATTTAACATTTGGCTATTTTTTCTTATATTCCTCAATAATAAAGCGCGGGCGCGCTTTGGTTTCTTTATATATCTTGCCGATATATTCGCCTATAACGCCGATAGAGATAAGCTGCACACCGCCCAAGAACCAAATCGAGCACATAAGAGAAGCCCAACCGTCCGAGGAATGACCGAAGAATTTGCTTATCAGAGTATATATAGCGGCGATTATAGCTGCCGCGCAAACAACAGCGCCGACAGACCAAAGAAGCTTTATCGGCTTAACACTGAACGAGGTTATACCGTCAAACGCAAAGGAAAGCATTTTCTTAAGGGGATACTTGCTTTCGCCCGCGAAGCGTTCGGCGCGTTCGTAGTACACACTGTCGCTCTTGTATCCGATAAGAGGAACAATCCCGCGAAGAAACAGGTTTACCTCTTTAAAATCCTCAAGCGCGTCAAGCGCACGCCTGCTCATCAGACGATAGTCCGCGTGATTATATACCACGTCAACACCCATCGCTCCCATAAGCTTGTAAAAGCCCTCGGCGGTGAAACGCTTAAAAAACGTGTCGGTATCCCTTTTGCTTCTTACGCCGTAAACCACATCACAGCCGGTGTCGAACTTCTTAACCATTTCAGGTATGACGTTTATGTCGTCCTGCAGATCCGCGTCTATAGACACGGCGCAGTCACATTCGTCCTTGACGGTCATAAGACCGCCGAGCAGAGCGTTTTGGTGACCCGCGTTGTGTGCCAGCTTAACGCCGCGAAATGTGCTGTTTTGCTCGCAAAGGCTGCTGATTATGCTCCATGTCGAGTCACGGCTTCCGTCATCAACCATAACAATTTTACTGTCCTTGTCAATGAGACCGCCGGCTGTCATACTTTCGAAAAGCGCAAGCATGCGGCTTGATGTTTCACCAAGAACAGCCTCCTCATTGTAGCAGGGAATAACTACATATAGTTTTGTGTTTTGCATATCCTTTCTCCTAATAGTCTATATTTAATATTATATATTGAAATCTATATTGAAACAAAAGGGCAGGCAAAAGCCTCCCCTTTTAACAGTTTCCGATTGTCAGTTGCTTATTATTGAGCCGGGTTCGAATCAGCCGCATTTGTATTATCTGTGTCAGTAACCGTACCTTCGGTTGTATCCGCTGACCCATCAGCGGTGAGATCAGCGTTTTCGGCTGTGTCTGTCGTTTCGTCAGCCGATACATCAGACGATTCGTCCGCGGTTCCGGCTTCTTCTTCCTCGGCTGCCGCCATATCCTCTGCGGTTACGAGGATGTTTCCTTCTTCATCAACCAAGTTGCCGTTTTCATCCATCGTTACATTTATCGCGCCCTCGGTATCAGCGCTCTCGTCCGTACTCTCGTCCGCGCTCTGCGTGGCTGCCGTCTCCGCCTCTGCCTCCGCGTCGGCCTGCTCAACGGAAACATAGGTAAGCACTATAGAAGATATGATAAACAACACAGCAAATACCGCGGTAACCTTTTTAAGCATCGCATCAACGGTTCTGCCTTTATTTTTGCCGAAGAACGTCTCCGCGCCGCCGGCAATAGCGCCCGATAAGCCCTGCTGCTTCCCGTGCTGCATAAGCACGATGGCGGTAAGCACCAACGCGATAATTACGTGGATAATAATCAAAACTGTTTGCATTTTAAAACTTCCTCCTCATACGCCGAACGTATATAATTAATTGTAGAATTTGCTTCGCATAAAGCATCAGTGCTTCACATTATAGCACACTTGTCTCAAAAAAGCAAGTGTTTTTTAAAAATATTAATAAATTTCCCAATTATCTGATTTTTATAGGTTTTGCACAAATTTTAAGAGCTTATTTTGTGCAGCTTACCCGAATTGTAATTATCAATCCTTATGAATGCCCGATCTGTGCGCCTTGCGGTAGCTGTCCGGAGTACAGCCGGTGTATTTCTTAAACGAGGTATAAAAATAGCTGCCGGGGTTCAGCCCTACCTCCCTGCCTATATCTCTCGCGGTAAGACCGGTTTCGATAAGCATCTTGCAAACCTGATCAAAACGCTTTTGAGTAATGTATTCCGAAATAGAAATGCCCCGACTCTTTTTAAATATGCTTCTGATATAGTTGGAGCTTCGGTTTACATTGGCGGCAATGACCTCAACGGAAAGGGTTGGGTCGGTGTAATTTTCATCTATAAATTTTATAACGCTTGCCACGATAAAATCCTTTTTGGTGTCCGCTTTGGTAATTGCTATAACCCGCATAACCTCAAGACATCTGTCCTCCACAAACTTCACCAAATCATCAATGGATTCAAGAGAGCTCAAATCCTCTATTATGCTGTTGTGAACGCAATTGTTCTCTCCGTGCTCGATTATAACCAAATTGTCAACGGCGAGCAAAAGTCGCGTTGTGTGAAGAACTATCGTGTCATAGGACATATTGTCGATAGTGGAGATAAAAGCGCATATCGCGCGTTTCAGCATTTCTTCGTTTCCGGAACGAATACAGTCGAAAATCTCCCTTTCCAGCAGCGACGGATATTCGCAGCTTAGCCGCGACATAGACAGAGTTTCATCGTAATTTATAATCGAATACGGCTTAAACGACAGACGGTACAGCATCGCGTATCTGGCGTTGCGGTAGAGCTTGTTAAGGTCGTTTGTTGAGCAGTCGCCCGAGGTACACAGGGACAATGTGGTGTTTACGCCAAACAGCTCCACAATGTGGCGTTTCAGGTCTGAGGACTGTTCGTAAATAAACGAGGAGTCCGATCCGTGCGCCGATAAAAATCCCACGGTAACCGCGTCCACCTCCACGCCGTAGCACTCCGAATGTTCGCCGTAAAGTTCCTCGCCTATGTTTCTGATAGCAAATATTATAGTCGGTACGTCGGAGAGCGAAACGTCATCGGTCATGTTAATTCTGACCAATATAACGGAAAAATACGGGGCCTTCATTCGTATTCCCAGCTCAGCCGAAATTTTCGGATTAAAGTCCGTGCTTCCCAGAAGCAGATTTCTTACAAATTTTTCACGCTCGTTGGTTTCGTTTTTATGCTCAAGCGTCATAATTTGCGAGTGTCTGGTTTTGTCCTGTTCGTTTGTTATCCGTGAAAAGCCGTTGTCAGCCATAAATCGCGCCTCCCTCCGTTGGAACATATACTGCTTTGTGTGTTTTGTTTTTATCTGTTCTGTTTGATTAATTAAAATTCATAGCTTATTTTGCTTCATGTGTTAATAATAGCACATGAACAGGTTTTTGTAAACTCAAAAATTCAACAAAAAATACGGCGTTAAAACTCTTGTATTAGCTCAATATCCATAGGTATCTCCCAATTAAAAAGCTTTACGCTTGAGCCGCGCCGCGCAATTCCGGTGTCACCGTAGAGATTGTATCCGGAGGGATAGCATTCAAGCATCAAAACGTGCTTCTCATCGGCTGCCATCGGGGGCAGCTCTATGGTATTTTTATCTCCGTAAACAAAGCCTATGGATTGGCTGTCAAAAAAGACCTCCATGATAGACACTCCGCCGCAATCGAGTTTTATAACGGGATGGTTTATATTTTCTTTTGTATATATTATTTTCTTTGCCGATGCGCTGCTGTTTGAAAACGGGTACCCGCATCTTATAAGATTTATATCACTGCCGATTCCGGCGGGATATAATTTAAAATCGCCGCGCGTTTGAACGCGACATTTGTCAAGGCGGCTGTAACCGCTGTCCGGAATGACTCTAAAGCCGCCGATAAGATACGCAAAGGTTTCGGAACGCCCGTCTATTACTATCCTGTTTGTACCGCTTACAATGTTATCCGTTATGTTGTAATGCCCGCCGCGCTCATCGCGAGCTTCACATTCCACGAGAATGTTGTTAATACTGACCGTACCGTCAGCATCCGTTACAAGAAGCGTGATTTTTGCGTCTAAGCATTCGGCAACAGTGAATTCGCACTCGGTACAGCTATCGTTGCGATTTGGCGTCAGAGGAAATATGTTTACTATTGGCGGCGTGACGGTCCAATTGTCTTGGGTTACCGCGATAGGCACGACCTCTTTAAGCCTGTTTCCGATATAGTCAAGCGGAACAACCTCCGTGTCGGGTATAGATATGTCGTTAATAATTCGCACGCCGTTTGCCTTTGCCTTTTCGAGCGCGAGGTTTGCCTTTTTTGAAAAAACACATCCGGGCACGGTAAGGAGAGAGGTGTAGGAGGCTTTCCCTATTATTATGCCCTCGTCACCGAACGAAGCTTCGTTTTCCAAAGCAATCTCATCGGTTATATCAAAGCATCTGTCCATTTCATAAAGCCTTTTACAAATATTCACGGCGGTATCGCTCAGCTCGATTGCTTTTTCGTTATCGCCGCAGGGGGTGTAATGGCTCCATACGTTCTTTGTGGGGCACACCAAAAGAGTTTTGTTCGGACGCTTCTTCAGCGCCGCCGCGAAGCCTTTCAGCGACTTTATTATATCCGGCAAGGCGCTGCTCCACGGAATATGAATGGGAAAGGATATTCGGTATCGGTTCAGTGTATCATAGTTCAGACGGGTAAAGCAGGAGTCCAAAACAAACGTGGTGATACCGCATTTTATAAGCCGTTTTACGCTGTCTTCAAATTCCTCGGGCGTGAGCTCCCAGCCGGTACCTCCGAAAACGGATGCCACAGCCTCGCCGCTTCCGTATTGCCGTGCGAGACTGCCCGCCGTGCAGGCATAGAAGCTGTTAATCTCTCCGGGACTGTCTATCAAAACCGATGAAGTCAAAGCGCTTCTATCCGCTTCAAGATACGAGCCAAAGGCGCCGATCTGGCTTATCGGCGTTTTTCCCGATTTGGAAACAAGGAAGTATTTTTTCTCATTTTGCTCACACCATGCGGAAATCGGGGCTATAGATGCCTCGCTCAGTCTCTTGGTAATCCTGCGCCAGTAGCGCGCTCTGAATCTCGATGCCTCTCCGGTGTACTCAAAAAGCTCGGCAAGAAACGGATTAATATCCATTCCGTAATCATTCAGGAATTCCTCCAGTATGCCGTCATACCACGGAACGGTGTTCGCTTCCCCGCCGCCGAATCCGTCAAAGCAACCGCAAAAGCCGGCTATGTATTCAAACGCCTCGGTTGAAAGCCCGCTTTTTACGCGTTCGTATGTGTTTTCGATATGGTCATAGGCGCAGACCTCGTAAAACGGGGAGAGTCTGCCTCTGTCAAAGATTTTAAGCGCTTCTCCGTTGTTGTACAAAAGCCTTTGATTTACAAGCGGCAGAACGGAGGACGGCGCGACGGGGTTATCGTCGTTTTTGATCCATACCGAAAGCGAAAGGCTCTTTGCGAAGATAATTATCTCGCTGACAGCCGACAAATATTTGTCGGACAAGTATTCTGCCGCCGTTATTTTTTCGTCAAAGGCGAGAACAAATCCGTCAAAGCTCTTTTCGCTCAGCTGCGTTATTCTGTTTTTTATTATTCCGATATCGTCAATATCGTCAATAATCAGTGATACTAAAAATTTAATTTGTCTCAAATTTATTTCCCCTTTAATTTTGGTTGACAAACTGCCTAAATATTATTATACTATAAAAGTATAAAAAAACAAATATTTTTTTCAAAGGAGTATCATAAAATGAAAATAGCGTTGATTAATGAAAATTCTCAGGCGGCAAAAAATGAGATTATTTATAATTCTCTGAAAAAGACGGTTCAGCCTCTGGGACATGAGGTACTGAATTTCGGTATGTACAGCGCTGATGATGAGGCGCAGCTCACATATGTAATGAACGGACTTTTGGCGGCAATCCTGCTGAATTCAAAGGCTGTTGATTTTGTTGTTACGGGCTGCGGTACCGGCGAGGGCGCGATGCTGGCGCTTAACTCGTTCCCGGGCGTGTTGTGCGGTCATGTTACAAGCCCTCTCGATGCTTATCTGTTCGGGCAGGTTAACAACGGAAACGCTGTCGCGATGCCTTTCGCGCAGGGCTTCGGATGGGGAGCGGAGCTGAACCTTGACTATACATTCGAAAAGCTGTTCTCGGATGAGATGGGCGGCGGCTATCCCAAGGAACGCGCTGTTCCGGAGCAGGCTAATAAGAAAATTCTTGATGAGGTCAAAAAGATAACGCACACGGATATAATGTATGTGCTGAAGAACATTGATCAGGATTTCCTAAAGAAGACTGTAAGCGGCGCAAGGTTCGGCGAGCTGTTCTTTGAAAATTGTCAGGTTCCCGAAATCGCTGAGTACATAAAGAGCGTAATCGAGGGTTAAAATCAGAATATGAACAGAAAGGGTCTCATAAATCGAGACCCTTTCATATTGTGGACAAATCACAGATAGAATTATTTTGATAAAGGCTTTGCCGTTGCTCGCAAAGCTTTTGCGACTTTGCCGCTTTACTGCCGCTTCTTAAACGGCAATGCAAGCAACGGTAGGTGAGCGTTAGCGAACACGTGAGGCGCGCAGGCGACTGCCCCGCAGGGGCAAGATATAATTAGTGAATAGCCTTATACTTACATTTATTCCAAATCCCATTTACTTTAAGCGTAGCCGCTTACTGCTTCCGTGCCAGACCCAGTTCCGCCCGCCGAACCCGGGCGGGGTGCCAAACCTTCTATAGTGGCTTAATCCGATTACTTTTTTCTTAAAGGACTACCTTAACCGAGCCTAGCCCAGCATACATCACCATGTTAATGGTTTGTGACCTCGTTTATCCGATAAAACGGACTGCTTTATAAGCCACACACCTTGACAGGTGTGGTCACTCCCGCTCGCCAGACCCGAGCGGGACACCAAAATTTTTAATGGTTTGTGACCTCGTTTATCCGATAAGAGGGACTACTTTTAAAGGCACGAACCTGCTGCGCAGCTCCGGTCAACACCGCTCGCCGGAGCGAGAGCGGTGGCTGACTTTGAAATCATTTTACTTCGCTGTACGGCTCAAGCGTTCCAAACGACCATAGGTAGAACCGAATATCGCCGTAATCCTTTGTGAATTCAAACACAATATCCTGAGCTTCATCGGAAATTGAAATAATTTGAGTTTTCACTTCCGCGAGCAGGTTGTTTTCATATGCCGCCGCGACAAACAACGCCCCGCTCTCATCTCCGAGATTTGTGACTGACGCTGTGGCAGTCTTGCCTGCCGTCTGCGGAAGGGCGCTGTAAAATACCTTGCTTTGAACAGGCGCGGGAGTTTCCGTTGACACAGGCACGGGAGTTTCCGTTGACACAGGCGCGGGAGTTTCCGTTGACACAGGCACGGGAGTTTCCGTTGACACAGGCGCGGGAGTTTCCGTTGACACGGGCGCGGGTGTTTCCGTTGACACGGGCGCGGGTGTTTCATCAGGCAGACTGCCGCTCACAAAAACGGCTCCGACTGTTACCGCAGAGTCAGGCATAACGAAAGTGTATTCATCATCGCTTACCTTTGTTATCTCGCATTCCGGATTTGTATATACCGAACCTGTTCTGTAGCCGCTGTCGGCTGTCGTATTCACCGTGACGGTTTCACCGAGTGATGCTGAGATGCTGCCTCCCGTAACAGTAACGTTTTTAATGCCGATTTTCGAGCCGTCAACCCACATATAATATTCGTGACCCGCTTCGCAGGCAATCGTCCGATAGTATATATCTTCGCTTGCGATTGTTTCGGTCAAAACATCATCACTAAGCGAACTGTCATATATATGAAGCTTTTTGTTTCCGCCGTAAATATAAAGCTCAAGCTGAAGCTCGCCGTCAGCGGCGGTTTTAACACTGTATACCGAACCGGAGGGAGTTTGGGCATCGCTGATGGGGTACGTTATCGAAGGATTAATTTCACCGCGTGCGATTGTCATACCGTTGTATTCAAACAGGGTGGTAGTGCTGTCCCAAAATGTCAGAGTACCGTTTGATGAGTTTGCTCCGTTCAGGTTTACGGTTTTTGCTCCGTTTATCTCACTCGTGTGTTCGCTCGCCTCCCATGACGTGTATCCGTCCGTAACACCGTTGACGGCAATCGAACCGTTTTCTATATTATCATCGATCTCAATATTGTACCGCGGTACAGGCGTTGCCGTAGGCTCGGGGGTTATCGTGGGCTCCGGAGTCGGTACAGCCTCATCGCTTGCCAAATTAAACGAATATTCCTCTATGTTATAGTAGCCGCTTGATGCCTGTTTCAGCGCGTCCGAAGCATCATTTTTATTCAACCCGTATGTATCCTCGTAGACGTCGGACATGCCGTCGCCGTCGCTGTCGGTTTCTTTGGTTCCGCTGTATGTTATCGTAGGCATAAGCTTCAGATCCGAGAGGTTTATTATGCCGTTTGAACCGTTTTCGGCGGTTCTGTTCAGCGCGTCGCTTACGGCTCTTTCGTCAACCGCGTCGCGAGAAATGCTCGCTCCCGCGCCGCTGAGTACTTTGTTGAACGCATCCTGCGCCGTATCCGTGTATATAGGATGGCTGTATATATATTGGGTGTGAGACAAAGCCTCGGTATCGGACTGGGTTTTGTCGTATTCCGTAATTTTATAGGTTGTTGTGCCGCTGTCCCAAGTCACGCCCTTTGTGTTGTCCGCGTTAACCTCATCCGCCGCGGAGGATCCGTTTTTACTGTCGTAATAATTACCGCCGATTGCCAAATCCGTTCCCGCGCCAACGATTGGGTGCTTGCTGTTGCTGCCGCTCTTGGTGGAGTACATCTCATAAAATCTGTTTATGCTTGAGCTTGCGGGACCTTCCTTGTAATAATTGTTTACAAGGTTGACTCTTACCATGTTTTCGCCGCCGTATGAGGTGTTTGATTTCCAGTTATAAAACACATTGTTGCGCACATCGAGCAGGCTGTTTGAGTCGGCCTCGTTGTTGTAGGATCTAACGGTGGCGGAGGTTCCGACTCTCGGAAATCTGCTTATCGCGCTTGATACGAGATTATGATGGTATGAAACATTCACACCGCCCCATATACCGCCGTAGCCGTGATTTTGCACACCGTCGCCCTCATCGTGAATAGAAACGTTAAGCGGCTCGGTCATGATGCACCACTGTATTGTAGAGTCCTTGACCGCGTAAATCGAACAGCACTCGTCCGTGGACCAGCTCATGCTGCAGTGATCTATCATCAGGTTAGAGTTGTTGCTTATCGCGCCCAGAGCGTCTCCGTCGTATTTACCCGCGTCCTCATCGTATACGCCCATTCTGAACCGCAGATACCGCAAGATGATGTTGCTGCCGTTGATGGACGTAGGAGCGCCGGATATGCATATACCGTCGCCCGGAGACGTTTGACCGAGTATAGTGAGGTTTGACGCTGAAATATTGAGCTGGGAGGTAAGGTTAATCGTTCCGGCGATGTCAAAAACTATTATTCTGCCGGATTCGGAAACGGCGTCTCTCAGCGAGCCGCTGCCGCTGTTATTTAAATTTGTTACGTGATATATTGTCGGACTTGACGCACCGCGCGCACCTGTGGTATACATACCTCCGCCCTCCGCGCCCGGGAACGCGACAAGAGTTTCCGATGCAGCCGCAGCCGTCTCATATTCCGGGATGTTTCCGGCAGCGGCGGAAACGGATGTAAGCGCCAGAGCCATTGTGACAAAAACAATAATAAATTTTTTCATAGCGTCCTCCTGTAATACAAAAAATATCTATAATTCATAAATATAAGCATATTTTATCATATTAATATAGATTAATCAATAATAATTAATGATTTTTATAAATTATTTTTAAATAAACATAAATTATCAATGTGTCAACAAAACATAAATAATGTATTTTGATAAAGACTTTGCTACTTTACTGCCGCTTCTTAAGCGGCAATGCAAGCTACGGTTGTCCTTTAATAAAGAAGTAACAGGATTAAGCCATTATCAAAAGTTTGGCGTAGCGCTCGGGTCTGGCGAGCGAAAGTGACCGGAGCTGCGCAGCAGG
>CAYTZR010000020.1:0-37185 GCA_964442605.1 uncultured Oscillospiraceae bacterium
ATTTTTATCATGTCGGAGCAAAGGAAACAAACAGAAATCCGGTCATAGAAGCCCTGTTAACTAATTATACCATCACGGGAACACAAAATGAGCTTCTGAAAGAAAATGAGCAATTATCTATATTTAGTATGGCGGCAGTATAGTTATACCCTAAGCGCAGGTTGCAATCTATTGCAAGCTCCATTTCAACCAAGCTCCATTTCAAGCAAGCTTGATGGAGCGTTGCTCCGATTTAAATATCCGCCAATCATGCTGCATAATATTAAAGTCAAATAATATGATTGCCATTAATATAGGGGATGTCCGAAATGACATCCCCTATAAATTTATGCAAAAAATCTTTATCTTAAAAATTACATATCCACAACATTACATATCCACAACCTTATTAAAGTCCTCCTCAAACAGCGGCTTTGAATAGTAGTAGCCCTGGATTATATCGCAGCCTATTTCCTTCAAGTAATCAAGCTGTGACTGCTTTTCAACACCCTCAGCAATAACATCCATGCCTATCTGCCTTGCCATGTTTACGACACTGGAAACGATAGCGCCGCCTCTGTCTGAGCAGTCGATATCATCAATAAACTTCTTATCTATCTTGAGTATGTCAAGATTAACGTCCTTGAGTATATTAAGCGATGAATATCCGCTGCCGAAATCGTCCATAAGCACCTGAAATCCAAAGTCTCTCAGCTTGTCTGTGACCGAAACGATCTGCTCCTTATCCATGGTGTAGGCGGTCTCGGTAATCTCGATTTTGATATATTCCGGCTTTAGTCCGTAGCTTTTGACCATATCCAGAACATTGTCACATATCATAGGCTTATAGCAATCAAGCCGCGAAAAATTCACAGATATTGGAATCATTCTTTTACCGGCAAGCATACGCTTCCGCTGGAACCTGCATACTTCCTCCAGAACATGCCAGTCAAGCAGAGTTATAAACTTGTTATTTTCAAATATGGTTATAAACTTGTTCGGCGGCACAACGCCCTTTATCGGATGAATCCAACGCACGAGAGCCTCCGCCGAAATCGGCTTTCCGGTTTTGATACTGAAAATCGGCTGATAGCACAGCTTAAACTGACCGGTATGCAGAGCGTTCTCCATCTCGCTTATAATCGATTCCTCTTCCATAAGAGTTTGCCGCATTTTCGCATCATAATACGATACCCGGCTCACATAATCGCGCTTCGCGTTGTTTACCGCCATATTGGCTCTGTCGCACATCTGCTCAACGGGAATATCCTCATTGCCCACGTAATATACGCCGGCAAATATTTTCAGGTTATAATCCAAAACATCGGCATTGCTTATCATATCGTCGATTTCACTTATCATAGAATGAATATCGCGCATATCCCTCGGTACACACATCACAAATTTATCGGGCTTCAGTCTGCCGTATGTGCCTTTATCTCCCACGATTTTTCTGATAACGTCCGCAATGAGAACCAGAATACTATCTCCGGTCTTGCTTCCGAAAAGCTCGTTCACAGCCTTGAAATTCTTAATGTCAAATATAGCAATCATGTACTTGGTATCGGGATTTTGTTTTAAAAGCTTTTCCGTCTGGCTGCAAAAAGTCGCACGCTTGTACAGCTGTGTGAGTTCATCGTGACGGGTTATATATTTAAGCTCATTGAGCGCTTTCGTTATCTGCTCCTCCTTTTCCATTTCGGAGGAAATATCGGCAAACAAAACATGATACCGATAATTATCGCCTATTTTAACGGGCGCAATCATCGACATGCGAACCCACTTCAATTCATTTCCGGCGATGATACGAAACCGGCACGTGACATGCCGGTGTTCTTTGACACAGCTTAGAATTTCTTCTTTTACGCCGGCTCTGTCCTCTTCGCAAATATATTCAAGAACTTCATCGATACCGGAAAACTTTGATTTATCAATGCCCTCTGAAAGCTGCTTGTTATCAAACATTTCCAAAAAATATTTATTGCAGTTTGTAATAGTGATAAAATTATCACCGCTGCTTTCAAATACGGCAATGCCATCCGGTATTAAGTTCATTATGGTAGATAACTGCTTGTTCGCTCGGCTGAGTTCATTCTCAAAAAATTCGCTTTCAGCAACGATATGGTTAATCACGTTATTTACGCGGCTTCTGACAACACTCGCCTTGTACGGCTTCTCCAAAAAATCAATCGCTCCCGCAAGCAAAGCCTTTACTTCAACCTCACTGCCAACATCTCCGGTAGTAACGATAACCGCCTTGCTTTTAAGCTCATCGTCACGCGACATTTCCTCAAGCACCTCAAAGCCGCTTACTCTTTGCATAACCAAGTCAAGCAGAACAAGAACAATATCCTTGTCCTCGCGCAGCTTCTCAAGACATGTATCGCCGTCGTCCGCCTCAACAATCGTATATTCATTTTTAAGGATCTCAGATAATATCATTCTGTTTTGCGCGGCATCGTCAACAATCAGAATTTTCCGCTTTGAGCTGTCAGTCATTCTTGTCACCTTCATAATAAGCAAATATCAAACAAATAAATTAAAAATCAAATAAGCAACATCAAACACAAATTAAACAATTGTCAAAAAATCCACAATGCATATTATAGCAAAATTTGTTAAAAATTTCAAGACCTAATTTAACATTTTTGTAACATAACAAAATAACCCGAATTAACACAGATAATTTGCTGTAAATTATTTCGGGTTATATATTTTATTATGAGTTTGCTACGAGCAAAGCTATCTTACAGCGCCATTTTTTCAGCGCCGTTTTACAGCGCCATTTTAGCCGCAAGCTCGTTTATCGCGTTCACTATGCTTGTCTTGTCGGAGGTGGCTAAGTCCGCCAAGGCTCCAACGTCGGTCAAAGAGCCATCAGCTTCAACTATGCGTTTATCGTATACCTGCAGCGTTTTTTCCGCGCCGTTAGAACCCGAGCCAAGCTGTATACAGTCAACGTCCGCGCCGTTGCTTGCTTTTCCGCACTTTGCCTCGCTGCCGCCCGCAAAGCCGTTGCCTGCCTGCGCGTTATATCCGACTGCACCTCCGTGATACGCGCTTGACACCGCACCGATACAAGCTCCCATTCCGGTAGACTTTGCGCTGTAGCCTCCGGCAAAGCCGCTGTTGCTCACCGTTTCGCTTCCCACGGCTCCGCCGCTTGTCGTTTGCGCCGTTCTTCCAACCGCTCCGCCGCCGTCGGTTTCGCTCGCTTGCTCGCCGATAGCGCCGCCGACTATAGCGGCAGCCTGATACCCGACCGCTCCGCCTGTCGTAGCGTTTGCTTCATATCCTACCGCGCCGCCGGTTGTCACGGATGATGTATATCCGACAGAACCGCCTCCGCCGGTTTCAGTCGCGTTTTCGCCGCCCGCAAAGCCGATTGTCGCAGATGAGTCCTCTCCGACCGCTCCGCCGCCCGAGTCCTCTTTCGCCCCGCTTCCTATCGCTCCGCCGCTTGTCGCGGAAGCCCCGCCGCCCGCAAAGCCGCCTTTGCTGTTTTTGATAATATCGGTATTGTCCAGTATTCCCGTAATATCCTTTTCAACACTTGCTTTGTAGTTTGTGAACTCACTGTACGAAATGTTCACAATCTCAAGCGAGCTCCAGCTTCCATTTGAATATTTTCTGTAACGTATATAATTATCGTCATAGAATATATACTGATATACGTTTCCGTATTTGTCATCGCTTACTATCATAAAAAGCTCTTCTTCGATATTAGGGTCTGTCTGCCCGTCTATATAGTATATGCCTGTAGTAAGAACATTGTCTATATATTCCGCGTCCACCCTGAGAGCGTTCGCCTTATCCTTAAACGCCTCCGAAATAGAACCGTACTCTACCGCAGATGAAATTTCTCCGAAGCGGTATTTTTCCACATTCTCCAAATCCACCTCGGTTTCGTGAATACTTTCCACAGCGTCAATTTCCGTTTGCAAAGCTGTATCGGCGGATTTAAGCTGAGGTATAAGTGTGTTCGACACATAATCTATACCGTTTAGGAGAGTGGTATCCGCCTTTTCTCTGTCCGCTGTTTCCTTATTGATTTTCGCTTCAAGCTCCATATCATTCGCTTCTCTTAAGGATTTCTCCGTATCCACCTCTCTTGTCAGCGCGGTATCAGCCGCTTCCCTGTCCGCTGTTTCCTCGTTGATTTTCGCTTCAAGCTCCTTATCGCCCGTTTCTCTTAAGGATTTCTCCATATTCACGGCGTTTGTCAGCGCGGTTTCCAGTCCGGATACGGCGGTATCGATTTTTTGCTTTACCGTTGTGCTTTCATCATAATCAATATCGTCCGCTTTATGACGGTTCGACAGCCCCGCAAAATGCTCCGTATACAGCTCGGTTATTAAAGACAGCGCCTTGTCGCAGTACGCCTTAATCCATCCGTTTTTTCCGTCTGACGCATATTCCTGCTTTTTTGTGTTATACCATAATGACATACCTTTACCTCTTTTCAAAATATTTTCCGTGGTATCCATATTTATTGTATAACAAAAAAAGTGACGCGGAATGACAAAACGGACGCGCAAAGCCCTGCACGCCCGTTTTAATAAATCTCAAGTCTTGATTAGTCCTTCGGAACCGTTGCCCAGTCCGCGTCAAACCTCGCGATACCAATATCAGTAAGCGGATGATTAAGCATCTGCATAATTACACTGTAAGGAACCGTGGCAATATCGCATCCCACTCTTGCGGCGTTGATTACATGAATTGGGTTTCTTATGGAAGCGGCAATAATCTCTGTATCTATTTCGGGATCATTGGCGAATACTTCAACGATTTCCGCGATGAGACCCATTCCGTCTGTGCCTACATCATCAAGTCTGCCTAGGAAAGGACTTACATATGTAGCGCCCGCCTTTGCCGCCAGCAGAGCCTGTGCCGCCGAGAAAATAAGAGTAACATTTGTCTTAATTCCGAGAGCCGTCATCTTTTTGCAAGCCATCAGACCTTCCTTATTAAACGGAATTTTTATAATAATATTCTTATGGATTTTTGTCAGCGGAATAGCCTGCTCTACCATTTCATCGGGATCCTTGGCGGTAACCTCCGCGCTGATGGGACCATCGACAATCGATGTGATTTCCTTAACAACATCCTCAAACTTTCTGCCCGACTTCGCGATAAGCGACGGATTTGTGGTAACCCCGCAAATAACACCCATATCATTGACTTCTTTTATTTCGTCAACAATGGCTGTATCAATAAATAGTTTCATCTTCAACAATCTCCTTTTTGTTTTTGTTTTTGTTTTTGTTTTTATTTTTATTTTTATATTTTTTGATTTTTATATTTTTCAATCAGCTTTTTTACGGTTTCCGCAGCGGGACCGCCGGTAAGCGAACGCTGATTTACGCAGGCTGTAAGCGATATTGAGTCATAAACATCCTCTCCGAACAGTTCGGAAAAGCTCTTAAATTCCCCGGGCGTCAGCTCATCGATTGCCTTATCGTTTTCAATGCAATACGCTACCATTCTGCCGACAACACCGTGTGCATCCCTAAACGGCAGACCCCGCTTCACCAAATAGTCCGCGACATCCGTCGCGTTGGTAAAACCGCCCTTCGCGCCGTTTAACATTGCGTCTTTTTTTACCGTCATCGTGGCAATCATTTTTGAAAACACCGGCAGACACATCTTAACGGTGTCTATCGCGTCAAAAATTTGTTCCTTGTCCTCCTGCATATCCTTATTGTATGCCAGCGGAATACCCTTCATTACAGTAAGCAAGCCCATAAGGTCGCCGTACACCCGTCCGGTTTTGCCTCTGGCAAGCTCCGCCACATCCGGATTTTTCTTTTGCGGCATTATACTTGAGCCGGTGCTGTACGCGTCATCTAAGTCAATAAAGCCGAACTCATGCGAGCTCCAAAGAATAATTTCCTCCGAAAAACGGCTGAGGTGCATCATAATAACCGACAAATCAAACGCAAGCTCCAGCGCAAAGTCCCTGTCCGAAACTCCGTCCAGACTGTTTTGAGTAACGCCGTCAAATCCGAGCCTCTCCGCCACAAATTCGCGATCGAGCGGATAGGTGGTTCCCGCAAGAGCGCCGCTGCCCAGCGGCATGATATTTAACCTCTTTCTGCAATCCTTAAGACGCTCACCGTCACGCTTAAGCATCTCATAGTATGCCATAAGATGATGAGCAAATGTGACGGGCTGTGCCTTTTGCAAGTGAGTATATCCGGGCATAATAGTTTCAAGATTTTCCTCAGCCAATCCCAAAAGCGTTGCTTTTAGCTCCTCAACATCCCTTGATACCTCATCAAGCTCATCGCGCAGATACATACGCACATCCAAGGCAACCTGGTCGTTCCTGCTGCGCCCTGTGTGCAGCCGCTTTCCCACGTCGCCGATTCTTGATATAAGTATCGTTTCGATATTCATATGTATATCCTCGGCATCAATTCGGAACTCAATATTTCCGTTTTCGATATCCTCCTTGATTTCGCCGAGAGTTTTTACTATCAGTTCAGAGTCCGCCTTATCTATTATTCCCTGTCTGCCCAGCATTTCGGCATGAGCCTTGCTTCCTTCTATATCCTGGGCGTACATACGCGAATCAAAACGAATTGATGAATTAAAATCATCCACCAGTGCATCGGTTGATTTTGAAAAGCGTCCTCCCCAAAGCTTTTCCATTGCTTATTCTCCTAATTATCAGATTATCAGACTTATCTCTCTTATCAGACTTATCTCTCTTATCAAACTCAGACTTATCTCTACTTATCAGACTTCTCTGACTTATCAGCCTTATCAGACTTCTTTTTCATCAAGGCTCTGACCTTAAGCGGCAGACCGAACAGGTTTATAAAGCCCTCGCTGTCCTTATGACTGTATAGCTCATGACTGTCACCGAAGCTTGCTATATCCTCGTTATAAAGCGAATACGGCGATTTTGCTCCGGCAGGTGTAGCGGCGCCCTTATAGAGCTTTAATCTCACCTCGCCCGTAACAGTCTCCTCCATGCTGTCAACCATTGCCGAAAGAGCCTCTCTCAGCGGTGTGTACCACTTTCCGTCATAAACCAGTTCAGCGAACTTGATTGCCGCCTGACGCTTAAAGGCCTGCGTGTCGCGGTCAAGGCACAGATACTCAAGCTCCTGAATAGCGGCATACAGAATTGTGCCGCCCGGCGTTTCATACACGCCTCTTGACTTCATTCCCACAAGTCTGTCCTCTACGATGTCGGCAATACCGATACCGTTCTTACCGCCAAGCTCGTTCAGCTTTTCAACCAGAGGACGCGCCGCCATTTTCTTGCCGTCCAGCGAAACGGGTACGCCCTTCTCAAATCCGATAGTGATATATGTAGGCTTATCCGGAGCCTTTTCGGGCGAAACGCCGAGCTTCAGCAGGCTGTCCAGCTTCGGTTCATTGGCGGGATCCTCAAGATCCATACCCTCATGGCTGATATGCCAGATGTTTCTGTCTCTTGAATACAAATCCTTTTTTGTCACAGGAATATCTATGTTGTGAGCTTCCGCGTAGTCAACAGCGTCTTCACGTGATTTTATGTCCCAAATTCTCCATGGCGCAATGATTTTCAGCTCGGGAGCCAAAGCCTTTATGGTAAGCTCAAAACGAACCTGGTCGTTGCCCTTGCCGGTCGCGCCGTGACAAATGGCAACAGCGCCCTCCTCTTTCGCTATTTCAACAAGTCTTCTCGCGATAATCGGACGCGCATGCGATGTACCCAAAAGATACTTACCCTCGTATACCGCGCCTGCCTTCAATGTCGGGAAAATAAAATCCTCAACGTATTCATCGCGCAGATCCTCAATATAAAGCTTCGAAGCGCCGGCTTTTTTAGCTCTTTCCTCAAGACCTTCCGTTTCCTTGCCCTGTCCGACGTCTCCGCAAACCGCGATAACGTCATAATCGTAATTTTCCTTGAGCCACGGAATGATGATAGATGTGTCAAGTCCTCCGGAATACGCCAGAACAACCTTTTCTTTTGCCATTTACATAACCTCCAGTTTATACCTAATTTTTCTTTATTTTTCTTCACTATTTTTTCTTTATTTTTTCTTTCTTCACTATTATATAGCAAACAAAATTATTTTGCAATACCAATTTTAAAAAACTTGCTTAGTCAAAGATTTTAATATTATATATTTCGATATATATTATATATTTCGATATATTCGATATAATATAATAGAATATTTCGATATAATAGAAGCTTTTTGAATATTTGGATTGACTTTAGGTTATAATAGTGATATAATTATTCAAGTAACAGATTTTCAGCTCTTATTAAATCATAAATAGGGATGTGATAAAATGATTAAACGTGAGTTGTATATGAAGAAAATTCGCCCGTTTATCGACAAACCCGTTGTAAAGGTCTTGTCCGGAATACGCCGATGCGGAAAATCCGTCATGCTGGAGCTGATACAATCGGAGCTTGCGGAGCGCGGCGTACAAAAATCACAATTTATCTCTGTCAACTTTGAGTCGCACGCTGTCCAATATGTTAAATCCGCGGACTTAACCTATGAGCATATTAAAAATATTGCCCAAGCTGCAAATCAAAAGCTGTATCTTTTTTTAGATGAGATACAGGAGCTGAACGGCTGGGAAACAATGATAAACTCACTGCTCATTGACTTTGACACGGATATTTATATCACCGGCTCTAACGCGAAGCTGCTGTCCGGAGAGCTTGCCACCTATCTTGGCGGACGATATGTTGAATTTAAAATATACCCGTTTTCGTTCGGTGAGGCGCTGGATATACTCCCGGATATAAGTGAAGCAGAAGCCTTTCAAACATATCTTGTACGCGGAGGTATGCCGTTTTTATATCAATTTCACATCGACAGCGGCGGCGCTATGCAGTATCTGAACGATATATACGACTCTATAATACTGAAGGATATAGCGTCAAGGCATAAAATACGCGACGTTGAACTGATGAAACGTATTTTTCAATTTTTTGTCGCAAATATAGGCAACACCCTTTCGGCAAGCAATATTTCCAAATACATGAAAAGCGAGATGAGAACCGCTTCGACCGAAACCATATATAATTATATTGAATATTGCAAAAACGCCTGCCTGCTTCACACGGTTCCCAGAGAGGACGTTATCGGAAAAAGACTTTTGCAATTTCATGAAAAAATCTATATTTCCGACCACGGCATACGCGAAGCCATATTCGGAAACAACCTGAGCGATATTAATCAAGTTCTCGAAAATATTGTGTATATGGAGCTTCTCAGACGCGACTATAAAATCACGGTTGGCAAAAGCGGCAGCAACGAAATAGATTTTGTCGCGGTACACGGCAGTGAAAGGATTTACGTGCAGGTTACGTATCTACTCGCATCGGATGAAACTGTAGAGCGTGAATTTTCAGTACTTGAAGGTATTCGTGACAACTATCCCAAGTACGTCGTTTCGATGGATGAAGTCAATCGCGGCAGAAACGGTATTCCGAATATAAACATACGTGATTTTCTGCTGATGGAAAAATATTAAATAAAACACAGGAGCGGTGAAATTATGAATATCCAAGCGGCAAACATCAATGACCTGGAATTTATTTCAAAAAATGATACCCATATCTCAAAAAACGAATTAAAAAACCTGTTTGATTTACAGAGAATATATGTTATAAAAGAAAACACGGAAATTGCGGGTTGGCTGAGGTACAATTTGTTTTGGGACAATACGCCGTTTATGAATATGCTGTACATAACAGAGCCTTATCGGGGAAAGGGATACGGCAGGGCACTGGTGCAGCATTGGGAGAAAAATATGAAAAAGCAAAACTATTCCGCGGTTATGACCTCCACCGCCTCCGATGAATACGCCCAACACTTTTACAACAAGCTGCACTATATCACCGTCGGCGGCTTCACCCCAATAGGCGACACATATGAGATAATCCTGTCTAAGGAGCTATAAACTACACCCCGACTCTCGGGCAGAGGTGATTTATCGGACAGATGTCGCATTTGGGACGTCCTGCGGCGCAGTACGCGCGTCCGTGATACACCAATTGGTGGCAGAACAAGGTCTGATACTCCTCCGGCACGATTTTCAGCAAATCCATCTCGATTTTTTGCGGCTCCTTGTTTTTGGTAAGCCCCAGCCGATTGGACAGTCTCGCGGCGTGTGTATCCACCACTATTCCGGGTATACCGAAGTAGTCGCCTCTGACCAGATTGGCGGTCTTGCGCCCGACTCCTGGCAGCTTCAGCAAATCCTCCATTGCCTCCGGAACCTCACCGCCGAAATCGCTTATCAGCATTTTGCAGCAGCCGATTATGTTCTTTGCCTTGTTCCTAAAAAATCCCGTTGACCTTATATCCTCGCGCAATTCCTCCTCGTCCGCGTTGGCAAACGCGTAAACGTCCGTATACTTTTTATACAAATCCTTCGTGACGATATTTACACGCTTATCCGTACACTGTGCCGCGAGCTGTGTTGAAATGAGCAGCTGCAGAGGTCCGTCATAATCCAAGGTACAGTCCGCATCCTCATATACCCGGCTGAATATTTCCTTTATTTTAAGCACTCTTTCGGTTTTATCCGCAAATTTTTCCCTCATCTTAAAAATACCTCTTGCAAAATTATATATTTAACATTATAATATTACTATGTGATTTTTTCAATCATTTTTTAAATTATTTTTGAGAATTATTAATTAATATATTTTGGAGGACATTTTAATGTTTGAATTTAAAAACCTAAGCAAGGTTGACCCTGAGGTTAAATCTGCAATCGAAAAGGAAATCAACAGACAGCGGAGCAAAATTGAGCTTATCGCGTCCGAGAACTTTGTCAGTCCGGCTGTCATGGAAGCGATGGGAACGCCCCTTACCAACAAGTATGCCGAGGGCTATCCCGGAAAGCGCTACTACGGCGGCTGTGAATATGTTGACATAGTTGAGGATTTGGCAAGAGAACGCGCTAAGGAATTATTCGGCGCGGAATTTGCCAATGTTCAGCCCCACTCCGGCGCAACGGCAAACCTTGCCGTATTCTTCGCGGCGATGGAGCCGGGCGACACGTATTTGGGCATGAGCCTCGCGGAGGGCGGACACCTAAGCCACGGTTCGCCCGTTAATATTTCAGGTAAGTATTTTAACGTTGTACCATACGGCGTTGATCCTGTGACGCACAGAATTGATTACGATCAGGTTCGCAAGCTGGCTCTTAAGCACAAGCCGAAGCTCATCCTTGCCGGCGCAAGCGCATACGCGAGAGAAATTGACTTTAAGCGTTTCCGCGAGATAGCCGATGAGGTAAACGCGTACTTAATGGTTGATATGGCACATATTGCCGGACTTGTCGCGGCAGGCTTGCATCCAAGCCCGGTTCCTTACGCTGATTTTGTTACAACAACAACGCACAAGACCCTGCGCGGTCCCAGAGGCGGATTGATTTTGTGCAAGGAGAAGTACGGAGCGATGATAAACAAGGCTGTATTCCCGGGCAATCAAGGCGGTCCGCTTATGCACGTTATAGCCGCGAAGGCTGTATGCTTCAAGGAAGCTCTTTCAGATGAGTTTAAGACGTACCAAGCACAGGTTAAGAAGAATGCCGCCGTTCTGGCTGCATCTTTGCAGGAGAGAGGCCTGGAAATCGTTTCGGGCGGAACCGACAATCACCTTATGCTGGTAAGTCTTTTAAAGCAGGAGCTTACAGGTAAGGAAGTTGAGAAAATGCTTGACGAGGTTGGTATCACCTGTAACAAGAACACAATTCCAAACGACCCCAAGAGCCCGTTTGTAACGAGCGGTATCAGACTCGGTACACCCGCTGTTACAACACGCGGATTTGTCGAGGAGGATATGACAGAGGTTGCCGAGCTTATATCCATGGTAATAAAAGACTTTGAAGGCAGCAAAGACGAGGTTGCAAAGCGTGTTCACGCGCTCTGCGCGAAGCATCCGCTCTATGCCTAACCGAACACCGCTGGCGGACAGATTACGACCCACATCCTTGGACGAGGTTGTGGGTCAGCAGCATATTTTGGGAAAAAACAGAATTTTACGTAATATAATCGAAAGCGGAAATATCCCGAATATGATATTCTACGGTCTTTCAGGCACAGGCAAAACCACCGTCGCGAATATTGCCGCAAGTTCATCAAACAAAACGCTGTATAGACTGAACGCGACAAACGCATCGGTGTCCGACATAAAAAATATTGTAAAGGAAACCGACAGCCTTATAGGGCAAAACGGTATCCTGCTGTACCTTGATGAGATCCAGAACTTTAACAAAAAGCAGCAGCAGTCGCTGCTGGAATACACAGAAAACGGCAAGATTACACTAATCGCCAGCACAACAGAAAACCCGTATTTCTATATTTACAACGCAATATTGAGCCGCTGCACCGTGTTCGAATTTAAGCCTCTGACAACCGAGGATATAGAGTGCGCCCTGCGCCGCGGAATTGAAAAAATACAGGCGGAGGATTTTAAAAACTCAAAAATTCTTTTTAATGATGAGGGTGATGAGATTATACATCACCTTGCCGAAAAATCGGGCGGCGATGTGCGCAAGGCGCTGAACTCACTGGAGCTGGCGGTTATGTATACACCTCCCGACGCTGACGGGAACCTGAACATAACCATGGAGCTTGCGGAGCAATGCACCCAAAAAAAGGCTTTTCAGTTCGACAAAAAGGGTGACAATCAATATGACGTCATGAGCGCTCTGCAAAAATCAATACGCGGCAGCGACCCGAACGCGGCAGTGCACTACCTTGCGCGGCTTGTAGCGGCTGACGATATTCAGTCAATTTGCCGCCGCCTTATGGTTATAGCCTGCGAGGATGTCGGACTTGCGTACCCTCAAGCCATCAGCATAGTAAAAGCCTGTGTTGACAGCGCCCTGATGCTGGGCTTTCCCGAGGCACGCATTCCTCTGGCACACGCGACGGTTCTTCTCGCCACCGCCCCGAAGTCAAATTCGGCATATATGGCAATAAACAGCGCCCTCCATGATATTGAGTCGATAGACACGGGCTCGATACCGCGCAGACTTCAAAATAAGCACTATGACGGCGAGGGCAACACAGTCAAGGGACAAAACTACCTGTACCCCCACGATTATCCCAACCACTATGTCGAGCAGCAGTATCTTCCCGATAAAATAAAGGATAAGGTCTATTATGAGTACGGCAATAACAAAAACGAACAAGCGGCAAAGGAATATTGGGATAAAATAAAGAAAAATAAGTGAAATATAAGTAAAATAAGTGAAAAAAATAAGTGAAGCAATTAAAATATTTTTGTAAAGAATGTATGAAAGAATGTATGCAAGAGAAGATTAAATATCATAAATACAATTCGCCGATAGGAACGCTGTATATCGGAGAGGACGGCAGCGGTATCTGCCGTCTTTTTCTTGATGAAAGTCTCGACAACGCCGCCTTAAGTCCTGAGCCTACGCCCCTGCTCAAAGAGACGGCAAAGCAGCTTGACGAATATTTTTCGGGAATACGGAAAAGCTTTGATATTCCGTTTTCCTGGCGCGGCTCCGAGTTTCAGACAAAGGTTTGGAACGCCATACTTGATATTCCCTACGGCAAAACAAAATCATATAAGGAGATAGCCGAAGAAATCGGAAACCCGAACGCTTGCCGCGCCGTGGGCATGGCAAGCAATAAAAATCCGGTCATGATAATCGTGCCGTGCCACCGCGTTATCGGCTCGGACGGCTCTCTGACCGGCTATGCCTGCGGAACTGACATAAAGCGAAAGCTGCTGGAGCTTGAGAGTTAAGGGTCCGCGTGACGCAAATCCTTCGCTTATATTATTTTTTAATTTTTAATTTTTTTTTAATATTTTAATATTTTTAAATTTTTTTAATTCAATATATCCCCCGCCTTGGCAAAAATTCGGGTTATACTCCTTTGCAAGGGCAAATATTTTTGACTTGTTAAAAACGGATCTTCGGCTAAGATTTTAGCCGCCTCTGTCTGGGTTTCCTTTAAAATATCCATATCGGTGAAGAAGTTTCCTATTTTCATTTCCGGCAGCCCGTGCTGTCTTGTTCCGAAGAACTCGCCCGGTCCCCTGATTTCCAAATCCTTTTCCGAGATTTTAAAGCCGTCGTTTGTTTCGCACATTACCTGCATACGCTCCTTGGCAACTCCGCTTTTGGTATTGCCGAACATTATACAGTAGGACTGCTCGCCGCCCCTTCCCACTCTGCCGCGCAGCTGGTGGAGCTGTGACAAACCAAATCTCTCCGCGTTTTCTATCACCATTATTGTGGCGTTTGGCACATCAACTCCCACTTCAATCACGGTTGTGGAAACAAGCGCGTCAATCTCGCCGTTTACGAACCTGCGCATTACATCTTCCTTTTCAAACGATTTCATTCTGCCGTGAAGCAGCCCTATCCTCTTTCCCGGCAAAGCGGTACCGAGCTTTTTCACGTACTCCTTCGCCGCCTTGGCGCTGACCGCCTCGGACTCCTCCACAAGAGCGCATACAAAATACGCCTGTCTGCCCTTGTTAAGCTCACTCATCACAAATCTGTATAATCTCGGTCTCCTCGCCTCCGGCAACGCGACGGTCTTTATCGGAATTCTCCCCGGCGGAAGCTCGTCGATTATCGAAATATCCAAATCCCCATAGATTACCAGAGACAGCGTTCTGGGTATCGGTGTTGCGGTCATAACCAAAGTATGGGTATTTATTCCCTTGCCCGCAAGCCTGCTTCTTTGCCCAACGCCAAATCTGTGCTGTTCATCCGTAATCGAAAGCACAAGCTTATCAAAGCACACCTTGTCGGTTATAACCGCGTGGGTGCCGACAATTATCTTTGCCTCTCCGCTTTTGATAAGCTCCGTATTTTCGGCACGTTCCGCCGCGCTTTGTCCGCCGCTTAGGAACGCGACTCTGATATTCCACGGCTCAAAAAAGCCCTTCATGCTCGCGTAGTGCTGCTCCGCGAGTATTTCAGTCGGAGCCATCATTACCGACTGATAGCCCGCCCTTGCCGCCGCAAACATCGCAGCCGCCGCGACAACGGTTTTTCCCGAGCCGACATCGCCCTGTACAAGACGGTTCATAGGCACACCGCTTTTCAAATCAGCCGAAATCTCGTTTATAACTCTCTTTTGAGCGTTTGTCAGGTCAAAGCTGAGTCCCGCCGCAAATTCGGCTATACATTTCACATTATCTATAGCTGTCGCCTTTTGGCTCTTCTTTGTGTTTTTAGCCGTTGCAACGCCAAGCTGCAGCTTTAAAAATTCCTCAAACACGAGCCTTCGCCTCGCCTGATAAAAATCATCAAGCTCGTTTGGCATATGTACGCCGCGTATAGCCTGTTCTATACCGATTAAATTATTCCTTTCCCGTATATCCTCGGGCAGTATTTCAGGCAGCTTTTCGCTTAGCCCTTCAACCGCCTTTTGGGCGGCGTCCCTGATGCTGCGCTGATTAAGACCGGCTGTCGCGGGATATATGGGAACAATTTTCCCCATTTTGGTTGTATCGCCCTCAAGCTTTTCTATTATCGGATTAACCATTTCCGCCGCCATTCTGCGGTATGACACCCTGCCGAAAAACATATATTCCGCCTCCGGATCCGACAAGGCTTTGTCAATGTATGAGGCGTTGAACCATGTAAGCCGCATAACTCCCGTACCATCGGACAATGAGGTCTGAACCACCATACCGCCCGTTCTCGCTCTGAATTTCCTCAGTCCCGACGCAAGTGTTCCTTTTACACACACGTTTTCGCCGTCAATCAAATCAGCAATATCCTTAATGCTTGTCCTGTCCTCGAAGCTGCGGGGCAGATGGTATAATAAATCACCCACCGTGAAAATGCCGAGTTTGTGAAATAACTCGGCTCTTTTCTCACCTATTCCTTTTAAATACTGAATGTTATCCGATAATTTCATAATCACTCCGCCGATATAATATAGAAGTATACACTCTGACCGCCGTAATTGAGCTTTATATCCAAATCCGGATACCTCTTTTCAAGCGCGGCGGTAAGCTCCTCTGCCTGTTCCGACTCCGCGTCAATTCCATAGTAAACCGAAACAATACCACAGTCATCGTCTATCAGCTTTTCAGCCAAGCTGTAAAATATGTTCTCCATATCCTTGCCGCACAAAACCACCTTGCCGTCAACAACGCCCATAATATCGCCTTCGGCAATATTAAGTCCGTCCGCCTCGGAATTTCTCGCGGCATAGGTTATCTGACCGCACTTAACCATATCCATACACTCATTCATAATCCCGACATTCACGTCCGTATCAGCGTCCGGGTCAAAAGACGCGAGCGCGGTAATTCCCTGAGGCATATTTCTTGTCGGAATAACCGTAACCCTGTTTTCGGTAAGCCCATCAACCTGCTCCGCCGCGAGAATTATATTCTTATTGTTGGGCAGTATAAACACGTTTTCCGCGTTGACAGACAATGCCGCGTCAAGCAGCTCCTGTGTACTGGGGTTCATGGTTTGTCCGCCTTCCACTATTATATCGCAGTCAAGACTCTTAAACAGCTCGCTCATGCCGCTGCCCGATGCAACAGCAACAAAGCCGTACTTTTTCTTCGGCTCCGCCACGGTATCATTTGTATTGTTCGGCTCATCGTTATTATTTGTATCAGCGCCCGACTTACCGTTTCCGATTATCTCATTATGCTGATACTTCATATTGTCTATTTTAAGGCTTGTAAGCTCGCCCAGCTTGAGCGCCTGCTCGATTACAAAGCCCGGGTGATTGGTGTGTATATGAACCTTAACGATTTCATCATCGTCTATTACCAGCATACAGTCACCCTTCGGCTTTATCGAGGCGGTAAACTGAGTAACCGACCTTGACGCGCTCTTGTTTATCAAAAATTCGGTACAATAGCTATACTTAATATCGGCGGTGTCAATATCTTTACTCATCACGGTTTTATCGGCAGCCGCCTTTTTGTCCGCGTCAAGCTCCACGACAGCTCCCGTTTCAAGAGCCGAAACCGCTCCCCTGAGCAACACGATAACTCCGTATCCGCCCGCGTCAACCACTCCGGCTTGCTTTAAAACCGGTAAAATTTCCGGTGTTCTGTTAAGACTTTCCTCGCCGGTCTTAAGCGCACCCTTTAAAAAGTCGCGCACATCATCAAACTCGGTAAAATGCGCCTCGGCATATTCCGCGATTTCGCGCACAACCGTTAATATTGTACCTTCAGTCGGCTTCATTACGGCTCTGTACGCCGTATCTCTTGCGGAACAAATTGCGCGTTTAAGCTGCGCAACGTCAAGCTCCTCCGCTCCTTCCGATCCCAGCCACAGTCCGCGCAGTATCTGGGACAGTATAACTCCCGAGTTTCCTCTGGCATTTCTGAGCGCCACTCTCGAAAGAGTCTCCAGCGCCTCGGACACGGATACTGAGTCGTCAAGAGCCGCCGCGCTTCCCGCCGCCGCGCTGAATGTAAGACTCATATTTGTTCCCGTATCACCGTCAGGCACAGGGAATACGTTCATATCATTGACCTCGCCCGCCTTGTTTACAATACTGTTAGACGCGGATAAAATCATCAGCTTAAATATTTTGCTGTCTAATATTATAGGTTTTGATTTTGAATTCATTTCTTTTCCCCCTGCGCAAGCGCTACTCCACTCTCATTCCCGCGATATTAACATCAATGCGGGTCACATTAAGTCCCGTCATCTGCTCAACGTTATACTTCACGCCGGATCTTACAACCTCTCCTATCGCGTTTATGTTGGTACCGTACTCCACTATGATGTAAAGAGTGATTTCAATTCCGTTTTCCACAGGTCTTATCCTTACACCCTTATCCATCTGCTCAAGCTTCAGCAGACGCGCAATTCCGTCCTTGCCTCCGCTGTACGCCATTCCGACAACGCCGTAGCAGGCGGTTGCCGCATAGCCGGCTATTTTGGCGATAACACTGTTCGCAATTTTTACGCTTCCTCCGGAATTATCAAAATTTCCACTCATTATTTTACCTCCATAATATTTATATCTCCAAATTTTTTCGAACACTCAATATCACGTCTGTGACAGGTAAACATAACAGCCTGTCGGTTTTCGCTGCACAACTCGCGCAACAGCATAATAGCGCTCTCTGCCCTTTCATCGTCAAAGCTCATAAGCGCATCGTCCAGAAACAAAACAGTATCCTCCGCTTTCAGAGTGAGAGCTGCCACCGCGAGCCTCAGCGCGAGATATATTTGATTATATGTTCCCATGCTGAAAAATTCCGCGCGCTTAACATCGGAGCTGTCGTCTGTGTTTTTCAGGTTTAGGGTAAAATCCTCCGCAACTTTTACACTGCCGTGAGTCCCTCCTGTCAGTCTGCTCAAATACTCCTCGGTTTTTTCGTTAAGCATAGGCGTATAATCGGACTTTATGGCGTTATAAGCCTCCGACAGGCACTGCCGAGCCAGTATGCAAGCGTCTAATTCCATCTGCTTTTCATATAGCTTTTCATCTATCAATGCTATGTTATCTTCAATATCGCTGACAGGCACAAGCTCATGCATCTCGCGCGCAACCGAATTTCTAAGCTCTGCCGATTTTGCGCTTATCTGTTCGCGCCTGCTCTCGTTTTCCCTTAGCATTTGGCTCAAATCCGCTCCCTTGGGCGGCGTTTCGGTCAACACAAAGTCTCGCAGGCTGTCCGCCTCACGTTTAAGCGACTCATAATCGTCGCCGTTTAGCAGCTCAACGTACAGCTCATGAGCCATTTTTATTTTTTCCGTATCAGAGCTGTATAATGCGTATTTTCGGTCAAAGTCTCCGACGGTATCACATTCAAGCTCCTCAAGAACGGCTCTGAGCAGTTCCTCAAGCATCACTTTGCGTTTTTCGGAGGCTTCCGCCGCGCGGCACACATTTTCCATATCCACGCTAAGCGCGGCGAGTCTCTTATGATACCTGACACAGACGACGAAAAAAGCGATTGTCAAAATAAAGACCGCTATTCCGGCTTCATACAAAACAAGAGTGAAAATAATGCCGCAAACCAGCGCCGCCACTGTCAAAAGCGCTAAAGCACAAGTGGTGATTTTATAACCCTTAAGCCTGCCTTTTACGGCTTCGACTTCTTTTTCTTTAGCCTTTACTTCAGCGTTCAGCTGCTCCGTCTCCGCTTCCATCTCGTCTATCATACGCTCGTAGCCGTGAACACGCTCAGTTGTTATATCTTTAACCTTATGCTTAAAGAGTTGGAACTGCCGTGTATTGCCAATTTGCATTTCCTTTGTCATGCAGCCGTCAAGCCGCTTTACACGGGCAATTTTTTCCTTTGCGTTCTCGGATTTTTCAAGAGCGTGAAGATGCTCCATCTCCCGTCTCATATCCTCAAGACGAGCCTCAAGACTCTCTATCTCGTTACGTGTATTTTCGGTTTTCGTAAGCAGCCTTTTCTGCTTTGCCAAATTCTCGGCAAGCCTGCCGCGCTCCGCGTTAAGCTTATCAATCTCACCGGGACTGCTGCGTCTGTCCTTGGCTTTAAGAGCCGCAATCTGTCTGTCCAGCTCCTCCTCAGCCGCACTGACCGAAATATCGTCACATCCGCCGCTTTCCAAAAGGTTGATAAGCCGCGCCGTAATCTCGTCGTCTCTGCCTTGAGAAGCTATGCCGCTTTGGGCAATCCAAACAGTCCTCTTAAACATCTGTTCGCTCATTCCCAAAATCCGCAAGCCCACATCGCCGCCTTTTACGTCTCCGTCAAAGTAATTTTCACCTGTGGCGGCATATGTAACCTTAACAACATCGCCCGACGCCCGATTTTTAAACTCGCGGTAAATTTCTATCTCCACGCCGTCCTTGCTGATTATCATACGCCCCTTCGCGCTTTTTTCATTCCACGGAATTATCCGTTCTCTGTCCTTAACGGGTGTATTCCTTGAAGTCCTTTGCGGCGCTCCGTACAGCATATATTTTATAAAAAGCTGAACGGTTGATTTTCCCGCCTCGTTCGCTCCGTATATAAGATTTAGCCCCTTATCAAGCTCAATCACACAATCCGAAAGCTTTCCGAAGCTTATAAGCTCCAGTCTGACCAGTTTTGTCATCAATTCACCCCTTCGCTTCCATAATTCACCTCTAACTCACCCCTTCGCTTCAATAACTCACCTCTAATTCACCTCTTCGCTTCCATCGCGTCAACACCTAAGCGAAGAGCCCTTCGCGCTATCTCATATTCACGGCTGTCCTTGCTGTACAGCTCGGCTTTTTTATTCATAAGCCGTATATATTCGGCACGCAGACTGTTGTCCGCCTCGTCAGCCGTCAAGTCATATTCCGTTTCAGTCTCGTCCCTTAACTCAATATAAAACCCTAAGGACGCAATTCTGCTTAAAATCAGTTCCAAATCGGGCTTAAACCCTTTTTCCGTCTTCCCCGTCAGTATTATTCTGAAAATATCATCACGGCTGAACTCATCGGCGCTCTGAGCTATTTTTTCAATAACGCTCTCATTATCGGCTACGCCGCGAGGCAGCTCTATATTCAAAATTCGGTATCCGCGCTTTGACGCTGATTTAAATTCAAGATGTACGGAGCTGCGGCTAACCTCACCGATAATTATTCCGGAATTTCCCGTTTCATCAAATCCCCTTGGTTCTGGTATTCCGGGGTATGCCCACACTGTGCCTCCCGCGTCATTAAGACCGCTGTACTTATGAATGTGTCCCAACGCGGCGTAGTCAAACCCTTCAAGCTCTTTTTCGCTTATCGGGTTATATCGACATTCGCCGCCTATGCTGTACATATCCCCGTGAATAACCAGAATGTTGGCATATTCCGGGTGCTTTTCAAGCTCCGTCGGACGCACTATACCGCTTCCGTCGTCATATTTTGAGGAAAAGCTCGCGCCGCACACACGGAGCTTTAAGCTATCCAAATCAAAATATTCGCCGCGGCAGGAAAACACATGGACATTATCGCCGAGATCCGCGCGGCTGTAGACTGACGTGTCATTATAGGGATCGTGATTTCCCGCGCTGATAAATACGGGTATATCCCCAAGCTCCGCGAACTTGCGCGCCAGAAAGCTAACGGTTTCGCCGCTGACATTTTCTCCGTCAAACAAATCCCCCGATATGAGCACGACCTCCGCGTCTTTTTTCGCCGTTTCAATGATTTTGGAAAATACCTCTCTCTGCTCGCTGCGTCTGAGCTTTGCACGCTCCAAAGACATTTTTGAAGTAAAGGGCGAGTCAAGATGAAGATCCGCCATATGCAGAATTCTTGCCATGAAATCCTCTCCTCATAAAATACGACCGCCCAAAACAGAGAGCCAAAGCTTAGCTCCCGTCCTGCCGCGGCCGCAAATTTCAATCAGTCCTCCTCAGGCATCTCCCAGGTGTGGTAAACATTCTGAACGTCATCGTTTTCCTCAAGCATATCAATAAGCTTTTCCATCCTTGCAACATCCTCAGGATTACTGAGCGTTGTTGTGGTTCGGGGTATGTAGTTTACCTCCGCCTGAGCGAATGTATAGCCCTTCTGTTCCAAGCCCTCTCTGGTACTGCCTAAGCTTTCGGGCGCGGTCAGGATCTCGTAGCACTCTTCCTCAACATTAAAGTCGTCCGCGCCTGCCTCCAGCGCATCCATCATCAAAGTATCCTCGTCAACCTCATCCGACTTTTCTATTACAATGAGTCCCTTTTTATCGAACATAAAACCTACGCAGCCGTTCTGACCCAAGTTACCGCCGTTCTTGTCAAAATAGTGACGCAAATCCGCCGCCGTTCTGTTCTTGTTATCGCTAAGAGTTTCCACCATAACGGCTATTCCGCTGGGACCGTAGCCCTCGTATATCATTTCCGTATAGTTTCCGGCATCTCCTTCACCCGAAGCCTTTTTTATACTTCTTTGAATTGTATCGTTCGGCATATTGTTTGCCTTTGCCTTCGCGATAACATCGCGAAGCTTCGAGTTGGAAGCCGGATCGGGTCCGCCATCCTTTACCGCCACCATAATCTCCCTGCCGATTTTGGTGAATATCTTACCTCTTTTGGCATCTATCGCGCCTTTCTTTCTTTTTATGGTTGCCCATTTGGAATGTCCCGACATTTTTAAATTTCCTCCTGTAATTTTCCTGTTTTAATTTAATCAGCAAAGTGCAGCGCGGCATTGCTGCCGCCCTACACCCATGACTTCGCATTAATATTTTAATATTTTGAATTAATCCTTTAAAACCTCTTAAAAAATCTCTTAATCCTTCAAAGCCTCTTAATCCTTCAAAACCTCTTTCAGCGTTGTCGCAAGCCCTGCTATACCTTGGATTTCGGACGGCAGAATAATCTTTGTCGCCTTGCCGTCCGCGGCTTTTTCAAACGCCTCAAGACTCTTTATTGTAAGCACCTGCTGCGACGGCATAGACTCGTTAAGCATTTTTATACCATCGGCTGTTGCCTGCTGTACATTTCTGATTGCCTGCGCTTCACCCTCGGCAATTCTGATAGCCGCCTCCTTATCAGCCTCCGCTTTCAGGATTTGAGACTCCTTCTCTGCCTGAGCCTCCAAAATTCTCGACTCCTTTTCACCCTCTGCCACGAGGATTGCCGATTTCTTTTCACCCTCGGCACGCAATATAGACTCGCGGCGCTCTCGCTCCGCCTTCATCTGCTTTTCCATAGCCTCTCGTATTCCCGCCGGAGGAATGATGTTTTTAAGTTCAACCCGATTTACTTTTATTCCCCACGGGTCTGTTGCCTCATCGAGAATAGAACGCATTTTTGTATTTATAACATCCCTTGACGTCAGACTCTCGTCAAGCTCCATATCGCCGATTATATTACGCAGAGTGGTTGCGGTCAGATTTTCTATTGCCGACATAGGAAGCTCAACACCGTAGGTGTAAAGCTTGGGGTCGGTAATCTGATAATACACAACCGTGTCTATCTGCATTGTTACGTTATCCTTTGTAATAACAGGCTGCGGAGGGAAGTCAACAACCTGCTCCTTAAGCGTAACCTTGTTCGCGACTCTTTCAATCAGCGGAATTTTTATGTGAAGTCCGACGCTCCATGTCGCGCTGTAAGCGCCCAGACGCTCAACCACATACGCCTTCGCCTGCGGCACGATTTTTATGTTTGCAACTATCAAAACAACGATAACCGCCAACAATAACACCAAAAAATATTGCATAAGCTAACCTCTTTCTCTGACTTCCGATTGTTTATTATGTTACTCTCTGATTGTTTATGTTGCCTTCCGATTGTTTATATTTTGTTTGTGTTTTGTTTATGCTTTGTTTATGTTGCCGTCGGCTCAGCCACTACCAGCTTAACACCGGAAATACTCAATACTGTCACCGTCTCGCCCTCGGCAATAGGTTTGTCATTCTCCGAAACAGCGGACCATACCTGACCGGCTATTTTGACCTGACCCGCGCCGTTTATACCGTCAATCGGGCTTATAACCAATGCCTCGCGTCCAATGAGCCTGTCGGCGTTGGTTCTCTGCGGCTTAGACACAGAAATCCTTTTCAAAGCCGGACGTGTAACACAAAGCAATATTGCCGACGCGACCACAAACACGCTGACCTGAACGGGAACGGAAGCGCCAAGCTGCGCCGCAATCGCCGCAGCAACCGCGCCAATCGCGAACCATATCGTTATAAGAGCAACCGTCGCTCCCTCAATCACACCAAATACAACCGCTGCAATAATCCAAAATATGCCGGCGCTTGTCATAATATCACCTTTTCTTAGCTTGTCCCAATTACGCGGATTTAATACGCCCTTTTATATCCGCCGCTGCGCTTATTGTCATTGCTGCGTTTTAAATCCTGAAACCTTTCGTCGCTGTCTTTTTTAAATTTTTGCAGCATATCGTCAAAGCTCAGTTCATCATTTCCGCGCTTTGTCACAAACTCAAACTCCTCAGGAGGTCTTGTGCTTTTCGGAGCAGCGGAGCCCTTTTTGGTCTTGTTCCGCTTTTCCGCCTTTGCTTTCTTTGCCTCCGCTTCCGCTCTTTTAATCGAAAGGCTGATTTTTCCGTTATCCATGCCGATAACCTTAACCTTTACTGTCTGTCCCCTCTTGAGATGCTGATTTACATCCTCAACATACTCTGTCGCTATCTCGGAAATATGGATAAGTCCGGACTTTCCTCCCGGAAGCTCCGCAAAAGCACCGAAAGACGTAATTCCGGTAATTTTTGCACTCAATACCATTCCTACTTCAATTTGCATACTTTCTGAAAACTCCTCCTGAGAGTTACCTCTCCGCATTTATATAAATTTTATTAATCACTGCTGTTAGCGTCTATATACACACGCTCATTAGGTACAACCAGCCCCAGCTTTTCACGCGCCATACGCTCCAAATATTCGGGATCGTTCACGCTTTCCAGCTCGTCCTCAAGTCTGTCTGTCTCGCGGCTCGCTGAATTGATTTGCTCGGTTATCTCTTGGATTTCATCGTTCTTGTGGCTTAGAACCACCTGCTGGCTTATCATCTTGCCCGCAAAATAAACGCAGAAAACCAGAACAAGCATGCTTAAAATAAACCTCTTTAAATTTATTTTAATCTTGCCGGTTCTCTTTATTGTACGCGCGGCTCTGTCTCTCACATCGGATGCCGGCGACACGCGTCTGTTTCTGTCTGATTTTTCAGCTTCTTTCACTGCTTCCACCTGCCAAAACAATAATATTTACAAAATAATATGTCCGTAACATTACACATTAATATTATATATTAACGGTCTCACTTTGTCAATGAAAAAATGGCTTTTATAAACATTTTTTAAACATTTCTTTTTGAATAAATAAACGGCTTTTCATTAAATGAAAAATCGGGCAACTTTACTTTCTTATTCTGTTTACCGCTCTAAGCTTCAATACCTTAAGTATATCCGACATCTCCGCGGAGGCTTCGCGGGAGTGCCACACAACAACACCTATAGGACGTTTTATTAACCTAAAAACAATTCTGATGGGGAGGGTTAAGATTTTAACCATAAAACAGAAAAGGCGCGCAAAAAGAGCGTAAAGCTTTCTAAGCAGCTTCATCAGCCTGTCTCCCATCGCCAGCTTAAAGCACAGCGCTCCCAACGCCATTCCGAAAAAGCTATACCATCTCACTATCCCGAAATTCCGGCGAAAAGCCAAAGCGTAAAGCAGAAGTCCCAGAGACGCAAGCCACAGTATGTCTTGTATGCATATGAGCGCCGCAGCGGTTTTTTCACGTCGTCCGGCTCTTAAAAAATCGTATATGATTATCATAAGAGCGCCGCACGCCATTGACCGCAAAAAATATCCAATCTCGCTTGCCTTGGTTATTGTTCCCATAATATTTATCCTCCGTATTATTTATTATATGAAAGCCGTTATCTGAAAAGCCTTCCGAAAAAGCCTCCGCCCGAGTCCGATACGCCGGCTGTTTCCATATACTCCACCTTGTCTACATCGCCGTCTATTATAAGCTGCCCATCATCCACATTCAGGCGGCTAACCTTAAAATTATATCCGCTTATTATCATAACTCCCAACGAGGTGTAAACCACCGCTTTTTCCTCGTTAAAGCTCTCCACATCCTCGACGCAGTTTATTTTTATCCTTTGTCTGTCCTCAATCGTAACCGTATGTTTGCCCGCCCCTTCGTGATTGTCCATAAACGTCCGAAACCTCCTAACGGCTTTTTAATAATACTATGCGCGTAAAAGCGGCTTTATGCATGGTAAATTGGGCGCAAAAAAAGCCGCAAATTCAAATTAATGAATTCACGGCATCTGTACCTTACGCAAAGTATTCAACCAAAATATTTACGGCATCGCTCTTTATCATTACCTCGCCGAGCTCATTTAGCCGTCCATGTGAGATTAGAGTTTTTGTCTGCTTGTCGGAAAACTCCAGCATTATCTTTTCTACACACGGCATTATCCCTCTGTCAGCCGGTATGAGCAGCATATAATACGAGTCTCCGTATTTGTATAATGTGCTGTCTCCTTCAAAATCTCTATGTATCGCTTCCGCCGCCCGGCATACATCCTCAAAGTCGCAAAAACGGAATATTCTTTTGCCCAAAGGAGCCGACGGTTCTCTGAATGGATACAAATGCCGCTTTTTTATACGACCGCGATACGCGCAGTTTTCGATAGCCGCGTTTAAATCGTCATCGCTGAATATTCTGGTAATCAACATTCCAAAGCCGCCGGTATGACCCGGTATTGCCTCCACAAACAGCTTCGCGCCGTCTATGCAGAAGTGAACATCCCTCTCTGCAAGACGTATTGCCGTTTTAAACATCTCCCTGATTTCGGGAGAGTCCGATGCCATATTATTCACGCTGATATTCCACTCTTTTGCCTCATCGGTATCGATTAACACCTTTATCTTATTCTCGTTAATTTTTTCAATCCTCATATAACAATCTCCCGGAAAAATTATCCACTGCCGCAAAAACAAAACAAAAAACCAAATCGCAAAAACAAAATAAATCAGATAATTCATATAAAACTATGCTTGTATAAATTTAATTATAACTAAAAAAATTTTTATTTCAATGCAAAATTATTGGAAATAACAAATTGTTATTCATCTGTAAAATTAACGAAAAAACCTGTAACAAAACAGAAATGATTGTAACATTTCACAATCAAAAAAATGCCGCTAAAAAACACAAAAAATATGTTGTATTTTTTTCAATATATGATATAATAGTATTGTTAATAAATAATTCTTAATAAATACATCCCTGCGTTGTACGTATTTATGGCAATAATGTAAAACCAACAAATTGTATAAGGGATTTCATCTTCGTAAAGCGGCGCACATGCCTCACACCGCAAGGTGTCCAGTGGACTTGTAAGGCTTTTGAGAATATCCCACCTGGTTTCCGGGTTTTTACCTTATCCATTCTACGGCTATCGCGGGGTTATTTATTTTTTTGACAAGAAATTTTTATTATGTCATTCGCTATCTTTTTATTAATAATGACAAATTTAATCAAAACACTTGACAAATTTACAATTTTGATATATAAATATATTATATATGATAGCTTAAAATTGGGGAGGACATATTTTTGCGAATTATATCCGGCAAAAGACGCGGCTATAAGCTTACGGCTCCCGGCGGATTGGATACTCGTCCCACTACGGACAGGGTAAAGGAATCGGTTTTTAATATAATACAAAACCATCTGCCATGCCGTCTTGTTCTTGATTTGTTCGCGGGCAGCGGTGCCATGGGAATTGAGGCTATAAGCCGAGGCGCGGAATGTGTGGTGTTTGCCGAAAATAATCCGGCTTCTATTAAGGTTATTGAGGAAAACCTTCGCGGTTCCGGTTTGCAAAGTAACGCGGCTGTATATAAAACGGATGCTTTTGCGCTTCTTTCCGAGCTGTCTGAGCTATCAGCGCCTAAATCTGACGGAATGGATTTACTGAAAATACCTGAGAGACAGCTAAGCTTTGACCCCGGTGAGGGATTTGACATAATTTTTCTTGACCCGCCATATAACAAAGGGCTTGTTACGAAAGCGCTTGATATGATTTACGATTTTGACCTTTTGAACGACAACGGCATTATTGTTGCGGAAACCGAAGTACTCGGCGAGGATTTATCGGGTACAAGGTTTAAGATAAAAAAATCGGCGAAGTATGGCAAAACGCTTATTACAGTTATGCAAAGGTGATAGTATGAAAACCGCTGTGTATCCCGGCAGCTTTGACCCTTGTACCAACGGGCATCTGGACGTTATAAAAAGAGCGTCCTCCCTGTTTGACAAGGTAGTTGTCGCGGTACTTATTAACAGTTCAAAACAGCCCGTGTTCTCGGCAAAGGAACGAGCGCAGATGCTTGAGATTGCCACAAAGGATATCGAGAATGTCGAAATTCGCGTATTTTCCGGACTCTTGGCTGATTTTATGAGGAATATTAATTCAAAGATAATTATTAAGGGAATTAGAGCGGTATCTGACTTTGAGTATGAATTTCAGATGGCATTGACAAACCGTACCTTATACGGAGAGCTTGAAACCTTGTTCCTGCACACAAGCAAGGACTACATGTTTTTAAGCTCCAGCATTGTTAAGGAAATCGCAAAGTATGGCGGATGCCTTGATGGACTTGTTCCGAGTGATTTAATCCCTATTATAAGAAGTCGTTTTGAGGACAAGTAAATCGGCTTTAATATTTAAGGAGGTATTTTACAATGGATGCATTGGAACTGTTGGATGAATTGGAGGATATAATAGATAAGGGCGCGTCTGTGCCGTTTTCAGCCCGTTGTATCCTTGATAAGGATGAGCTTCTTGATGTGCTTCAGGAAATCAAGCTCAAGCTCCCCGAGGATTTAAAACAGGCAAAGTGGATTAAGGAAGAGCGCAACAGAATTTTACAGGAGGCGCAAACCGAGGCTGATACTCTCATAAAAAATGCCGAGGACAAGATTATTGCTATGGTGAACGAAAATGAGATTACCAAAAAAGCGATAGTTCAAGGCAATCAGATTATTGAGGATGCGCGGAAAAACGCGCAGCAGGTTACCGACTCCTCCTATAACTATGCAGACAACCTTTTGGAAACAGTGGAAAAGGTTGTTATGTCATCAATGAAGGATTTGGAGCAATGCGTAAATATCGTGAGGAACAACAGAAACGAGATGCGCAGCAGCGGCGCTATAGCTCCGTCGGCAGGCGCGGCATCGCCCGAGGATTCACAGCCGATTGAATAATTATGTACATCACTGCAGCGCCCGAGTAATACCCGGGCGCTGTTTTTGTCTGCTTAATACGGATTATTAAAGATAACATTGCCTTTTGATAAAAGCTTTGGCGTTGCTCGCAAAGCTTTTGCTTTGAACAATTGCCCCATGCCCATATTCCGGTCTGCCAAGCCACGGACCGGTAAAGTCGCAAAAGCTTTGCGGCGCTCGGGTACGGCTCGTATAAAATAGTCCTTTAAGAAAAAAGTAATCGGATTAAGGCACTATACAAGGTTTGGCACCCCGCCCGGGCTCGGCGAGCGGGAGTGACCGGAGCTGCGCAGCAGGTTCGTGCCTTATAAAGCAGTCCATTTTATCGAATAAACGAGGTCACAAACCACAAAAAATTTTGGTGTCCCGCTCGGGTCTGGCGAGCGGAACTGGGCTAGGCTTGAGCGGACTAAGCGGCTACGCTTAAAGTAAATGGTGTTTGGAACAAATAAAAGGTTTTAATCAATCATTAATTACATCTTGCCCTTACAGGGCAGTCGCCTGCGCGCCTCACGTGTTCGCTAACGCTCACCTACCGAAGCTTGCATTGCCACTCCTTGAGTGGCACAGAGAACCCGGGCGGTGGCAAAGCTTGTGTAATCATCAATTTTGATAAAGGCTTTGGCAACATTGCCGCCCGCGGCTTGGTGTGGCGGAATATGGGTTCGGCAATGGTTCAAAGGCAAAGCCTTTATCAAAATATATTATTTGTTTTTTGTCTGTTCAATACTAATCAATACGAATAAAGACACTTTTTAAACTACTTTGATTTAGGATTAAATATAAGCGCTATCAGGAAAGCAAAGAATATTGCCGCGGCTATTCCTCCTGCGGCGGCGGAGGTTCCACCCGTTATCACACCCAAAAAACCTATTTGGTCTACCGCCTGCTTTACTCCCTTTGCCAGCACATTTCCGAACCCGACAAGAGGCACCGTTGCCCCCGCTCCGGCAAAGTCAACCAGCTTATCGTAAACACCTATGCCGCCCAGAACAACACCCGTCACAACGTACAGTACCAGTATCTTTGCGGGAGTCATATTTGTCTTGTCAATCAAAACCTGCGCAACAACGCATATCAGACCGCCCACCCAAAAGGCGTTAATGTACCGCATTGACTTCACCCCCAAGATTGCTTGCTCCAAGATTGCTTGCTCCAAGATTGCTTGCTCCAAGCTTGCTTGCCGGCTTATTTGAAAGCGCGACAGCGTGTGCAATACCGGGAACCGACTCGCCCTGCAGCGTTGAAGTGGGACTGAGCAGCGCACCTGTACCCAGAACGAGAACATCGTTAAGCTCGCCTCTTTTCAGCATTTCAAATACATATCCGCAAACCGTGACCGCTACACAGCCGCAGCCGCTGCCGCCCGCATGGACGTCCTGCTCGTCAAAATTATAGATCATACACCCCGTATCACCGTAATTTTCACTCATGTCAAAGCCGTTTGCGTTCATCATATTCATTACAATCTCACGTCCGACCTTTCCCAAATCTCCCGTCAAAATCAGATCATAGCTTTGCGGCGAACGTCCGGTGTCTTTAAAGTGGGCGCAAAGAGTATCTATCGCGGCGGGAGCCATCGCTCCGCCCATGTTGTTTTGGTCAATCACTCCAAAGTCAACCACCTTTCCTGTGGTTATATGAGTGATATACGGCGGTTTTTCTCCACATTCCAAAACCGCCGCTCCCGCTCCGGTAACCGTCCATTGAGCGGTTGGAGGACGCTGACCTCCGTATTCAAGCGGGTTTCTGTACTGCCGCTCCGCAGTACAAAAGTGACTGGAGGCAACCGCTATTGCGCATTTTGCTCCTCCTCCGTCTATAGTAATCGCGCCGAGACTCAGTCCCTCAATCATGGTTGAACACGCGCCGTACAGACCATAATACGGTATTTCCAGCTCTCTCGCGCTAAACCCTGAGCTTATACATTGGTTGAGCAAATCTCCGGCAAAGGCGCAGTCAATATCCTCAGGACGCTTACCCGCCTTTCGTATCGCGAGCCTTGCCGCCTCCTTCTGCATCTTGCTCTCGGTTTTTTCCCATGTCTTTTCATTCCACTCCGCGTCATTCATATGCACATCAAAAAACGGCGAGAGAGGACCTTCACTCTCCTTTGTTCCCGCGACTGTCGCTGTATTTGCAATAGAAATATCACGGCTCATCGCCATTGTCTGTTTCCCCAGTCTGACAGCCATAATCTAACCTCCGATCAAAGCCTTATACAAAAAATAAATTATACCGACTGCCACAGAGCTTGTTATTCCGTAAACAAGCACCGGTCCCGCCACAACAAACATTTTTGCGGACATACCCGTAACCAAGCCCTCGCGCTTAAACTCCATTGCGGGAGACGCTACGGAATTGGCAAATCCCGTTATAGGCACAATTGTACCGGCTCCGGCATATTTGGCAATCCTCGGATATATATCGAGACCGGTGAGCAACGCCCCCAAAAATACCATGGTTACGCTTACCGCTACCTTTGAGTTTTCCACATCCATATGAAAAACATTTACGTATAGATCGCCGATAGCCTGTCCTATAACACAAATCAGACCGCCGAACAGAAACGCCATCAGCATATCCCTAAAGAGCGGACTTTTGGGTGCTGTTTTCCGTATATAATTCAAATAGTCACGGTTTTCATTGTTGGGCATACTTATTTCTCCTTTTCATTGCTGCAGTTCCGTATGTTACGTATATTCATATGTTATTATATTCATATCTTGCCCAACAATCGGCTGATTATTCAATAATTTATTAAGTTAATAATTTATGAAGTTAATAATTTATTAAGTCATTAAGCCGTTTTTTATCCCGTTAGCCTTTCACGCATTTTTTGCAGTGCCTTTTTTTCAATTCTTGACACCTGAACCTGCGAAACACCAAGCGCTTCCGCTATTTCTGTCTGTGTTTTCCGCCTGTAATAACGCATATATATTATTAATTTTTCGCGTTCGTCCATGCCTCCGAACGCTTGGTGCAGCATTATTCTGTTCTCAATTTTTCGCTCATATTCCTCATCTGCGCTGATTTTTTCGGCTAAGGATTTTCCCTCAGCCCTTCCGTCATCAGTCACGGCAAAAAGCGAATCCGGTCGTCTTGAGGCTTCAAGGGCGGTGGATAGCTCCTGCGGTGTAATATTCAGTTCACGAGCTATTTCACCAAGCGTCGGTTCGGTCTTATTAAGCGCGGTCATGCGCTCCTTAACCGTTGCCGCCTTGTACGCTATATTTTTATAGGCACGGCTGACCTTTATTATGCCGTCGTCCCGTATAAACCTCTTTATCTCGCCTATTATCATCGGTACCGCGTAAGTCGAAAAGACAACCCCAAAGCTCATATCAAACTTGTCTGCCGCCTTTATAAGACCGATACATCCGATCTGAAACAAGTCCTCCGCTTCATGACCCCTGTCCAAAAACCTTTTTACGACTGAACGCACAAGCCCCATATTCTGTTCTATCAGGTGATTACGCGCTGCCTCGTCACCATCCTTAATCCGACGCAGCAGTTCGTCATTGACCTCATGATAATTAGTCATTTGCCTCCGCTCCGATTTGCTTTGTCATCTTAACCGTTGTTCCGTGTCCCGGCTCTGAGGTTACGTCAAGACTGTCCATAAAGCTCTGCATAACCGTAAAGCCCATGCCGCTGCGTTCATCATCCGGTGCAGTAGTATACAGAGGCTCCATCGCCTTATCTATATTTTCTATTCCCCTGCCCTCGTCGCGTACGGTTATTTCAATAATATATTTTTCTTTATAATATTTTTCTTTATATTTTTCTTTTATCAAGACCGCCCTGCAGTCAATAAAGATTGCGCCCATACCGTCGCGGTAACCGTGAATTATGGAGTTGGTAACCGCCTCCGAAACAGAGGTCTTTATATCGGACAGCTCCTCTATGTTCAAATCCGTCTGAGCCGCGAAAGCGCCCACCGCCGCTCTGGCAAACGCCTCATTCGCGGTTTTTGACGGTATTTCCAGTTTCATATAGTTTTGCATTAATTTCACTCCTTTATCCGCAATTCTCATCAATTAATCTTTTAATTCCCGAAAGCTCCAGAACCTTGTCCACACGCGGCGTCGGACGCACGAGCATAATCCTTCCGCCCCGTTCTCTTATTTTCCTGTACCTGCCCATAATAAGTCCAAGCCCCGAGCTGTCCATAAATTCAACGTTTCCCAGGTCAATTATCAGAGCGGTAATATTCTTTATATCAAGCTCCCTGTCAATCTCGCCGCGTATTTCCTCGGTACAGTGCTGGTCAATTTCACCGTACAGCTTTACCACAAGCGTGCTTCCGATTTGTTCAATTTCACATTTCATCTGTTTTCCTCCTCCTAAGGTTTGGTTAATGTTGGTCTGCGCCTGATAATTCGCTCTTTTAAATTTAGACAACCCCTTTATTTCCGCCTTTATTTCCCAAAAACTTTCGCTCGCCAAATACAGACATTTTTTGACTGATTTATCGGATTTTGCGAATAAATTAATATTTTCTCTTGAAATCTTACAATTTGTATGGTAAAATTGAATGATGATATTTTTTGACACTAAAACTTTGGGAGGTTAAAAATATATGAAAGAACAGCTTAACGCTATCAAAGCAAAAGCCGAGAGCGAGCTGAAAAACGCGGACACTCTTGCCGCTCTTGAAACGCTCAGGGTTAAATACCTCGGCAAAAAGGGCGAGCTTACCGCTGTTATGAAAAGCATGGGAAAGCTGAGTAAGGAGGAGCGTCCGGTTATCGGTCAGCTTGCCAATCAGGTGAGGAACCATATCGAGGACTTTCTTGATGAGAAGAAGCAGACGCTTGCAAGCCTTGAAAAGGAAATTAAGCTAAGGAGCGAGACGGTTGACGTATGCTTGCCGGGTAAGATTCCCGCAAGCGGCGGAAAGCATCCTCTCAACACTGTGCTTGACGATTTGCAGGATATTTTTACCGGGATGGGTTTCTCAATTGTTGAAGGACCCGAGGTTGAGCTTGACTACTATAACTTTGAGGCGCTTAACCTGCCGCCCGATCATCCGGCAAGAGATACACAGGACACATTCTATATTAATGACAACGTAGTCCTGCGTACACAGACGTCTCCGGTACAAGTACGTGTTATGGAGAAGCAGCAGCCTCCTATCCGCATTATTTCGCCCGGCAGGGTATACAGAAGCGATGCGGTTGACGCAACACACTCTCCTGTATTCCATCAGGTTGAAGGGCTTGTAATCGATGAGGGCATAACCATGGCTGATTTAAAAGGAACTCTTGAAGTATTTGTAAAAAAGCTTTACGGCAACGATACAAGGCTCCGTTTCAGACCCCACCACTTCCCGTTTACGGAACCGAGCGCAGAGGTTGACATATCATGCTTTAACTGCGGCGGCGACGGATGCAGAATTTGCAAGGGCGAGGGCTGGATTGAAATTTTGGGCTGCGGAATGGTTCACCCCAAGGTTCTTGCAAACTGTAACATTAACCCTGAAAAATACTCCGGTTTTGCTTTCGGAATAGGACTTGAGCGTGTCGCCATGTTCAGATACGGAATTGACGATTTAAGATTGTTTTATGAAAATGATATTGAGTTCCTAAAGCAGTTTAATGTATAAAAACCCGAGGCAGGTCAGGAATTTTATGAAAAATTCCAAATTAATTAGGAGGAAACAAATATGAACTTACCACTTTCATGGCTTAAGGATTATATGGATACAGAGGGTATTTCAGAGGAGGAATACCGAAGCAGACTTACAATGAGCGGTTCAATTGTTGAGAGTATCGAAAATCCCGGCGCTGAATTCAAAAATGTTGTAGTGGGTAAAATCACAAAGATAGAAAAGCATCCCGACGCGGACAAGCTGGTTGTTTGCCGGGTTGACGTGGGAGATGAGGAAATACAGATAGTAACGGGCGCGCCCAATGTTTTCGAGGGCGCTGTTGTCCCCGTCGCAAAGCATAAAAGCAAGCTGCCGGGCGGCGTTAAAATCACAAAGGGGAAATTAAGAGGCGTTGTCAGCTATGGCATGATGTGCTCTACAGATGAATTAGGCATATCAAAAGAAAGAGCTACAGGTATACTCATACTGCCCGATGATACGCCAATCGGTGAGGACATAACAAAAACACTGGGGCTTGACGAAAGCGTCGCGGAATTCGAAATCACCTCAAACAGACCCGACTGCATGAGCATTATAGGTCTTGCCCGCGAATCTGCGGCAACCTTTAACAGAGAATTTCATATTCCCGGGATCAAGGCAACCGGCAATGATGAGGATGTAAACACTTATGCGAAAATCGAAATAGCGGACAGCAATTTATGCAGCCGCTATACCGGAAGAGTCGCGAAAAACGTTAAAATAGGACCGTCTCCGAAATGGATGCAAAACAGGCTTACTGCCTGCGGTCTCCGCGCAATCAACAACGTGGTAGACATAACAAACTATATTATGCTTGAATACGGACAGCCTATGCACGCTTACGACCTTGACAATGTTGAAGGCGGAAAAATCATTGTGCGTGACGCGGTTCCCGGTGAAATGCTGGAAACTCTGGACGAAAAGCCCAGAGAGCTAAAACCCGGAATGATTACAATTTCCGATGAAAAGAGAGCAATCGGCGTTGCGGGAGTAATGGGAGGAGCAAATTCAGAGGTTACCGACTCCACAACCACCGTACTGTTTGAAAGCGCGTGCTTCAATCCTGTTTTGGTCAGACGCGGCGCAAAGGCATTGGGCATGAGAACGGACGCGTCCGCCTTGTTCGAAAAGGGACTGGACAGCGAGAACTGCCTTAACGCCATAAACCGCGCCTGCGAGCTTCTTGCCGACATGGACGGCGGCGAGATTATAGGCGGAGCTATTGACGTATATCCCGTACCGAAGCAGAACACAATTCTGCCCTTTGAGCCTGAAAAGATAAACAAATTCTTGGGAACGGATATATCGGAAAGCGATATGATTGAGTATCTGAACCGCCTTGAATTCAAGGTTGAGGACGGAAAGATAACGGTTCCCACATTCAGGGGCGATATTGAAGCTATGGCGGATATAGCCGAGGAGGTTGCGAGACTGTACGGCTATGACAATCTTCCGACTACGATGATGAAAGGACGCGTTGTTGTAGGCGGAAAAACACACAAGCAAAAAATTGTTGACAGCATAAGAAACACTCTGACCGCATATGGTATGTATGAGACTATGACATACTCGTTTATTGACCCTAAGGAATTTGAAATGACAAACGTTCCTATGGATAACGTGGTTAAAATCAAAAATCCGCTGGGCGAGGAAAACAGCGTCATGAGAACCTCTATGCTTTCATCCGTAATCAAGACATTAAAGATAAACTACAACCGCCGCGCCGCCTCAGCGAAGATTTTTGAGCTGGGCATGATATATATTCCGATCGGGGAAACTCTGCCGGACGAGAAAATGATTGCGGCTTTGGGGATGTACGGCGACGGCGTTGACTTCTTTGATATAAAGGGTACGGTTCAGGGACTTCTTTGCCGGCTCGGAATTAAAGAGATTGTATTTGAAGCGGAAAGCGAAAATAAGTCATACCATCCGGGAAGATGCGCAAAGGTTTTAATAAACGGAGACACCTTGGGCTATATCGGTCAAATTCATCCGTCAGTTGCCGACAGCTTTAAGCTGGACACGGAAATTTACGCTGCGGAGCTTGACCTTAACACCATATTAAAGCACGCGACGTTCGACAGGGAATACAAGGCTCTGCCGAAATTCCCCGCGTCAAGCCGTGACTTGGCTTTGGTTATAGACAAAAATATCAGCGTCGGTGAAATTGAAAAAATCATCAAGGATAACGAAACCGATATTTTGGAAAGCTTTAACCTGTTTGATGTTTATGAGGGCGCACAGGTCGGCTTAAATAAAAAGAGTGTCGCGTACTCATTAAAGTTCCGTGCGGCGGACAGAACGCTGACCGATGGCGAAATCAACGAGGTTACCGACAAAATTTTGACTGAATTAAAAACAAAGCTTAATGCTGAATTAAGATAGGCTTTAGCATTAAAATAACTTTAAAATCGTAAAGGCAGGTGAATACAATATGGAAAATCAGGTTACGATGAAGTTCGAGGTTGAGACCGAACGTCCGGATCCCAAAACAATACTCATGTCCGTATATGAGGCTCTCAGCGAAAAGGGCTATAATCCCATAAACCAAATCGTGGGATATATTCTATCCGGCGATCCGTCTTACATCACATCATTCAACGGCGCGAGAAGCTTGATCCGCAAGCTGGAACGTGATGAGCTTTTGGAGGAATTGGTTTCAAGCTACGTGAAACAAAACGAGAAAACAGAATGATTATTAAAAGGCTGCCTACCCGGCAGCCTTTAGTGTGTCACCAAAACCTTTATCAAAACCGCCCCGCCCGGGTCTGGCGAGCGGGAGTGACCGGAGCTGCGCAGCAGGTTCGTGCCTTATAAAGCAGTCCATTTTATTGGATAAACAAGGTCACAAACCACAAAAAATTTTGGTGTCGCGCTCGGGTCTGGCGAGCGCAACT
>CAYTZR010000021.1:0-36083 GCA_964442605.1 uncultured Oscillospiraceae bacterium
ATACCGAAAGGCACCGACGCGGGCAACTATACGGTTTGGTACAAGGTTGACGGCGATGATAATTACAACGATGTTGCCGCGCAGAGCGTTGACGCAGCAATCGGCAAGGCAAATATAACACCCTCCGTTTCAATGGAAGACTGGACTTACGGTGAAACGGCAAGCGAGCCATCGGTAACCGGTAATACAGGCAGCGGCGCGATAACATATCAATATAAGGTCAGCGACGCGGACGATAGCGCCTATTCCGATGACAAGCCCTCAAATCCGGGTACGTATACCGTGAAAGCGACTATTGCGGAGACCGACAACTATAACGGCGGCACGGCAACAACGAGCTTTACAATTCTCGCAGCTGAAACTGAAGCGACTGCCGAACCGACAACGGAACCGACAACGGAGCCCACAACAGCACCGACAACGGAGCCTACAACGGAGCCTACAACAGCACCGACGACGGAGCCGACAACAGCACCGACGACGGAGCCTACAACAGAGCCTACAACGGAGCCGACAACGGAGCCGACGACGGAGCCTACAACAGAGTCCACAACAGCACCGACAACGGAACCGACAACGGAGCCGACAACAGCACCTACAACAGCACCTACAACGGAACCGACAACAGCACCGACAACAGAGCCTACAACGGAGCCGACGACGGAACCGACAACAGCACCGACAACAGAGCCTACAACGGAGCCTACAACAGAGCCTACAACAGCGCCGACAACAGCACCGACAACGGAACCGACAACGGAGCCGACAACAGCACCGACGACGGAGCCTACAACAGAGCCGACAACAGAGCCTACAACAGCGCCGACAACAGCACCGACAACGGAGGCTACGATGGAACCGACAACAGAGCCGACAACGGAACCGACGACGGAACCGACAACAGCACCGACAACAGAGCCTACAACAGCACCGACAACAGAACCGACAACGGAATCTACTTCTTCGCCCGAGCCCACCCCAACGGCGACTGCCAAAAGAAGCGGCGGCGGAGGTACAAGCTCCTACAAGGTTACGTTTGACGCGGGTGAACACGGCGAGATTACAAGCGGCAAGGCGAGCGTGAGCGTGACGTACAATTCAAAGGTAAAGGAAGCGGATATACCGACAATTACCGCAAACAATGGATATGTATTCCTCGGTTGGAGCGCGGACGGTGAGACGGTAACAGATGTGACGGCGATGGCGATTAAAAAGGCTACAACGTTTACCGCATTGTATGAAGTGTCAAGCGTTAAGCCTACAATCGCGCCCACGGCAACAGAGTATCCCGAAAATCCGTTTGAGGATGTTTCGGAAAGCGATTGGTTCTACGACAGCGTGATAAGAGCGTACAAGAAGGGCTTGATGTCCGGCGTGAGCGACACGGAGTTTGCGCCGTATATGGATATAACACGCGGAATGTTCGTGACGGTTTTTTACCGTATGGAGGGCGAACCCGAAACGGCGCTTGACTACACCTTTGAGGACGTTGCGGCAGACACGTATTACGCGAACGCTGTCGCGTGGGGCGAGAGAAACAAAATCATCAAGGGTTATTCGGCACAGGAATACGCGCCCGAGCAAATTATAAAGCGCGAGCAGATGGCGGCGATAATTTACCGCTATGCCAAGTTCAAAGGCTATAATGTAAGCATAAACGGCACGCTCGTTTATTCCGACAGCGACAGTATTTCAGATTACGCAAGGGACGCCGTAATTTGGAATACGGAAAACGGTATTTTTCAGGGAAATACGGATAATACCTTCGCGCCGCTGAACAACGCGACCCGCGCAGAAGCCGCGACGGTGTTTGAGAGAGCATTTGAATTTTTTACAAAATAATCAAAACTTAGTACACAGCCGACAATCACTCTGTTTTTTCACGGAGTGATTGTTGCGCGGAAGAATAAAAGACGGTTTTTTGAATGACGATATAGCCTATAGAAAATCTTTAATTCAGCGGCATTTCACACTCGAAAATCAGGCGCTTACACGGTCTGCGAAAGCATAAATTTCCACAGAATGATTGTTTTGAATGATTGTTTTTGAATGATTGCTTTTGAATTGCTTTTGCGTGACGGAATAATTGAATTTTACAGAATAATGTGGTATTATATATTATAATTACATTTAGTGAAAGGATGTTTAAAATGAAAAACAACGATAGTTTTGGGTATTATCCGCCTGTGATAAAAAAGAGAGTTTTGAGCCTGTTTTTGATAATGATAATGTTAATATCACTTGTGCCGATCACCGCAAGCGCAGAAAAAAGCGGAACCTGCGGCAGTAATCTAACTTGGACATTTGATGATGATAGCGGCACGCTGACAATCAGCGGCACCGGAGAAATGAAGCCTTATAGTTATTTTATCGCGCCTTGGGAGAGCTTCAAGTTAAGCATTGTAAACGTTGTTATAGAAAACGGCGTTACAAGCATCAGCGATTGTGCGTTTAACACATATGATGATAGCAACATAAAAAGCGTTACTATTGCGGATAGCGTAACAAGCATAGGCTATAGGACGTTCTATGGCTGCAATGCCCTAACAAGCATTACTATTCCGAATAGCGTAACGAGCATAGGAGATTATGCGTTCTTTGGATGCACCGGTTTAACAAGCGTTATTATTCCGAATAGCGTAACAAGTATAGGTGGTAGTGCATTTATGCGTTGCACCAGTCTAACCGATTTTTATGTGGCGGCGAGTAATAAAACTTATTCTTCAGTAGACGGTGTTTTGTTTAGTAAAGACAAGACGGAATTAATTTGCTGTCCGGGAGGCAAATCCGATTCATATGTAATTCCGAACAGTGTCGTAATCATTGAATATGCTGCGTTTGGAGATTGTAGATACTTGACAAGTGTAACAATTCCGAATAGTGTTATATGGATTGACGATTACGCGTTTGAGGGCTGCTATGCCTTAACAAGCTTAACAATTCCGAGCAGCGTAGGATTCATCGGCGATTATGCGTTCAACTCCTGCAGAGGATTAACAAGCGTTACAATTCCCAATAGCATTACAGATATAGGTGATGGTTTATTTTCAGGTTGCACCTCCTTAACAAGCGTTACAATTCCAAGTAGCATTACAAGTATCGGCATTTTAGCGTTTTCCGGCTGCACCGCCTTAACGAGTATTGATGTAGAGCCGAATAGCAAATCATATTCCTCTGAAGATGGTGTTTTGTTTAATAAAGACAAAACGGAATTAGTTTGCTGTCCGGGAGGCAAAACCGGTTCTTATACAGTTCCGAGTAGTGTAATAACCATTTGCGATTATTCATTTTATGGAGGTGTCAGCTTGACAAGCCTCACAATCCCGGATAGCGTAACGAGCATTGGTTATAGTGCGTTTAAAACTATTCTCAGTGTTAATAACTTGACGAATGTTATAATCGGAAATGGCGTTACAACCATAGAAGATAATGCATTTTTCGGCTCCAAGGCCTTGACGAGTATCACAATCGGAAATGGCGTTACAAGCATAGGCAACAGTGCGTTTGATGGCTGCAGCGGCTTAACAGATGTATATTACGGCGGCAGCGAAGAAGAATGGAACAGTATCAGTATCGGCAGTCGTAATGATTATTTGACGAACGCCACAATAAACTATAATTCATCATTGGTTCCCACGCCAACGCCAATACCTACACCTACGCCGGAGCCAACGGCGACACCTACGCCGGAACCGACGGCGACACCCACGCCGGAGCCGACGGCGATGCCTACGCCGGAACCGACGGAGACGCCCACGCCGGAGCCAACGGCGACGCCTACGCCGGAACCGACGGAGACACCCACGCCGGAGCCAACGGCGACACCTACTCCGGAACCAACGGCGACACCCACTCCGGAACCAACGGCGACACCTACGCCGGAACCGACGGCGACACCTACTCCGGAACCAACGGCGACACCCACTCCGGAACCGACGGCGACACCCACGCCGGAGCCGACGGCGACACCTACGCCGGAGCCAACGGCGACACCTACGCCGGAACCAACGGCGACACCTACTCCGGAATCGACGGCGACACCCACGCCGGAACCAACGACAGAGATTGAGCGTGTAGACACAGGCGACAGCGCTGAATACATATTCACGATAACGCCGAAAGAAGCGTTTGAGAATTGCTATGCTTTTGCAGCCGTATACGATGACAACGATATGTTGCTTGAAGCCGGTCGTGTTCCGCTTGAAACAGCGGGCGGCACAAGAATTTCGGTAAGTAAATCGAAAAATGATGCTTATATAAAAGTTTTTGTCTGGACGGATACGCTGCAGCCTATTGTTGCCGCAAAGGAATTTTCGGCGGTAAATTGAATAAAAAAGCTTAAATTCACTTACAAGCTCAATCCGTTACAAGCAACGCTCCGCGCGAGTCTCACGGAGCGTTGCTGTGATTTACATTTTTTATCTTGACAAAATATAATTTTAACGGTATTATTAAACTATATGAAAATTATTTTCGTAAAGAGGCGACAATTATGAAATTCGGAGAAAAGATTAGGACTCTGAGAAAAGAGCGGGGCATAACGCAGACAGAGCTTGCGGAGAAGCTTGAAATTACTCTGCGCACCGTGCAAAATTACGAGACGGGCGGAGTTCATCCAAAGAGCCGAGAGATATATTATAAGCTGGCAAAAATTTTTGATGTGGACACAAATTACTTTTTGACCGAGGATGAGGAAATTGTGCTTGATGCTTACCGAAGAGGCGGCAGCCGCTCCGCAAATGAGATAGGACAGCTTATAGACGGGATTTGCGGACTGTTCTCCGGCGGTGATTTGCCGCAGGAGGATATGGACGCGGCAATGAGGGCGATTTCGGACGCTTATTTTTCCGTCAAAGAGGAAAACAAGAAATATACGCCCAAAAAATACATAAAATAAATATAAATTTATACGAGGCAGGTGTTAGTGTGTTTGCCTATAAAATTCATAATATGGCTGCGAGTCTTATAAGGCTCTACGGTAAGGATCCGTATGCTATCGCCGAGGGTCTTGGTATAAAGATAATTAAGAATTATGATTTTAAAAGCCTGTATGGTATGTATACCGTTATAAAACGCAGACGTATAATTATCTTAAACGGAAATTTGGATAAGGGATTAGAAAAAACGGTGCTTGCCCACGAGCTCGGGCATGACCGTATGCACAGAAATTTGGCGGTGAGTCGCGTTGTGCATGATGTAATGCTTTATGATATGACTGCCAGACCGGAATATGAAGCCAATATGTTTGCCGCGGAGCTTTTGGTGTCGGATGATGAAATTTTGGAGCTTATGCGCGAATACGGCTACAGCACAGAGCAAACAGCCGGAATATTGGGATTTAATATAAACCTTATCGGAATAAAGCTGATGTCCATGAATATGAGGGGATTTGAATTTTCCGGTAATATAACAGCGGATTGCGGGTTTTTGTCAAACAAATCAAATCCATACAAATCAAATTCAAATAAAGCAAATACAAACAAAGCAAATAATGAGTAAAAAATACAGCAATTTTTGTCCGGTTTCATTTCTCGATTGACTATTATTACTTATCTTGATTTGTTACAATAATTATATATAGTTTATTAAAAATTATATAGATTTCTTCCCAAAAAAGGCGGTCGATTTTGACCGCCTTGTTTTAGTATGATAGGCACATCGATGATTTTTTAAATTACAAAATCTGTGCCGCTTCGGTACACATGATTAAGAAAGCGCCCGCTCCGTGCAAATCGTTTTCGCCTGTGCCTCTGTTGCAATAATGCTCGTAATCGCCCACGCCTGTGCCTACGCAGATATTATCGATTATTATATCGCCTTTCTCATCATAGCGCAGACGGTTGATTATTCCGGTGTAACCCTTCTTCGCGTATTCAAGATAAGATTTATCCAGAAATCCGTTTTTAACCGCCTTGCATAACGCTCCCACAAATAAACATGTACAGGAGGACTCGAGCCAGTTTTCCGGCCGGTCGCCTTTGTCGATTACCTGATACCAAAGACCTGTTTCGTCATCCTGGTACTTCACAACCGCTTTCAGCAGGTTGCAGGCTGCATCTATCATTGCCTGTCTGTCCTTGTGATCCTCGGGGAATGAATCAAGCTCCTCCAAAATAGCAACGGGAACCCAGCCGATCGAGCGTCCCCAGAATTCCGGAGAGTGTCCGTTTTCGGGGTTAGCCCAAGGCTGAACCTTTGCGTAATCCCATGCGTGATACCAAAGTCCGGTCTTTTCGTCCCTCGTCTTTTCCTGCATCATCAATGCCTGAAAAGCGCACAAATCAAATAATTCGGGTGCGTTAAAGGTTTTCGCATACTCGGCGCAAATAGGACCCGCCATATATAGACCGTCAAGCCACATTTGCTGCGGATATCTGCCCTTGTGCCAAAAACCGCCCTCGGGATTTTTCGGGAAATTCTTAATAAGAGGGATAAGCGTGTCAAGAGCCTTTTTGTACCTCTCATCTCCGGTCTTCGCGTAAAGCAGATACAAAAGAACTCCCGGCTGCATATCGTCAAGCTGGGTTGTGTCAAACTTTTTAATGTTTCCGTCCTTGTCGATTATAGAGTCAACCCAAGCCTTGCAATATTCATAGTATTTTTCGTCCTTATCAAGCAGATATGTATGCTGTACTCCTGAGAGGAACACACCCTGGTGATAATGGAAGCGTCCCTTTGGAGGCAAATCCTCGGGAGCAAATTTATGCATCAGAGCATCACATGCCATCTCCGCGTACTCCAGAGCGGAATGTCCGTTTACAATTAATTCGTTCATAATAAACTCCTCCGTTTTCAAATATTTTATTATCTAAATTATATCATTTATTACCTTAACTGTCAATGTTATTTGTTGAATTTTAATAACAAGTAAGAACTTATGTGAAAATTAATTTCACATTACTCTTGACAAATGAAGAATAATTTCGTATAATATAGAATATGAATATAAGTTTCATATTGTTTGTGAGAGGTTAGAGGTTAATTAGGAGAGATTAATTAGGAGAGGTTAAGGAGAGGTTAAGATGAAAAAAATTATACTGCACAGTGATATGAATAACTTTTATGCATCGGTAGAATGTATGTTAAACCCTGAGCTCAGAGATAAATATGTTGCCGTCTGCGGACGGCAGAAGGACAGACACGGTATCGTTCTTGCCAAAAACGAAAAGGCGAAGGCTATGGGCGTAAAGACCGGAGAACCGGTATGGCAGGCGATGCAAAAGTGTCCGTATTTAATAACCGTTGAGCCGCATTTTGATTTATATATGAAGTATTCGAGGCTGGCGCGGGATATATATTACAGATATACGGATTTGATTGAGCCGTTCGGGCTTGACGAATGTTGGCTCGATGTCAGCGGCAGCACGCTGCTTTTTGGGAACGGTCCCGAAATTGCCGATAAAATCAGAGAGGATATTAAGAGGGAGCTTGGACTTACCGTTTCCGTCGGGGTATCCTTTAACAAGATTTTTGCCAAGCTGGGTTCCGATATGAAAAAGCCCGATGCGGTAACCTGCATAGGCGAAGAGGACTTCCGCGAAAAGGTGTGGGGGCTGAATGCCTCTGATTTGCTGGGCGTAGGCCGCGCCACGGCAAAAACGCTGGCAAGGCATGGGATATACACCGTAGGCGACATTGCCGGAGCGGACCCTGAATATTTACGTAAGTGGCTGGGTATAAACGGAATTAAGCTATGGAACTCCGCTTGCGGCAGAGGGGGCGATAGGGTTGCGCCGTACAGCTACACCCCTCCCGTAAAATCCATAGGTCACGGCATAACCTGCACCTCCGATTTGGGGACTAATACCGAGGTGTGGAAAGTTATGTTTGCTCTCAGTCGCGACATTGCTCATAGGCTCAGAAAAAACAGACTCATGGCGGAGGGGGTATCAATCGGAATAAAGGATACGAAGCTTCGCAGCCGTGAATTTCAGTGCAAAACAAAAAAGCCTACTCACAATTCCATAGAATTGGCAGAGCATGGCTTTGAGCTGTTTGTGAAAAATTATGACTGGAATTTGCAGGTCAGGGCTGTAACCATACGAGCCATAAGTCTGGTCAGAGATACTGTTCCTGTTCAGGTGGGAATGTTTGATAATGTTAATCGTGAACTGAAACGCGACCGCATAGAAAAGTCTATGGAGGATATTTGCGCCGTATACGGGAAACATGCCGTGACATATGCCGGACTTATGTGTGATTTAAAGCTCCCGGGAGAAAAGGAGATAAATCCGGTAATGCCGAACGTCATGTATGTTTAAGAGCCCTTGTAAAATTCGTTAATATTATTTTTGTATTCTCTCGGAGTTACGCCGTATATTTGCTTAAATGCTCTGTTAAAGGTGCGCTGGCTGCTAAATCCGGCGCAGCTGCATATGTTGGTTATGCTATCGTCCGTTGTTCTGATGAGACCCGCGGCGTACTCCGTCCGTATAAGTGCAAGATAATTGCGGAAGTTGATTTTTATTTTGTCCGAAAAAATGTGCGATATATAATATTTGCTCACATTGAACTCCGATGCCAAGGTTTCAAGAGAGACATCCTGTTTAAAGTTAAGAGTTATATACTGAATCATTTTTTCAACAAGATTTTCTACGGGTATATGCTTGTTTTGGTTTATTTCGATTTTCTTCAGCAGTCTTGAAATAATAATCAGGGACCAGCCCAGCCTTTCGGACGTGGAGGTACATTCGGAAATTTGTTCAAAGGCAAAGGCAGTCGTATCATCAATATCGGTGATAACCGGCGATACCGGCCGCGAGCTTGTTAAGTCCGGCAAAATGCCTCCGAACACCTTGGGATTGCATATTACCATAACCTCATCGGCGGGGCGCATGTCATCGCGGTAGTAATAATGAACAATATCGGGGAAAACAACAGCCGCCTGACCGGCTTCGATATTATACTCCACACCATCTATATTTATGTGCTGACCTTCTTTAAATACATACAGGATTTCCAAATGCTTATGCAGATGAGCATGAAAGCGAATTTCCCGATAGTTGTGAATGACATTCAAATCTGACGGCTGGATTTCATAAAACGGTACCATAATAAGCTTGTATGATATATTTAGCGTCAAATATATCAATGTCCTCCTTCTTAAAATAATTAATTAGCAATTTATGTCCACTTTTTTTTCTTGATTGACTTTTATTATATCTTAATTTATAGTAAAATACAAGTGAAAATTTTAAAATGGAGTGAGGTGTAAAAGCGTTGAGTAATAAGTTTAGTGATAAAAAGAATAATAAAGCTATGCCGGCATATCTTAACGAGGAATTGTCATTTGAGGAGAGAACGGCGGACTTGGTGTCAAGGATGACGCTTGAAGAAAAGGCGGCTCAGCTGAAAAATGAGGCGGCGGCAATTCCGCGCCTTGGCGTAAGCGCGTACAATTATTGGAGAGAGGGATTGCACGGTGTGGCAAGACAGGGCAAAGCGACGAGCTTTCCGACAAGTCTTTCCATGGCAAACACTTGGGATCGCGGCTTGGTGTTTAAGGCCGCGGAAATAACAGCCACAGAGGCAAGGGGGAAAAACGCAAGAACCAATCTGTCATACTGGAGCCCCACCGTTAATATGGCGCGTGATCCGCGCTGGGGACGAAACGAGGAGACCTACGGCGAGGATCCTTATCTGACCGGTCAGCTCGGCATAGAGTTCGTCAAAGGGATGCAGGGAGATGACGAAAAGCACATAAAGACTATCGCCACAGTTAAGCATTTTATTGCCAATAATGTTGAAAAGGAACGCCGTATGGGCGCCTCCGTTATGAACGAGGAAACCTTGCGCGATTACTATGGCAGAGCCTTTCAGAACATTGTTGAGGGCTCAAATCCCGCGTCCGCCATGAGCTCGTATAATGCCACCACCGTTTACAGAAACGGCGAGCTTTTATATGATTATATCCCATCAACCGCCAATCCGTATATATTACAGGATTTACTAAGGAAAAACTGGGGTTTTGGCGGATATGTAACCGGTGACTGCGGAGCGTTTGAGGATTTAAACAAAACTCTTTCCTATAAAACCGCGTTGTTTCCGAATGAGAAAATAAGCGAGGTTCCGCAGTCAGCGACTATAACCAAAGGCTTTTTAAGCGGAGCGGACACCGACTGCGGTATCGCGGCAACAGCGCAGAGTGTATTGGAGGCTGTGGAAAAGGGGTACATAACAGAGAATGAGATTTCCGTGAATGTGTACAATCTGTTCCTTCAAAGAATGAGAACCGGAGAGTTTGATAAAAATCCGAAATATTCGGGTATAACAAGCGATGTGTTGGAAGCGCCGGAGCACGTCGCTGTTGCCGAGGCGGCGGCTGAGGATTCATGGGTATTGCTTAAAAACGAGGATAATATTCTGCCTCTCGGTCAGGATGTTACAAATATTGTATTGGTCGGAGCACTGGCTGATGAGATAGTTCTTGGGGACTATTCCGGCTCTCCCGAGTATACCGTCACACCATATGAGGGAATAGCATCGGAATTAAAAAAGACTCATCCGAACGCGAGGCTTAACTGTTTGGGCAGCGTGACAGATGACACAAGGCTTATGAATATCGGCGGACTGGAGCTGATTTTAAGAGACGGAAGCATAAGAAAAATCGATTTATCAAAAGCGAAAAATGTTGTCGGCATGGAGCTTCGCGACGGAGGGTTTTATAATATAACCAGACGCGCCTCGGCGGATATCGAGTCGGTGGATTTCAGCGATGTTGTTACGGTTAAGTCGGAAATATCGGCGAGAGGATTGGCAGGAGGAAGTATAAAGCTATATTACGGCATTGGAGGCCCGCAGGTTGCGGAGGCGCAAAGCGCGGTGACAGCCGATTTGTATGCCGAGTGTATCGGCGAGTACACAGGCGAGTCCGGCGGATACTGCCGAGTAGCCGATTTGCATATTGAGTTTGATGCCGGTACAGAGGAGTTTTCGGTGCGTAAATATAAAGCGGAGCTTGACGCTGCCGATGTGATTATCGCGTATGCCGGCACAACGCTTTCAGACTCTGCGGAATTTAATGACAGGCATTCCGTAAGTTTGCCTGCCAGCCAAGGGCATGTTCTGACATTGACTAAAGCGTATCCGCAAAAAACAATAGTGGCAATGCAGACGGTAGGACAGATTGATGTCACTGAATTTGACAGTGGAGCTAAGGCTATATTGTGGACATCATACAACGGTCAGACTCAAGGCTCCGCTATCGGTAAGGTTCTCACCGGACAGGTGAACCCGTCCGGCAAGCTTACCGCCACATGGTATGCAGCCGAGGATTTGGAGAAAATGCCGGTAGGCGTTGAGGGCGTTAAGGGCGCGGACGGGATAATCCGATACCGCAACAATTATGAAATAAAGCCCGGAGACAACTTTCCCGGCAGGACATATCAATATTATGAAAATATTCCCATATATCCGTTTGGATACGGTCTCAGCTACACAAGCTTTGAGTACGGTAATTTTTATCTGTCGGACAATGCCGTTGACGCAAATGGGAAAATCATCGTATCCGTTGATGTGACCAATACGGGCACGCGTGCCGGAAAGGAAACGGTTCAGTTTTATATAGAGTATCCCAAGAGCTGCGGACTGCCAAAGAAGCAGTTAAAGGGATTTGAAAAGTTAGAGCTGCTGCCCGGAGAAGCAAAGACGGCATCGGTCGTAATAGAAATTTCCGAGCTGAGATTTTTCAGTGAAGAAAATCAACGTATGTATGTGCAGACCGGGAGCTATATGGTGTATGCGGCAAGGAATTCCGAAGACATAACGCAGGGGGCGGAATTCACTGTAAGCGGAAAGTTGGACAGCAGTCTTAAAACGGTTCGTGCTATGCCGAACGGCATAACCGTTCGCGGTCTTGTTGAGGAGAGCGGAGATAAACACGAAGCGATAAACAGCGTATCCGCAAACCTGTCCGCAGTAATGACTGACGAGCAGGTTTTGGATTTGGATGCCGCAGAGGTTGTCTATACAAGTAACGATAGTGATATAGCGAGAGTTGATGAGACAGGAACTGTAACCTCGGGCGTGAAATCGGGCGTTGTTATGATAACCGCGTCTGTTGCCGCCGGCGGCATCACAATGTCGGCTTCCTTTCCTGTTGTTAATGTGCTTGAAATCAAAGCATCGGAGGCTGATAAATCGGATGCCGAGCAGAAAATCAAGGGTGAGCTTAATTCGTATTGCAGGCAGGCGTATTCCGACAAGAATTATACGCGGCTTGAGACAATATGCTCCGAGAGTATTAAAGGACTTTGGGGAGCTGTAAGGCGTGAGGAATTGGAAAAAAAGTTAGACTCGGCGCTGACTGACTTAAGAGCGGTAAGACCCGACAATGCCCAAAGCAGGTATACCATAGCGCCTAAAAATCCCGCGTTTGTGTCGCATGGAGTTATTGATTACCGCAACGGAGGTATTGAACCGTATATCGCGAACGGCACGCAAATAATCGGAACCGTAACAAAGTCAGAGCCGCGCAGCGGAATTTTTATGGTGGCATATGATGGTGATAAAAAGGTTGACAATTCAAGGCTAAAGTGGCACCTTGAGAATTTGGGAAATTCAAAGCGAGAAGCGGCAGTCATTGACTCGGATACGGGAGAGCTTACCGTGATATCAAACGGTCTTGTGCGTATTCGCGCAATCAATACATCTGAGCTTTTGTTCGGAGAGAGCGATATATATATTAACCTGCAGATTGAGGGCGAGGACGCAGACAACGGCGGCGGAGCGGATCTGACTGACAGCAAGCGGGGAGCCAGCGGCGGCAGCGGAGCCAACAATGCGGGAACAACCAAGTCATATTCAATGGAGTTTAAGGGAGTACGCCTTGCCAATCTGAAGCAGATAAGAGTCAGGTATTCTTTGGCTTCGGGGAATGTTGCCGCGAGCTTTGGACTCGGTGAAAACGCGGAGCCTGAAACACTGTTCGCGGTCGGAACCTTGACGGAGACGGGCAGCGATGAGCTTTGGAACGAAACGGTGATAGATGTTGACGCAAGGGTATTAAGCAAAGCCGATACGGATGATAACGGACTGGCGACAGTATATGTCAGAACCAACAGCGCGAGTCTGGACTTTTTTAAACTGATTTATGAAGAAATCAGTGATGAGATTCCATATAAAATTGCCGCCTTGGAAAACAGAGAAAACGGAAAAATAAGCGCGTATGTCAATTATGCGGGAAGCGGCGAGGCGATGCCGGCGCGGCTCATGGCAGGCGGAAAAGCCCAAATTCCCATCAGGGGCGGAGGGACTTATGAAATATGCGGCTTTACAGCCGGATACGCGGCAGAGCTTTATGTGGAGGGTAAGGACGGAAAAAGACTTTCTCAGAGTGTAAGTCATATTTATCAAGAGCCGAAGCCGAAGCACGTGGTTGTTTACAGCGCGAGCGATCCCGCATACGACACGATGTTCGGTTCAAATGATAATGTAAAGCTTCCTGAGATAAACGGGCTGACCGGCTATGGCAGAATTAAAAATCATCCGGTCAACGGCTCGTATACCTATAAGGGAAGGGAATATAAGTTTTCACGCAGCTGGCAGGGAGGTGAGGGCAGCGAAACCCGCTCATGTCTGTTCTTTACGCCAAAGGCTCCCTGTACGGTAACGGTTATATATGACGGCGGTGAAAAAAGAGAACAGTACATAGTTCAGAATTCGGTCAGACTCGCGTCAGGCTTGTCATCTGCCAAAAAAAAGGTTGCCGTAAGCGCGAAAATCACCGATATAAGCACACCCGTCTATACCTACGGCGCGGGAGGCAACAAGAGCGTGTACGCAATAATTGCGGAATACAGCGGAGAAACTGAGATTTGCGAAGATGTAACCGTTCAAAGCGTAAATTGGAGTTCGGGTTCCGCGAGACTGGTCGAGAACACGGCTTCAAAGACAAGAAAGATTGAAATAAGCGATACAGGCGGAATTTGGTCGGAGGTGGATATGGCATCCTTTGATTGCGGTGCCGATAGCTTAATAATAAATTGCATAGCCGTACATAAGGACAGATTGTACGCGGCGTGTTCCGGCGGTGTTGTCCTTGTTATAACCGACTGTCCCAAGTGCCGTAGAGCGAAAAAGCTTGCGGATTTTGACATTCTGAAAATCGTGATTGACGAGAATATAATGTATCTCAGCGGGCATGGACAAAAAATAGAAATCCCAATGTCAGAGCTGGGCGCTGACAAAATCGAATATGACGAAGCAATGCGGCTTCTCGCGAACGGCGCGGCAGCTATAGACGTGCGTGACGCTGAGGATTTTTTAAGCAAACCGTCGCGGTTGGAAAATGCGGTAAACGTGCCTCTGGAAAATTTGGAATTGATAGGTTCCTACAGCAGGTCCGCAAGGCTTATATTCTGTTGCAGTAACGGTATAAGGGCAGTAGAAGCGGTATTCCGCGCCAAGGAAATGGGATATGAGAATGTGTATGCGCTGATGTAGTGACGGAGCCTGTAGATAAAAAATTTTTGCCCTGCCCGGGCTCGGCGAGAGCGAGTGACCGGAGCTGCGCAGCAGGTTCGTGCCTTATAAAGTAGTCCGTCTTATCGCAAAAAACCGGATTACAAGCTACAAAAATTTTTTGCTACCGCCCGGGTCCGGCGGGCGGAACTGGGTCTGGCACGGAAGCAGTAAGCGGCTACGCTTAAAGTAAATGGATTTTGGAATAAAAGAAAGTATAAGTCTATTCACTAATTACATCTTGCCCTTACAGGGCAGTCGCCTGCGCGCCTCACGTGTTCGCTGCGCTCACCTACCGTAGCTTGCATTGCCGCCAAAGTGGCGGCACACCGCCCAGACCCGAGCGGGGTGCCAAACCTTGCATAACACCTTATTACTATTACTTTTTCCTAAAGGACTACTTCAATTAAATCAACCCGAGAGCGTGATCGCTGATTTTGATAAAGGCTTTGGCGACATTGCCGCCGCGGCTTGGCATGGCGGAATATGGGCTCGGCAATGGTTTCAAAGGCAAAGCCTTTATCAAAAAAGAAAAGTCTTACATGGATCTTACATGGGTCTTACATAAAAAACCCCGATAAAGCCCGTGAAAACGTTGGGTCTTACAGTCTTACATAAAATCCGAAAGGATACCCCTATATTTTAAAAAGTTTTATATATATATATTAAAATCATGTAAGACTTGTAAGACTTGTAAGACATTGCCCTCAAACGCCGTGAAAACGTTAACTAAAAGTCTTACAAATTGTCTTACATGGCTTTTTTTATGTAAGACTTTTTATATAATATCGTTTATTATATCTCCTACAGACGGCAAACAGAAAAATTGAGAGCATGCCGCTCGTACTTTTGGCACTTTCTTAAGAAAAAAGTAACAGAATTAAGATGCTTGCAAAGCTTTTGCGACTTTGCCGCTTTACTGCCGCTTCTTAAGCGGCAACGCAAGCTTCGGTAGGTGAGCGCAGCGAACACGTGAGGCGCGCAGGCGACTGCCCTGTAAGGGCAAGATGTAATTAATGAATACCCGTATACTTTTATTTATTCCTAATCCTGTTACTTTAAGCGTAACCGCTTACTGCTTCCGTGCCAGACCCAGTTCCGCCCGCCGAACCCGGGCGGGGTGCCAAACTTTGTATAGTGCCTTAATCCAATTACTTTATTCTTAAAGGACTACTTCGCTCAAGCCTAGCCCAGCATACATCACCATGTTAATGGTTTGTGACCTCGTTTATGCGATAAAACGGACTGCTTTATTAGGCACGAACCTGCTGCGCAGCTCCGGTCACTCGCGCTCGCCAGACCCGGGCGGTGTTGCCGCTTAAGAAGCGGCACAATGAGCGCTATGCAAAGCCTTTATCAAAATACATTATTTGTGTTTTGTCTACAGTCTGCGAGGGACGGCAAAAGCCGTCCCCCTTAATTTTTAAGATTTGTTTTGTAATTCTTTAAGTCTTGCGTCAAAATCAGCCCTTAGTTCGGCATCGCCGTTTACATACGCACGGCGCAGATTTAATAATGTGTTATCCTCTTTAAACTCGTCCAATATTTTATTTATTTTTTTCAGCAAGTCCGAATTTCCTTTCGCAACGGCTATCAAAAAGCTTTGCCGGTTTATTCCGGTTTCTCTTATTGCGAAATCAGGGTGTGCTGCGGCAAAATCTTCCGCATAAGCGCTGTCGGTTACCATAACGTCTATATCTCCGAGAAGCATTGCTTCCGCAGCGGCGTTTTGGTTATAATACTCGGTAATATTTGAAAGCCCAAGCGTAAATTTAAGATATTTGTATGCGCTGCTGTTATAAATCACGCCTATGTTTGATGCGGCTTCCAGACTTTTTGTATCGTTGACACTACTGTTTGAAGCGCTTGTCACAATTGATGAGGAAAGAGTTATGTAGCTGTCGGAGAAGTCGGCAACACGGCGTTGGTAGTCGGTTGCTTCAAGGGCGAACAACGCGATATTCGCGATGCCGCTGCTGAGCGAGCTTAAAAGGAAGTCTTCTTTCATATTATAAAAAACGGCTTCCATTCCCATTTTTTCCGCCAGACACATGCCAAGAGCCGCATCAAAGCCCAAAATCTCCCCGCTGTCTCCGGTGTATTCAAACGGTTCGTTTTCAACGGAGATGGCAATGTGTAACACAGAAGCATCCCTTTCGGTCAGGGATTTGCTGTCACTGTTGCCGCCCGGGAGCTGCTTTGAACAGGAGCAAAGCAGCGCAATAAGCAATATGAACATTGCCGTTGCTGTTGCCGCGGTCAAAAATCTTTTTAAAAGCATGGACTCACTCCTTAGTCTGTTTTTCTATGTTATTGTAAAGCCGTTCAATCAGGGCGTTGTATTTCTTTCTGAAAAATCCAAGCTTCTTCGTTTTTTCCGCCGATGTGTAATCATCGCGTTTAGCGTCTTTGTTTTTCTTAGCAAGCTCCTCTGCCGCCTTTATTGCCTCCTGCATCAAAACCTCCTGCGCGTTTACATGGCTTGGGGTATGCGATTTTGCGGAATAGGTTCCGTCGCTGCCGAGAACCCTTACCTGAACGGTATCGCTCAAACATATGTTTATATAGTGGTTGATTATATCCTTTATTTCCTGTGAAAATATCGGACAGCCCACCTCTACACGCTTATCCATGTTTCTGGTCATAATGTCGGCGGATGATATAAACAGCTTTTGCTCTTCGCCCCTGCCGAAGCTGTAAATTCTTGAATGTTCCAAAAATCTGCCGACAATGCTGTAGACCTTTATGTTTTCGGTCACTCCGGGTATCTGCGGCAGCAGGCAGCATATTCCGCGAACCAGCAGGGTGATATTAACGCCGGCAACGCTTGCGTCTCTAAGCTTGCAGATAATTTTTTTGTCTGTCACAGAGTTGACCTTCATAAATATTTCGCCGTTTCTGCCCTTTGCGATTTCCCCGTCGATATAATTTATTATTTGATTTTTCATATGGTTCGGCGCAACCCAAAGATGTTTATACTCACCATCAAGATTGGCGATTGAAATATTGTTGAAGAAGTCCAAGGCATCCTCTCCGATTTCTCGGTTTTCCGTGATAAACGAAAAATCCGTATACTGCTTCGCGGTCTTTTCGTTATAGTTGCCGGTGCCGATTTGCGTTATATATTCTGTTTCGCCGTCGATGTTTTTGGTAATCAGGCACACCTTTGAGTGAACCTTATAATTCTCAAGTCCGTATATAATGGTGCAGCCCGCCTGCTCCAGCCTCTCCGACCAGTCAATGTTGTTCTGCTCGTCAAATCTCGCGCGCAGCTCAATAAGCACCAATACCTCCTTGCCGTTTTCGGCGGCGGCGCACAGATGCTCTATAAGCTTGGCGTTTTTGGCAAGACGGTAGATTGTGATTTTTATCGACACAACCTCCGGGTCATTCGCGGAACGCTTTATCAAATTTACAAACGGATCCATACTTTCGTAAGGGAACGAGAGTATAATGTCCTTATTGTTTCTGCCGGTCATAATTTCGTTATGTGTTATCTGCGGCTCAAAGTCCTTATAGCATAAGGAATTGTTCTGTTCTTCATCAAAATGAGCTTGAAGTCCGAATACATAGCCGAGATTTATGGGTGATTTTGTAACAAAAATTTGCCTGCTGTTTATGTTCAGCTTGCCGCACAAAAGCTTCTCGGTATAGTCATCCGCCTCATTCAACAGTTCCAGACGGACAACGGCAAGTCTCCTGCGCTTCTTTAAAAGCTTTTTCATTTTGCTTCTGAAATCCTCGTTCACCTCATATGCCTCATCATCCGGATTTATATCCGCGTTTCTGGTGGCACAAAAAATATTTTTGCCGCTTATGGTGTAGTGCTCGAAAAGATTTTCAAAATACATATAAATAATATCCTCTATATGTATATACCTTATTTTCTTGCCGGGCATAAACAGAACCTGCGGCAGCGACGACGGAACCGCCACAATGCCCAGTCCGTCAACCTTTTTGTGCTGTGCGCGTCCTATAACGCAAATCTGCTTTGACGCGATAAACGGAAACGGGTGGTGTTCGTCCACGAGCTGCGGTGATAAAATAGGCTCTATATAGTCGGTATAATATTCCTTAACAAATTTAAGCTCATCTGCGGAAAGGTCCCCGGGCTTCAGGTGATTAATACCGTGTTTTTTCAGCTTACGGCTTACATCTTCATATATCTCGTCTTTTTTCAGGTAGAGCGGCGCCACAGCGGAATAAATCTTTGAAAGCTGTTCCTTGGGTGTCATTCCCGTTTTACTGTCAATAGCCTTTTTGTCCGCCATTGACAGGTCAAACAGACTTCCGACTCTTACCATAAAAAATTCATCAAGATTACTGACAAATATGGATATAAATTTAAGCTTCTCGTAAAGAGGCGTTTCATCGCTGACGGCCTCCTGCAAAACACGTTCGTTAAAGCGCAGCCATGAAAGCTCGCGGTTTTGCATAAAATTATTATTTTCGCGCATAGAATTTTCCGCCATAAAAAAACCTCCGTTCCGTACATAAATGACTATTTTTTGTTACAACAATATTATAACGCTAAATCGGTTGAATTGTAAAGTAAAATAAAGCAAAAATATAAGTAAATTTATGCAAAAAGGACTCGGAAAATTCCGAGTCCCCAAAAAATCAATCAGCAGCATCCGCAATTGTTATCACAGCCGCAATCATTGTTGCCGCAACAGCAGATTAAGATTATCAGGATTATTATCCAGATGCAGCTGTTTCCGCCGAAGCCGTTATTACCGAAGCATCCCATTGCCACACACCTCCTTTGGTTAATGCTGTATGCATGGCGGTATGCGGTATGCTCCCGTTTCGAAGAGTATTCCGTATACCGCCACACATAAATGTATGGTAAGCTTAGATTAGCATCCGCAGTTATTTCCGCAGTCGTTACCGCAGCAGCAACAGATTAAGATTATCAGGATTATTATCCAAAGACATCCGCAGCTTCCGCCTCCAAAACATCCGTTCATTATCAAGCACCTCCTAAAGTGTTTTTCACTGTATACTATGTAAAAATTACGTTTTTGTTACTATGTAAAAATTTCGTTTTTGTTGTTTTATAAAAATTACGTTTTTGTGAAAAATTTTTAAAAAAGATTTACATATCAAAAGAATTATGATATTATCATGAATAGTTAAAAAAGCTGATTTAAAAGTTAGGGGGATTCTGAAATGAAAACAGATATTGAAATTGCACAGAGTGCAAATATGCTTCCTATTACAGAGGTTGCCGCGGCATTGGAAATCGGTACGGATGATATTGAGCTTTACGGCAAATATAAGGCTAAACTCAGCGAAAAGTGTTTGGATGGCTTGGAGGATAAACCGGACGGTAGGCTTATACTGGTGACGGCAATAAATCCTACACCGGCGGGCGAAGGCAAAACAACTGTTACCGTCGGCTTAGGTGAAGCTATGCCCAAAATCGGCAAAAAAGCGATAATAGCCTTGCGTGAGCCTTCAATGGGACCGGTTATGGGTATAAAGGGCGGCGCGGCAGGCGGAGGCTATGCCCAAGTGGTGCCTATGGAGGACATAAATTTGCACTTTACGGGAGATATGCATGCGATTACGTCCGCGAATAATCTTTTGTCCGCGGCGATTGATAATCATATTCATCAAGGGAATGAGCTTAATATTGACGCTCGCAGAATTACATGGAAAAGATGCCTTGATATGAATGACAGGGCCTTGCGTGAGGTTGTTGTAGGACTGGGAGGAAAAGCAAACGGATTTCCCAGACAGGACGGATTTAATATAACCGTAGCCAGCGAGATTATGGCGATATTGTGTCTTTCGGAGGATATTGACGACCTGCGCGACCGTATAAGCAGAATTGTTATCGGCTATAATTTATCCGGCGAACCGATTACTGCGGGACAGCTCAAGGTAGACGGGGCTATGACGCTTTTGCTGTACGACGCGATAAAGCCTAATCTTGTTCAAACCCTGGAAAATACGCCGTGTCTTATGCATGGCGGACCCTTTGCGAACATAGCTCACGGCTGTAACTCGGTAAGAGCCACGAAGGCCGGTCTTAAGCTGGCTGATTATTGTATAACAGAGGCAGGCTTCGGCAGTGATTTGGGCGCCGAGAAATTTTTCGACATAAAGTGCCGTGCGGCAGGATTAAGACCCGATTGCGTTGTGATTGTGGCAACCGTAAAAGCGCTTAAGTATAACAGCGGCACGGTGTCGGGAGAGTTTCTGAAAAATGAAAACTTGGACGCGCTTAAGGCGGGAATAAAGAATTTGGGCAAGCATGCGGAAAATATGAAAAAGTTCGGAGTACCCGCTATTGTGGCGATTAACAGATTTGCTACCGATACGGATGCGGAGCTTGAATTTGTAAAGGAATATTGCGAGAGTCTGGGCGTGGAGTGTGCTATGTGTGATGTGTTCAGTAAGGGCGGCGACGGCGGAGTCGAACTGGCGCAAAAGGTTGTTGATACAATAGAATGTGTACCCTCGGCGTTTAAACCAATTTATAACTGCAATCTGCCGATTAAAGAAAAGATTGAAACAATAGCACGCGAAATTTACGGAGCCGATGGTGTGAATTATACGTCCGCCGCGAACAGTCAGATATTAAACCTCACGAAGCTTGGATATGATAAGCTGCCGATTTGTATGGCAAAAACCCAGTATTCGCTTTCGGATGATCCAAAGCTTCTCGGGCGACCCGAGGGATTTTATATAACAATCCGTGACGTCAATGTCTCGAGCGGCGCGGGATTTTTGGTGGTTCTGACCGGAGCGGTTATGACTATGCCGGGTCTGCCGAAGGAGCCGGCGGCATGCAAGATGAGCATTGACAAGAGCGGAACAATAGTAGGTCTGTTCTAAAATCTAAAAATAGTAGGTCTGTTCTAAAAATAGTAGGGCTGTTCTAAAGGAGTAATTAGGAGTTGAATATATTTGTTTGTATCAAAAGATAAATATGACGTAATAGTCATAGGAGGCGGTCATGCGGGAATTGAAGCCGCGTTTGCCTCGGCGCGTCTGGGGATGAAAACATGCATATTTTCAATCAGTCTGGACGCTGTCGCAAATCTTCCGTGCAATCCCAGTATCGGCGGTACGGCAAAGGGTCATCTGGTGAGAGAAATCGACGCGCTCGGCGGAGAGATGGGCAAGGTTGCGGACGCAACCTTTATACAGTCAAGAATGCTCAACAAGGGCAAAGGACCTGCGGTGCATTCCCTGAGGGCGCAGATTGACAGACGTGATTACCAAACCGAAATGAAGCACCGTCTGGAGCTTGAACCCGGACTTGACGTTCGGCAGGGAGAAGTTGTTGATATAAGGCTTGACGACAACAACAGCGTCAGTTCCGTTATAACCGCCACGGGGGCGGAGTTTTTGTGCAGGGCGGTGATAGCTTGCACCGGCACGTACCTAAAGTCCAGAATAATAATAGGCGAATTCTCGCGGGAGAGCGGCCCTGACGGTGTATTTCCGGCAAGGGAGCTATCGGCTAATCTCAAAAGAATAGGTGTTGAGCTGAGACGCTTTAAAACAGGAACGCCTCCCAGAATAAACCGGCGCAGCATAGATTATACCGAACTTGAGGAGCAGCCGGGTGATGATATTATCACGCCGTTTTCGTTCGAAACCGATCGGGACGGGCTGTGCAACATGATATCCTGCCATATAACATATACAAATGAAAAAACTCATAAAATAATAAACGACAATCTCCACCGTTCACCGTTATACGGCGGAGGTATTACCGGAATAGGCCCCAGATACTGCCCGTCAATTGAGGATAAGGTTGTTCGCTTCAGCGACAAGAACAGACATCAGCTGTTTGTGGAACCGATGGGACTGAATACCGAGGAAATATATCTCCAGGGCTTCTCCAGCAGCATGCCGGAAGACGTGCAGATTGATATGCTGCATACACTGCCGGGGTTTGAAAACGCGCAGGTTATGAGAAACGCCTACGCCATAGAATATGACTGTGTCGACCCGCAACAGCTTTACCCCACGCTGGAGTTTAAAAAAATAAGCGGTCTTTACGGCGCGGGACAGTTTAACGGAACCTCGGGCTATGAGGAAGCGGCGGCACAGGGCTTGATCGCGGGAATAAACGCGGCGCTGAAGCTTAAAGGGGAGGAGCCGTTCATTCTTGATCGTTCCGAAGCGTACATAGGAACACTTATAGACGATTTGGTGACCAAAGGCACCAACGAGCCATACAGAATGATGACCTCACGCAGTGAATACCGGCTCTTGCTCAGGCAGGACAACGCGGATTTAAGGCTTACTCCCTATGGTTACAAATTGGGGCTCATTTCCTCAGAGCGTTATACCAAATTTTTAACAAAACGCCGCATGATTGACGAGGAAATCGCAAGAATGAAGCGACTGGTTTTTCCGCCGTCCGATGAGGTTCTAAAATATCTTAAGGACATCGGCACTGCTCCAATAAGCACAGGCGTAAAGGGCGACGAGCTGTTAAAGCGTCCTATGGTAACATATGACGGAATGGCGGTAATTGACAAAAAACGTCCCGAAAATCTGCCTAAGGATGTCACGGAGCAGGTGGAGATAAGCATAAAATACGAGGGATATATCAGCCGTCAGCAAAGGCAGGCAGAGCAGTTCAGAAAGATGGAAAATAAAAAGCTGCCCTCCGATATAGATTACGAGAGTATTGACGGACTGAGACTTGAGGCGCGTCAGAAGTTGAACCGTGTCCGTCCCGCGTCGCTTGGACAAGCATCCAGAATTTCCGGCGTCAGCCCCGCGGATATTGCCGTGCTTATGGTATACCTTAAAAAATAAATTTAAAAAATGTTTAAAATTATGTCATACTATAAAAATATTTATACAATATAATAACGAAACTTATTTTTCTAAAAATAATAACAAAAACGATAATAACAAAACGTATTTTGCTAAAAGGAGAGATTTTTATGACTAAAACAAAAAAACTTATTTGCGCGATTTTGGCTGCGGCTATGGCAATGTCTGTGTTTACCGCCTGCGGAAAAAAGGCGACCGATCCGACAGAGCTTACGGAAAAAGAAACAGCGGCGCCGGAGCATATGGAGGTTCAGGAGCCTGACTCTGAGCCGTTTGAGCCTGAGGAAATTCCGAGTGAATTCGCGGCTCAGGGTTCAAATATAACCGCAAACGAAAGCGGTGGAGTTGATGTTGCGATAGAGACCAGATCGGGCGATGACAGCTATACCTTTGAGGATGAGGACTTGGGATTTGTTGATACAACAACCGGCGCGATGATAAAAATAGGCATGTCGGCGGACGAGGTTGAAAGCCTTATCGGACTTCCGAGAGTTATAGACACGCAATATATCAGATACTACAGCGGTATTGTTATCAGATATGATGAAAATTATAACGTAGACCAGCTGGTGGTTGCCACAGGAAATATGGAGGAGGGCGATGATCCTTCAAGATTTGTTACTCCCAGAGGCTTAAAGCTTAACGCTACGCTGGATGAGTTTATTTCAATATACGGTGATGATTACAGTGAGCCCGAACAGGCTGCCGAGGGGGACGAGACCATTAAGTCATCCGCCACAGTTGCTTTAAGATATTACGCGAAGGACGGGGACAGCTTTAATTATCTGGGCAGCACATACTCTGCGGCAGATGTGCCGGAAAACGACAGTGATTTGATTACACAGTCGTTCCTCTTCTCGACCGAGACGCAGACCGTAAGCGTTATTACAATAAAGAGCGGCACAAAGGTCAATTGACCGGTTCGCTAAAATGTGACAGAATAATCGAATTCATTCATAATTAATTAATTTTTTCTTTACAGATTATTCACCCACATTATTTTTAAGATGCTATAATAATAAATGTAACAAGGAATTGTTACAGAAATAAATGTAACAAGGAATTGTTACAGAGTTTAAACATAACTCCCTCCCTTTTAATTTTATAAGACCGTTCCCCCAAACGGTCTTATTTTTTACCTGTTTAATTCTTCAATCAGTTCAATAACATCCGTTAGGCTGTCACGTTTGTAGTCCGCCGCTTCAATCATATTGTCCTTTAAAATTATATCGGGTATAAGAACCGAAACGGCGCCTGATGCTCGCGCCGCGAGTATTCCGTTTTCGGAGTCCTCGACTATAAGACAGTCAAACGGTGTAAGCCCGAGTCTGCCCGCCGCCAGAACATAAACGTCCGGAAACGGTTTTCCGTTTTTGACCATATCCCCGCTGATAACCGCGTCAAAATATTCGTATATTCCGCCGGCTTTAAGATTATATTCCGCCCTCGACAAGGTAGTGGAAGTGGCGAGCGCGCACTTAAGTCCTGCTTTTTTTACATAGCTTAATATTTCGTGTACGCCGGGTTTAAACGAGACCCCTTCACATTCGATTATATCCGCCATTATTTTCAGCTTGTATGCCCTGAATGCGTCATAGTCAAGCTCCTGTCCGAACCTGTCATAAAATTTTCTCGCGATTTCCTGTGTGGGCAAGCCGATACAGCTCATCATAAACTCTTTGTCGATGCTCAGTCCGAACTTACGCGCCGCCGCACCCCAAGAAAACAGAGACGCGGTTTCCGTATCGTAGAGCGTACCGTCCATATCGAATAATACGGCTTCAATTTTTTTGCGCATAAAATCCCGTCCTTTTAGCCCTTAATATTATACAGAAATATTATACGAGAATATTATACAATGAATAACCCGATTTGGCAATAAAATTTTTTCGGATTGGGCGGCGCGGTTCATATATAAAATATTGACATAATTCAAAAAGTGATATATAATTTGATAGAAATATTTTATTGACAGAAATATTTTATGCTTTTAATAATCAGGAAGGTGATAGATATGAGAAGTGACAGAATAACCAAAGGAGTAAGCGCGGCGCCGCAGCGTTCTCTGCTTTACGCGCTGGGACTTACGGAGGAGGAAATCGGCAAGCCGCTTATCGGCATCGTAAGCTCAAAGAACGATATAGTTCCCGGACATATGAATATCGACAAGGTTGTTGACGCCGTGAAGCAGGGCGTTGCTCTGGCGGGCGGTGTTCCGATTGTTTTCCCGGCAATCGCTGTGTGCGACGGTATAGCTATGGGACATGACGGAATGAAGTATTCGCTCGTAACGCGTGAGCTCATTGCCGACTCGACAGAAGCAATGGCGATGGCACACCCGTTTGACGGATTGGTAATGGTCCCCAACTGCGATAAGAACGTTCCCGGTCTGCTTATGGCTGCCGCGAGACTTAACATTCCGTCGATATTCGTAAGCGGAGGTCCTATGCTGGCAGGCTCTGACTGGAACGGCAACGAAGCGAGCTATTCAACAATGATTGAGGCGGTAAGCCGTGTGAATGTCGGAGAGATTAACGAACAGGAGCTGAAAACCTGCGAAGAAAACTGCTGTCCTACCTGCGGCTCGTGCTCGGGTATGTTCACGGCAAACAGCATGAACTGTCTGACGGAAGCGCTCGGTATGGGCTTAAAGGGCAACGGTTCCATTCCTGCGGTGTTCTCCGAAAGGCTGCGTCTCGGCAAAAAAGCGGGAATGCAGATATTAGAGCTTGTCAAAAACGACGTTAAGCCCCGTGACATAATGACAAAGGAGGCGTTTATAAACGCTCTGACAGTTGACATGGCTTTGGGCTGCAGCACCAACAGCGCCTTGCATCTGCCTGCTATAGCTCATGAGTGCGATATTGATCTGCCCTTTGATACAATAAACGTTGTTTCGGAAAAAACGCCTAATTTATGCCACTTGGCTCCGGCAGGCAATCATTTCATGCTTGACCTTAACAAAGCCGGCGGAGTGTACGCGGTAATGCATGAGCTTGACAAGCTGGGACTTATCGACAAGTCACCAAAAACCGTTACCGGAAAGACTGTCGGGGAGAATATAGAGGGCTGCGAGATTACAAATACCGAGGTTATCAGAACTAAGGATAATCCGTACAGCGAGACGGGAGGCTTGGCGGTTCTCAAGGGCAATATCGCGGTTGACGGCTGCGTTGTTAAGCGCTCGGCTGTTGACGAGAAAATGATGAAGCATTCGGGGAAAGCGCGCGTGTTTGACTGCGAGGAGGATGCGGTTGACGCGATTTACAGCGGCAAAATAAACGCCGGTGATGTGATAGTCATTCGTTACGAGGGACCGAAGGGCGGACCCGGTATGAGAGAAATGCTGTATCCTACCGCGGCAATTGTGGGCAGCGGTTTGGGCAACAGCGTCGCGCTTATCACCGACGGAAGATTTTCGGGTGCGACTCGGGGCGCGGCAATCGGTCACGTTTCGCCGGAGGCAGCTGAGGGCGGAGTAATCGGCTTGGTGCGCGAGGGCGACACCATCAGTATAGATATTCCGAGCTATTCAATAAAGCTTGAGGTATCCGATGAGGAGCTAAACGAAAGACGCAAGACCTTTACGCCCAACGAGCCGAAAATCAAAACCGGGTATCTTGCGAGATACGCGAAGAGTGTGACCTCAGGCGCAACGGGTGCGATACTTAAATAGTTAAATTGTTAACAAATTGTTCAACACTTTTTCACACAATATTCACCCATGTTATTTTAAATGTGGTATAATGCTAACCGTAACAAGAGATTGTTACAGAGTTATAACATAACTCCCTCCCTTTTAATTTTTTGGACCGCTTCCCCCAAAGCGGTCTTTTTTTTGGCGTTTACGGATTTTGTTTACAAACTGTTTAATTGTTTGTAATAAAATCTTAACCACAAATTTTGACAATATGTTATAATAAAAAGCGCAGTAAGGAGTTGCTGCAATCATAAACATAACTCCCTCTCTTTTTATTTTTTTGAGCCATCCCGTTCGGGGGGTGGTTCTTTTTTTTAAAATAAATCACTTGATTTGTGAAAATAAGTATGATATAATGCATAGTAATGCATACAAGTTATCGAAATATCTTGTTCGGTTAGGAGAATTTGCAATGAACAAAGCGGGAAATATTAAAAAGGTCAGAAAGGCGGTAATACCGGCAGCGGGCTGGGGTACGAGATTTTTGCCTGCCACAAAGTCGGTGCCGAAGGAGATGCTGCCGATTGTGGATACCCCCACAATCCAGTACATAGTTGAGGAGGCTGTCGCTTCCGGCATAGAACAGATTTGCCTGATAACAAGCCACACGAAAAAGGCGATTGAGGATCACTTTGACAGAACGTTCGAGCTTGAGGCTCTGCTCGAAAAGGGCGGAAAGACCGAATTTTTAAAGCAAATACGCGATATTTCCGATATGGTTGAGGTTATATCCGTTCGCCAAAAGGAGGCGAAAGGGCTGGGTCACGCCGTGCTCTGCGCGAAGTCGTTTGTCGGGGATGAACCCTTTGCCGTTCTGCTGGGCGATGATGTTGTGTATAATCAAGCAATGCCGTGTCTGAAGCAGCTTATAGACGTGTATAATGAAAGGGGCGGCAGTGTTTTGGGAGTTCAGACTGTCGCGCACGAAAATATTTGCAAATACGGCTGTGTTGACGGTGAAAGGCTCGGCGGCAGGCTGTATTCGGTAAGGGATATGATAGAAAAGCCCAAGCCTGAGGAAGCGCCCACAGATGTGGGAGTCCTCGGACGCTACGTCATTACGCCCGAAATTTTCGAAAAGCTTGAGAACACCGCGCCCGGAGCGGGCGGCGAGATACAGCTTACGGATGCTCTCAGGGCTCTCGCTAAGGAACAGGATATGTTTGCTTATGATTTTGAGGGTCGCCGCTATGACGTCGGCGATAAGCTGGGCTTTTTGGAGGCGACTGTGGAATACGCTCTGCGGCGTGACGACTTAAAAGACGATTTTAAGGCGTATCTAAAAGGTATTTTGGATTAGCGTTTTGGTATAATTAGCTTATTGGTGTAATTAATTTAGGTGGATGAACCCGATACAAGGGATGGCGATTATATGACAAAGCTTGTTAATTTTTTTGAGCTTGCGAAAAATGACTTCAGATCAAGGTACGCCGGCAACGTTTTCGGCGTGCTTTGGGCTTTTGTTTATCCATGTATAACCGTACTGCTGTACTTGCTTGTATTTCAGGTTATACTGAATTTGGGAGCGCCGGGCGGAACGCCATATATTTTATGGCTTATCGCCCCTTTGGTTCCGTATTTATTTATATGCGACTGTATTTCCGGTTCGTCTGCGGCGTTTGTCGATTATTCCTATCTGGTGAAAAAGACTAAGTTCGAAATTCGTCTGCTGCCGGCGGTTCGCATAGCGTCAAACCTTTTTATCCATGTGTTTTTCATTTTGCTGTTTCTGGTGATAAAGGCCGTTACGCGCGGCTTATCTCTCGGAGATTTGCGGCTTGCTTACTTCGTCGCGGCGGAGCTGGCGTTTGTATCGGCGGCGGGCTGTCTTATGTCGATTTTGACGGTGTTTTTCAGGGATATAAAAAGCATAATCCCCGTGCTTGTTCAGATAGGCTACTGGCTGACTCCGATTTTTTGGGATATAAGCGGCATAACTCCCGTCTTAAAGATAATCAATCCCGTGATATATATAACGGAGGGCTTCCGCAATATTGCCATAGGAAGCGCCGCGTTCGGGGATATATGGTACACGGTTTACTTCTGGCTCGTCACGGCTGTGCTGGCTATGTTCTCCGTGTTCCTGCTCGCGAGAGTAAAGGGATGTTTATCGGATTATCTTTAAAAAATATATAATTTTTGTTTTCAAAAGTATTGCATTTTAAAAAAAAGTGTGGTATTATAGTATAAGCCAAAATGCCGATATAGTATTTGTTTGTGCTTTACCATACATTATATTGTTTATTATTTATATAAATACACAATTTATTGTACACTTATTAATTCAGTAAAAAAATAATTAAAATAGGAATTTATATTCCAAAAATTTTTTTAAGGGGGGTTTCTCTAAATGAAAACCTTAAGAAGGACCTTGGCTATCATTTTAGCCATCGCTATGGTTTTGACCACATTCGGAGCAACGGTTGTATCAGCCGCTTCGTACAGTGACACAGAGGGTCACTGGGCTGAAGAATGCATCGATTTTTGGACTGACTATGGCGTTATTCAGGGCGACGGCGGTTATTTCAGACCGGACGACGCTATTACCCGTGCCGAGGTGGCGCAGGTAACGGACAATGTTATCAGCTATGTTACAGTCGCTGATAATTCGTTTACAGACGTAAACACAAGCGAATGGTACGCGGACGCAGTATTAAAGCTCGTCGCGGCAGGCGCTCTCACAGGTAACGGAGACGGAACAATGACTCCGAACAACTACATGACCCGTGAGGAAGCTATGACCATGCTCGCTCGTGCATACGGTCTCACAGCAAGCAGCACAAACGTTTCTCAGTATTCGGACTATGCTGATATTTCCGATTATGCGATCGGATATGTGGGAATTCTTACCGCAAACGGCTATGTAAACGGTTATGAGGACGGAACTGTTCGTCCTAAGGACTGCATTTCAAGAGCTGAATTCGTTAAAATTCTCAGAAACATGATAAAGCTGTACATAACAGAGCCGGGTGAATACGGTTCACAGTATGTTGACGGTATTGTTATGGTTAAGGCCGGCGGCGTTACCATTAACGGCGTAATCGCTAACGGCGTTGTTGTATCGCCTTCCGTTACGGGAAGTGTTACAATCACCGGTTCGCAGATTTCCGGCAACGTACTTAACCTTTCAGACACAGCAACGGTTACCTCAAATTCAGGTAACGTTATAAACGGCAACACAAGCTCGTCCACAACTGACTCGCTCATCTGGGGTACCACAGGCAGCAGCGGCAGCAGCGGCGGATCTAACCACGGTACAAAGGTAACTGCGGCTCCTGCGGCAACAGCTAAGCCGACGGCTACTCCTACAACAGAGCCGGGCGCTACAACAGAGCCGGGAACAACAACCGAACCGGGAACAACGACTGAGCCGGGAACAACAGACGCTCCCGATGTTACGACCGCTCCCGAGACGGCTACACCTAATCCGGACACAACCTACACGGTAAGCATCGGTGAGGTTACCGGAAACGGCGAGGTTAAGCTCGTTCAGTATGTTGACACGAGCGCGACGGAAGCTCCCGTTGTAACGGATGCTCCCGCTGTAACGGATGCTCCTTCAACGACAGAAGCTCCCGGAGCAGACGCGGTATCATACGCGGTTGAGGAAAAGACATACGCTTTGGCGACTGTACTCGAGGATAACAGCAGCTGGACGCTCGGTTATGTATTGTCTGCCGGAACAAATGTTACCTCTGAGGCTTCCACGTATGGCAGCTACACGCACAACGCGGCTTTCAGAGCGAAGATGGCTGACGTATACACCGACAGCCTCGCGAGCGCGACGGTAAGCGGCGGCTTAGCGGATATCCAGGCGGCATTTAAGAATTCAACCAACTCACCCGGACTCATTTTGGTATTTGACGCAAAGACCTCCGGATCGCTTAAGGTTGACTTCTACAACGGACACGCTGATGCGAAGACCTGCGGCTTATATAACCTGACAACAGGTACAGACGCGCAGGGCGATGCTATAACCGGCAAAACAAACGGCAGCGCTACGTTTGATGTAGCGGCGGGCAACACATACGCTGTATATCAGAACGCGAGCGGCGCTTCCAGAATTTACGGTATCACACTTACTCCCGGCGCGGCAGCGGCGGCTGAGGAAGAGGTTCTTGTTGACACACTCACGGCTAAGGCCGGCGACACAATAACGGTTAAGGCTACAACAGAAGCTGAAAAGACTGTTATAGAGACAGTTCCGGCAGCTACGGTTACAGATGCAGGCAACGGATATTACACATTCACAATGCCCGCTGCGGATACGGTTGTAAACGCAACCTTCGGCGATGACATACATGTCGGCGGAGACTATGTAGCGACAGTAACGGTAACAGACGGTACAGCGAAGCTCGTTGACGCAAACGGAAACGAATATCCGAAGGTAACGGAAGCTCCGGTTGTTACGGAAGCTCCGACGGAAGCTCCTACAGAAGCTCCGACAGAAGCGCCTGTAGTTACGGAAGCTCCGACGGCTACACCTGAGGCTGTAGTTACGGAAGCTCCGACAGAAGCGCCTATTGTAACGGATGCACCCGATGTAACGGCGGATCCGTCGGTACAGTCGGTAATATGGGATCCCGCTTCCAACACAATAACGGCTAACATAGGAGTATCTGACCCCGAAGCGGTTACGCTCGGCGCTCTTACGGTAGATCCTCTGCAGGCTAATATCTCAGACGAAACAAAGGTTTGGTCTACCAGCTCCACAAGCGGAGTAACGGGTATCACATCATCCGAAAATCCGAAGCCCTCATCGGGCGAAGGTTCGGTATCTGTTGATGAAGCGCCCGCATACGGCACGGTTCTTAAGGTAACCGTAACGTCAAAGGGAACAGTATCCGGCAGTATGTCAATCGGAGCTGCTAAGTCCGGTTATGTATTGTCATTCCCGGCGGGAACAACAACAGGCGGAACAGAGGTTTGGTCGTATGAGGCTACAGAAAAGGGAGGATTTTCTTATGAGTTCACGGCAGAGCCGGGAACAGACTATTATATCTATGTAGGCGGTTCAAAGGCTACATTCGGAGCAATCACATATATACCCGAGGGCGGCAGCGCACCGGTTGTAACAGCTACACCTGAGCCTCCGGTAGTAACAAAGGCTCCGACGTCGGACGACACGGTATTCTATGCGATAGACGCTAACACAAATGTAGCGGAGGATGAATACTTCCTTGATACCGATTTAATCAAGATATGCACGGTATACGGCGGCGTATTGGTATCCGCCGACAATGATAATGCCGATGGAGATTGGTCATATAACGGCGGAGATACTGTTACGGTAGCGGGTCATGACTTTACGCATATGTTCGGCATCAGAGTTACAGATACTCCGGACGCGACAAACCCGTATGGAACGCAGCACGCTAAAGGAACACCCGTCAGAATAAGAACCGCTGTAGACGGACAGTTTACTGTTTATTACAGAAGACAGGCGGTTGACGGAGCGTTCACGGCAGGAGACGGCAAGGATATAAAGCTTTCTCAGAAAGGCTCAGCTTCATACTCAGCCGGCACATGGGTTCTTGATCAGACGCTTGATAACGGATCCTCTGTATACGGAATAGGTACGCAGACATGGAGCATAGACGCTTTGCAGGAATATTGCCTCTGGGCAAGAGGAACAACAGGCTATGTATTAGGCTTTGAGTTCACACCGGATGCGGACGCTGCAGCGGAAACATCGGTTACACAGTATGTTGTACCCGCAGGCGACACGGTAACGGTACAGGCTACTCCGAACGTAGAGGGACAGGTACCGGCAGTCAAGGTTGACGGCGCGGCAATCGAAGGAACAAGCTTCACAATGCCCGCGAAGGACGTTGCGGTAGACGTAACATTTGAGGATGCTCCGGCAGAGGATTATGTAGCGACCGTAACGGTAACAGACGGTACGGCTGTACTCAGAGACGCAAACGGAAACGAATATCCGAAGGTAACGGAAGCGCCCGAGGTTACGGAAGCTCCGACAGAAGCTCCGGTTGTTACGGAGGCTCCTAATGTAACAGATGCACCCGATGTAACAACGCCTCCTACAGGAGACACAATTCTGTGGACATTCGGCGATTTAACATCAGGAGATATTACAGCGGATCTTGATTTGGGCAACGGATTATCATTTGTCGGACCTGAGAAGTCAACATATGGCGGAGGAACAACAATTGACGGTACTACTTTCCCGAACAGAATTAAGATTGGCGGAAAGTCAACATTTAATACATCAAGAGTATTCACATACACACCTGAAACAGACGGAACGATTACAGTTTACTTTGTAAGCGGATCCAACAAGAATGACGGCAGACATTGCGTGGCTTATCAGAACGATGTTCAAATCATCAACGAGCTTGCTGTTGAGACACTCAATGAAGACGGAACATACACAGGAGTTCCAACAACAGCATCGGCAAGTGTAACGGCAGGCACACCGGTATATATCGGCGGTGACAACAATATTGGTATCTACGGTATCGCGTTCACATCGGGCGGCAGCGCTCCGGTTGTTACAGAGGCTCCTACGGAAGCTCCTAAAGAAACAGAAGTACCGGTAGTTGAGACGGCTGATCCCAACGCTACGGCGGTTCCTCTGCCTGAGGGCGCGGCGTTCTACGAGGTAACAGCCGATACCCCGACAGATGAAGACACAATCTTATATCAGGACAGCAACGTATTGATGGCGTCGGTATTTACCGGAAAGGTTACAACAGTAGAAGACGATACCGCGACAGATGAAAGCGGTCAAAAGACAAGCATAAGTATAGCGGGTCGAGACTTCACAGCGTACTATGGCGTTAGAGTTACAGATTACGCAAGTACGGACAATCCGTATGGAACAAAGCATGACAACGGAACACCGGTCAAGGTAACCACAGCGGTAGACGGACAGCTGACTATCTATTACAGAAGACAGAACGACGGCGGTTCATCGGGAACGCCGGGAGTATTCACAGCGGACAACGGTAAGGATATGTTCCTGTCAGAAGCGGGTTCAAGCACGGTAATCGGCGGAACCTTTGCTCTTGATTGGCAGAGAGAAGATGGAATGTTCGGATACGGAACAAAGACATGGAATATCGAAGCCGGAAAATACTATCTGTGGGCAAGAGGCACAACAGGAACTGTTTACGGTCTTGAGTTCACACCGGATGCATCGGCTGCAGCTGAAACAACCGTTACACAGTACGTAGTACCGGCAGGCGACACAGTTACGGTAGATGCTACTCCGAGCGTAGAGGGTCAGGTACCGGCAGTCAAGGTTGACGGCGCGGCAATCGAAGGAACAACATTCACAATGCCCGCGAAGGACGTTGCTGTAGATGTAACATTCGAGGAAGCGCAGCCCGAGGAGACAGCGACTCCGGAGCCTGAAGTAACAGCGACTCCCGAACCTAAGGAATACGCGGTAGACACAATCTATTCAATAGATAAGTTCGTAGCGGCTGATGATGTATTGCTCAAGACATACGAAGAGCCTTGGGATACAACGACATATGCCGACAACTATGCGGCGATGGGCGAGCCTTTCGGAGACCTTACTCAGTATACACAGTATCTGGAGTCGGGCGACGCAACGGTTAACGCTCTTGAAGTACCGACAGACGGTACGTACACCGTATGGGCGTTGTTCAGAAATTACAGAGATAGAGGCTATGACGTAACTCTTACAGACGTAAGCGATCCGGCGAACACAACAACCGTATCGATGATTTCAAGCGATGCTGAGTCAGAAAGAGTCGGAAAGATTGGAAGTAAAAACATGACCGCGCTCTCCGCTGATGTGGAGCTTAAGGCGGGATCGTATCTGGTTAATATTATCGCGAAGTCGGGCAGCTTGCTTACAGCGTTCCAGGTTGTAACATCGGGCGGCGCAGTTACTCCCGAGCCGGTAGTAACGGAGTCACCTGAACCGACGGAAGCTCCCGATTATGTAGCGACCGTAACGGTAACAGACGGTACGGCTGTACTTAAGGACGCAAACGGAACCGAGTATCCGAAGGTAACAGAAGCACCCGAGGTTACGGAAGCTCCGACAGAAGCGCCGACAGAGGTTCCTGATGTTACAGAAGCGCCGACAGAGGTTCCTGATGTTACAACGCCTCCTACAGGAGATGCAGTATCATACGCGGTTGAAAACAAGACATATTCAGAAGCAAGCGTTTTAGATGATAACGATTCTTGGACGCTCGGATATGTATTGTCAGCAGGCACGGCGGTTACGGCTGAAGCATCCGAATACGGTGATTACGCGTACAGAGCGGCGTTCAGAACGAACCCGTCAGAGGTTTATGCGGACACCCTTGCTACAGCAACGGTAGGAGCAAATCTTGCCGATATACAGACGGCGTTTAACAATTCAACGAGATCACCCGGATTGATTTTGGCGTTCACGGCAAAGACATCCGGAACATTGACAGTTGACTTCTACAACGGACACGCTGATCCGAAGACCTGTGGACTGTTTGATTTGTCAACAGGTACAAATACCAATGGCGATAATATAGAAGGAAAGTCAAACGGAAACGCTACATTTGATGTTGTTGCGGGAGATACTTATTTGGTATATCAGAACGCAAGCGGCGGTTCATTACTTTATGGAATATCACTTACTGCGGCAGCAGAAACTGCAGCAGAAGGCACAACTGTTACACAGTACGTAGTACCGGCAGGTGACACTGTTACGGTAGAAGCGACAGCGGATGCAGATGGCTTAGTACCGGCAATCACCGTTGATGGCGCGGCAATCGAAGGAACAACATTCACAATGCCCGAAAAGGACGTTGCCGTAGATGTAACATTCGAAGAAGCTCCGGTGGTAACGGAATCGCCTGAACCTACGGAAGCTCCCGAGTATGTAGCGACCGTAACGGTAACAGACGGTACGGCTGTACTTAAGGACGCAAGCGGAACCGAATATCCGAAGGTAACGGAAGCTCCCGAGGTTACGGAAGCGCCGACAGAAGCGCCGACAGAGGTTCCTGATGTTACAGAAGCACCGACAGAGGTTCCTGATGTTACGGAAGCACCGACAGAAGCACCGATAACAGGTGAGGATACATGGGATCCGTCAACAGAAGCAATAACAGCGAATATAGCTGTATCGGAT
>CAYTZR010000022.1:0-34622 GCA_964442605.1 uncultured Oscillospiraceae bacterium
AGCAATTTTGACCAAGAGCTTCCGCTCTAATAAGCAAGCTCCGCTTGCGGATTCATGGCTTCCGCTGCAATAAGCAAGCCCGCTGCGTTCTCCGCAGCAACTTTTAAATCTTACCACATCTTTCTCGCTTTGTCAATACCTTTTTTCTAAAAAATTTGTTTTTTCTTGAAATTTTTCTTGAATTTTTTCTATTGACCCAGCTTATCCTCCGCCGACCACGTCTCTTCTCCGCGCTCTATTTTGCGCCCGCGTCAGCGACAGCTTTATTATATTATCACGCTTTTTTCCCTTTGTCAATACCCTTTTTTATCTTTTTTTCACTTTTTTTCAGCTTTGTATATTTTAATTAATTCCGCATTTTAATACAACAAATTCATATGTTATTTTTACCATCTTATGTGTAATTATCCATTTTAAAATACTTTTTGATTTTTTATTGCAGCGGCAGATTAAGAGCGCATCTTCTTATCAAATCCAGAGCATGAAGGCTTGCTCGCTCTCTTACTGCGTCTCTGCTGCCAATCAGGTTAAACTTAAACGCCTTATGCACTTTTTCGGTACATACCGAAATATAGACCAGACCTACCGGTTTTTTGTCTGTACCTCCCCCGGGACCCGCTATTCCGGTAACGGCTACAGCTATATCCGCATCGGCAGCTTTTCTTGCTCCATTTGACATTTGGAGTGCGGTTTCCTCAGATACAGCGCCAAAACTTTCCAATGTTTCGGGATTTACTCCCAGTAGCTTTGTTTTCTGTTCGTTTGAATATGTTACAAAACCGCAGTTAAAGCACTCGGACGATCCGGGAATACGTGTCAGCTTTTCCGCTATAAGCCCGCCGGTGCAGCTTTCGGCACAGGTGACAGTCAGTCCTTTTTCGCGCAAGGTGCTTACCACAACGTTTTCCATTGAATTATTTATCCCTGTTCCGTACACCTTATCACCGAGAACTTCAATGATTTTCCTCTGCATGGGCGCAAGCAGTGTCTTTGCCTCCTCCGCCGTGTCTGCCTTAGCAGTAATTCTCAACTCAACCTGTCCGGTTTTTGCATAGGGCGCTACAGTGGGATTAGTAGCGTTATTCATAATATCTCCGAGAATCTCGTCAACAGCCGATTCGCCCAAGCCGAACACCCTCAATGACTTTGAGCGTATTACACCGTCAGAGAACTGTTCAAGATAGGGCATAACTTCATTGTCGAACATGGGCTTCATCTCGTTCGGCGGTCCCGGCAACATTATAAATACACAGCCGTCGCTCTCCACAACAGCGCCCGGAGCCGTACCATTATCGTTCTTTAATATTATACAGCCCTCCGGCATTTCAGCCTGCTTAAAATTACTTTCCGGCATATACATATCGCCCTTGCTGAAACGCTTGATTATTCTTTGTCGGCTCTCCTCGTCCATAACACATTTAAGACCGCAGTATTCGGCAATTGTTTCCTTTGTCAGGTCATCAGCCGTGGGTCCGAGTCCGCCGGTGGTTATCACCGCGTCGGCTCTGCCGGCCGCAATCCCCAGCGCCGATTTAAGACGTTCCGGGTTGTCACCCACAACGGTTGTATAATAAACGTTAAAGCCGAGCTCGCTGAGTCTGCGGCTTAAATACTGCGCATTAGTGTTTACAATAGAACCAAGCAGTAATTCGGTTCCTACAGATAACAATTCAAATGTCATTTTTATCCCCCTTTTTACTCATTCCCTTTTACAGTCGGTAAAAGAAATGCTTTGCAAATAAAATCGCCGCAATAATTTAATTCACTTCAATAAATTTGCTTCAATAATCCACTAAAATCCACTAAAATTCACTTTACTTCTAACACTTCGGCGTTTTCTATTGCCTGCTCTATCATGTTTTCTATATCGGTAAGATGCTTTTCAGCCTCGGTTATTTCCTCAAGCTTCGGCTTTGTTTTGGGGTGCTTCGGCACAAATATAGTGCAGCAATCCTCATAAGGTTGAATAGAGGTTTCGTATGCATCAATCTTTTTGGAAACAGTTACGATTTCTTCCTTATCCATACCTATACACGGTCTGAACACAGGCAGGCTTACAGCGGAGTCGGTGCAGTAAAGCGCCTCCATTGTCTGACTTGCAACCTGACCTATACTCTCTCCGGTAACAAGCGCTTTATCGCCGTTATTCACAGCGATTTTTTCGGCAATTCTCATCATAATTCTTCTCATAATAATTGTCAGGCAACTTTTCGGGCATCGATCGATTATATCAAGCTGTATATCTGTAAAGGGCACAACATAGAGGCGTATGCCCCTTGTATATTCCGACAGTATTTTTGCAAGGTCAACAACCTTATCTCTGGCGCGTTCACTTGTGTATGGCGGGCTGTGAAAATATACTGCGTCCAACGTCACTCCGCGCTTTGAAATCATCCATCCCGCCACGGGGCTGTCTATTCCTCCGCTAAGCAGCAGAGCCGCCCTGCCTCCGGTACCAATCGGCATACCGCCCGCTCCGCTGAACTTTTCCGCCACAATATACGCGTCATTTCTGATTTCTACCTGCACAAGAATATCGGGGTCGTGAACGTCAACCTTAATTCCTCTTAAATTTTTGAGTATTGCCGCTCCAACCTCACGGCTTATTTCGGGTGACCCAAGCGGGAATTTTTTATCCTCACGCTTTGTTTCTACCTTAAAGGTTCTGCCCGCGCAGTCAATATCCTGCATACATTCCACAGCCGTGCGCTTTATGCTTTCCATATTCTTCTCGCATCTGACAGCCGGGCAGATGTTGACTATACCGAAAACTTTTTGCAGACGCCTTACGGTTTGCGGCATATCAATCCCGTCCTCCAGAGGCTCTACATATATTGTGGACTGCGCTTTTTTTACGCTGAACTTACCCAGCGGAGCTAAAGCGGAGGTCACGTTATCAATCAGCTTTTGCTCGAATTTTGGACGGTTAAGTCCCTTTAAGGCAATCTCACCGTATTTTAAAAGTATCAAATCTATCTTTTGCATAATACTCTTTTGCATAATACTCTCCATTTCGTATTTTATCTGTTTTTTCGTATTTTATCTGTTTTTGTGAAAAATCATCGAATGTTAAGCCGTCTGAGACGCGGTACAATCCCGCGTATCGCGTCAATCACGGTATCAACCTGTTCCTCAGTCGTAAACTCCGACAGACTGAAACGAATACTACCGTCAATCATATGCCCGGGCACACCGATTTCTGTCAGTACATAGCTGGGTTCCTTTTTGTGACTGCTGCAAGCGCTGCCGCTGGATACAAATATATCCTGCATTTCCAAAGAGTGCAGCAAAACTTCTGACTTTATACCACCGAATGATATGTTTAAAATATGCGGCGCGCATACCTCCGGAGTGTTAACCCGTATATTATCAATAGTTTTTACTATTCCCTTTTCAAGCCGCTTGCGCAATCTTGACATACGCTCAGTCTTTTGTGTAAGATCTTGGGTTGCCATCTTTACAGCCAGTCCAAAGCCCACGATACCGGGCACATTTTCCGTTCCGGAACGCATTCCGCCCTGCTGACCGCCGCCGAATAATATAGGCTTAAGCTTTGTTCCCCTGCGAATATAAAGAGCTCCTATTCCTTTCGGTCCGTGTATCTTATGAGAGCTCAGCGATACCATATCCGCATTTATTGCGTCAACGCTAATCGGAACCTTTCCGAGTCCCTGGATAGCGTCTGTGTGAAACAACGCGCGGGGATTTTTGCTCTTTAAAATTTTGGACATCTCCTGCAGAGGTTCAAGTGTACCGATTTCATTATTAACTATCATAGCGGATACCAAAAATGTGTCGGGGCGTATAAGCTTCTCAAATTCCTTTAGGATAACCCTTCCTCCGCTGTCAACCGGTGTATAGTCAACCTTATAGCCCCTGTTTTTAAGCTCCCCAAGCGTGCTCATGACAGCGGGGTGCTCAAGCGGAGTTGTTATAATATGTCTGCCCCTGTTCGCGGCTGCCGAGCCAAGCAGTGCAATATTATCCGACTCTGTTCCGCCCGAGGTAAACAGTATTTCACCGGGAGTCGCCTTAATTCCCGTGGCAATCCTCTCTTTAGCTGTTTTTACAGCACGCTCAGCTTCAATGCCGAGCCTATGCAAGGATGACGGATTTCCGTAATTATTACTCATCGTATCAAACATCGCCGCAGCAACCTCGTCATAAGGTCTGGTTGTGGAGCTGTTATCAAAATATATTTCCATAAAATTCCTCCAAAAACGATATTTTATCAGCTAAAATATCATTACTAAATATTCTAACATAATAAACAGAAGTTTTCAACCGCCATTTTAAAAAACTCCTGTAATACAGTATATTTCGACATTGTTCGATTTGTGAATAAAGATTTGTGAATAAATAAGAAACGGACTCTGTAAATAATTCAGCGTCCGTTTGATTGATTAAAATAATCCGGGTATATTCATACCGCCCGTCAAAGCACCCATCTGTGTCTCGCTGTCCTTTTCCGCTTTTCTCATCGCCTCGTTGACAGCGGCAACGATTAAGTCCTGAAGCATTTCTATATCATCCGGATCTACAGCTTCTTCCTTAAGCGATATTTCCAGCAGCTCCTTTTTGCCGCTTACGGTTGCGGAAACCACCCCGCCGCCGGCATCAGCGGTAAAGGTTTTTGTCTCCATCTCCTCCTGCATTTTTACCATTTGCTCCTGTAATTTCTGAGCCTGCTTCATCATCTGGTTCATATTACCCATGCCGCCGCCCATACCTCTCGGAAATCCTTTTGCCATTTTTTACTCTCCTTTAACCTTTATAATATCTCCATATTGCGCTTTTTTGTTCACTATATCCATTATAGAAGCACCGCTCCGGTCCTCCGTTTCATCACCGTAACAAACCTTTGCGGTTAATGTCTCGCCGGATATATTGGAAAACAGCTCCGACAGATATTGTACACCCTTAACAGTCGCCACCGTGTCATAAGCGTGCTTGGTTGCAACGCTCACATTTATCGTGCTGCCGTCTTTAGTGACCTTTGAATTGTGCAGATACATAAACAGCTTCTTGCTGCTCTGCTTTATCGCATTCATAACCTCCGGCCACAGACTCCATCCTAAGTCGCTGTCCTGCTCATGCTTCGATTTTTGCTTCGGTTCGTCCTTAGACCCCGCCTGCCGCGCATGTTCAAAATTATCCCACGGAGGCTCGCTCTCAGCTTCAACCGCTCTCTGCGGCGGCATTGCGCCGCCTGATTTTACAATGTTTTCCAGCTTTTCTATTCTTGCGCAAAGCGCGTCTATATCATTGTTATATTCGGGCTTTACCAGCTTTATAACAGCAATCTCCGCCGCAATCTTCGGCGCGGACATTGATTTTGCTCTGCCGTGATAATCACTTAAAACAGTTATTCCGTAGATAAGCTGCGTCGCTGTAAACAGCTTTGACTGAGCCTTATATTTTTCAATCAGCTCCGGAGATTTATCCACAATACTTTCGGGATTTTCACATTCCTTGCACAAAAGCAGGGAACGCAGATGTTCTATAAAATCCTCAAAAAAAGTGAGTACGTCCTTGCCCATGTCAAGCAGTCCGTCAAGCCTTGCTATCGCCTCGGATGTGTTGCCGGCTCCTATGCTCTCGGCAATGTCAAACAGCATTCTATCATCAACTATTCCGACAATTTCGGAGACGTTGGCACGCCTCAATTCACCGTCAAACGATGAGCACCTGTCAAGTATGCTTAGAGCATCGCGCATCGAACCGTCACCCAACTCGGCAATAAGCTCCAGCGCGTCCTCTGTCGCGTTTATATTCTCGGCCTTTGCAATCTTTTTAAGACGTGCGGCAATATCATCACTGCCTATGCGTTTGAAGTCATACCTTTGGCAGCGCGACAAAATCGTCCTCGGGATTTTTTGGGGCTCTGTTGTAGCTAAAATAAACAATGCATGCTCAGGCGGCTCCTCCAAGGTCTTGAGCAGAGCATTAAACGCCTGTATTGTAAGCATATGAACCTCATCAATAATATACACCTTATATCTGCATCCCGCAGGAGTATATATAACTTCTTCACGAAGATTGCGTATAGCGTCAACACCGTTATTACTCGCCGCGTCCATTTCATAAACATCCATAACCCTGCCGTCAATGATTGCACGGCATGTATCGCATTCATTGCACGGTTCTCCGTCCTTAGGATTTTCACAGTTGACCGCTCTTGAAAAAATCTTCGCTGTCGATGTCTTTCCGGTACCGCGGGTTCCGCAGAACAGATATGCGTGTCCAACCTTTCCGGAGGAAATCTCATTTTTAAGTGTAACGGTAATATGCTGTTGCCCCACTACATCATCAAAGGTCATGGGACGCCATTTACGGTATAATGCCTGATATTTTTCGGGCATAAGCCCCTCACCTCTTTTTCTTAAATAAAAAAGCCATGTACTTGCCTTCGAAATAGCCCTACAAGCGTTACTCCCACAGTTAGCTCAAATTTGGCGCCCTCACGGCACATCAGAATGACTGCTTATCGCTGCTGCGTTCCCGCCCTGACGAGGTTCACAGGTTCTGATTGCGTAAGACCAAACCGTCAACACCACTTATGCGAGGCAGACCAAACAAGGATACTCCTCATGGCAAGTTTTCATCCCCCCTACAGCGGATTGAGGGTTACAAGGCACCGCTACAGCCCCGATTAACATGACTGAATTATTTTATCACAAAAAAACGCACAGGTCAATAGTTTTTAAAAATTATTTTGTCTATATTCTGATTTTCACCCATTTCCCTGCTTTAAAACGTATAGCCGCCAAAATATATCTTGATACCTGATCTCCCACAACACCTATCCATATGCCGGCAATTCCCCATCCGAACGTATATCCGCACAAATATGAAACGCCCGTGCGAATAGCGGTAACACTTATTGTGGACGCAACCGCGGTATACAGCGTATCTCCCGCTCCGCGCAGACAGCCCATATATATAACCTGTCGTATCTGAAACAGTACAACTACTATAATAATATGCATAATCATGACACCGATATCAACAATCTCCGGCTCTGCAAAAAACAGTTCCATAAACGGTCTCGCGCAGAGAAAGTATAATACCGCGAGCGCTACGGAAATTATACCTCCGACCATCTGACAGGTACTGCCGTATTCCTTTGCGCGCCGGCTTTTCCCTTCGCCCAAACTACGTCCGATAAGAGCCACAGCCGCTGCCTGCAATCCATCGCCGAACGAAAACGACAGCCCCAAAATATTCATTCCGACTTGATGCGCCGCCATCGCGGCATTACCTTGGTTCGCAGCCATTACCGCTGTCATCATAAAGCCGATGCGCATAAGGCACTGCTCAAAAAACACGCTGTAACCAACCTTGATAATATCCTTAAGAGCCGCAGTTGCAGGCATAACATGTTTTTTTATTATATAGGAAACATTTATAAAGCTGCCCGGTCTGATAATAGACACAAGACTCATAACGCAGCCCGCCGCCGTACCGGCAACCGTCGCGATTGCGGCGCCTGTTATTCCCAGCGCAGGGAAGCCAAAATGTCCGTTTATCAGGAGATAGTTTAAAATAATATTAATAGTATTTGATGTAATATTGGTTCGCATGGTTATTTTTGTATTTCCCGCCCCGCGCTGAGCGGAATTGATGCCCATTTGAATACAATTAAAAATCATGCAGCTCATGATTATACGATAGTAAAGCACCGCGTCGTCATGGGTATCGGCAGTTGAACCGCACAGCGTCATAATCTGCGGCGCGAGTATTGAAAGAACCGAGCCCAGAACTATTGACAAGCCGATAATTATTATAATCGCGGTAAAAACTATAGCGTTGGCATCTCTGCGCCTCTTTTCGCCGAAACGGCGTGCCGTCAGCGCCGATAGCGCCACATTAAGAGCAAAAAAAGGTGACAGCCCCAGGAATTTGGGCTGTGCCGTAAGCCCAAGCGCCGCAACCGAATTCGCGCCTAAAGAACTGACCATAAGCGAGTCCGCAAGCCCCGCAAACTGGACAAAAAACGACTCAACTATGGCCGGTACGGCAATTCTCAGCGTTGTGCCGATCATATATTTCTTATATTTTTTCATATTATGTAAATATCATCTCTTCTCGATTATTTGTCTACAGCGATGCATACATGCTGTATAGGTCATAATACAATCCGCCTTTGTCTATAAGCTCCCTGTGTGTTCCCATTTCCTCTATTCCGTTTTCGGTAAGTACCAGTATTACATTCGCGTTCCTGATAGTGGTGAGCCTATGAGCGATAGTAAATACGGTTCTGCCCTTAGCCAGCTTTTCAAGTGACTCCTGTACGATTTTTTCGCTCTCGTTATCCAGCGCCGAGGTTGCCTCGTCAAGAATAAGTATCGGCGGATTTTTAAGGAACACTCTCGCTATGCTTATTCTCTGCTTCTGTCCTCCCGACAGCTTTACTCCTCTTTCGCCCACATATGTATCATAGCCGTTTTCAAGCTCCGATATAAACTCGTGTGCGCCCGCAAGCTTTGCCGCCTCGACTACCTCCGCATATTTTGCGCCCGGCATACCGTAGGATATATTGTCATAAACCGTACCCGAAAACAAATATACGTCCTGCTGTACCACGCCGATTGAGTTGCGTAAGGATTTCAGCGTCACATCTCTTATGTCGGTCCCATCGATTAAAATACGTCCCTCCGTTGTGTCATAAAAGCGCGGGATAAGATTGCAGAGCGTTGTTTTTCCGCCGCCCGACGGTCCCACAAGCGCCACGCTGTCACCCTTTTTTATGTCAAGATTGATGCCAGACAGTACCTCGGTATTATCGTCCAAATATCTAAAGCCGACATTTTCGAATTTTATATTCCCCTGTACGTTTGTCAGCTCCTTCGCATTCTCTTTCTCAATTATATCGGCCGGCGCGTCCATAATTTCAAGAAAACGCTCAATACCCGTCATGCCGCGCTGGAACTGCTCTGTAAACTGTATTATGGTACGAAGTGTGGCAAGGAGCGTGCTGACATACAAAAGATATGCCGTCAAGTCGGCGGGATTGATTTTTCCTTTTACCATAAATATGGCTCCCGCGACAAATACAACAAGGTACATTATGCCCTCAAACGCCCTGTTGGAGGTCTGAAATCCCGCCATATAAAAATATCCCAGCTTTTTAAGATCAAGAAACCTTTTGTTTCCTTCTTCAAACTTTTCCGCTTCAATCTTTTCGTTGGCAAAGGATTTAACAACGGTAATGCCAAGCAGCGAATCCTCAACCTGCGAATTTATTTCTCCGATTTGGTTGCGCTGTGTTTTAAAATTTCTGCGCATACGAGTGTTAAAGAATTTTACAAAGGCAAATAAAAGCGGCATTGAAGCAAACATAATTACGGTAAGCGGAACGTTTACTCCGCAAAGAATGATAAACGATACAACAATTTTCAACGCCGCGATAAAAAATTCCTCCGGGCAGTGATGAGCAAACTCGGTTATATCAAACAAGTCGCTTGTTATCCTAGCCATAATCTGACCGACCTTATGCTCGGTGTAGTACGCGTGCGAGAGCTTTTCCAGATGTTCAAACAAATCTCTGCGCATATCCGTTTCTATTTTGGCTCCCATAATGTGCCCTGTATCCGCCATATAAAAATTCGCTGCCGAGTCCAATATTCGCAGGACAAGATAGAACAGACCGATTTTAAGTATCAACCCGACTGTCAATCCTGCAATATTGTTTATGCCCATATTGGTAATATACCGCACCAGCATGGGAAAAATCAGCTCGCACACTGTTGTAAGCGATGCGCACAACAGGTCAAGTATCAATATCCATTTATATTTTTTAAAGTACGGCGCAAATCTTTTTATAAGATACCCCATCTTCATTTGTTTTTCTTCCTGCATTACCAAACGAGCCTCCTATATAAGTCTGCATACAGTATTATTTTATAGTATTATAAAGTTAAAGTCAATAACAAAAAACAAAGCGAGATATATTAAAGCTGTCGCTGACAGTTACAAATCATTTATTGATTTTGTATCTGTATTGCCCTGAATATATGAATATATATATGAATATATAATGAAAAAAGTCAAATGTTTAACTATGTAAACACAAATAAAAATCAAATAAAAACCAAATCCTTATATGAGAAATAATATTGTTACGCTGCGGAACAAAAACAGTCCCGATAAACGGGACCGTATATAAATAATATCAGCTGCTGCGCATTTTACATGAGTATAGGTCTTTTTCATTCTCATATTCTATAATAGTATACTTGTTTTTTCCGCTGTTTTTCGACTCATACAAAAGTCTGTCTGACAGCTTGTAAAGATCCTCAAAGGTCAGTTTTGTATCTTTTACTGTCACTATACCAATACTGCTCCCGAGAGTTATATTTACCTTTTGACCTATTCTTTCGCAAATCTTTAAAACAGCCACAGCCTTTTGCCTGATTTTTTCAATATCAGACATATCTTTTATTAATATAAAAAACTCATCGCCACCCACGCGGCTTATCACATCATCCGCTTTAAACAGACCTTTTATTTCGCCTCCGAACACCCTTAGTATGTTATCGCCGCATACATGCCCGTATGTATCATTGATGGCTTTAAAATTATCCATATCCATCATAATGACCGTATAGTGTTCCTCCATACCGGCTGCGTCCATATATTCTTGGCAGTAGTATTCGCAGCCCTGTTTGTTGTAAAGCGAAGTCAGCATATCCGTATTTCCCATTTTAAACAGCTTCTTTTTCATTATGTAATCCTCAACTCTTACATAAACAATAAAACAGGACAAAACTCCCGAAAACAAAATCGCTGCGATAGTTGAAAATATATCCTGGCATGCAATATAATAGGGCTTATACTCGTATGCCAATACCGAAAACAGCGTCCCCATAACAATCGATACGGTTAGAGTTATGCTCGGTCTTATAATAAACAGCGCCGGCATTGTCATGATAAACAGCGAGATATAAACCTGAACGTTATCAGGATACGGAAATATACTTATTAATATAAATCCCGCAAACATCAGCACATACATAGCCACGCACATGCTCTGTATCAGGTAATAATTGGTTAATTTAAGCTTTATCGCGGTTATTGAAAATATTAAAAATACCAGAAAAACAGGATACAGCAAATAATACTCCGTTGTCGCACTCCATCCGATTATAATATGAGGAGTAATAAAAATAAGCGCAGTAAGCAAAACAATTCCGGAAACAGCGATAAACATCATATAGTACAAATTGCTTTTGGCGTTTTCTGCCGATAATTTCTTAAAGTATTCGGATTGAATTTCTGTTCTTTCACGAAGCGCGCTCGCGCTAAACGATACTTTCATCCAGTCAACTCCTTGTTAAGTATTATCGAATTATACCACAATAAATTATAGACTTCAAGTGCAAACACCCCCATATTTTGTATATCAAACGGCATGTTTATTGTACAATATTATTATTTACCCTATCCGATAATGCCTAAAATCTTCCGAATACAAATTTGCCGGATTCGCTCAGACTGTCCACTGTAACAGAGCTTGGCGCGGTTCCGGGGATTAACGCGGCAGAGCTTTCGTCTTTATCGCACAGTGACCAGTTAGCCCAGCTAATCCCTCTTTCATCCAAAAAGTCAAGCCACTCCGCAGCGCTTTCCAAATATACGCCGCCGCTGCCGTCTGCCGCGCTTGTTCCCCATTCGCTTATAAAAATAGGCGCATTCTCAGACAAGGCATAGTCGATTTTATCACGGAGATAGCTTCCGTGGGTTCCGGCATAAAAATGGCAGGTATACATTATATTGTCAAACTCAAGCGGGTCATCAGCCGCTATATCAACATCCTGGCTCCACGAGGTTGATCCGACAAGCACAACCGCATCGGTATTTTGACGTATCACGGGAATTACCGCTTCGGCATAAGGCTTAACATTTCCCTGCCAGCTTATCCCGCCGTTCGGTTCATTGCAAATTTCATATATCACATTCGGCACATCCGCGTACTTAGCTGAGCTTTCGGCAAAAAATTCCATCGCGTCGCTTAAATACTTCATTGGATCGTTATCGCTCAAAATATGCCAATCAATAATCACGTACATATCATTGGCGATTGCGTTGTCAACGGCGTTATATACGAGCTGCTTCATACTGTCCTTTTGACTGATATAACCACCTTCGTCTGTATACATAGCGACGCGGAAAAGGTTCGCTCCGCTGTCCGCCGTACTCTTTAAGGCATCATAGGAGGTATAATCCGAATACCACTGTAGCCCGTGACTGCTCATGCCGTGAAGGACTATCGGCTCTCCATACTGATTTGAAAGACGCGTTCCTATAACCGAAAGTCTGCCGTTTTGAGCCGCTCCGCCGCTTATATAATTCCGTACAGGAGCCTCTGTTGCCATAGATGTTACGGGTAACGCCGTCTCCTTCTTCGCACGCATAATTATCGCACATGCCTCCGCTCTGGTCAGCGAACTCGTGGGGTTAAAGCATCCGTTTTCATCGCCTGTCAAAATCCCGTTATTATAAGCCCGAACTACAAGGTACCCGTATCTGCCGGGTATTTCGTTAAAATCCTTAATTGATGTCATATATTTATAATATGCATTGTTTTCATGCTCGTTCTCAGGGATTTTAAAGGCTAAATCGATAATTTTCACCGCCATTTGACGGGTTATCGGCGCATCAAAATCCTTCTCAAAAATTTCGTCATAATCATACCAGCCGTTTTCATAGGCATACTTCATGTTTCCGCTTGCCCAATGCGCATCGCTCTGCGGCTGATTTCCCGCGACACAGCGCATGACAACGCTTATAAATTCGGCATAGGTTATTGTTTCGTTCGGTCTGAAGGTTCCGTCCTCATATCCGTTGAGCAAGCCCAAGTTCGCCATGCTCTCCACGTTTTCGGCATACCACTCTCCGCTCGGCACATCAGAAAAGGCGGACGCGCTCATACATGAAAATATAAAGAATATCAGTACCGCCGATGTAATCAGTTTAATCTTCTTCAAAACAACGCACCTCCATATGTTGGTTCAATTAGGGGCTTTACCCCGTCTCGCTTTTAGTTATATCTACAATATAATACACAACATATCAATAAGTCAATATTTTTTTAAAATTCAAAATAATTGAAAAACCTGTTTTCTCTAAAAACTAAATTACAATATAAAATAAACAATATAAAATAAAAATTCACTTGAAAATAGCGGAGATTATGATATAATAAAACAAATAGGCACGTGGGGGTACTCAATGGGAAAATTTACCGACAAATACAAAATCAAATTTGAGGACTGCTTAAAACGGGTACAAAAACCGGCAAGATATATAGGCAACGAGTTCGGCAGTGTTCATAAGGAGTGGCGCGATGATATGATGTCGTTTGCGTTCTGCTTCCCCGATGTTTACGAGGTGGGAATGTCTCACCTCGGCATTAAGATACTTTATCATATGCTAAATGAGCGCGATGACACAGTTTGCGAAAGGGTGTACGCTCCATGGGACGATATGGAGCGGGAAATGCGCGGAAACGGTATCCCTTTGCTATCCATGGAGAGCTATGTCCCCGTAAAAAATTTTGACTTCGTGGCGTTTACGCTCCAATATGAAATGAGCTATTCCAATATAGTAAACATGCTTGATTTGGCGGGTGTACCGCTTCGAACCTCTGAGCGCGGTGAAGACGATCCGTTTGTATGCTGCGGCGGTCCCTGCGCTTATCATGCGGAGCCTCTGGCTGATCTGGTTGACTTTTTTATTCTCGGCGAGGGCGAGGAGGTCAACAATGAGATTATGGACGTATATAAAAAATGGCGCGGCGGCGGCGGGCGCGATCGTGATGAATTCCTTATGTCGCTTATACCTCTCGGCGGAATATATGTGCCGAAATTTTATGACGTTGTATATAACGATGACAATACGATAAAAAGCTTTGAACCAAACCGTCCCGGTGTGCCGAAGCAGGTCAGAAAACGTATAATAGGCGACTTGGATAACACATACATTCCGAAGCAGCTTATTGTCCCGTTTATGGAAACCGTTCACGACAGAATTATGCTGGAAATCTTCAGAGGCTGTATACGCGGCTGCCGGTTCTGCCAAGCTGGATATATATACCGTCCTGTCCGTGAACGCAGCGTGGACAAGCTTGTTGAGGTTGCGGATGCCTGCATCAGAAACACAGGCTATGAGGAAATGTCCATGTCATCACTCAGCACCAGCGACTACAGAAACCTCGGTGAACTGACGGACAGGCTACTTGATATAACCGTAGACAAGCGAATAAATCTTTCGCTGCCGTCGCTGAGAGTTGATAACTTTTCTATGGAGCTTATGGAAAAGGTGCAAAGGGTAAAAAAGAGCGGTCTTACGTTTGCTCCGGAGGCGGGAACCCAAAGACTGCGTGACGTAATAAACAAAAACGTGCTGGAGAGCGACCTGATACGCACCTCGGGTATCGCTTTCAGAGGCGGATACAACCGTATAAAGCTGTACTTTATGCTTGGACTGCCGACGGAGACCTACGATGATATATTGGGCATAGCGGAGCTTGGCAAAAAGGTAATCGATGAAGGCTTCTTTTCTATCCCGCCCGAGGAACGCAAGGGGCGCAGCGTGAGTATAACCATAAGCACATCGTTTTTTGTTCCGAAGCCGTTTACGCCGTTCCAGTGGGAGCCTCAAAATCCTATTAACGAAATGGAAGAAAAGGCTAAGTTCCTGAAAAATAACATAAAATCCAAAAAGATTGTGTATAACTGGCACAACAGCGACATAAGCCTGCTTGAAGCAGTTTTCGCGAAAGGTGACAGACGGCTTTCCGAGGTTCTTATAACGGCACAGAAATTAGGCTGCAAGTTTGACGGCTGGAGTGACTTCTTTGACTTTGACCGCTGGATGGAGGCGTTTCGTCTGCACGGAATTGACCCCGCCTTTTACGCGAACAGACGTATAGGCTATGATGAAATACTGCCGTGGGATTACGCGGATATAGGCATACCGAAGTCATATTTTATAAAGGAACACAAACGGGCATATGAAGAAGTGACAACCCCGGACTGCCGCAAAAAATGCAGCGGCTGCGGTGCCGCGTGCTTTGGAAGGGGTGTTTGCTTTGAGTAAAAGACGGTTAAGATTTTCGAAGCTGAATATGGCAAAGTATATTTCACACCTTGACCTGCTGCGTTGCTTTACCCGCTCGATTATGCGCGCGGAACTGCCGGTGAAATACTCTCAGGGCTTTAATCCTCATCAAAAGATAACCTTTTCCCTCCCTCTTTCGATAGGTGTAACAAGCGTATGCGAATGTGTGGATGTTGATTTTGAGGACAACGTTTCGGACAACGAAATTATGACTCGTCTCAATAAAACACTTCCGCCGGACATAAGAATACTTGCCGTTGGGGATACGACAAAAAACGCGAACGATATATTTGCCGCTGTATATGATGTGTCGCTGATAACGCCAAAGCAGGCGGAAAATTCAGATATTTCGGTCATTGATGAATTTTTCAAACAGGCTGAGGTTATCATAATGAAAAAGACAAAAAAGAAGGGCGAACAGCCCGTTAATCTTATGGAATTTATAAAGGGTGTGTCACCTGCCGGCTTGCGAAAATTCGGAGACGAATACGCCATAAATATGACTATGACTCTGTCGGCGGGCGGACACGGCAACTTAAAGCCTGAAATTGCCGTGAACACGCTTATTGATTATCTGATACCCAAAATACCGGTCACAGGCTACAACATACACCGTACAAAAATCCTCTGCGGTTCTGAGGAAGCGCCGCAGGAATTTAAATAAAATATTATTTATTCGGAGGTAATCACATGAGAAGAGTAGGAATTTTAACCAGCGGCGGCGACTGTCAAGGACTTAATTCAGCCATACGCGGCGTTGCCAAAGCGCTTTATGAGCACTTCGGCGCGGATGTGGAAATCTATGGTATCAAGGACGGCTACTACGGCTTGATTAATGGCGAATACCGAAAAATGGAGCCTATAGATTTTTCGGGTATTTTAACCTTGGGCGGCACAATTCTGGGAACCTCGCGTCAGCCCTTCAAAACAATGCGCGAGGTTGACGAAAACCAAGTAGACAAGGTTGATAAAATGAAAAAGACCTATAAAAAGATGAAGCTGGATTGCTTGGTGGTACTGGGCGGAAACGGAACTCACAAAACCGCGAACCTGCTCAGCCAGGAGGGGCTTAACGTTATAGGGCTGCCCAAGACCATTGATAATGACATATGGGGCACCGATATGACTTTCGGCTTTTACAGCGCCCTTAACGTTGCGACAGACGTTATCGACAGAATTCACACCACCGCCAGTTCTCACGGTCGAGTGTTCATAATTGAGATAATGGGTCACAAGGTGGGCTGGCTCACGCTGTATGCCGGAATTGCCGGCGGAGCCGATGTTATACTGCTGCCTGAAATTCCATACAATATCGACAGCGTCATCGCTGAACTTGACAACCGCACAAGCAAGGGCAAAATGTTTTCTATCATTGCCGTTGCCGAGGGCGCTGTTTCTCAAGAGGAAGCAAAAATGAAGAAGAAGGAATTTAAGGCTCACCGTGCCGCAATGACACATTCCTCTATTTCATACCGCATAGCCGATGAGATAAGAGAAAAATATAACCATGAAATCAGAGTTTGCGTACCGGGTCACTTCCAGAGAGGCGGAAGTCCGTGCCCCTACGACAGAGTTTTCACCACTCGCATCGGAACAAGCGCGGCGAAGCTTATAGCGCAGGAGAAGTACGGATATATGGTCGCTCTCCAGAAGAACGAAATCGTTCCTGTTCCTCTGAGCAAGGTTGCCGGAAAGCTGAAATGCGTTACTCCCGACTGCAACGAGGTAATAACAGCCCGCCAGATGGGAATATGCTTCGGCGATTGAAATTTTCGCGCGGTTCTTTCCGACAGAACATATGGGCTTTCAGATAGAGCGCGTAGGCTTTCGGATTTAATAATGAAAAAGAAATTTAAATATCCCGGGGAAACGAGCCGAAAGGCTCTTTTCTCGTGTGGATATAATAGATATATATTAAGGCTTGCCGGAGGCAGGTCATTTTTTATGCCTTTTCAGGGAGGTGAAATTCCGCAAAAAGACAACAAAAATATCCGTAAACAGTATATTTACGGACAAATACGGGAAAATCGCGCTGCCGCTGAGTTTTCACAGATACGCAATATTTACGGCATTGCAAAATGTTATAATGATTATATCATTTTGCGGCGTGTCATGTCAAGCGTTTAAGCGCAATTTTATGGAATTTTTTGACAAAGTTATCCCCATATGTTACATCATGCGTAAAAAATATATGGTTTTGAAACATCATTTAATAAACAATCTCTAAGCAAAGAGAATATATATAAGCGCCGCAAGCAACGGTATATTATCTTTGTCATCGCTGTCGGCAACGAGCAAAATCAGAGAAAAAAGCAGCAAATCCTCTGCTGTCAGCGAGCCGAGAATTTTTTTGTTATCCCGATTATATATCTCATTTGGTATGAAATTAAACACAGCATTAATTATACTCTTTCCTCCGTCCGTCGCAAGCATTCCGAACAACCCCTTTTTCCCAGTATGCCCGATTTTGTTATTAGTATATTCCAAATTATTTTCGTGATTTTTTTCGTGATTTTTTTCGTGATTATTTTTAATATTTTTTTCGTAATCATTTTCGTTTCTGTGAGCCGACTCTGACCGCATAGGCTTCGGTGTCTCCTGATTTTCACTGCCGCCTGAATTTCCGCTCTGTCCGAAGCTTGTATTAAAATTTAAACGCCTGTACATAGAGCCTCCTAAAAATCAAGGTTAATACCGCTGTCATTTAATATGGTCAACGCCCTTATTATCCCCATAATTTTTACCGCGCTGTCCGTTTTTTCCCGCCTGCTCTCCCTGAGATAAGGCTTTATCGCGTACAAAAGCGCGGCATCCCTTCCTTCGCTTTCGGATTTCATTTTAGACATAATCTTACCGAGCTTTATCATCATATCCATCCGGTCAATCCGATCCAAATCCGGAAAACCGCTGTTACCCTTGGCTGCCGAAGTATCTTCCCGTTCATCTGCTTCGACAAAGGCGTTGATTATATTATTGAGCTTGGACTGACCTTCATCGCTGCTCATCATCTCTTGGATTTTTTCAATAGCTGAGCTGAAATCAAAATCCATATTCTGTTCATCGCTCATCTAATCGCCGCCTTTATTGAATTATTGAATTGTTGAATTGTTAAATTATTTTCCCTTTTACTTGCCGCCCGATAAAAGAGAATTTAGCGTTCTCACGGCATCGGGGTTTGAGCTTAATACTTTTTTAAGCTTTGGATTACCGTTCAAAAAACTGTTTATATCCTTCGGGTTAATTTGACTCAATTGCCGTTTGAGCTGCGTAGAATTTGTTCCGTTAATGGCGCTTGTAACCTTATTCAGTTCTTCCTCGGACATTGTCTTTCCGAGTTGCTTTAACATATCACTGAGCTTGTTTTTGTCAACATTGTTTGTCAAATCATTGATGTTAATCATAATTAAAAATCTCCTTTCCCAAAAAGCATGCCGATTTCCGTCATTCCACCCGATCATATTTTTTATGCTACAGCGTTGTGCAAACTCTTTTACATTACATTCTATGTATTTTTATAAAAATAGTGACAAAAAAATAAATTTATGTTATAATAGTCAAGTATTGTGGTATGGAGGTACTGTTATGAAAGCGTTGGTTTTAAGTGATTCACACGGCGGATTTAATAATCTCGTCAAGGCTGTTGAGAACGAAAATGATATTTCAATGATAATTTTTGCCGGAGATGTGCAGAAGGATGTTGACAAATTAATCAAAGCATATCCTCAAATTCCTGTCGCGTATGTTCTTGGTAACAATGATTGGTTTGTTCATGATGTTCCATTTGAAATTACGTTTACATTTGCCGGAAAACGTGTATTCCTGACACATGGTCACAAATATAACGTCAAAAGCGGACTTTACTCCCTTTTGATGAAATCCAAAGAAGTAAACGCTGATATATGTATTTTCGGTCACACTCACACAGCATATAACGAGACCACAGACGGCGTGCTTATGTTAAATCCGGGAACCGCATGGCTCTCTTACGCTGTGTTGGAGGTTGACAGCTCAGGAAAAATCAGCGCGGAAATTAAAAAATAAAACAGATGAGGAGAATTCTATGTTACTTGCTATTGATGTAGGCAACACAAATATTGTTGCGGCGCTTTATAACGGTGACACTCTGATACGTCATTGGAGAATGTCAACCGATATAGAAAAAGCCAGCGATGAATACGGAATATTGTTAACTCAATTTCTTATAAGCGAAAATGTCAGAGCCAAGGATATCAACGCCGTCATTATCGCATCGGTTGTACCGACGGTTATGCACTCGCTAAAAAACGCGGTTACAAGGTATTTAAACTGTATACCGATGATTGTAGGACCCGGCATAAAAACCGGAATGAATATCAGAATGGACAATCCCAGAGAGCTTGGCGCGGACAGAATAGTTAACGCGGTGGCGGCGATTAATAAATTTACCCCGCCGCTCATAATCGTGGATTTCGGAACCGCCACTACCTTTTGCGCCGTTGATAAGGACAGCAACTATGTAGGCGGAGTCATAACCGCGGGAGTTAAAATATCTATGGAAGCATTGTTCGAAAAAACAGCAAAGCTGCCAAAGGTTGAAATTATAAAGCCTCCCTCCGTATTAGGGAAAAATACGGTAAATTCAATCCAGAGCGGCGCACTCTACGGTCATGCGGGACAGACGGACAGCATAATACGCAGAATAAAAAAAGAAATAGGCGATAACGCGACGGTTATCGCGACGGGAGGACTTGCGAAAATGATTTCAAACGAGTCCGAAGAAATTGATATAGTTGACAGTATGCTGACACTTGACGGACTTAGAATATTGTATGATAAAAATAAGGAGATAACGAAAAATGGACTATAACAGGGAAGCTATCAAATTACACAAGAAGTTAAGGGGAAAAATCGAGATCTCATCAAGAGCGGCAACTACAAACAAGGATGAGCTTTCGGTTGCGTACACCCCCGGCATCGCGGAGCCATGCCGTGAAATTGCCAAGGATGCCGGAAAGGTTTACGACTATACAAGAAAAGGCAATCTTGTGGCTGTTGTCACCGACGGAAGCGCTGTTTTGGGACTGGGCAATATCGGACCTGAGGCGGGAATGCCGGTAATGGAAGGAAAGTGCGTTTTGTTTAAAAACTTTGCGAATATCGACGCTTTTCCCATTTGTCTTGGTACAAACGATGTTGACGAGATAGTAAACACCGTAAAAAATATAGCTCCGACATTCGGCGGAATTAATCTGGAGGATATTTCCGCTCCCAGATGCTTTGAGATAGAACGCCGCCTGCGTGAGGAACTGGATATACCGGTATTCCACGATGATCAGCACGGGACTGCAATCGTTGTATCTGCCGGGATAATAAACGCTCTGCGCGTAGTCAATAAAAAAATTGAAGATGTACACATTGTAATAAACGGCGCCGGAAGCGCGGGAATTGCTATTTGTAAAATGCTTATCAACATGGGCGCACAAAATATTATACTCGTTGACAAAATCGGCGCTATCTGTGAAAACATGAACGGGCTTAATCCCGAGCAGGAAAAAATGTCTAAAATTACAAATCGTGACAAAAAAATCGGAAATCTTGCCGATGTTATGAAAGGCGCGGACGTATTTATCGGAGTATCGGCTCCGAATATTGTAACAAAGGAAATGGTTCAATCCATGGCCGACAATTCAATCGTTTTTGCAATGGCAAATCCGATGCCCGAAATTATGCCCGACCTCGCGAAGGAGGCGGGCGCGAGAGTCGTAGGAACCGGACGTTCTGACTTTCCCAATCAGATAAACAATGTTATAGCGTTTCCCGGAATTTTTCGCGGCGCGCTTGACGCGAGGGCAACGAGTATTACCGAGGAAATGAAGGTAGCGGCATGCAACGCTATAGCCTCTCTTATCTCAGATGAAGAGCTGAATGAGGAATATATTATTCCAAAAGCTTTTGATCCGCGCATAGCGGATACTGTCGCCAAGGCTGTTTCCGAAGCCTCAAATCGCCTCAAATAAAATAATTAAACAATAAAAAATAATGGGTGTCTACCGGACCCCATTACTTTTTTGGTGAGTTGTAATTATTTAAATCATTAAATTTAGTATGCTAAAATAATCAAATAGGCATACCATGATACCCGATAAACAGGATTTAAAAATTCGTAAGTACTAACTATTAACGTTCAATTAACGCTTCGCGCTCTTTAAACTATCAGCCTTACATCTTTCGTACTCGACGTCAAGTACGGTTTGAATGGTGTGTTCAGCCAATTTGTCAAGAGCGTTATACTTCTTCACCAATGTGATTACGCTATCGTTTATAACCAACGGAGTCTCGTAATCAAACACCTGAATGTCCAAAGCCTTGCACATCTTCATAACTGTACTAAAACCTGTTCCTGAAATACCATTCTTTAGCGCACTTACTACTGTTGTTTGTGCAATACCTACACTAATTGCAAACTGACGTACACTACGATACTGTTTTTTAATTTCCTGCTTAATAAGCAAGGTTAACTCATCCACTGAAACACCTCCAATCTTGTCATATTATATCATAATTACAAGCAATTGTCAATATTTGTATTAAAAATTAATAATTCGTTCATATTCTTTTTCGATAATAGCCGTTATTAACTCGATTCCATGCCCATCAAGCGCCAAAAGCTTGCTGATAAATTCCAAATCGAAATCGGAAAATTTTAAATTTTTGTTTTCAAATATGTCAATTTCCAAAATTCGGCATATATACATAACCGTAGAAAACCTGCTGCTGTCAATTTCATTTTTGATTATTGAGTTTAGGGTTGAATACGGTATATCAACAGTCCTCGAAAATTTTGCCACGCTTTCATATTCTTCCTCAATTTTGCATTTAATAATATCACATAGATTTTCCAAAATATTCACCTACCAAATTTCGTCTGTTTCAAGTTTATCAAAGACAAAAACATTTGTCAAGATATTCAGACTAAAAATTCAACAGTTTGGTAAAAATAATCCAAAAATCAATGATATTACACTTAGCAAAAATAAAATATGCAATTTGCGATAACATTTATTAGTAAATTTTAAATTTAATATGTTTAATTTAAAATATTAATTTTCGGTTACATATACTCTTGTATACAGCGGAATATTCTCGGACAGCCAATTTATATACCTTGGCTGGCAGCGCACGCACCCAAGCGAAAGCTTAACTCCCACGTTGTTATTATACGGCGTACCATCATACCTCAGCAGTGTGGAATGTATAGCGTAATTGCCGTAAAAAATCATCACAGGACCCACATAATAATTCGCGTAATTCCAACTGTTCACCGCCGCACTGTACTCAAAAACACCTGTAATTGTCTCGCTGCCTGACGCGCCAATTCCCACGGTAAAATCCTTAACCCGCTTCCAATTGCCCTTTGAGCCTTGAAAAACAGTACATCTGAATTTTCCCTTATTAACCCAAATCATATAATCAGTAGAACTTCCTATACCGCTTTCGTTGGCTCTCTGCTCCAAGGATGCAATCGCCTCAAGCGCCATGGGGGACATATTCAGATTTATATCGATATAGCTGCCGCAGTCGGTATAATCAAGAGTGCATCCAAAGCTTTCAACAAACGGTCTGAGCTCTATATATGTAAGACTGTTTATGTTGGAAACAGGCAAATCCAACTGCTTATCCTCGCCGAAAACCGTTATATACGAAAATCCAATATTGACAAGCATCTCGTTGTCGCCGATTTTAACCTTTACACTGTCATATTCGGGATAAAATGTACAATCGGTAATTCCTATCGCCTCCGCGACCTCTGACAAGGGGGCTATTATATAAGAGTCTTCGAATATCGCCGGCGACGAAAGGGCAATATACTGTCCGTTGACATAAATATTTATCGGGCTTTGCGTTCTCACATGAGCCGTCATATACGCAGCGCTTACGGGAGTACGGACTCCGTTCTCGTCGGGATCTGACCAATATGTATACAGCGGAATTTTTTCCGTCAGAGGCACGGGATAATTTTCGGAATAATAGTCAATCGAATCAAGCCCGCTCACCTCAAGATAATAAACCGTTCCAACCGGAGCCGCAGGTAAATCAAATGTCAGTGAAAAGTCCTCGGTATCGGTTATGTAGCGTGTTTCGGAGCCCAAAAGCTCCCCATTACCCGAATATATGTTAAACACGGCGTACTCTTTTCTCGGCCATCCGTCCAGCTGACACGTGAAGTTTAACTCATAGCTTGTAATTTGCGCGTCGTATTGAGACGCTGTCGTTTCAGGCGCTGTCGTTTCCCCTAAATCAGGCTCAGCGCCAGCATCCTCAGTCGAGTTTTCCGACGGCTTGGCAAAGGCCTCTGCCGGTTCTTTTATAATACCTTCCGCATCGTCTTCCGAAATATCTTCTGTAACATATTCCGTATCGTATTCCGTAACATTTTCCGAAACATATTCCGTAACATTTTCCGCAATGCTCGGCTCTGCCGCATCATTTACGTCATAATCCGGTGAAAACTCCGTCTCTGCCGTGTCATCCGCCGCAAAAACCGCTGCTCCCCCAAAGCTCCCTATAATAACACCGACAGACACAAACGCCGCCGCAGTCATTTTAATTATTTTACTATTCAACATCCCACACCTCATAACAATATATTTAGTAAAGCCATTATACAATATATTCGCCAAAAAGTCAACACAGGAATTATAGGCGCTTAGTGTCAAGTAAAAGTTGACAAAATAATCGGTGCGTGATAAAATTTAAATCAGTTTTAAGCAATCGAAAGGAAAATATATTATGTGGAAAAGAAGCGAACTGAAAAAGGCGGCGAGAGGAGCTCTGAAAAGGAATTATTGGAGCATAGTAATCCTTTGCACACTTGTTGCGATTATTATGGGAAACTTCGCAAATCCCGTTTCAAATCTTGAATCCGCATTATCACGAACAGTAAATCAGGGTGAAAGCATAACGGAAAACACCGACGACAATAGCTCGGAGTCACAGGAAAACACACTTGCCGCGAACGCAAAAACCGAAGAATTAAGCAATACTGATATTGTTGACGCATTTCTCGGCGGAGTCGGTATGGAAAACGAAAAAGCTAAACGATGGACAAACGGTGTATTATCCGCCTTTGCGGACAATTATGAGGGCGCCGGCAGCGTTCTGTACGGAATAATGAATACAATTAACCAATCGGTATTCAACGACAGAGTAAACGCCGGTATCGTCATAGCTATCGGTACTCTTATACAGCTCCTTATACTTTTGCTTTTTAAGAACGTTATTCAGGTGGCATATGCGAGATATATGCTCGAAACCCGCTGTTACAACGACACGCATATTACAAAGCTCTTTTTCCCGTGGCGAATAAAGCGCGGAGGAAAAACGGCATGGATAATGTTTGTAAAACGACTTTATCTAACCCTATGGCAGCTAACGATTATCGGAGGTATAATTAAGCGCTACTCATACCGAATGACGCCGTTTATCGCTGCGGAAAATCCCGATATTAAGGCAAGAGAAGCAATAAAGCTTTCCGCGGAAATGATGAACGGCAGTAAGTGGGATACATTTAAGCTGGATGTTTCATTCGTTTTGTGGAGAGTATTAAGCTTAATAACCCTTGGACTGCTTGACATTTTTTATTTAAAACCTTATAAAATGCTTACAGACGCAGAGCTTTATATGACGCTCAGAAAAAACATTAATTCTGAAAAGCTTTGCGATAAAATGCTTGACGTCGAAATTCAGGACGGAGAATATCCCATTGATAAATATATAATACCTACCGTTGAAAGCAGAAAATGGCTTCATGCCGACTATAACAGAAAATACAGCATTTCATCGCTGATACTTATATTCTTTACTTTTTCGTTTATCGGCTGGATATGGGAGGTAAGTCTGCATCTATTCAAGGACGGTCAATTTGTGAACAGGGGTGTATCCTACGGACCGTGGCTTCCGATTTACGGCGTAGGGGGCGTTCTCGCGCTTGTCGCGCTTAAAAAGATAAGGAACAAGCCCGTCCTTACATTTTTGGCAACAATGGTTTTGTGCGGAATAGTCGAATACTTCACATCATTTTATCTCGAAATGACGAAAGGTTTAAAATGGTGGGATTACAGCGGCTATTTTCTTAACCTGAACGGAAGAATTTGTCTCGAAGGACTTTTCACCTTTGCTTTGGGCGGCTGCGCCGCAATATATTTGATTGCTCCCGCGCTGGATGATTTGTTTAAAAAAATCCCGAAAAGGACTAAGCTCATAATATGCGCCTCGCTGACGTCGCTATTTCTCGCGGATCAGGTATATTCGCATTTTCGTCCCAATACCGGCAAGGGTATAACCGATTATAAAACCTCATTTTTTATCTATAAGGAGAGATTAAAAGGTTAAATAATAAAAGATTAAATAATCTTCGGCAGGCTTAAAGCATACCCACGCAAGCGATATATGCGTTTAATAAAGCCGCTTGGCTAAACACAGGTATATGCCGTCCATTCATCGGACTGTTTTGTGCTTAATAATTTTAAATTTGCGGCGGTTAAAGCGGATTTTACCTCCTCTGCTCGTTCGTTTATTATGCCGGAGCATACAAACACAGCGTTTGGCTTCATAAACGCTCTGACATACGGCGCAAGCGCAATAATTACATCAGCCACTATATTAGCCGCGACAAGATCATATTTGCCGAATGATTTTCTTACTGCCTCGTCTTCGATTATGTCGCCTGAAATAACGCTGTAACGTTCCTTTTCCAAGCCGTTAAGCGCAAGATTTGAATACGCCACATCCACTGCGTTAGGGTCAATATCTACCGCGTCGCAGTGTGATGCGCCCAGAAGCAGCGCGATTATCGAAAGTATTCCGCTCCCGCAGCCCAAGTCGAGCATATTACCGCCGGGTTTTATATGCTTCTCAATTTCTTCAATACAAAATCTTGTACTGTCATGGGAGCCTGTGCCAAACGTCATACCGGGGTTTACCTTAAACACCACTCTGTCCGTTTCGGTCTCAAGCGGCTGCCACTCCGGCTGAATTAAGACTCTTTCGCCTATCTCAAGCGGCTTAAAATACTGCTTCCAGTTCTCGGACCAATCCTCATCTTTGACACTTGCGGTCATTATCTTAAGTGCGCCGAGTTCGTCCGCTTTATCCTCGCCTTTAAGCTCCGACATAGAACGCTCAATTTTACGAAGCTGCTCCCTGCCGCCCTCATCATCACTGACATAAACAGTGATTTTTGTATCAGCTGTTTTGAGCCTTTCAAGCTCCTCGTCAACATAATCCCAATACCTTCGGTTATTCTCCAAAAACTCCAAGAAATCATTTTTATCGGCAATTTCCACACCGTCTATTCCAAGCTCGCCCAGTGCATAGCAAACGGAATCAATTCCGATGCTTGTTGTGATTATGCTTACTCTTATCCAATCCATAACTATTTCTCCAAAAAAATTATTTTAAATAAGGCTCCCGCATTTGGGGAGCCTGCCCTATTGTTTATTCAATAATTCGCGCTTAGCCCGGAGGCCACTGCAACAATCTGCCTGCCAAAACGTGGAAGTGCAGATGACCTACCGTCTGTCCGCCGTCCTCGCCGCAGTTGTTTACGACTCTGTATCCCTTATCGGCAAAGCCCTTTTCCTCGGCAACCTTGGCAATCGCCTCAAAAATCTTTCCGACTATGGCTGAATTTTCGGGACGCAATTCATTCGCGGACGCAATATGCTGCTTTGGAACAAATATTATATGCACGGGCGCCTGCGGATTAATGTCCGAAAACGCATAAACGTAATCGTCCTCATAGATTTTTTCTGACGGAACATCTCCGTTTATTATTTTACAAAATAAGCAATCCATTATTTTTCCTCCTATTTCTCTTTTATTTGAAGCTCTAATATTTCATCGACCTTTGCGAGAGCATCGTCAATCTTATTTGCCGCATTTCCTCCGCCCTGAGCCATATCCGGCTTTCCGCCGCCTCTGCCGCCTGCTATAGCTGTGATTTCCTTAATGATTTTACCGCAATGAACGCCCTTTGCGACAGCTCCTTTCATAGCCATAGCCACAAAAGTAATCTTGCCGTCTGTGTTTGCGGCGAGCACAACAACTCCATCCGTCATTTTATCCTTGGCATTATCCGCCATTGACTTCATTTCGGATACACTCATTCCATCAACCTGAGCGGTTAACAAATTGACCGAACCCAAATGCTTAATAGATGTCATTATATTCTTGGTTCTGAGTTCTGCCATTTTATCCTCAAAGGCTTCAATTTTCCTTTCAAGCTCACGGCTCTGCGCCATTAAGCTCTCTGCTTTCTTATCAATTTCATGAACAAGGTTGGTTTTAAGAGCGGCGGCTGTATTTGCTATAAGCATATCGTTATTTTTAATATATTTAAGCAAGCCTCTTCCGGTAACAGCCTCTATACGTCTCACTCCCGCAGCAACTCCCGACTCTGATATAATCTTGAAAAGACCGCACTGCGAGGTGTTTGCAAGGTGCGTACCGCCGCAGAACTCAACGCTGTAATCGCCCATCGATACAACTCTTACCACAGCGCCGTACTTTTCACCGAATTGCGCGGTCGCGCCGAGCTGCTTTGCTTCGTCTATCGGCAGCTCCTGTACGGTAATCGGGAGCGACTCCAGTATAACATCATTGACCTTTTTCTCAACATCGGCAATTTGCTCAGATGACATCGCCTCAAAATGTGAAAAGTCAAAACGCAGTCTGTCATTCGTAACAAGCGAGCCAGCCTGAGCAACGTGCGCTCCAAGCTCATCCTTCAGCGCCTTATGCAAAAGATGCGTCGCGCTATGATTTCTCGCAATCGACATTCTGTTATCCGAGTCAACCTCAAGCGTAACCTTGTTCGTAAGAGCAAACTCACCCTTAGACACCTTGACCTCGTGAAGATAAATTCCCTCGCCGGTCTTTTTGGTATAAACAACCTCCGCTATGGCGTTATCGCTGTAAATTCTGCCTATATCTCCCGACTGACCTCCCATTTCGGCATAAAACGGGGTTATGTAGGTTACTATCATACCCGATTCGCCCTCGGAAATAACAGAGGCAACCTCACCCTCCGCGACTATTCCTACGACATGGCTCTTTGCTTTCAGAGTATCATAGCCCACAAACTCAGTCGGGTCGTTTACCATTTCAAATTCATAAACATCATCGCCATCCCAGCTTGAACCGTCATCTCTGGCATTTCTGGCGGTTTCTTTCTGCTCCCGCATCGCGGCGTTAAAACCGTCTGTGTCAACCGAAAGTCCCTGCTCCTCCGCCATCTCTATGGTTAAATCAAGAGGAAATCCGTAGGTATCATGCAGCTTAAACGCCTCACTGCCGGTAAGACTGTCTCTTCCGACTTTCTTTGCGTCCTCAATATATTTGTTCAGCACAACCAGACCATTGTCGATTGTCGCGTCAAAACGCTCCTCTTCTTTCTTGATAATCTTTCTGATATATTCTCTTTTTTCATCAAGCTCCGGATAAGCGTCCTTTGAACAGTCAATAACCGTATCGGCTACCTCAAACAGGAACTGCCTGTCTATATTAAGAAGCTTCCCGTGTCTCGCGGCGCGCCTCAGCAATCTGCGCAGCACATAGCCTCTGCCCTCGTTTGACGGAATAACTCCGTCCGACACCATCATAACCGTACTCCTGATATGGTCGGTTATAACGCGCAGCGAAACATCCTTCTTTTCGTCCTGCTTGTATTCGACTCTCGCTATGCGGCAGATATGCTTCATTACGTCCTGAATGGTGTCAACCTCAAACAAGTTGTCAACGCCCTGCATAACAACCGCCAATCTCTCAAGTCCCATACCTGTATCTATATTGGGATTTGGCAGAGGATTGTAATTGCCGTTCTCGTCCTTGTCATACTGTGTAAATACAAGGTTCCAAACCTCCATAAAACGGTCACACTCACATCCGACTGCGCAGTCCGGACTTCCGCAGCCGTATTCCTCGCCTCGGTCATAATATATCTCGCTGCACGGTCCGCACGGACCTGTGCCATGCTCCCAGAAGTTATCCTCCTTGCCCAGCTTAACAACGTGTGTCGGGTCAACGCCCACCTCGTTTATCCAAATATCCTTTGCCTCATCATCGTTTTCATACACAGAAACCCAAAGACGTTCGGTCGGAATTTCCAAAACCTTTGTAAAAAATTCCCACGCCCACGCGGTAGCCTCACGCTTAAAGTAATCTCCGAAAGAAAAGTTGCCGAGCATTTCAAAAAATGTGCCGTGACGCGCGGTTTTTCCCACGTTTTCTATATCGCCTGTCCTGATACATTTCTGACAGGTGGTAACCCGTCTTTTCGGCGCGGTTTCAGGGTTCTGGAACCACTGCTTCATAGGAGCCATGCCTGAATTAATCAAAAGCAAGCTTGCGTCGTTTTTCGGCACAAGCGGGAAGCTGTCAAGCCTTAAACAATCCTTTGATTCGAAAAAGCTTAAAAATCTCTCTCTTATTTCATTTAAACCTAATTTTTGCATTACATTTACCTCTTAATTTTTATTTAAATGAGTACTATACCAACTAAGTATTATACCAAGTTTATTCGCTCCCGTCAAGAGCTTTGAGCAGATACTTATATATTTCATCAGCCTTGTTCTTTAGGATATCCTTCGCCTTATTCGCCTGAGAACGCCGCCCCACATCGATTTTAAGCTCAAGTATAGGCGTTCCCGAATCAAGCATGGTAAGCGAAGCCATATATCGGTTTACCGCAACGGGAATTATCTCGGAATATATTGCGTTTGGATTCGTCTTTTCATCAAAGTCTTCCTTCGCGGCAAGGCTCTTAATCCGTTCTCTGATACTCGCCGGAATACGCTCAAAAAAGAACTCGTTGGTATCCTCCCCCTTTTCGGTAAGGGATACACATTCCTCACTACGGTAATACAGACGGTTTATAAAGCCGTCCTCAATAAGCTCGCTGAGCATTATTGTCAGATCAAAGTAACTCATAACCTCCTCGTCCCACGTAAGCAGCTCCGCAAGCCTTTCGAGCGACAGCGGATAGCTGTACGCCTTTAGCGTATACAATATGGCAAACTTCATTTCATCCTTTTCCAAAAACATATTTTAATTCTCTCCAAATATTATTTTTCGTAGCTTGTATACGGCTTTTTGTGCTTAAAGTACACACCTATGAGACCAAGTCCGGCATGAGCGGTAATAACGGGACCTATCTTGCTGTAAATTATATTCTTCGGCTTTACGCGCTCACGAATAAGCTTTTCCACGATTTCCACCTTGTCGGGCGCGTCCGTATCCAAGATTATGATCTCATTTTCCTGCGGGTTTTCCATGCGTTCCTCGGCGTAACCCACGATAATCGACATGGCTTTTTTCAGACCTCTGACCTTTTTGTAAGCCTCAACAAGACCGTCGTTAATCATAAGAATCGGCTTTATATCAAGCAGTGAGCTTATCGCCATAGTCGTCGCCTTAATTCTGCCGCCCTTTTTAAGGAATGTCAAATCATCCACCACAAAGTACGCGGTATCACGCCTGAACGACTCTGTCAAAAAGTCGATAACTTCTTGCTTCGCAGCGCCGCTCTCCGCAAGCTTTGCCGCCTCAATCACAGGATAGCCGATCGCCATGGCAAACATTTCCGAATTAATAACCGTAATATCAAAGCCCTCCTCCTCAATGAGACGGCTTGCCACCATATCGGCTGTATTGTTAATCCCGCTCCCTTTTGCGGAAATGGAAATGTATATTATCTGATTTTCCTTTCCGATTTTCCTGTACATAGCCTCAACATCGCCGGGCGACATTTGGCTGGTAGTGGGAATACTGTCGCTCTCGCGTACCATTTTGTAAAATCCCTCAACGTCAAAATCCCTGTCGGCGATCATGCTTTTACCGTCTAAATTAACCGTAAAGGGCAATACTTCAATATCATATTTTTTAGCAATTTCCGGTTCAATGTCCGCCGCCCGGTCTACCATTAACTTTATCATAAAAATCTCCCTTTTATTATTAATACTGTGTTAAAAATCCCTCGGTCTGCATACCGTCAAATCCGTGACAGCGCAGTACCTCGTACACTATAATCGCCACCGAGTTTGAAAGATTAAGCGAACGCATATCACTGAGCATCGGTATTCTTATGCAATCGTGATAATTATCATGCAGCAGCTCCTCCGGCAGTCCTTTTGTTTCCTTGCCGAATACCAAAAAAATTTCCCGCCCCATATCGCTTATGCTTTTATAATCTATATCCGAATATATTTTTTTGCCCTTGGTTGTACAGTAGAAAAAACGTCCGTTTTTATATTTTTCCCGAACCTCATTAAATGAATTATATTCATACAGTTCAAGCTCCGACCAGTAATCCAGCCCCGCGCGGCGCACCTGCTTTTCACTTATATCAAATCCGAGCGGGTGCACAAGGTGCAAGGCCGCTCCGGTCACGCTGCAGGTTCTGGAAATATTACCGGTGTTTGACGGTATTTCCGGCTCTACCAACACTACGTTTATCTTCAAAATTCAACATCTCCAAATTATTATGCCCAAAATTTTCGATCAAGAGACCTGTATTGTATAGCCTCGGCTATATGGCGCTGTTCAATAATATCGCAGCCCTCCAAATCCGCAATCGTTCTTGACACCTTAAGCACCCTGTTATACGCTCTGGCGCTGAGTCCCATGCTGTCAAACGCCGCCTCCAGCATTTTGTTCGCGTTATCACTCAAAACACAATACTCCTCGGTAAGCTTCGGAGTCAAACGGCTGTTTGAATGTATACCGAGTCCCTTATAACGCTCCGTCTGGATTTTTCTCGCCCTGTTGACCCGCTCCTTAATATCGGCTGATGACTCGGGCTTTTCACGACTGTCCAAATCCTTATAGTCAACCGCGGGAACCTCAATATGTAAATCTATTCTGTCAAGCAAGGGGCCGCTAACCCTTCCCAAATACGCATTTATCTTTTTCGGGGTGCAGTTGCAATCGTGGTTCCTGTCGCCGTAATATCCGCAGGGACAAGGGTTCATAGACGCGACAAGCATTATGTTACAGGGATATGAATATGAGCCCTGTACGCGTGTTATGGTGACACTGCCGTCCTCAAGCGGCTGGCGCAGCACCTCCAAGGCATCCTTTCTGAATTCCGGAAGCTCGTCCAAAAACAGTACTCCGTTATGCGACAGGCTTATTTCACCGGGCTTCGGATTGGTGCCGCCGCCCGACAAAGCCACCGCCGATGCTGTATGATGAGGACTTCTGAATGGTCTTTGTGTTATCATTGGCATATTCTTAGGAAGTCTGCCGGCGATGCTATGTACCTTTGTCGCCTCCAAAGCCTCGTCAAAGGTCAGGTCAGGCAATATCGACGGCAGCCTCTGCGCCATCATCGTCTTACCCGAGCCCGGAGGACCTATAAGTAGCACATTATGTCCGCCCGCTGCCGCAACCTCCATGGCGCGCTTAACGTTCTCCTGACCCTTTACATCGGAAAAATCCAAAGCGCACGCCGCGGCTCTCCCAAAAAGACTGTCAACATCGACATAAGTCGGAGCTATCCGTTTTAGTCCGTTCAAATGCTCGATAACCTCGCCCAAGCTTTTAACTCCGTATATTTTTACTCCGCTTACAACCGCCGCTTCCTCCGCGTTATCAAAAGGCACGAAAATCTCCTTTACCCCTGCCTGATATGCCTTTATAACCATAGGCAAAACGCCGTTTATACGGCGCACACCGCCATCCAACGAAAGCTCTCCCATAAACGCGTATTCTTCACTCTCTTCCAAATACAACTGCTCCGACGCGGTCAGCAATCCGATTGCTATAGGCAAATCCAGATATGCGCCCTCCTTTTTTACATCAGCCGGCGCGAGATTAATTACAATCCTTTTACCCGGCACAACAAACCCGAAGCTGTAAAGCGCGCTCCGTATACGCTCCTTTGATTCGCGCACGGACGCGTCCGGCAAGCCGACGATCTCCCATGTCGGGAACCCTCCGCTGACGCTTGTTTCTACGCTGATTATATACCCGTCCATGCCTTGAAGTCCGCAGCTGTTTATCTTTGTAATCATATCAAAACTCCCAATCCGATACATTTTTGTATATTATTATTCTGATTTGTTTATCCTTCCGCTGAGCAGAGCAAGCTCGTCACTTGTCAATTCTCTTATTTCTCCCAAATTCAAGTTTTTATCTAATTCAAGATTGTTCATCTTTATTCTCTTAAGGTATAAGACCCTTTTCCCCAATGCCTCAAACATTCTCTTAATCTGATGAAACTTGCCCTCATATATTACCACCCGCGCCGCATTTTCGCCGGCAAGCGTCAGCTCTGCGGGCTTGCACTTATAGCCATCCGGCAGTACTACGCCCTCTTTAAAAGCGGTTATATCAGCGGCAGTGACGGGTGCGTCTGTTTCCGCTATATAGGTCTTTGGTACATGGCTCTTAGGACTTAGCAGCCTGTGAGCCATAGCCCCGTCGTTTGTAATTACGCAGAGTCCCTCTGTATCTATATCCAGCCTGCCCACGGGAAACAAGTCCATATGCCTGAATTCCGGCGGCACAAGATCGCACACCGTAGGATGGCTTCTGTCCTCCGTCGCTGAAACATACCCCTCCGGCTTATTCAGCATCAGGTAAACAAATTCGCGGTAAGCCGTGAGACAGCCGTCAACGTACACCTGTGTAATTCCCGGCTCTATGTTAAGCTCCGGTCTTGCCTCGGCGCTACCCTCAACCCTGACTCTGCCGCGTTTTATCATCTTTTTTACATCGGTTCTGGAGCCAAGCCCCAAGCCTGCCGACAAATACTTATCAAGTCTCATTTTATTCATAAACCCTGCATTTCAATAATATAATATCATATATATAAAGGAGCAATGACCATGAAAAAACTGTTTAAAAAATATAAGTATAAAATAATCTTTATCATAGCCGCCGCGATACTGATTTCCGTAATATTCGCGCTTTTCTCGGTGGACAACACAACCAATTCGCAAAATATTGAATTCATAAATTCATTCGGCTGGAAGGTTGATGCCGCGCCCGAGGATATTTCCCATCTCACAATACCGGATGAGCTTATGGGGATTTATCTCGCGCATGCGCGAATTTCTGCAATAGATGGTTCATCAATTTCCGATTATACCGGCAAAAGTCTCACACGTTATTCATACAAGGTGCTCAATCACGAGGACTCTGATGCCGGAAAAATCCGCGCGGATATTTTTGTTTATAAATCAAGCATTATAGCAGCCGATATATCTGATATTTCGGCAAACGGCTTGACAATACCCATATCCGATACAGAAAAACTTGTACCATAAAGCTTATACCATGACATATATTATACCATAAGCAAATGTATAATTCAATAAAAAATTAACGATTATATATTAAAATATCCAATCATCGGCAATTGATAATCGCCGGCTTAATTTATTGCTGTTCTGAGCCGCTTTACTGCCGCTTCTTAAGCGGCAATGCAAGCTTCGGTAGCTATAAGCAAGCTCTGCTTG
>CAYTZR010000023.1:0-30353 GCA_964442605.1 uncultured Oscillospiraceae bacterium
GGGCAGTCGCCTGCGCGCCTCACGTGTTCGCTAACGCTCACCTACCGAAGCTTGCGTTGCCACTCCTTGAGTGGCACAAAGACCGAGCGCGACACCAAGCTTTTTATAATGGCTTAATCCGATTACTTCTTTATTAATGGACAACCGAAGCTTGCATTGCCGCTTAAGAAGCGGCAGAAAAATTGCAAAAGCTCTGCTGCGCTCGGGTACGAGTGCAGCCTTAAAGTATTGACGCAAAGGCGACAATTACAGGCATTGTTATTACGGATAAGACAGTGGTAACGGACACGCATGCGGCGGAGAGCGGCGTATCCGCGCCAAACCTTTGAGAAAACATGGTGGTTGCCGCAGCGTATGGCGCGGCGGCTGCTATAACGCATGCCACGAGAATAGTTCCGCGTATTCCGCATAGATATAATCCGCCCAGCATGAGCAGCGGCGATACAATCAGCCTGAAAAAAATTGACAAATACGCGGATACACCCTTTATTTTAAAGCCGGCGTTTGCAAGATGATAACCGATGATTATCATAGGCAGCGGGGTATTCAGCGCAGCAAGATAGGCTATCGGCTCGCTTATAACCGACGGCAGCTTAAACGACAGCAAAAAGATTGCAAAGCCCAAAACGGTTCCGATTATTCCGGGGTTAAACACTATTTTCTTAAACGAAATATTCTTTGTTCCGCCGTCCATAAGACACACGCCATAGGTCCAAAGAACAATATTGAATATCGCGATGTATGTGGCGCCGTAGAACACGCCGTCCGCGCCGAGCAACGCGTTTTGCAGCGGCAGCGACATGTATCCGCAGTTTGAGAACACAGCCCCGAACCTCAAAACATTTTCACGTCTCTTGTCTTTGTCGTGTATAATCAAATGTACGATTATTATGTTAAGCGCGTATGATATGACCGACGCAGCAATAGTAATAAGCAAACCGTTAAGCATTGAAGGGTCAAACTCACGCTCGTAAGAGTTGATTATAACGCACGGAGCCACAATATACAGTACAAAATCGGTTATGCTTTTGATCGCCTTATCGTTAAAAAGCTTTGTCTTGTTACAGATAAATCCAACCGCAATCAACACAAACAGGATTACTACCTGTGTTCCAACAATCAAAATATTATCAAGCACAAAAAAATCTCCTTTTTAAAACTATTTACTGTATTCTATGATTTTGTCCATATTTTCCGTTGCTATGTCATAGCCGTACTTGTAAACACGTTTCATTTTGTCTATATCATTTTCAAAGGCGTCTATCTGTGTCTCACGTGACGGGCGCAGGATAAACGCTTTCCCCTCGCGCTCTAATTTTTCGCAATACTTTACCTGTTCATTATACACCTCATGCTGTGTAAGCAATACATTCACCAAATCGGGATACTTCTTTTTATAAATGCGGGCAGCCCAAAGATTTATTTTAGACAGCGTTTTTTCGCAGCCCTCAGCCCTTGTAAGAACAATAAGCATTTTTTTGTTGCCGTCCTCTTCCGCCTTTTTTGCCGGAATGGGGTCGCAAAGAGCTCCGTCATAATATTTCTTGCCGTTTAGCTTGATTGCGGGAAACACAAGCGGTATCGCACAGGTTGCCTTTAGCATAGTGCAGCACTTGTCTATCTGCTTTCCGTCCAAATATTCGGGCTTGCCTGTCTGTGCGTTTGTAACGCCCACAACAACCCTTGCGGGATTTTCATAAAATGTATCCCAGTCAAACGGATATAATTCATTTGACGCGGTTTCAAACACAAACTTTATACCAAACAAGCTGTGGTCGGTAAAATAATTCCTGACCCCGATATAACGCTTATCATGCCGATGATTTATTATAACGTCACGGCTGCGCTCCCTCTGCTTTGATACGTATGAAAAAGCGTTGCTTATTCCTGCCGACACTCCCGTGACATACGGAAATTCAACATTATTGTCAAGCAGAGCATCCATAACCCCGCAAGAAAAAAGCGTTCTGAATGTCCCGCCTTCTAAAACTAATGCTCCCATGTTATTATCCTCCGTTTTTGCTTTTAATATTTAATAGGTTTAAATACAAAGTGATTTTCTGTTTATTTTGCTCAAACCTTTTCCTGTACGCTTATAATATATATATAATACCACATTTTTCCGCGATAATCAACAAAAAAGCTGCGCCGTTTAAGACGCAGCCAAAAATCAAAGCTTATACAACCAAAAAGTCGGTAAAGTCGGCATATCCGCCGATTTCTCCCACACAGGCAATGGCAAGCTTAGCGCCAACCCATTTCCCCTGCATACAATCAAATTTGCCCAAGCAAATGAAGTCTGAGCCGTCCGCACTGTATGAAACGCGGCACTTAGCCGCCTTGCTGTTTGTGCGTGAAATAATTTCAAGCCGCAAATAAGCCTCTGTCGTGCCTATACACTTATCGGTAACCTTACATTCAGCGCTGTCTGTCTCAAAGTTGCCGTTACAATATTCAACGATACCCTCGTCAGTCAGTGCGACATAGCCGTATTTCAGACCGATTACACCGAGAACCGCTTTGTTATTGCCAATGCCCTTCGGAAGAGAGACCTTTACGGTCGCCACCATAGACGGAGCCTGCCACAGCTGCGTGAGTACGTTCGGAACATTCCAAAGATATTTATCCTCTTTAGTCTTTAAATCCTCGCTGTAGAGCCTGAGACTGCCCTTGTTCTCTGTGAGTGAATACCACTTCTCCTTAGGATTTGCCTGCCACTGCCACTGTAATCCGAGCTTGTCGGATGAAAAATCATCCGATGTGGGAATAGTCGTTATAGGATATTCCTTGCCGACATTTGGCTTCTTGTGGCGCAGCACAGGCTGTCCGCAAAGACCCGTGTCAATATTTTCTCCCATTACAGGCCAGCCGTCAATCCATTCAACCGGCTGCAAATGTATAATTCTGCCAATTACCTCCAAATCCTGGAAGTGAATGAACCAGCTTTCGCCGCTTTCAAGCTCGACTAAACCGCCCTGATGAGGCCCGTTGATTTCGGTAAGACCCTGACGCATAACGATATGATCCTCATACGGTCCGTAAACATTCTTTGAACGCAGCGCAACCTGCCAGCCGGTGGGAACGCCGCCCGCCGGGGACAGCACATAATACATGCCGTCTTTCTTATAAAACTTCGGTCCCTCAATTGTGGGCTGGCTGACCGTACCGTTAAATATTATCGTATCCTCGCTGATTGCCTTTGTACCGTCCCATGTCATTTCGCATACAGCCAAATGGCTCTTTATTCCGCAGCGGCTGTTAGCGTAGCCATGAACAATATACGCCCTGCCGTCGTCATCCCAAAGGGGACAGGTATCGATAAGCCCGACGCCCTCCTTAACCAAAATCAAATCGGACCACTCGCCGTAGGGATTATCCGTCCACGTCATAAATATGCCGATGTCCGGATCGCCGTAATAAATATAGAACTTGCCCTCGTTATAACGGATTGCCGGAGCCCAAACACCGCAGCCGTGAACGGGCTTGTTGTAGCGGTCGGGAAGCTTCTTTACGGCATAGCTTATAATTTCCCAGTTTACCAAATCCTTTGAATGTAAAATCGGCAAGCCGGGTACATATGTAAAGCTTGAAGCCGTCATATAGAAATCCTCACCCACTCTGATAACATCGGGATCGGAATAATCAGCGTACAATATCGGGTTTTTATATGTTCCGTCACCCAAATCGGCAACCCATTTTCCTTCTATTTTATTCATATTTTCCTCCTAAATGTTTTAACATAAAATCAGGCGGATCAAATCCGCCTAATTTTTAAAGCACTACTCCGTCCTTAAATATCGAGATCTCACGATAACCGTTCTTCTCATTGTTTGTCTGTCTGCCGTTTGCAACCTCTATAACAAAGTCAAGCAAATCCTGAGAAAGAACCGCTCCCTCTACGATTGGACCCGCGTTAAAGTCTATCCAGTGCGGTTTTCTCTTAGCCAAGCCTGAATTTGAAGAAATCTTAACGGTCGGAACAGGCGCACCCACAGGGGTTCCTCTGCCGGTCGTAAACAAAATCAAATGGCAGCCCGACGCTGTAAGATTTGTTACCGCAACTATATCATTCCCGGGTCCCGTAAGCAAGTTAAGCCCCTGCTTCTTTACGTGTTCTCCTATCTGAATTACATCAACAACATCGCTTGTGCCGCTCTTTTGAACGCATCCTAAGGACTTATCCTCAAGAGTGGTAATTCCTCCCTTTTTGTTGCCCGGCGAGGGATTTTCATAAACCACCTGATTGTGGCGCATAAAATATTCCTTAAAGTTATTGATAAGGTCAACTGTTTTATTAAAGGTCTCCTCATCACGGCATCTGTTCATAAGCAGTGTCTCGGCTCCGAACATCTCGGGTACCTCGGTCAGTATCGTACTTCCTCCGTGCGCGATAAGCAAATCAGAGAACTGACCAACCAGCGGGTTAGCTGTAAGCCCTGAAAATCCGTCGCTCCCGCCGCACTTTAGACCGACAACGAGCTTTGATATATCGCATTTTGTTCTTTTGAATTTTTCCGCGTATTCAACAAGCTCTCCGATAAGCTTTAAGCCCTGCTCAATTTCATCATCATACTCCTGTGTTGACATAAACCTTACGCGATCGGGATTATAATCACCTAAAACCTCTTTAAATACGGGGATGTTGTTGTTTTCGCATCCAAGCCCAAGCACTAAGACACCTGCCGCGTTGGGATGATTAACCATACCCTTTAAAATAGCCTGTGTTGTTTTCTGGTCATCGCCAAGCTGTGAACATCCGAACGGATGAACAAAATTAAATATTCCGTCTGTCTTTCCGGCAAACTTCTCATTTGCCAGCCTTGCCAGCTTCTCAGAGGTCTTGTTAATGCAGCCGACAGTGTTTACTATCCAGATTTCATTTCTGATGCCTACGCTGCCGTCATCGCGGACAAAACCGTTAAAATACAGCTTTTCATCGGACTTCTGCTCACCTTTGGCTACAGGCTCGTACTTGTATTCAAGAATACCGCTCAAATTTGTCTTTATATTGTGAGTATGTACGTGCTCGCCCGCTTTTATATCGGTCAAAGCGTGTCCTATGGGATAACCGTATTTTATAATATTCTCTCCCTTTTTAATGTCGCGTATGGCAGTCTTGTGACCGTCGTACTCGCCGCCAACGTTGACCTCAACATTATCGAGGGGACTGATTTTTATCTTTGCCATCTGTCTATCTCCCTTCTAAATAAACTAAATAAGCTAAATAAGATAATAATATGATAAGTAAGATAAGTAAAGCCTTATGCTTTCACTACATCCTCCATCGCAGCTCTAATGCCCTTTTCATCGATTGCCGCAAGATAGCTGTCAATCGACGGCTTAAGGAAGCTAAGATCTGTACCCCAATATTCTGTTTTTGCCAGAATATCATCCACGGAAGCCGTCTTCATAAACTCGATAACATCGGGATTATCATTCGCGGCATCCGTTCTGTAAAACGCAATCAAAGCAGCCAGCGAGAATACAAGACATTTAGGCTCCTTATTATTCTGCTTTATGTACTCAAGCACCGACGGCAAAACTCTTACTTGGTACTTGGAAACAGAGTTCAGCGCAATGCTTAGCAGATAATGCTTGATAAACGGGTTGCGGAAACGCTCTATTACATCGTTCGCAAACTGCACAAGCTCTTCCTTCGGCAAATCCAGCGTGGGAATAATTTCCTCGAAAATGCCCTTTTTCATAAAGCTGAATATGAGCTCATCATCCATTGCTTCTTTTACAGTCTCAAGACCCGCCAGATGAGCGGCAAGAACCATCATAGTGTGAGCGCCGTTTAATATTCTGACCTTTCTCTTTTTATACGGCGTAACATCGTCTGTCCAGAGAACATTCATACCAAGCTTATCAAAAGGAAGCTCCTCCGAATATTTCTTGTCACCCTCTATAACCCAAAGGTGGAAAATCTCGGCTGTATTGATTACATTATCGAGATGACCGTACTCCTTTTCCATCTCAGCTGCCGTATCACGCGGATAGCCCGTAACGATACGATCAACGAGAGTACTGGTGAATACGTTATCCTCCTCAATCCATCTTTTAAAGTCCTCTCCGTAGCCATAATCGTCGGCATATTTAAGCACGCATTCTTTCAGCGCGTCGCCGTTTTTGTCAATAAGCTCGCAGGGCAAGAAAAGAAAACCGGGGAGCTTTGCGTCGTATCTCTTTTTAAGAAAGATGGTCAGTCTGCCGGGGAAGGTGTTGTTGTCAAAATCATCAGCGCTCTGACCGGGCTTATACTCTATTCCCGCTTCTGTCGTATTTGACACAATATATCTTAAATCGGGATTGAGTGCGCATGCCATGAAGTCATCATTGTGAGTATAAGGATTAATACCTCTTGTGATACACTCTACCACGCGTGTCTCCTCAACCTTTTCACCGTTTAAAAGACCTCTTAAATACAAGTCATAAAGACCGTCCTGCTCATTAAGAAAATCAACTACGGGACCGATATTGATAGGCTGAACCACAACTATACCAAAATCACCGTCATTTTCCTTATTAAGCCTGTCAAACATCCAGTCAACAAATCCGCGAAGGAAGTTGCCCTCGCCGAACTGCAAAACCCTCTCTGTAAGCTTACATGGCTCTTTTCTCTTTAATCTTTCCATAGTTATATCCTCCTAAATTATATATTAATCTACAAGCTTAACAATTTCCTGACTGTCGCTGCTCTTCGCTACACCGCTTACCGCCAAAGACTGATTTGAATTGTCATCCGCCTCTATAAACACCGAAGCAGTCGGCGAAACCATAGAATTGCTTATCATTATATCCTTTGATTTTTTAATTTCAACTGCTGTGTTGCTGCCCTCAGAGGTAAGTCCGCTAACCTTTACAAGCTCGGATCTCTCGATTATAATAGAAGCCGACTCCTCAACATCAAGATGCACATTGTTAAAGCTTACATCCTTCATGTTCGCGCAGTAGAAACCATATCCCTTTGTAGGCTTGATGTGCCACGCCATGATAGGCTGGCTCGCAACACCGTGATCGCCCTTTGTCATTGAACATACAAAGTTATCAACATGCAGGCTCGTGACCGGCATTTCGGGTATTCCGTATATAAATCCCGCCGCGCACTTAACCTCACGCGCTGTGACATTGCTTATGTAAATATTCTTGAATACCGGCGTGCTGTCCTCGACGGGGTTTTTCTCAAGATTAAACAGCGACATATCGTTCGGATCGGTACCGCCGCACTGATAATAGCCGTTAATCGTAAGAGGTGAAAACACGTTTGTCATCATAATGTTGTCAACTCTGATATCCTCAACGCTTCCTCCTCTTTTGCGGCGCGTTTTAATCCTGATACCTCTGTCGGTTCCGTTAAATACACAGTTGGAAATCGTAACATTTTTTACTCCGCCGGACATCTCGCTGCCTATAACCACACCGCCATGTCCGTTGTTCATGGTACAGTTTGTAATGGTTATATTTTCGCATGGATACTGCTTTTGCAGAAGATCATCCTCAGTACCCGACTTTAATGTTACGCAGTCATCTCCAACGTCAACCTGACAGTTGGAAATATGAACGTTTGAACAGCTTTCGGGATTAATGCCGTCAGTGTTGGGCGAGTTTGAAGGATTTTTTATAGATATACCGTCAATCGTAACATTACGGCAGCACATAGGATGAACCGTCCACATAGCGGAGTTGATTATGGTTATTCCCGCAAGTCTTACGTTCTCGCAGAGAATAGGCTGAAAGGCTCTGGGTCTTTGCTCGTTTTCCGGATGATCCCACCAGTTATAGCCTCTGCCGTCCAATGTTCCGCGTCCGCTTACGGTGATATTCTTAGCGTTAATAGCTGCCACCAAGCCTGTATGACCTTCCCTGTTATACCCCTTTAAATCCTCTTTTGTTATCATGGGATAGTCGGCAGGATCGGCGCTTCCTAAAATTGTCGCTCCGCCCTCCAAATAGAGCGTCATATTGTCGCCCAGTATGATTGATCCGGTTACATACTCACCGGGCGGGAAGTATATAGTACCGCCGCCAAGCTTCTTTAGCTCGGCAATTACCTCAGCAATTTTTTGAGTGTTGTTAGTTGTTCCGTCGCCTACTACACCGTAATTTGTAACGTCCAGAACAGATGTAATAGTATTCATCAGCATACCCTCCGTTTATATCAAGTTTTTTCACCTTATATTATATATCAAAATTATTATTTTCAAATTAAATCATATGACCTTGTTTATATAAACAAAATCTAAAAAATTCCTAAAACAATTCTTAAAACAATACCTAAAACAATAACCTAACGGCAATTCCTAATAGCAATTCCTAATAGCAATTCCTAAAACAATACCTAACGGCAACACCTAATAGCAATATCTAATAGCAATTCCTAACGGCAATCACATTCGCCATCATGACAATCATGCTCGGAATGTACGTCTGTGTCGGGGTATTTGGCATACTGCCCGATGTATCTCATCAGATCCTCGGCTTCCTCTCTCGAAAGCTGCCTGCTCCACCTTGCTCTGCCGGAAGTATCAACCGGTACACCGTGTCCGTCGGTATTGTTATACTCAAAATATCTTGTGTTAAGATGCTCGGTTCCGGACTCCAAATGCCACGGAAGCCAGCCGACAGAGGCACAGTCAAAATTATATGTACACTCAATAAAGGCTGTCGCAGAATTAATGCCGTCATCCTGAGCGCGCCACGGGCGACCCAGATATATGGGAGAGCAATTTTCGTTTGCGCTTATATAACAGTGGTAAAACACAAACCCGGCGCGGCTATCTTCCGCTGTGTTCGCGGCTGTGATGTAGGACTTGCTTCTAACGCAATTAATATCACAATCCTCAAACAAAACAGACGCGTCGCCGAAGATAAAGTCAACACTGCCCTCAATGTAGCAATCAAGTAAAAATTGCTTACCGCCGCCATGCATATACAGCGTGTCCTGCCGTCCCAAAAAGTTACAATCGTAAAACGCAGCGCCATCCGCACCGCAGCTCACCGCAACAGCTTGTGTAACCGGAATATCGCCTTTAACCCTGTTATAGGAATTTTCAAACGTAATATTCTCGGCTCTGAAGTTTTCCGCGGTCTCTTTTACAGTGACGGTAGCGGAGCTGAATGTATCATATAAATTTCCGTTTTCATCGGCAATTCCGGAAGCAGCGTCATATGTTATGATAACAAATCCATCGCCGATTAATGAAATATCTTTTTTTGAAATACTTACTTTTTCTCTATATGTGCCCGATGGTATTATTATTGTATCACCGGGATTTGAAGCCGAAACAGCTTCGTTTATCGTCTTACAGTCCTTTTGTACATATAAATTCATTTATAAAGCCTCTATACGCAAGACAACTGCCAAATGGATTATTTGGCAGTGTCATACGTATTATTCAATTTGTGATTTTAATCAGACACAGCAAATCAAAAGCCTTAGGCCATCGTGCCCATATACCTCTTCTGCTGCCTCAGATTATCGGACACCACAACCTGCAAATTGCAAGCAGTCCTAATTGTTTGCAGCTGCGGTCGCAGCGCCAAAATGTCAAAACAGATTATTCAGCAGTTTCTGTTCCAGCCTCTGTTTCAGCTTCTGTTTCGGCTTCTGTCTCAGACTCATCAGCGCTATCGCTTGTAGATGACGACTCTGCCTTTTCAGCTTCAACCTCTGCCTTTGTTCTCTCATATACCGTTGTCTGAAGCTCAATGAACTCCTGCAGACCAACCTTGTTCATATCAGAAATATACTGTGCCCAATCCGCGTCGTTTGAGGGGTCAACATCGCCTGTGAAGAATCTCTGGAGATACTCGTCTCTCTTAGCGTTAAGAGCTGTTTCAAGATCAGTAAACTCATCTTCTTCATCTGTTGTATATCTCATAGGAAGCTGCTCAAAATAGTAGTAGTCATCCTTTGAACTGAACTCGTTGTAGAGCTGCTCAACCAGCTTACCGCGGATATTGTCGAACATGTGCTTTTCCTTGATAAAGGTCTGGCCCATGATGCCGTATTCGCCCTTTAAGGTCTTATCCTTTGTGCTGTCTGTGAGCGGATTGCTCTCATCATACCAGCCTTCGTTGTAAACAGGCTCGCCGTCTACAACACTGTAGCTGTAGTCATCATCAGCAACACCGAGCGTTAAGTATTCAGGATCTTCCTCCTTAACACCCCATGTGCAGTAATACTGACCTTCCTCTGTCGCGAACCAGTTGAACATGTTAAGGATTGCGTTGTATCTGTCTTCATCATCAGCAATGCTCTCCGCAAAAGCAGGTCCCCAGTTTGAATACAGCGGATCTCTCTTGTAGATAGTACCCTTTTCGGGATAAGCCGTTACCATGTTTGAAGTCCAAACCCATTCAGCGTTCTTGTCAGCGTTTGTACCCTTTGTCTTTGTTGTAAAGTCCTCACAGTTGTATACATAGTTATATGTGATGAAGCAGTTATCCGATGCCAGTCTGCTTGAGAACTGATCTGTATCAACAGAGAACAATTCCTTATCAATAAGACCCGCGTCATAGAACTTTCTGATTGTTATGAACATCTCTCTCGCGTTGTCGGTTGTCAAAGCGTAGGGAACGTATTCATCTGTTACAGGGTCAAGATATGAATGCTGAGTCAAAACAAGCTCCGGCATCCAGTATGCCTGTACAAAGCCTGTTAAAGCCGAACCCGGCGATGTAGTACCCATACCGTTGGTAGAAATGATAATGCTGTTGGGATATGCTTCTTTAATCTTTAAGCATACATCGTAAAGCTCATCAATCGTTGTCGGGAATTCTGTAATTCCCAATTCATCGAATACATCTTTTCTGTAATCCCAGCACATCTGAGACTTTTCCTGTCTTACAGTCGGCAAATAGTAGAGATTACCGTCAGAGCTCTTCGCAAGAGAGAGCATATCTTCAAAGTCTTCCTCGCTCCAAAGAGCTTTCCAGTCCTTCAAGATACAGTCATCGCCTGTGTATGCTTCTTCCGGAATCGGAGCTAAGTAACCGTCTGTAGCCCATGTCTTATACTGGGGCTCCTTACCGCCTGTTGTGATGTCAGGCTCATTACCGGTCGAGAATGCCAGATTTGTCTTTGTTTCCCAATCGGATCTCGGAATTCTGTCATAGCTGAGCTCAACATTGAATAATGTCTTCAATACCTGAGCAAAGTTTGAATCCGCGCCCTCTGCATAATCTATGGTATCTGTTGTGTACATATTCAAATAATAGGTATAAATCGTCTGACCGTCTTCCTCATACGAGTTGCTGCTTGAGCTTCCGCAGGAAGCAAGTAGCGTAACAGCCATAACTACCGATGTTGCAAGCGCAACAATCTTTTTAAGTTTCATAAAATTATCCTCCTAAATTTTATATTTATTTTTCAATATTAGGATTAGGCTTAGCCCTTTACGGAACCAACCATAACGCCCTTAACAAAGTACTTCTGGATAAACGGATATACCAAAAGCATAGGTACGATAGAAATGAACAGCGTTGCGTACTTAAGCGATGCAGTACTTACCGAAATCGCGTTAATCTCACCTGCTGCGGCAGCCTCGGCGGCAATCTGATTTTCCATAACTATCTGTCTTATAATATATTGCAGCGGATACAGATTGCTAACTCTGTCGCTCAGATAAAGCATAGCGTTGAACCACATGTTCCACATCGATACACCATAGAACAAACCAACCGTCGCAAGCGCTGCCTTAGAGAGCGGAAGAACAATCTTAATAAATATTGTAATCTCGTTCGCGCCGTCAATAAACGCTGCTTCCTCAAGCTCAAGAGGTACACTCGCAAAGAACGAACGCATAACTATCAAGTTATAGGTTGAAATAGCAACCGGCAAAATCAACGCCCATCTTGTGTTTAAAAGACCGAGCATTTGAACTATCAAGTACATCGGGATCATACCTGCGCTAAAGAACATCGTAAATACGATAAGCTTCGTAATAAGACCGTGGAACGGCACTCTGTCCTTAGAACGCGAGAGCGGATACGCAAGCGTTGTTGTAAAGAAAAGTGAAATAACCGTATACAACACCGTGTTAATAACCGCCTGCAGGAAAGACAGCGGAACTGTCTTACCGGTTATAATCTCTTTATAAGCTTCAAGGTTCGGTTCAACAGGCCACAGTATAACCTCGCCTGCGTCAAACGCCGCCGAGCTGGACAGCGAAACCGATAGGATGTAAATAAGCGGATATAGTATTACAATCATGAGCAATATCAAGAACACGTATATAACAATATCCAATACAATTGATGATACTGAATTATCTTTTACCATTTATTATTCCCCCTCTCTTACCATAAACCTGTTTCGGTAAGCTTCGTTGACAGGAAGTTTGCAAATACAACAAGTATAACATTAATTATCGAGTTAAACAAACCAACCGCGGTCGAGAAAGCAACCTCACCCTGTGTGATACCCTGATTATAAATATATGTACTGAGTATCTGTGACTTCGTATATGTCGCGGGACGCTGCAAAAGCAAAGCCTTGTCGGCACCGAGTGACATGATTTTACCAATCTGCATAATCAGCAATATAACGATTGTAGGTCTGATAAGCTGAACGGAAATGTGCCACATCTTCTGAATTCTGCTTGCGCCGTCGATTGTCGCTGCTTCATAAAGCTCCTGATCAACAGCTGACAAAGCGGCAATGTAAACGATTGCGCTCCAGCCGATTGTCTGCCAAACGTCGGACGCGATATAAATCGTTCTGAACCATGACGCCTGATCAAGGAACGGAATACCGTTCTTTATCAAACCAAACTTCAAAAGAATTTGGTTGATAATACCTTCGTTAGCAAGACTGCTCGAACCCGCAGCGGTCTGCTGTGATGACAAGAACAATGTCAGCATACCGCAGACAGCGGTTGTTGAAACGAAGTGAGGCAGATAAGAAATGGTCTGAACTACCTTCTTAAACTTAGCGGATCTAAGCTCGTTAATAAACAAAGCCAAGAGAATAGCCAACGGGAATACCCAGCAAATATGCAAGATACTGAGTATAATGGTGTTTAAAACGTAGTTCCATACATCAGGTATCGTGAAAAATCTGATGAACTCATAAAAGCCATGATTGGCAGCCCACGGACTTTTCAGAATGCCCAGCTTCGGTTTATAGTCCTTAAACGCGGCCAGCAAACCGTAGAAAGGTAAATACTGGAACAATGCATAAAAAACAATACCGGGTATCATTAGTATCAACAAAAATTTGCCCTTCGTAAACTTTGAACATTCATTTTTGAAGTATCCGACGATGCCCTTACTTTCCTTTTTGCCGCTCGTTGCGGCAGCAGCGGACGCTGCTTTTTTTTGATTACTCAAAGCGTTTTCCTCCCCTACTAATGGATTTGGGCTTCAATGCCCTTGATTTACTTGATGTATCTATTATATAAGATTTGCACAAATAAATCAAGAAAAAATCTACTATTTTTGCAAATTTCACAATAAAACCTTAAATCTTATATAATTTACAAATTTTTTGTGCTTTTTTAATAAAAATTGCCATTCAAAATTGATAATTTTGCCGATTATGCTTTAAGAAGCCTGTAAATTACCTCAGCGGCTTCGGCTCTTGTTGCAAAAATCAGCGGATTAAAGCAATTATTTTGGTCACCTTGCATAATACCCGCCGCCTTAACAGCCGCGACATAATCATCCGCCCAGTCCGAAATACTATCCGAGTCGGCAAAGCCTATAATGCTGCCGTTATAGTCCGTTTCGTTACGCATCGCACGGCACAGCATTGCCGCCATTTCCTCGCGTGTTATATACTTATCCGGTTCAAACACTGTTTCGCTTGTTCCTTTAATCAATGCGTATTCATAAGCCTCTTGTACATAATCCGCGTACCAGCAATCAGCGGACACATCGGTAAAATCAGGCGCGGCGTCATACGTAATTGCCTCGGGATTTTTAGCCTTATAGACCTCAACGACCATTTTTGCGAACTCCGCACGGGTTACATTATCACCCGGGAAGAAGTAGCTGTTGCCGTATATATCGGCATCTCCGTTTACTATGCCCTTTGAGGTCAGCCCATATACAGCCTCCGCCGCCCAATCATAGCCATCCATGTCAACATAGCTTGTCGAGGGATATGCCGAGAAGTTAAATTCGCTTAAATTAAACTCCGAAATCTTAAATTCCTCGTTGGAAGCTCCGAAAATGCCAAAGTAATAGGTTTGGTTAAGATTTTCAAGAGTTTCCGTTCCCACGTCAATCCATTCCGTTCCGTCCTGAGAATACTGCATTGTTAATATATCGCCCGATTTTTCAAGCGAGATCCACACAGGCGTTGCCTTATACTTCTGTTGTCCGATCAATGAATAGGTTTCCCCGTACTTGTCTGTCTTTCTGAACAGCTCTCCGTTATAAATCTGGAAATACGCCGCGTAAGACGTTCCGTCCGCGCTGTCCTCAAATGATGTTTCAAGCGAATTTCTCAGCACAAATCCCATCTGGTCATAGTCCGCAAGCTTCTGCGGGTCAATCTTGAATGACGTTTTGAAGTCGCCGGTCAGCTCGGTATACATATAAGGATATTCCTCGTTCTCGACTCCCTCTATCCCGTAGCCCGTGCCGTAAATCTTTAATGTGTCTCCGGTCTGAACAAACGCGCCGTGTCTGATTGTATTGCCGTCCTCCTGAACATCCTTTGGATAGTGAATTTCAGAAACGCTCCAATCACCCTCGAAGCTTGAAACACTGATATTCTGCGTCGCGCTGTTCTTTGCGCCGCCTTCATCGTAAATCACCGCCGTGATATAGTGATTTCCGGGCTGCATCGGTTCAAGAGTCACACTTCCCTGAGGCGTATCGAACGACTTATTCAATGCACCGTCAACGTATATCTCCATTTTGTCGGAGGTTGACAGCTCTCCGGAAGCAATCCGCAGCTCTATATTATCCTGTGCCAAAAACTGTCCCTTTTGAATGAAGCTTTCTCCGTCCGAACCACAGGAACCGGTTCTGAGCGCAATATCGGGGATTGTATTCGCGCCGTAGTTTTCAAGACTCAAATCGCTGAACTTACCCCACGAATAGGTTGAAATTTGATTTGTCTCCTTGTTGCCGTCCTGCGCGATACCCGCATAGTCGGTACCGCTAAAGCTCATTTCAACCGAACTGAAATATTCCCAATCAATTCCGTTTATGCTGTGAAAGCCTGTGACGGTATTGCCGGTCTTTACAAGCTTTACATATCTAGGCAGCTCCGAAAGCGTAAGGAATTTTTTGTTATACTCACCGTTTAATCTGTAAACAAATGAAATTCCCGCTCCGCCCTTCTCGTGCTCATAGTTTAACATAACAAAATCAGAGGTTTCCGTCAGCTCATCTCTGAACATAATACCGCTTACACAGTTATTATTCAGCTTAGAAACCGAATCTATACACGTTGAGATAACGGAATTCAAGTCGGCATCCTTATACATAAAGCTGAACGCGTCCGTTCCCTCATCGCCGTCCATAACGTTGAACTCATTTCCCGCTCCGATAAGACCGCTGCTCTTTACGGTGTACTGTCCGTCTCTGTACGCATAGCCGCCCGGCATTGTCGTCTCGCCTATATCAAGCGTTTTCCAGTCCCCCACAGACTCCGTGTAGTTTACATTCATCACCTTTATCTCCGACAGAGTGGATTCTCCGCCGCTGTCAACCGCTCTTGCTGACATATACGAAACGCCTTCGGGCGCACCCGAATACTCTATTGAATAAGGAGCCGTATCATCGGTACCCAGAAGCTCGTCATTCCTGTAAAATTCCACATATTCAATCCTTCTGCCGTCAACCGCGCTTGCCGTGGCAGTCAAATTAATCGTTTCGCCGTAGTCATAGATTGCGTTGTTCTCGATATTGAGCGTCACGCTCGGATTTTGAGGATCATCGGCAGTTTCTACTATATAATTAAGATAGTTTTCAAGATTTGTATATCCGTTTGCCGCAAACGCCCCGCCGTCCTCGGAGTCGCTCTTATCAAATCCGTTTTTGTCCTCATATTCATCGGGCATGCCGTCCAGATCGCTATCCTTAGGCGCTTCCGCCGAGTTGAGTACAGGCCAGCCGGCAACCTCCGCCTCGTTGTTGATGGAACGTCCGGTACCGTTTATTGTGTCGTTTATAACCTTCGCGTCATAGCTGTCACGTTTCGGAATTGTCGCGCCCGCGCCGTTGAGTACCTTTGTATAAGCGTCCTCTGCGGTATCGAGATTATCCAATGGAATAAGATTGTCATAAACAGGCTCATCGGGGAATACCGGAGTTACCTCATCCGGATCATAATCAACACCCAATAAATTATTTTTTGTGACCTCATCATTACCCTCAAGCACATTTCCCGAAAAATAGAACACGCCCGAGGACGGGTTCCAAATTCTGTCAAGAACATAGTTGTTGGTTATCGGACCGCTCTTATAGTAATTGTTAACCACGTTAACGGTTACACCCTCGCCGCCGTAGGCATTGTTAAAGCCCCAGTTATAAATTACATTGTTTACCATATCGTTATCGGATATTCCCGTGTAATCGGGGTGTGAGTTCGATATAGCGTAATATCTCGGCAAACGGCTTGTGTGAGTCGCGACAAGATTGTGATGATACGTTGTGTTCGCGCCGCCCCAAATTCCGCCGTAGCCGTGCCGTCCTTTGGCGTGAGCCGCCATAGCCAGGCTTTCGGAAATCACGCACCACTGAACAGTGGTGTTCGCAACGCCGTAGAGAGACATCGTTTCATCTGTTGACCAACTTGTGGAGCAATGGTCAAGGATTATATCACTGACATATCTGGCAAAAACCGCATCATTCTCGTCACCCGAAATATCTCCGGGACGAAAACGCATATAGCGGATTATAATATTGTCCGCCGCGATAACTATGTTAAAATCACCGACGCATACGCCGTCTCCGGGCGCTGTCTGACCCGCGATTGTGATATTTGGCTGAACCAGCTTAAGCTCCGATTTCAAATGAATTGTGCCGGAAACATCAAATACCACCGTTCTGTTCGGCCGGCTGACTGCGTCACGCAGCGAGCCTTCGCCGTCATCGTTCAGATTGGTAACGTGATACACCTCTCCGCCTCTGCCTCCGGTCGTATACTTTCCTCCGCCCTCCGCGCCGGGGAAGGCGGCAAGATCTGCCGCCTTTGCCTGCTCCGGTGTCATAAGGGCGTTGGTCTGCTCCGCCGCGTACACAGCGGGAACAACAGATAATACCATCGCGACTGCCACTATTAATGAAGCAATTCGCCTTAAACTAAATCCCTTATTCATTATTATCCTCCTATAAAGCCTATAATTATAAAGCCGTTTATAAAGCCTATTGTATAACGCTAACCGTTTCAACCGCAACGCCGTAAACGTCAATGCCGTCCGCCGCGTAAATCTCAATAGTTCCCGGCTCCCCGTCATATGTATACTTATACGCGTCAGCCGAAAGAACACTGTATTCAGCGCCGTTTATGAACAGAGAACGGGTTGAGCTTGAATTTGCCGAGCCGCAGTATACCGTAACGGTTGAACCGCTCTTAACCGGAACGGTCAGCGCGCCCGCCTTGTTTTTATTAAGACGTATTCTGGCGCTGAACGCAACACCCGCGACATTGTATGATTTTGGTACAAGACTTGCGGCTCCGGAAGCTACGCTCATAACCTCGCCGCTCAGTTCATCGCCGTCTGATGTTGTCGTTCCGTTTACGGTAAACGCGCCGTTCAGCGCGGTTATACCCTTAAAGGTGTACCAGCTTGCTGTTCTCTCAACCTTTACGCTCGGCTCCGCCGCCGTTACCGTAACGTTATCGATATAATACTTGCCGCTCGCGCCGACTGCCGGCTCAAAGTATACGGCTCTTGTAACGGGCGTTTTCTTTTCAACATTGTTCTGTGTTCTGAACTCGTCCGTCCCGCTGATTTCTATCGGCTGATTATCAACAACGGCTGTTCCGTCCGTCTTTGTTACCGTAAGACTCGCGGCTACGCTTCCCGTTGTGTCAATATCGGTGGCGACGGAAATGTTATACCAGCCGTCTGAGCTGCTCCATGAGCCCGCCTCGGTCGAGCCGTTTGTGTATATCTTGCCGTCATCGGCAAAGGTAATCTTATAAGCCTTATCCGTGTCTCCCGTCTGCATGTATATGTTAAGACCGGGTTCATCACCCGTAAGCAGAACATCGGCGCTGAAGCTCGGAACATAGTCCTCTGACATCTGATACTCACGGAATACATAGCGTCCGGATTCATAATCATCAGGCTGCTCAAGCGCCATAATTCCCGTTTCGTTGCCTTTTATTCCGCTCGTCCACGAGGGCTTGAGCACATTGGATTCCTGCATCTCCCACAGCCAGTCAAGACCGTAGTCAAAGTTCCAATCGGCGCCGCTCGCCCCTATGCCTTCAATACCTACCCAGCCCGAATCCGCGTAGTCGCCGTCATTATCGCCCGTTACCGCAAATCCCATATAATAGGTATCGCCTATGCCGTCCGCTTTAACGCTTGCGAGCAGCGTCTTTGTATTATAAACAGTCGCTCCGTTTTCGGTCTGATAGATATTAATCATATCTCCGGCTTTTTCGGCAATGATATACAGGGTTGACGTACTGCCTGTCACGGAAGTTACATCGCTGACAACCTCCATCTCCGCACCGGCTGACCTTCTTGCCATGAGCTGATATTTAACGGTTCCGTCATCACCGGTGTTTCCTCCGAAGTAGTACGTTATGCCATTATCCGATAGATCGCTCTTAAACACAACGCCAAATTGATTGCTTGTCTGTAATCTGCTTCTGTAATATATTCTGTTATCGCCGGTAAACCGCTGGCACATATATCCGAATTTGTCAGCCGTTCCGCCTATGTTGCCTCCGGGAGCGCTGTAGAGCTTAAATGTATAATCCGATGTAACCAAAGCGTAGGTCTGCGCCTGACCATCCGAATAGCCTATATCCTCAAGGAGCCACGGCTGCGCATTCTGAGATACGACTATGTCCACACTCTGCTCGCCCTTTCCAAGCTGCGTGTCAAAACAGTAAACCGACAGCGTGCCGCTCATCGGCTCCGCAAATGTCAGCGGGATATTAACAACCTCCTCAGAGCTTACTTCCACATTTTCGGAAGCTATGGGCACACCGTTCATATATACCCAAACCTCTGTGATTTTGTTTGAATTATCCGCCGTAAGCTTTACATCTACAGACGAGCTAACCAGATCAAGACGGTCATTGTCTTTTATATTAACTATCTCAATTTTAGGATTGCTCTGACCCTGTACAAGCTGCAATACACCAAGCTTTGAAACAGTCGCGGCGGCGCTCGTGCCTGAATTATTATTCGAAACAAACGCTCCCGCGCTGAGCGTACCGCTTGATACCGAATACTCGCCCACCGCGTTATCCTCAAGATCAGCGAGGCTTGTGCCCGCGTAAAGAATTACCGTGTCGCCTGAACGCTCAATTTCAAAATATGTATATTTTTCCGCCGGACTTGCGCCTGTCCAAGCTTGATTGCCCGTTGCGTAAATCCGCTGCTCAAATTCATCACTGTATGTCTTTCCTATTTCAAATTGTTCTCCGCCTGCGCCTGTAACGGACAAGCCCGTAACAACTCCGCTTACCCTGTTGCTTATATTATCAATTCTTGTTACCAGCTTAAAATCACCGCTTACCTGCCGCAACAGAGACGAAGCGTCCGCCATTGTGTAGCTTTCGCCGTCATATGCCGCTTTTCCGGATACTGTCCAACCGTCAACGGCTTGCGAACCGATAACCCTGAGCTGAACCAAGGCGCTGAGAGTATAGCTGCCGTCCGCGTTTACCGCCTTTGCCACTATACTGTTGTCGCCTGCGGGAAGCTTTGAAGCCGATGCCGTCCATATGCCGCTCTGATTTTTATCGGCAGTAGCGACAACCTTATCGTTGCAATAAAACTCAACGAAGGCAACATCGCTCGCATCGCCTGTCGCCGTCCCCGTATATTCATGGCACAGCGGTGCCATCGCATCAAGAGAGTTCCACAGGAATACCCGTGTCTTAGATGCGGGAGTGACCGCTCCGACATTTGCCGTACCGGTGGCCATATCCACATCGGCGTACTTGCTGTCAACCAAAGCGCCGTTTTCGTCATATGAGCAAGCAATCGCGACTCCGCCTGCAAAGCCCTCACCCATTCTCACAGATACGATACCGTTTTCATATGAGGTAATCGCGGTTTCTGTATCCGTGCCGACTGCGGCTTTCAGTTCTACGGTATCGGAATCGGTGTAAACGTCATTAAACGCCTGAACCGTAACGTCAACCTCCTCGCTCGGATTTGTTATTGCTTCCTCAACATATATCTCAAGCCATGTCAAGCCGTCAGGTCCTATATTTACACCGTCAAGAGGATTTGACTTATTAAGCCCCATTTTATCCTCCCACTCATCGGGGATACCGTCGCGGTCCGTATCATATGACGCGTCTCTGCTCACCTCCGAAAGCACGGGGTATCCTCTGTTGTCATACCCGGCTTCCTCACCTGCCGGAATTCCGTCAATCGGATCATCCAAAAGTCCGACACTGCCGCTGCTTCCGGAAGGCGCGGTTCTGTTCACAACATTGCTTATAATCCTCTCATCAACCTTATCACGTGTCGGCAGAGTCGCTCCGGCATTGTTTATAACCTCGTCAAACACATCCTCTGTCGCGTCGAGTGTTATCGGATATTCAGCCTCATAGGCTTGGTACTGCGCGTCCGGCGTTGTGATTTTCATGTTTGACTTATCGGTCAGATTGTAGTAGCCGGCATCAACATAAACACCGGCGTGCAAATCGTCCTGCCAGTTATCCGCGTTGACTATTTGTGCCGTCTTATAATCAGGGTCATTTTCGTCCACGTCAATCTTATTGCCAACCGCGTAAACACTGCCCAACATGTTTGTCTGGTACTTCTGTCCGACACTCAGCTCAAAAATCCGCGCACGCTTCCCTGTCGGCGTAGCGGGTCCCGGACGGTAGATGTTGTTCTGCAAATAGGTTTTTGCGCCGTTCTCGGTTCCGTATCCCGCCTTGTCACCCCAGTTGTATATAACATTATTCTTTATATCAACCAGCGTTTGAGCATCCGTATAGCCCTCGGTCATCGCTACGGATTCTGAGGTACCGATTTTGGGATTACGGCTCTTGTGAGTCGAAATCAGATTATGATGAACAGATAAGTTAACTCCGCCCCATATCGCGGCGTAGCTGTGCTCGCCCTTATCGTGTACGCTCCGGTTGAGCGCCTCCGCTATAATACTGTACTGAATTGTTACGTTTTTAACGGCGTATGCCGAAAGGTTCTCATCGGTACCCCACGACACCGAGCAATGGTCAATGATAACGTTTTCGCAATTATCCGTTACCTCCAAGCCGTCCTGAGCCTTTGTGTCATTGCCGTTCACGTCGTGCGCGCCCACACGGAAACGCAGATACCGCAGTATAACATTGTTCGCTCCGACCTTTATATTGTTTGACCTGAAGCAAACGCCGTCCCCGGGCGCTGTCTGACCCAAAATTGTAATATTGTCATGACCGATTGTAACGTTTGAACCAAGATCAATATAACCCGACACATCAAACACAACAATTCTGTTGCCCTGCGATACCGCGTCTCTGAAAGAGCCGTCTCCGCTGTCGTTTAAATTGGTGACGTGATATACCTCTATCTGCCCGCCTTCGTCCAAGGCGCCCCTTGCGCCGCTTGAATACATACCGCCGCCCTCAGCGCCTTTAAAGGCAATAGTTCTTGTGCCGGTATCGGCTGCTGCCGACATATCGGACGACGCAAATACCGGAAAAGCCGTACTGCCCAGCGCGACTGCTGCCGCGGTGAAAAACAAGCCTACTTTTTTAACCGCTTCTTTCCATTTACTCACACTGTTTACCCCCTTAATTTGTTTACGTGTTTACGTATTAGCTTTGCTCACGAGTTTTTGTAATTAAACACCAATACCGCGGCAAATTTGCATAAATTCACCACGGTAATTATGTGTCGGTACTGTTATCTGTTCATTTCGTCCTGCCGTCCGGTTGATTTGTGACTTTTTATGATGCTGTCTATTTCGCTCAGACTGCTTACCGCCATATCGCCCAGAACTGTGTTTTTAACCGCCGACATCGCGTTTCCGTACTCAACAGCCCTCTGCATATCGTCACAGGTAATCATGCCATACAGAGCGCCCGCCAAATACGCGTCGCCGCTGCCGACACGATCCACAACCTCAATGTTCATATACGGTTCTTCCTCGTAGAACTTTCCTCCATAGTATATCTTAGAGGAGAAATTATGTATCTTCGGGCTGATAACCTCGCGTCTGGTTGTCGCGACAACCCTGCATCCGTAATCATCGCAGTAGCTCTTCATAATCTCTTCAAGCGTACCCGTCTTTTGAAGCATACGTCTTGAGGTTTCTTCCGAAACAAACAGAATATCCACATACGGGAAAATACTTGTGACGGTTTCTCTCGCGGTCTTCTCGTCCCATAATGAGGCGCGGTAATTTATATCAAATGATATTATCGTTCCGTTCTCTTTGAACTTCTTCATAACCTCAATCGTGGTTTTCCTAAGCTCCGGATCAATTGCCAGCGTAATGCCGCTGACATGGAACACCGCAGTCTTATAAAATACGGACGGCTTTATTTCATCAACCTTTAAGGTAGTCATCGAGGACCTCGCCCTGTCGTAAACAACCGACGATTTTCTGGGATATGCTCCGGTCTCATAATAATAGATACCCAAACGGCTTGCGGGAGAATTGTCATAAACTATAAAATCATCGCTGACATCTCCGTATCTGATCATATTCTTAACAAAATGACCGATTTTATTTTCCGGAATTTTTGTTATGATACCGCTCCTGATACCCAAAATAGCGCTGCCGCTGGCAACATTAAGCTCCGCGCCGCCTGCCTTTTTATCGAATGTATAGCTCTGGGAAATCTTGTCCGTTCCCGGAGGCGACAATCTGAGCATAACCTCGCCCATCGTCACCAAATCATACTCTCTGTCTCTTTTGATAAATTCCATAGGTCTTTCCTCCTTCAAAATTTATGACATATTAAAATATAAAATAAAATTAATTATCTCCATACTTTTTTATATTCACCTGAATCAACACATATTAATGTTCTTAATTCTTTATACTTATAGCTTAATTCTGCTAATTTGTAAATATCTGAATTATTTACATCTCTCAAGCTTCTGCTTATTTCATAAACTTTGGTATATGTACCATCATCATTTAATAATTTTTTGTGACTCAAAAAAGCAATTGTATCTTCTAAATATCTTTTATCTATTACTTTTTTAATTTGCCTGATATACTTTTCAAAGAATCATTAGGTTCTAAAGTAGTTTTAAATAATGATGTTGCTATTTTTACTCCTGCATTCTCATCAATGACAAAATTCATTTTTTCTTCATTAACTGTTACTTTAATAAAGTGCGAGATCGCATTCAATAAGATTTATATCAACAATTCTACTATCTCCATCTTCAGAATGCCAGAAAACACCTTCAATTGTACAATATGAGCCGCTTATCATACACAGCCTGTCGTAATCTCCTCCCAGAGCTTCTAATGTACTTTTATCGCCATATATTGTTAAACCGATTGCGTTTTGGATATTTAAAAATCTTCTGTCATCGGCAGTTAAAAATAAATATTCTGTTTCAAATTCAATATTTAAAACCCCATGAACACGCACATTTTTTCCGTTGTATATTTCAGGCATTGCAATTAAATTTATAATTGACACGTCAACTATACCCAAAGTCCCATTAGTTTTTCCAAAAACCTCTCCAAAATTCTCCTGCTGTTTGGAATTATCTATTAAAACATTATGTGTATTAGGACTCCACTCGACGTTATTTCCTATCTGTTCATTGTATGAACGAACCGGAACATATATATTATTATTGTATTCAAGCGCAGGAAGCCAATTACCGTCCTGATCCGAAAACTTCATCAGTCTGTTATTATAATATACTATACAGTTTGCTTCAGTAACTTCAATATAACTATCTGCTGCAGCTATTGTTCCGCATGTCAAAATTACAGCCAATACTATGCATAAAACTTTTTTCATAAAACTTCCTCCTATTCTAATGCCTCTAATGCATTTACTATTTCAAATAAACTATTATAAGAAATTCCTGCCCTAATTATTTCAATTGGTTCAATATTTGGAAATGCATTGCGTAATATTTTCCATGAATAAGTATTAAGCATATCCTTTGTCTTTTTGTATTCAGTATATTGATTATAAAAATCTATTGTATATTCATTTTTTTCACAATAACTATTTTTATATTCTGGCTTTTCAAGATTAAACATTAAACTGTTTACATTATAATATGCAACAAATTCCAAATCTCTTTCGTCAATTCTATTTGTTTTAGAATTATACTGATAACGCGATATTTTTCCACTCGGAGCTATTAAATAGTTTTTCCCTGTATATTTTTTAAATAATATTTTATCACCAGCCGATGCTGTTAACATGCCATCAGGATAATGTGTATGAATCGTTCCGGTTATTTTTTCCCCGGATCTTTCTAACTTATCAATTGTATTTGTCAAATTAACCATATATGCACCATATCGGGTATTATTTATATCTGCCCTATCTGGTTCTGTATAGCTATACATTGTTCCATTTTCTGTTTCTATGGAATAAATAACGGAGCCATATTCTCTTCCTATACAAATATTTCCTTTTTCATCAACAATTTCCTCAGTAGCAGAAATCTCAGCATAGTTCATAGCAAAGTCTAGAGCTAACAAATCTTCTGTCTCGAACAAATCTCCAGGCTTTAACCCCCACGGATCTACAAAGTTAACGGGATCATTACCGCAGTACACATACCAATTAAGTCCGTCTTTGGCGGGGTCTTCCTGGGTAAATCTGCCTGTGGTTGGGTCATAGTAGCGGTTGCGGAGGTAATATAAGCCGGTTTCGCTATCATAGTACTGTCCGTTATAGACAAATTTTGCTGCTGTTCCTGTTCCGCTGTTTGATAAATTGTTTCCGAAGGCTCCTATATCATATTTGTATACCCTGTTTCCATTTGTATCAAACAGCGCCGTTGTATCACCGTGGGCATTGTATACATAATAGCTTATCGCTCCTCCTGCGTTTTGTGCTATCATATTTATCCCGCGGTAGTATACGTTTTCTGTTGCTCCTCCTTCGCTTACTATATTGCTTCCGTCCCTGTTTCATAATTGCGCAGCAATTGTGGAACGACGATACAAAATGCTTCGCATTTTGGAGCGCTCGAATTACAGCGTAATTCGATATGTTATCTTTTGCGCTATAGTAACATAATTTGTTCTCCTTCCGTCTATCGTCTTGCTGCTTCTTCTTCCTACTGCATCATATGTATAGTATATTACCTTGCTCCCGCTTTGTACCTCTGTTAGCTGATTTGCTGTGTTATACCTATAATACTGTACATAATCTGTATCTAACGCTCTGCTTACTCCTATGCTTATATCATCTGCACCGGAACCGTAATTTGATATTTTTATTCCCTTAAACAACAAATTTCCGTTATTATCATACTCATATGACTTTAATGTGGTCGTACTAAATCCTGTCGATGACTTATACTCCGTCTGCAATCTGTTATTTTTGTCATATGTATACACTGTTGTGTATTCATCGTCGCTCGTTAACAGCTTTATTCTGTTTCCTCTTGTATCATATGTATACTGCAATCCATTTTCGTCCCAAGCTTGATATTCGAACACCAACTGCCCTATATCGTTATATCTGTATTTATTCACATACTCTCCGTTGTCGCTTGTCAGCTGATTTCCGCCAAGATTATATGTATATGAGTAGCTGTTTCCCATATCGTTGCTCATCCCTGTTACCAGACCCGCTTTGTTATATGTATACGTACTTGTTACCGTTCCGCGGTTCTCTGTTATCAGCTGTCCGTTGGCATTATAGCTGTAGCTTGCGCTTATTCCGTTTCCGTAATTTACTCCCGTCAGCCGATTTAGATTGTCATATGTATATGACGACGATATTATGGTATTTGTTCCCTTTTTTTGCGTATATGTCTTTCTGTTTCCGTCCACATCATTTGTATATGTATTTATTACTCCGTTTGTGTTTTCACTCTTGACATATCCGTATTCGTCATAGCTATACTCTACCGTGCTGTCTCCTTGTACCGATTTTATCAGCAGATTGTTCTTGCTGTACGTATTTACTGTTCCGGACGTTGTGTCCCAATCTGTATCATAGCCTCCGCCTGTCGTTGTGCTTGTCAGCATATTTCCGTATGCATTGTAGGTGTAGTGCCCAATAACCATCATTATACATTAAACCGATAGTTGCAAGTTCTTCGTTTGAAGTGTACTTTGATCTGTTAATTACCCACATTAATCAAAAAACTTATTTGTGTTTTGTATGTATATTTTTTGTTAATTCGTATTTTTATTATTTCAGTAATGTTGAAACAATGCAATTGAGTTTTAACGTCCTGAATCACATCTATTTTCAGCCACTGCAACAATAGAATTAGTTATATTGCGTTATAAAATGGGTTTTAATTTCATCATAATCCGGCAATGTCAACACAATTTTCTTTATTTCTCCTGTATTCTTATTTATATGAACACAGTTCATTAAATTGACCACCCGATATTTTACCTCTTTATAACTAAGAACTTGATATACATTCCAATAATTCTCATCTCCTCCAACAAACGATACTTTTAAATCAGATTTCAAATCGTCTTCTTCAAAAACAACAGGTTTTCCCAACAAGTTTTCTAAAACAATTTTTCCTAATTCATATGCAACCGTTTCGTTTGGAACAATAGCTTCATTATACAGTTCATTATTATCACTTGTAATTAAATCAACTTTCTTTAAATTTGGATTAATCTCTCCAATTTCGTTTTTTTCGTCCCAAGTTACCGGAAAACCTAATATGTTTGAGAATTCTCTAAGAGGTACATACAGTTTTCCATTAATGTTAATTGTCCCATCATTTAATGTATAATAATTGCTCCCTACTTTAACTTGTTGACTTTTTAGATTCAGAATATTAGGATTTGTATCTGCATATACAGGGCATGCCACTTGAAACATACTTGTTATAATAATTAATATAATACCTATCTTGTTCATTATAATTTCCCTTCTTTATTTCACGTTTTTCTTTTCATTATTTATTTTCTCAATAGCATTTAAAGTATCATAAAGTGATACATAATTATTATATTTTGCATCAAAAATTTCATCATCAGTTACATTTTGATATTTTTGTTTTACCAAATTATAAAACAGTGTTTTGGGTAAATACCTTGCTATATAATCTCTATCTTGCGGCATTTCAGTTGAAATCACTTCTCCCGGATCGTTATCTCCTTGCTTATATGTTTCCGGAACATACTTTTTCAAAACACCAGTTGGAGTGGCTACATATAACACATAGTTGCCATTATCTGCCCCTTCAATATCACTTGTAGGAGCATTACTATTCACGTTACCCGGCGTTGAAAATGTGTCATTTTCTCCTCCTTCATATCCATAATCAATATGTGTATGTATTACACAATCACTCGGTTCTAATATCTCATTTGTAGAAAAGCCTCCGCTCTTATCATCGTTTATGTTTTCAACTTGTTTATATGTATAACCGCCTTCTACAGCGTAGATATACCCTACCGTTTCCTCATCATAATATACTGAAATTTTGTCTAAGGTCAACTTCATCAAGTATTTTCCTGCATCAATTGCAGCCTCATCTGCAGACGAAAAAATATCCCCTGGATCTAACCCCCATGGGTCTACAAAGTTAACAGGGTTGTTACCGCAGTACACATACCAATTAAGTCCGTCTTTGGCGGGGTCTTCCTGGGTAAATCTGCCTGTGGTTGGGTCATAGTAGCGGTTGCGGAGGTAATATAAGCCGGTTTCGCTATCATAGTACTGTCCGTTATAGACAAATTTTGCTGCTGTTCCTGTTCCGCTGTTTGATAAATTGTTTCCGAAGGCTCCTATATCATATTTGTATACCCTGTTTCCATTTGTATCAAACAGCGCCGTTGTATCACCGTGGGCATTGTATACATAATAGCTTATCGCTCCTCCTGCGTTTTGTGCTATCATATTTATCCCGCGGTAGTATACGTTTTCTGTTGCTCCTCCTTCGCTTACTATATTGCTTCCGTCCCTGTTTCATAATTGCGCAGCAATTGTGGAACGACGATACAAAATGCTTCGCATTTTGGAGCGCTCGAATTACAGCGTAATTCGATATGTTATCTTTTGCGCTATAGTAACATAATTTGTTCTCCTTCCATCTATCGTCTTACTGCTTCTTCTTCCTACTGCGTCATAAAACACTGCTGCTCCTATTATTTTTTTCATAAAAATCCTTCTTCAAAATTCCTCCTTCAAAATTTCTTCTTCGTCTTCTTTTTTAATATTCTTTTTCAATATTACTTCTTCGCTTATACTTTATAAATAATACTAAAGCTCTATGCCGAAATAATTTTTCGCGTTTTCAAAGGAAATTCCCTTAACTATTGTCTCAAGAGTGTCCATATCGGCGGGGAACTCGCCATCCTCAACCCACGTTCCCAAGATATTGCACATAATCCTTCTGAAGTATTCATGTCTTGTATACGAAAGGAAGCTTCTTGAGTCGGTGAGCATTCCCACAAACTTGTTAAGCGCGCCGAGGTTCGCGAGAGCTTTCATCTGATCGGTCATGCCGTCGCGCTGATCGCAGAACCACCAGCCCGAGCCGAACTGAATTTTGCCGCCCGCACCGGGACCTTGGAAGTTTCCGAGCATTGTGCCTATCACATAGTTATCCTTCGGATTTAATGTATAGAGTATTGTCTTAGGCAGGTTGTCCGTCTTTTCCATCGCGTTTAAAAGATTTGATAAATCCTGAGCTATCGAATAATCGGCAATCGAGTCAAAGCCCGTATCCGCTCCGAGTATATCAAACATTTTTGTATTGTTGTTTCTGAGTGCGCCGATATGCAGCTGCATCGCCCAATCAAGCTCTGTATACTTCTTGGCAAGATCGATTAAAACAGCGGACTTAAAGCCCTTTGCCTCATCAGCCGTAACAGCCTCGCCGCTCATAGCCTTTTTGAAAACAGCCTGGACGTCAACATCGTCGCAATAGGGAACACCGTCAAGAGCATGGTCGCTGATGCGGCAGCCCGCCTCATGGAAGAAATCAATTCTGTTATACGTTGCCTTAATCAAATCATCATAGCTGTTGATCTCAACGCCCGATGCCTTAGCCAGCTTCGCTATATACGGAACAAAGGTGGGCTTGTCAATGTTTATGATAAAATCAGGTCTGAACGCAGGCAGAACCTTTGCCTTAATATGTCCCTTTTCGGCAATCTTTTTATGCCACTCTAAAGTATCGATCGGGTCATCCGTTGTGCATATAGCGGCAACGTTTGAACTGTTGATAAGATAAGACGGACTCATATTTGTCTCTTTTATTACCGCGTTCGCCTTATCGAATATCTCCTTCGCCGTATCCGCACGGCAAATCGTGTCTATTCCGAAATATCTCCGCAGCTCAAGGTGCGTCCAGTGATAAAGCGGGTTTCCTATACCGTATTGAAGCGCGGAACAAAACGCGTTAAATCGGTCAAAGTCAGACTGCTGATTACCTGTTCTGTGTCCTGTCATGTACTTTTCATCAAGTCCCATTGAACGCATATAACGCCACTTGTAGTGATCCCCGTCTAAAAATATCTGTGTAATACTTTCAAACGGCTTATCCTCATACATCTCCTGCGGGCTCAAATGACAGTGATAGTCAAAGATCGGCATATCCGCGGCGAAATCATGATAAAACTTTTTAGCGGTTTCGTTTGTCAGCATAAAATCCTTGTCCATAAAATTTTTCATAAGGTTACCTCCTATGCGCTTTCGCGATATATAATGTTTAATTTAATAATATTCTTTAATAGTATTCTGAAATCAGTGTTCCGAAAACACGGACACAAGCCGTTTTTTAAAGAACAAGTTTCACAAATTTTTCAAAAGTCATAACTATTCTTATATATTATACACTATAATTACTCCATATTGCAAATGTTTTTTTGTTTATATTAACGGATAAATTGCCTTATGGCTTTATTTTGAAATAAATGGAATTAAATATATAATCAGATTGTGGATAAAACGGTTTTTTCAATCATGATTATTAAAAATAAGATTGCCGAACCCCGCGTCGGAGCAAAGCTTTGGCTCTGGTTCTCTGTGCCACTCTGTGAGTGGCAATGCAAGCTTCGGTAGCTATAAGCAAGCTCTGCTTGCGGATTCAAAG
>CAYTZR010000024.1:0-29417 GCA_964442605.1 uncultured Oscillospiraceae bacterium
CGCAGCGAACACGTGAGGCGCGCAGGCGACTGCCCTGTAAGGGCAAGATGTAATTCATGGATGGATGCACACTTTTTGTTTATATCCAAACCTACTTTTTAGTTCTAACGAACTACCTTATCCAAGCCTAGCCCCGTTCCGCTCGCCAGACCCGAGCGGGGTAAAAACTTTTTTGTGGTTTGTGACCTCGTTTATGCGATAAGACGGACTGCTTTGAAAGTCACGAACCTGCTGCGCAGCTCCGGTCACTCCCGCTCGCCGAACCCGAGCGCAGCAAAGCTTTTGCGACTTTGCCGCCGCGTGGTGTGCCGCCACTTTGGCGGAAATGCAAGCTTCGGTAGGTGAGCGCAGCGAACACGTGAGGCGCGCAGGCGACTGCCCCGCAGGGGCAAGATATAATTGGTGGATGAATACATACTTTTTGTTTATATCAAAATTTTAGGTTTGTCTACATTCTGATATTATTTTCATCATCGAGGCTGACCGTATTGCGCACCGCCCATGTTGGGTTCGCCGCCAAAGCCCGCGTTATTCGGATCACCTATAAATCCGCCGTTATTGGGCTCACCGCCGAAGCCCGCGTTATTTGGATCTCCCATAAATCCGCCATTATTCGGCTCACCTGTAAATCCGCCGTTATTGGGATTGTTCCCGCTTAAATCAGTGTTATCGAGAGAATCGCCGTTGTTGAGATTGTTTCCGCTATCGGTGTTGCCGCCATTATCGGTGTTGCCGTCTCCGAAGCGTCCGCCGCCGAAGCGTCCGCCTCCGAAACCGCCTCCGAAGCCCGCTGTCGCTGAGCCCACGGCTGTTACCGTATCGGTAACGGTAAATGTTTCCTGTTCTTCTCCGCCGGTGTATACTGTGTATTCTTCACCGTTTACAAGGTTGGGAGATGAATATATGACGGATTGGTAATTTTTCGCGGGAGTATAGGACATAACCGTATCGCCGCTTGAGTTTTTGATTTCTATCTCATTCCCCGCCTCCGCAATCGAGGACAGCGTAAGATTTAAGACGTTTTGCGCCGAGTAACTGTTTGGCGCTTCAACCATGCCGACTGCTCCGACCGCTATAACCTCGCCGCCGTTTACCATAATCGCGCCGTCGGAGTCAAGTGCGCTGTCGCCGCCGTTTGTGGGACCGTCAACCAGGACGGTTCCGCCGGCAATTACAATCGAACCGTTTGAATCAATTCCGTCACCCTGCGCGTTTATATAAATATAACCGCCGTTTATTTGGATGTGATGCTCGCTGCTTATTTCATTTGTCTCTGTACCGCCGAAACCGCCGGGCATATTGCCGCCGGGTTGCATGTTATCGGGAGCAAATCCGCCGTCTTGCATATTATCCGGGGCAACTCCGCCGTCCTGCGTATTATCGGGGATAACTCCGCCGTCTTGCGTATTATCCGTGGCAAATCCGCCGTCTTGCGTATTATCCGGGATAACCCCGCCGTCTTGCGTATTATCGGGGATAACTCCGCCGCCTTGCGTATTATCGGGAGCAACTCTGCCGCCTTGCATATTATCGGGAGCAGTTCCGCCGCCAAATCCGCCGCCAAAGCCGCCCGCGCCAAACATGTCATCCATTCCGTTGCCGCCGGCATTCAGCCCATCGTCACTCGCTGTTATGTTAATATTGCCTCCGTTAATCGTCAGTATTTGCTTGGATTCTATTCCTTCTGTTGATTTATTGATTGTAATATCTCCATCATCGATCACAATGTCGCCGTGGGCGGAAATACCCTTTTTGACCTCCGACGTGAGATTTATTGTGCCGCCCTTGATATTTAAGTCGGAAGCGCAATGGATAGAGTGGTCTGTGGAATTAACCGTAATATCGCCTCCGGAAATATCCAGCAGCCAACCTGCCTTTATGCCCTTGCTCGTTACATCATCGCTGCTGTCGGCTTCAATTTCTTGCGCTTTGGCAGCCTCAAACTGTTCTTGTATTTCCTCAAGCAATGCCTGCCGTTCTTCATCGGTAAGCTGCGAAGTCGCGTTTTCGGGTATCATTGGACCTCTGCCGCCGAAATTCATTCCGCCGAAATCCATCGTTGTTGATGCCGTAACAGCTCCCGTTGTGACGATGTTTATTTTTCCGCCCGTTATGTCTGTTATTTCATCGGACTGCATGCCATCGCCTTCGGCGGTTATATTGAGAGTACCACCGCTTATTTGAAGAGTATCATTCACATGTATGCCGTCATTTTTGGCTGTAATCGTGATATTGCCGTTTTCTATTTCAACGCTGTCCGCGCCGTCAATGCCGTGGTTGTGGTTACCCTCTACGGTTAATGAGCCGTTCCCTTTTATTTCAAGATTGTCACGGGATGTTATACATGCTTTCTCATTTTCGTCATCGCTTGTGTAGGTTTCGCCGTCCGCAAGGTAGTTTTGTGTACCGTCTGAAATCGTTATATAAGCCTTATCGGCGTTTTTGACATATATCGCGGCGCCGTTTGGATTTGTCAGACTCATGCCGGATAAGCGGAGCTTTACCTTTGAGTCCGAATTAATCACTATCTGACCGTCGTCAAGGGTGCCGGTAACCGTAAAATCGCCGCCCGAGGTTATTGTTATTACATTGTCCGATACGCTGATGCCGTCGCCTGTGACGTTCAGGCTGTCAAGGTTGATTGTGCCGATATTGTCCTTCCATGCTTCATCCTCATCGTCCTCCGGAGTTGTTATTGTAACGGTTTCGCTGTTTTCGTCCCAATTAACATCAAGCCCCAACAGCTCGCTTACGGCGCGTATAGGAACAAGAGTTCTGCCATCCGTTTCGATCGGCGCTGTGTCAAAGCTGTATACATCATCGTTTTTGGTTATTTCCGCGCTGCCTATCGTCATCGTAATCGTCTTTGATTTTTTCTTTGCCGTTACGGTTTGAGTTTCGCCGTCCCACTTAACCTTCGCGCCGAACAGTTCGAATACGGCACGCATCGGAACCATAACCCTGTCGTTATACATTTGCGGCTGAACGTCAAAATCAATAGTTTGACCGTCATATATTACCTTTATATCATTGTCCGCCGCGTTGGCGCATATAAGTCCATATGACGCTATAAGCGCGATTGCGACAAATAAGCTGATTATTTTTCTTTTCATCTAATCCTTCCTTTTCTTTTAAGATTGTGATGTTATTTTAATTTATATTTCTTAAATAAACCTTAAAATAAGAAAATATTTTTGTGAACAAAAAGTAAACAATAAGTGTACAAAGAGCGTACAAAGAGCGTAAAAGAGTTAAGAAAGATTGAACAAAACAGAGCTGATAATATGTCTAAACACAAAAATATATTTTGGATGGAGATTGATCCCCCGTTCTCGATTAAGAATGGGGATTGTCAAAGCGTATAAAACAGTCTTAAAAATTTAACTCATATAAATCAAAAAGAGGGATTTCTTTTATATTTTTGCATATATCCTTCTCTCCCGCGAAGGTAAATCCGAATTTCTCATAAAGTCGTATCGCGGGAAGGTTCCCCGGCACAACATCGAGTCTGACGGCTTTAAAACCAAGCTCACGGGCTTTGTTTACGCAGTAGGAAACCATACATTTGCCGATGCCCCTTTGATACATATCCGGATCCGATGCCAGTGTGTGTATTACCATATATTCGCCGTCCGAAAGGTTTTGTTTCCAGTCGCCGACCGAATAATTCCCCTGCGGATCATCATTCAGAATAAAGGCGCCGACCGCCCTGCCGTCCTCTATGCAGGCATATTGTACATTGTTCGATATTGCCCTTTTGACACTTTTTCTGCCGGGATATTTGCCGGGTACCCATTTGGGATAATTAATTGTTCGTACCAGATAATCGGTTACTTTATCGTATAGGTCAGTCACACAGTCCAAGCACTCCATATCGCATTTTATTATTTTCATAAAATTAAATCCTTTTTGTATTTTTTTGTTCATATTTTTTGTATTCGTATATTATTCGTATATTGTTTGTCACATTATATCATAAGCGCCGCGTAAATGCAATTGTGAAATTTTTGCGATAAAAATCAATAACAAAAATCAATAACAAAAAACAATAATAAAAAATTTCAAAAAAATTAAATTCAAAATTTGAAAAAAATACTTGACAAATAAGGGAAAAGATATTATAATATCATAGTTGTTTGAAATAATATGTTTATATGCGAGCATGCTGGAACCGGCAGACAGGCACGTTTGAGGGGCGTGTGCTTATGGCGTGTGGGTTCAAGTCCCACTGCTCGCACCATTTATTGCCTGATTGTGTAAAGGTAGCACGAGTGACTCTGACTCACTTTGTCCGGGTTCGAATCCTGGTCAGGCAGCCATAAAGCGCTTGGCAGAGGTCAGGCGCTTTTTATTAAGTATTAAAAATAAGGAGGTGTATGTTATGATTGACAAGCTGAAGCAAAAAACCAAATCTGCGGAGGAGTATGTGAAAATATTCATAAAATGGCTGTTCCTCGCGACCGTTGTCGGAGGCTTTGGCGGAGTGATCGGCTCCTTGTTTAATAAGTGCATAACATATGCCACATACTTCAGAAACAAAAATGTTGGAATAATAGTACTGCTCCCGCTCGGAGGGCTGCTTATAGTGTTTTTGTACAGGGCTTCGAAAATGGACAGAAATACGGGAACCAACAGCGTTATAAGGTCTGTCAGGAGCGAGGAAAAGGTGCCGCTTTTGTTGGCGCCGATGATTTTTATAGGAACGGTTTTGACCCATCTTTTTGGCGGTAGTGTCGGACGCGAGGGCGCAGCGCTTCAGCTTGGAGGAAGCATAGGAGAGATGTCGGGACGCTTGCTGAGACTTGATGAAAACGATATGCATATTGTCAGAATGTGCGGTATGAGCAGTGTATTTTCCGCGCTTTTCGGAACGCCGCTTACTGCCACATTCTTTGCGCTTGAGGTTATAAGCGTCGGCATAATCCATTATTCCGCGTTTATTCCATGTCTGCTTTCCGCGGTGCTTTCGTTTAAAATATCAATGCTGTTTGGCATTGCTCCTGAGGTGTATCATCTGCCGTATACTCCCGTTTTGTCTATGCCGTCGTTTTTTAAGACGATTGCAATCGGCATTGTGTGCGCCGCTGTCAGCATTGTGTTTTGTGTAAGCATATTCGGTACGGAAAGGCTGATGAGCAAGGTTTTTAAAAATCCGTATGTAAGAGTATTCGCGGGCGGAGCGGTTATAGCAGCGCTGACCTTTGCTCTGGGAACCACGGATTATAACGGTACGGGAATGAATATAATAGACAGAGCCGTGCTGGAGGGCAAGGCTCTGCCCTACGCTTTCGCGTTAAAAATCGTATTTACCGCGATTACCCTCGGTTCGGGCTTTAAGGGCGGAGAAATTGTCCCAACCCTGTTTATAGGCGCGACATTGGGCTGCGTTCTGGGCGGCATACTCAATTTTAACCCTTGCTTTTCGGCGGCTTTGGGAATGATAGGTATGTTTTGCGGCGTTGTAAACTGTCCGATTGCGTCTATCCTGCTCAGTGTGGAGCTGTTCGGCTCCGACGGAATAGTGCTTTTCGCGACAGCCGCTGCCGTCAGCTATATGATGTCCGGCTATTACGGTTTGTACAGCGGACAAAAGATAATATATTCAAAGCTTAAAACCGAATTTATAAATATTTATACCAAACGCAAATATTAAAATTAAGCGCAAATATTAAAATCAAGCGCAAGAATTAGGAATTCTTGTTAAGCAGGGTATCTGCCCAAATTTTGTCTTTATCGGATACCCTGTAGGACTCCTTTATTTTGCGCACAGTCATTCTCAAAACCTTGTCACCGAGAGCAAAATCATTCGCGAGGTAGCTTGCCGTCAGATCTCTCTGCTTGACAAACGCCGTTGAAATAAGCCATGCCTGAGCCGTATTTACATAATATTCGTCGCTGATAACGCCGTTTACACAGCTTAGGGCGTATGCGGCATCATTCTCTTTTGTTAAGTAATAGTCAAGCAGTATAACAAGCCCCAAGCGCTGCTCCCACCGGTTCTCGCTTTTCAGAAATCTGTAGATTTCGATTTTATATTCTTCAATATATTCCTTTATAGCTTTAAAAGAACTCGCGGGAATGTCGCAGCACGCCCAGTTGGTTATAAAGCCGGCGTAGGAGCGGATGCGCTGGCACAGCTCGCCGAAGGGCAGCTTCGTTTCGCCTATAACCAGACCGAATATTGTTATTTCCTCATGCGTCATTTTTTTGTCGTGCTTGTATGTAATATAGTCCAGAAAGTCTCTGCTGTTGCCATGCGCGATTTCCTTCGCAATCTGTCTGAGAATGGGAACCTTTATCCCGATTATATCGCTTTCGGAATCGGGTGTAATTCTCTCGCTGAAGCCTTTATTTTTCTCATCCGCGAGAGTGTTTATGTATCTTATAAATTCCGCATAGCTTTCTTTGCTCCATTGAATATTTCGCAGTTCCATTTTGTCACCTCTGAATTTAATTTCACAATAAATTATTTTATAATAAAATATTTCAAAAAAATCATGTAATACTAAAATTACGCGATATAATTAAGTATATTTATGACCTCGCAGTCATTCTTGATGGCGTATTTGACCGTATAAGCCGTGCCGCTGCCGATATGGATTATATATGCCAGCACAAGAGAGCTGTTATCTACCATAAAACGGTTTCGGCGATGCATACATTCGCTGTCATATCTGTCGGATACGTATATAATCTCGTCGGCATCCTCAAGAATTTGCCGATAAATCGCCTTTTGACCGGCTGTCCAATACCTGTCCTGATCGGGACAGGGCAGAGCCATGATAAGGCGTATATCGGGCATTTCGCGGCGTGCGTTTATTACCGCGAGGGCGGCCTCGGTGTCAAACCCTATCGCGCCGCCGGATATAAAGCTGCGTATGCCGTTTGAGTACAGATTTTTTACGGCATAATCAAGATTTTTGCTTACAGACATTTTGTCACAGCTTTTTATAATTCTATGTCCGGCAAAACAGCAGGCTTTACCCTTTTCGATACAATTCATCTTCATCACCGAGAAGATTATAACATATTTTTTGTTATAAAACAAGTGTTTATATTAAATGAGTTATCAGCTTTACAATCATTACGGTAGCGCCGACAACTATCATTGATGATGCCAGCCACATAATCCCTTGTACCAGCGCGCGCTTTCGGGGAGCCGCTTTTTCTGTATGAGAGGCGGGATACAGCAAGCCGTTTATTATTCTGTGAGCCTCCAGAACTATATCGCTTTCAAAGCCCCTGCCCGCAAGACCTTTGCTCTTGTCGTCCTTGTCGCGCAGTATGAATATGGCCTGCTCGATTTTGTCCGATCTTATGTCGTTGATAATTACCACCTGACGCTTGTTCTTTAAAATCATGCTATCACCCCGGCAAATAAATTTATGTATATAGTATTAACACGATTTTGCCAAATATACCCTTTAAATATATATTTGTGTATTCGCGAGATGGGAGGAGGGGAGGAGGATTTTTGTAAAAAGAATAACGGAGTGCAGTCGTTTTAACGATTACACTCCGTCTTCGGCGGGCAAATATTCGGTACTGTCCATAATCATATCCGAGTCCGAAAAATACTCGCCCGGCAATATTTCCCCGTCATAAATTTCCGCTTCGGCATCATCGGATTTTATTATTTTTGTATTAGCGTTAATTCCGTCAAAATATATTTCCGAGCTGTCTTTATCGGGATATTCGTTACCTTTGACGATATATTGTTTTTCGACCGTGAATTCGTTATCCGAATTTTCTTTTGCTATAAAAACATATTCGCCGTTTTCTTCCTCAAATATATATTCATTAGGAATATCATAAATATATGTTCTGTCCGATGAAGTCAAGGCAGCTTCTACATTCATGCCGTAAACCCAATTTACATCATTGCCTGACACGTCAATGTATGCTTCATAAAAATTTTCGGCTGTTTCTTCATCTGATACCGGAACCATTATAAGCTTCCAAATATAACCTTTTACAGTTTTCCCGCCGGCAGGAGGGATTGAAACCAAAGCCGGCATTCCTTCATAGATTGAGAAAATATTTTGTTCGGGAATAAGAACTTTTACAATGGCGCTATTCATATCAGCTATTTTTACGATACATTCCTCCGAAGCCGGTGCACCGGCGGACACGTTTACTGTCGTAATTATACCGTCTTGCGGCGCGGTCACAACCGCTTTGTCAATCTGTGCCTTTAGCCGCGCCAACTCATCAGAGTTTTGACCGGCTTCGGATACTTCTTCGTTAATTAGGTCAATACAATCCTGAATGGCACGGTTACACTCGAGCTCAATATCGGCATAAGCTTCTTTATATTCCTTGAGCTCTTTTTCAAGAGAAATCAATTCATTATCCAGTTCTTCAATTTCGTTTGCGTAATCTTCAGCGGATGATTTTTCTGTATATTCGTCGGCAGATTCGGTGTCGTCTTCTGCTTTTGAGTCAGAAATAAGGGAATCTTGGCTTAAAGCTTCCGTATACAGGATTTTTGCGGCTTCGGACTTTGATTTTAGATTCTCAATTTCGGATTGCGCGGAGGCTATATTTTCGTTGGCTTTTGCAAGCTGCCGATCCTTATCATCAACCGCATTTTGCAGTTCACGCTGATTTTCATCATGGGTAACACGTTCCTGCTCTAAAGCTGATTGTTCTTCTTTTTCCAGTGCAGCAATTTCACTTTCGATTTCCGCTGTATCAAAACGACACAATACATCGCCGTTTTTTACAAAATCGCCGACAGAAACATATAAGTCAGACACAGATGCCGTTATATCAGTGACTATGGTTGATATATTTTTGCTTTCAACCGCGCCGTCAAGGATTATCATATCCGATTGATTAACAGACAAGTCATAAATTGAAATGGATCTGGTATCATCCTCTGATTCGATTGGTTCTTCTTCGGTTCTGTCGGCAATAATAAAAACTGCGCATAATACAGCTAAAACGCAAGCTGATAAAACAATTATAACACGTTTTTTGCGAGTATTATTTGACAACTTTTTCATTTTAATCAGATTAATTTAAAAATTTTTTACAGCAGCGCAAGGAAATAGCGATTGCCTGCTCCTTAGTCGATGTGGCGTAACCGTTGGCTTTCTGCCAATCTGTAATATTTTGAGGCGCAAAATGCGTGTTATCCACTCCTAAAACAATATCATTTTTTGCCATATAGTATACCGATTCCTTTGCGTAATCGGATATATCGTCGTCATCGTCAAACAACCGCGTTCCACTTGTATCAAACGAATATTTACTGTCATTTTTTATTGACCAGCCGTCATACATACACTTTTTTACAACTCTGCCGAGCATAACACATAAGTCCTGACGGCTTATCGCACTGTCGGGTGCAAATTCTGTATTACTCACTCCCAAAATCAGACCTAAATCATACGCAATAGAGATATAGTCAATATAGTCGCTTTTTCTGTAATAGCAATCCGTAAACGGGGTGTAAAAAATATCGGTGTCGTCAAAATTAATATAGTCGCCTGATAAGCTCTTATAAAGGTAAACAGCTATCGCCGTAAATTTTTCACGCGTAATTACCTCTGTTAAATCTTCGCTCATCATTATATCGGGAATAAGATCATATTCAAGAGCCTCGGCGATTTCTTCCTCCGCCCAGTCCGAGGAAATCAGATTATTGCTATAATTAGTGTTATCGTTTGTATATTTGTCCTCATATTCCTCATCATCATAAGCTTCTTCGTAATCATCATTGTCTTCCTCGTCGCTATAGCTTTCGCTATCATCATAATTGCTATCAATTTTCGATTCCGATTCATATTCGGAATCATTAGTATCTGTGGTTGTCTCAAAATTACTTTTATTGCTTTCGTTTTCAGATTTAACTATTATTTCTTCAGTGGAAATATCACTTGCGACATATCCTTCCCTTGTAGCTATTGCCCTCACGTTTGCACTGTCATATATCTTAAAGCTACTGACGTATAATTCAGATTTTGTAGTTGGTTTACTGCCATCTGTAGTATAATAGATGTCCGCATTTTTATCCGCTGTTAAGGTCACTATTTCGCAACCATCTCCCTCCATTGAAGAAATTTCTGGAGCATCGAGTTGCTCAACGGTGATTTCTGTGCTTATTTCATCACTCATTATGTTATTAATACAGGCAATGGCGCGAAATTTATATGTCCCCGGCTCTGTTATTTCAATATCATCAGTATATTCCATAAGATTGTTTGATTGATAATAATATTTGCCGTCTTTAGGGTCTGTTCCGTCAAGTGTATACTTAATATACGAATTAACGGAAGACACTAAATGCGAAGGACTCGCCCCAACAGTAATAAAGGCTGGTGTAATAACCGAGATGGAAGACTCTTCATCTTCTACTCCATCATCATATTCCTCGACCTGATGTTCCATAGAGATACTCTTTCCGCCAATTATATCCTCAATTTCCGCCGACAATACAACTCTTTTTTGCGTTGCGCCAATTACATCAAATGAAGATAATGTTAAAATGCATATTATTACAATAAAAGACCATATTTTTTTCATGTTCAATCACCTCGTTTTATAATCAAGCGGGAGATCGCTCCCCCGCTTGATCAAATGTTAAACTGATTTTACTTCAATTTATAATTTTTAGCGGTATAAACGCTCATTGCCACATTTTTATTGCAAAGTTGCGCCCATGTATATGTGTTTTTTGTTATTGTATTTTTCCCATCGGTATTGCACTCGTACCAAGTTACACCGCTTGAAGATACTGAAACAACTATTGCAGAATGGCTTCCTCCGTGTGTACGTCTCATTTGCACAAAATCACCCGCACGCGCCGTTGAAAATAAATTTTTTACGTTCGTTGTTGTCAATGAAGAAACAGAACCTACAACCTTTGTATTACTGGAATTATAATTTATTTTATAATTGTTTGGTTTAGAGCAGGTTGAGCCTATAATATATCCAAACAAAACATTGTGAACGCTTTTTGCAAATCCTTTACATTGTTCGCTTGAATAAGGTCCTGTGTATGTAGTATTTAACTTATATGTTCCTGATTTTTGCATGGTTGTTATTTTATTTAAAACTTGTTGTTCTGTACTTGTTGTGCTTGTTGTCTTCTCTTTAATCTCACTTGTTTTAACCCAGCCCATTTTGTAGCCGCCTGAAATAGGATATATGCACTGTGTATAATTACCTTTGGCTGTCAGCTTATAGCATAGGTCTCCAGCTGAAATTGAGCCAAAAGAATTTTTCCCGTCCGAGCGTCTGTATGTAGTGATTTTATTTGCCTGCGTCCATTTGCTTGCCGCTCCACCAGATATGTTATAGCTTGTAAACGCGCTTCTTGCAAACCATGCTGTTTTCGTGCCGCCTGAAACGGGATATTTTACCTGAACAGCGTTGCCGCTGATTTGCAGAATTTTACACTCATCAGTTGAACAAGTGATATATCCGCCTGTTTTTGTTTTTAAATCCTTTGCTTTGTAAGCGTAAACACTGCCCGACGAATTTAGCGTATAGCAGGTTATAGACTTGCTTGATGAGATTGACGGTAGTGATACCGCCGCGAATGCCTGTGCGGTAAATGCGAACATCATCGCAAATACCAATAAAATTGATAGTACTCTCTTTGTCTTTTTCATTTTGTTTCTCCTTATATTAAATCAGTCACTGCATATGATAGCCAGCTGAGAATGTCCTAAATTTCTTGCCGTTGCGATACAAAGTATTACCCTTTACTGTATATGTTCCATTGCTGACAACAACCTTGCCTCCCCAGTTGCCTTCTGCAACTTTCAATTTTTGACCGCTTCTTGAAATCACCACAAACCAGTGCTGAGATCCTGTAACTTTTATTACATCGCCGGCTTTTATATCCTTTGGATTTGTAAACTTTTTACCTGATGTATAGCTGTTTTTTCCAAAAACATATTTGCAAAAATCCACCGCATATGCGCAGCATCCCGAAGCGCTGTATGTTGATAGCTTAGGTTTTTGCGACGCAGTCCACTTGACACCATTTTTCCAGCGACTATCTGCCAAAAATTTATTTACTTTTGTTGTATATGAGCTTGCAGCCTCAACGGTTACTGTTGTAGTGGCTTGTAGCGATACAGTCGTAATTGTTGTTGCTGTAAACATCATACACACAGTAAGAATAGCTGAAAACACTCTTTTAATTTTGTTTGTCTTTTTCATAGTTAAACACCCTTTCTTTTTGAAATTCATACAACACATACATATAACTGTTTCTGCTGAGTTGCTCAGCAATATTTACCTGCTCATATACATTTATTATAATAGTGTATATTTGCGCGGTAATTGATATGTTTTTATGGCTTGTTATGTCCACGTCATAACTATAACCTCCTTAAAATAATCTTATTTTTTATGATTATTTTAATTATAATCACGTTTTACGAGATTGTCAAGCATAAAATCATATTTTTTGAGATTTTACTATAAAATATCTCATTTTACAGTAGAATATAATTGAGGTGGTAAGAATGAAATTCGCTGAAAGGTTGAGAAATTTGCGGGAAGATTGTGATGAAAAGCAAAAGGATATTGCAAAAATACTGTTTATCTCGCCAAATATGGTGAGTTCATACGAGCTTGGCAAGCACTTTCCCAAAAACGAAACCTCTCTAAAGACTCTGGCGGATCATTTTGACGTAAGCATCGACTATCTTTTGGGCTATTCCGACATACCGAGATATGACAATATAGAAAAATACTCCGTTATACTGGCGGCTCTTGACGGACTTGACGAAAGCAATTATAAGTCCGTTACGGATTACATCTTATTTTTGAAGTTAAATAGGCAATAAATCCGTAAATCTGAGAGAAGTCAACAAAAAAACGCCCGAAAATCGGCGGGCGTACTTGACATGACTCAAAATTTATGTTATTATAGCTAAAGCGGTGGTGCGGTAGCGCCTAAATTCCGGCTGTTACCGCCCATAAATCGCGATATTTTATTATAAAAAAATTGATTTTACGAAAAAGTCTGCATGCCAATCATGGCGTCGGCATATTTATGCGGGAGTGGCTCAATGGTAGAGCGTCACCTTCCCAAGGTGAATGTTGCGGGTTCGAGTCCCGTCTTCCGCTCCAACCGCGGCAAGCCTTTATGGCTTGCCGCGTTATTTTATCAACAAATCACAAATAATGTATTTATTGACCGCTATTTTAATAAATCCACTGCCGGCGATATTGGGGACAGGTTTTCGTCCCACAGGTATGCGCGGATCGTATCTCCGAAGTCGGCGGTTATTTTGACTGTAATGTCTTTAATATCTTTTTGAGAAGACGCGGGTTCGATTTCATATAATTTTATGTCCTTTAAAATTTTCGTTTCGCTGTCATATACTCCGACAATAAATGTTATAGCGCCGCCGCTGTTATTCACAACAGAGGCTGTGACGTTTTCTCCGTCAAAGACGGGCTTGTTTATATATCCCGTTATATCAGGCAAAGCTGTCGGCTCGGGTGTAGCTGTCGTATCGGGTGTAGTCGTAGGTTCGGGCGTATTTGTCGGCTCGGGTGTATTTGTCGGCTCGGGTGTAGCTGTCATCTCAGGCGTAGCTGTCGGCTCAGGCGTAGCCGTTGGCTCCGGAGTGGCTGTAGGCTCCGTTGTCGGCTCCGGTGTGGGAGTCGGAACAACCTCAAGAGTAAGATTGCTGAAGCTTGCTTCCGCCATATAATTCTTGGGCGTTAATCCTTGCGCTGAATCGACTGCGAGACCCAAATATACGGTCGAGTTTAGATTTGGCAATGTGACGGTTTGAGGCAGGCGCACATTGTCCGTCCAGCTTTTGCCGCCGTTTGAAACCGAAAGTGTGATTGTGTCACCTTCTCTTTGCATACGCATATATTGCGGCAAAGTATATTTGTCCGTGTCATAGCTGCTGCCGTTGGAAATCTCGCTGCCGTCGCTGCTTTTAAACCAGCTGACAAGAGACGCGGCTCCGTTCTCGGTTCTGTAAATCGCCTTAACATTTTCGCCGTATTTAAGCCATCCGTCCGAAAGCATAACCATTTTGGAACCTGCGTCCAAGGTTTCGCGCATCATGATACCGGCAACAGGCTCGTTTTCGAATTTCGGGATTTTTTCAATTTTGACCGTAATGTCAAAATCACCGGTTACTTCTTTATACATAAAATCGCATTTGTCGGAGGAAACACCCTTTGTGCCGCTGTTTGATGTCAGAGCGCCGCTGCCCATTATCGTGTAAGCGCCGTCGCTTAGCCATGAGCCGCCGTTTTCGCCGAACGCGGTTGTCCCGATTTGTACATGTGAAAAATCGCCTGCGTCTTCGGTGGATTTGACGTATACAATAGAAGTTGTGCTTTGTGTCGCCTCATCCTTTGTGTTATAGGCGCGGGAGGTTATATAGTGTGTTCCCGCGCTGAGAAACAGGGGTTCGTTTACCTCGGCTGAGTCCACGGTCGCAATCAATTGGCTGCCGTCGTATATTTCAACCTTTGTTATTTCGGGGTCGCCCTCGTTTTCGGGCGCTGCATACGCCTGATAGTATAAAGGCTCGTTGTCGTATATAACCGTCCAATTTTCATCCTGTGAGGCGAGAGACTGAATTACCGGATATGTAACGGTAATCGTCGGATTTGTGGGGCTTGATTGTTGTTCCGTCCAATCGTTTACATATGCTTCAATCCAAGTATAGCCTGCCCACTCTCCGCTCGGAACAATGGCGGTCTCGCTTGAAGAACCCATGCCGTTTGCGTCCTTCCATTCCTGCGGTATTTCAAATTTGCGCGTTGTTACGTCTGTGTCAATTACGCCGCCGACTTCATCGGCGTTGTTTATAATTCTGCCCGTGCCGTTTTTGACGTCATTGACAATTCTTGCGTCTATCGCGTCTCGCTTCGGCAGTGTCGCGCCCGCGTCGCTCAGAACCGTCTTGTACGCTTCTTCGGCGGTTTGAGTTTCGGTCAGCTCATATTCGCCCATATCAATGGGTGATGACAGTAAATCCGCAAGATAAGTGTTATAAACGCCGTAGGTGTTATCCTCGGTTACGGTCGGATTTCCGTATACATAGTTATCGCTGAAGAAAAACTGTGATTTTATTATTGACGGATAATCGTTTGATACTTCAAATATTCGGTATCTAAGCTTTTCCGATGTGGCGGGGCCGTATTTGTGATAGTTATTTGCCCAGTTGACATAAGAGGGGAGTATATCTGTACCCGAACCCTTGTAGCCGTCATAATACGGTTCGCCGCCGTATGCGGAGTTTGTAATGCCCCAGTCGTATATTACATTGTTGCGGATGTCGGTTTTTTGAAGTTCTCTGTCAAGACGGGGACTTCTGCTGTCATGGTGCGCAAGCAGATTATGATGCCAGCTTGAATTTGTGGCTCCGAATATTCCGCCGTACCCGTGCGCACCCTTGTAATGATTTGACATTTTAAGACTCTCGGAGGCTATGGTATACTGTACCGTAATATTTGAAGCAACGCCTCCGTATTTTGAGGCGCTGCTATCCTTGCGCGCGCCGGCGTACATGGTCAGCAGCTCATCCACTCCCCAGCTTGTGCTGCAGTGATCCACGATTATGTCGTGGTTCCATCTGCCGCCTATCCCATCAGGTTCGCCGCCGTTCGAGTCGGTGGGTCTGACTCTTATGTACCGCAATATGACTTGCTCAATTCCGCTTTGAAAGAGGAGATCCCCTCCGGTTATCGTTATACCGTCTCTCGGCGCGGTCTGACCGAGTATTGTGAGATTGCTTCCCTTTATCGCGAGAGTTCCGCTTACATTTATTGTACCGCCTACGTCGAATACAATAATTCTGTTAGACTTTGATACGGCATCGGCAAAGGAGCCTGAACCGGATGCTTTAAGATTGGTTACATGGTACACAGAGGGAGAGGATGAAGCCCTCGCGCCAAGCGTATATTTGCCGCCGCCCTCCGCACCGGGAAAAGCGAGTGTGTTTTCCGCGCCGTCCGCGCCGAATACAACAGTTGTAAAGGATAAGCACAAAACCAAAGCCGTTACAAACAACAGAAAAGCTTTTTTTATATTATACATTTTCATAGTTCACCCCATGTTACACCAAAATTAAGTTATAAAAATATTTTAACATATTCTTGCCTTTGTTTGTAAGGAAAATATGACATTTAAAACAGAAATATGGTTATATAACCGAAAATTAATAAGAAAAATTTCGGAAAAATACCGAGAAAATTCCGTGAAAATTTTTCGGAAAAAATTCGGAAAAAATTCGGAAAAAATTCGGAAAAATTTCGGAAAAATACCGGGAAAATTTTTCGGAAAAAATTTCTATTTCATGTATTGACATGCCGCCCGTTTTGTGATAGAATGTATGTCTGTATATAGTGAGATAGTGTGCTTTTTTTCGATTTTGATACCTGCCGGGAGGCGGGATTTATTGGAGAATTGCACGCATTTTCGCGGCTTTTGACAGATTATTCATTTTGCGAAAATATTATGCTCTTTATTTCGATTACAGCTGACAATCAAAAAGTTGTAAAAATTTAATTTTTTCAAACTTTTTATGATTTATAAAATTTTTTACGAGAGGTGATCAGTTTTATGGTACATCCTGTGAAACTTGGCGAAAACACACGTATGAGCTACGGCAAGATCAATGAAGTTTTGGAAATGCCAAACCTTATTGAAATTCAGACAAATTCATACAAGTGGTTTCTGGATGAAGGACTAAAGGAGGTCTTTCATGATGTTTCTCCCATAACGGATTATACCGGCAATCTTATTTTGGAGTTTATTGATTATCATTTGGAGCCGACGCCGAAATATGATATTGAGGAATGTAAGGAAAGAGATGCAACCTATGCCGCGCCTCTCAAAGTGAAGGTACGTTTAATAAATAAGGAGTCGGGCGAGGTTAAGGAGCAGGAAATCTTCATGGGTGATTTTCCTCTTATGACACCGTCCGGTACATTTATTATTAACGGCGCGGAGCGTGTTATCGTATCACAGCTGGTACGTTCGCCAAGTGTTTATTATTCTCAGAATTACGATAAAATAGGCAAAAAGCTGTTTTCATCGCAGGTCATCCCCAATCGCGGCGCGTGGCTTGAATATGAAACAGACAGCAACGATATATATTATGTTAGAATTGACAGGACGAGAAAAATTCCCGTAACTGTTTTAATTCGCGCGTTGGGCTTCGGAACCGATGCGGAGATTACGGAATTGTTCGGTGAGGACGAAAGACTCATCGCGACAATGGAAAAGGATACAACCAAGACTCATGAGGAGGGTCTTTTGGAGGTTTACAGAAGACTTCGTCCGGGAGAGCCGCCTACGGTTGACAGCGCTCAGTCGCTCATATCCAGCACTTTCTTCGATCCCAAGAGATACGATATGGCAAAGGTCGGAAGATATAAGTATAACAAAAAGCTTATGCTTTCGGACAGAATAACCGGTCAGATTTCGGCTGAAACGGTTGTAAGCCCCATAACAGGTGAAATTCTCTGTGAGGCGGGAGATAAAATTACCGCCGAAAAGGCACATGAGCTTGAGGCTCACGGTATAAATACGCTTGTCCTTGATTGCGAGGGGGCAAGAACCAAGGTTATTTCGAATAACATGGTTGATATTCCCGAATATATTTTAAACAAGACAGGCGAGGAGCTGAACTACAGTCCCAGAGAGTGTCATATTACCGAGCGTGTAAGACGCAGTATACTTGATGAAATTTTGGAGCAGTACAGTGATCCCAACTCTGATGAATTCAAAGAGGCGTTGGAGGACAGACGTGACGAGCTCCAGCCAAAGCATGTGCTTATAGATGACATAATAGCTTCTATGTCATACATCGGCAACCTCGCGAACGGTGTAGGTCAGGTTGATGATATTGACCATTTGGGCAACAGAAGAATAAGAAGCGTGGGAGAGCTGCTCCAGAACCAGTTTAGAATCGGTTTGTCAAGAATGGAGCGCGTTGTGCGCGAGAGAATGACCACATCGGATTTGGACGCCATAACGCCCCAGTCGCTTATAAATATAAGACCTGTAACCTCAGCCATTAAGGAATTTTTCGGTTCATCACAGCTCTCGCAGTTTATGGATCAGATAAATCCGCTTGGCGAGCTTACACATAAGAGAAGATTGTCCGCGCTGGGTCCCGGCGGACTTTCGAGAGAACGCGCGGGCTACGAGGTTCGTGACGTTCACCATTCTCATTACGGGCGTATGTGTCCCATTGAGACACCTGAGGGACCGAATATCGGTCTTATTAACTCTCTCAGCGGATTTGCGAGAGTGAATGAATACGGATTTATTGAAACCCCTTACAGAAGGGTTGATAAGGAAAGCGGTATAGTTACTGATGAGGTAACTTATATGACTGCGGATTTTGAGGAAGGATTTTTCGTTGCGCAGGCAAATGAACCCTTGAATGAGGACGGTTCGTTTGTAAAAAGAAAGATAGTAACAAGATTTAAGGATGAGTTCGTGGAGGTTCCGCCGAGCAGAGTGGACTATATGGACGTATCGCCCAGACAGGTTACATCTATCGCTACGGCAATGATACCGTTCCTTGAAAATGACGATGCCAACCGTGCGCTTATGGGTTCAAACATGCAACGTCAGGCTGTTCCGCTGCTTGTTCCGGAGTCGCCTATAATCGGTACCGGTATGGAATACAAGGCGGCTAAGGATTCCGGCGTTTGTGTACTGGCAAGACACGCCGGTACGGTTTCGTATGTTTCCGCAACGACTATAAAGGTTAAAACCGACGACGGTGACACTGATACCTATAAGCTTATAAAGTTCACACGTTCCAACCAAGGAATGTGTGTAAACCAGAAGCCCATTGTCGAAAAGGGACAAAGAGTAAAGCAGGATCAGATTATTGCCGACGGTCCTTCAACCAGAAACGGCGAGATTGGTCTCGGACGCAATATACGTATGGCGTTTATGACATGGGAGGGCTATAACTACGAGGATGCTATCCTAATCAGCGAGGAGCTGGTTAAGGAGGATGTGTTTACATCTATTCATATTGAGGAATACGAGGTTGACGCAAGAGATACCAAGCTCGGACCGGAGGAGATTACGAGGGATATACCGAACGTTGGCGAGGACGCGCTGAAGGATCTCGATGAAAGAGGAATTATCAGGATTGGAGCCGAGGTTGAGAGCGGCGATATTCTTGTCGGCAAGGTTACTCCTAAGGGGGAAACCGAGCTTACGGCTGAGGAAAGACTGCTTCGCGCGATATTCGGTGAAAAGGCACGTGAGGTAAGGGATACCTCACTTAAGGTGCCTCACGGTGAATACGGTATTATTGTCGATGTAAAGGTGTTTACAAGAGCTAACGGCGATGAGCTGCCGCCGGGTGTTAATCAGGTTGTGCGCTGCTATATCGCTCAAAAGAGAAAGATTTCCGTTGGTGACAAAATGGCGGGACGTCACGGTAATAAGGGCGTTGTTTCCCGCATTCTCCCCGTTGAGGATATGCCGTTTCTGCCTGACGGAACACCGCTTCAAATAGTTCTTAATCCTCTGGGTGTTCCCTCGCGTATGAACATCGGACAGGTTCTTGAGGTTCATCTGGGATATGCCGCGAAGGCTCTTGGCTGGAAGGTGGCAACGCCTGTATTCGACGGAGCTACAGAGGAAGATATAATGGAGGCCTTAAAAATGGCCGGTTATAACGAGGACGGTAAGAGTGTTCTGTATGACGGAAGAACCGGAGAGCCGTTTGACAACAGAGTAACTGTGGGATATATGCATATGCTTAAGCTTGCCCACCTTGTTGACGACAAAATCCATGCGCGTTCAACAGGTCCGTATTCTCTTGTTACGCAGCAGCCCTTGGGCGGTAAAGCGCAGTTCGGCGGTCAGCGTTTCGGAGAGATGGAGGTTTGGGCTCTTGAAGCTTACGGCGCGGCTTATACATTGCAGGAGATTTTAACGGTTAAGTCCGATGATGTTGTGGGGCGTGTTAAGACATACGAGGCCATAGTAAAGGGCGAAAACGTGCCGGAGCCGGGAGTCCCCGAGTCCTTTAAGGTATTGATTAAAGAGCTGCAGAGTCTTGCCCTTGATATAAAGGTTCTTGACGGCGACGGGAACGAGGTTATATTAAAAGAAAATCTGGACGATGACGATGTTGAAGAATTGCCGGTAAATATAGCGGGATTTGAGAACGATGATACTGTTGCCGAAAAGCCGGCGGAGGACGAAAAGCTGCTTAATGATGATATTGAGGAAGATGAGTCCGAAACCGATATAATCGATGAGGTAACTCAGATTTTGGCGGTTCCTTCCGGTTCCGATGAGGATATATTCGATGAGGAAGAGGAAGATCTTGAGTCCTATGAAGAGTTGAGAGATGCGGAGGATTTTGATGACGAGGATGACGACAATTATTAAATCCGAGCCATTACCGATAATGTTTTGAATTGAGCTGTCCTGCTAACTCACGGCAGGCGGTACGGCAAACAGTGAGTAGAAAGGCATGGTCGTTTATGGGCGAATATCAAAATTTTGAAGCAATCAAAATAGGGCTTGCTTCACCGGAAAAAATCAGAGAATGGTCAAGAGGTGAAGTAAAGAAGCCTGAAACTATAAATTACAGAACTCTGAAGCCGGAAAAGGACGGTTTATTTTGTGAGAGAATATTCGGGCCTCAAAAGGACTGGGAGTGTCACTGCGGCAAATACAAGCGCGTCCGTTATAAGGGTGTGGTATGTGACCGCTGCGGCGTTGAAGTTACAAGAAGTAAGGTCAGACGTGAGCGTATGGGACATATTGAGCTTGCGGTGCCTGTTTCGCATATATGGTATTTTAAGGGAATTCCATCGCGTATGGGACTTATGCTGGACATTTCTCCCAGAGCGCTTGAAAAGGTTTTGTACTTCGCGGCGTATATAGTTATTGACCCGGGACAGACCGGATTGATGAAAAATCAGATTTTGACGGAGAAGGAATATACTGAGAACCGCGAAAAATACGGCGATATGTTCCGTGCCGGAATGGGTGCGGAGTCCATTCTTGAAATGCTGCGCGATGTCGATTTAGAGCAGCTTTATAACGAGCTTAAAAGCGATTTAAAGGGCGCAAAGGGTCAAAAGAAGATAAGAACCGTAAGGCGCTTGGAGGTTGTGGAGGCGTTCCGCCAGTCGGGCAACAAGCCCGAATGGATGATTTTGACGGTTATTCCCGTAATCCCTCCCGAAATCAGACCTATGGTACAGCTGGACGGCGGCAGATTTGCCACCAGCGACCTCAATGATTTGTACAGACGTGTTATAAACAGAAACAACAGATTAAAGCGTCTCCTTGATTTGGGAGCGCCGGATATTATTGTGAGAAACGAAAAGAGAATGCTGCAGGAGGCTGTTGATGCTCTCATTGACAACGGCAGACGCGGCAGACCCGTAACAGGACCGGGAAACAGACCGCTTAAATCTCTTTCCGACATGCTTAAGGGTAAGCAGGGACGCTTCCGTCAGAATTTGCTCGGTAAGCGTGTCGATTATTCGGGACGTTCGGTTATAGTTGTCGGACCGGAGCTTAAAATTTACCAGTGCGGGCTGCCAAAGAAGATGGCGCTCGAGCTGTTCAAGCCTTTTGTAATGAAAAGGCTTGTGCAGGACGGTATGGCTCATAATATCAAGTCGGCAAAGAGAATGGTTGAACGTGTACGCGAGGAGGTTTGGGACGTTCTGGAGGATGTAATATCCGAACACCCCGTTCTGCTCAACCGTGCGCCTACTCTGCACAGACTTGGTATTGAAGCGTTTGAACCTGTGCTTGTGGAGGGTAAAGCGCTTAAGCTGCATCCGCTTGTTTGTACGGCGTTTAACGCGGACTTTGACGGTGATCAGATGGCTGTTCATCTGCCGCTATCGGCGGAGGCACAGGCAGAGGCGAGATACCTTATGCTTTCGGCGAATAACCTTATAAAGCCTCAGGACGGCAAGCCGGTTACGGTGCCGACTCAGGATATGGTTCTCGGTTCATATTATTTGACGCTTAAGGATGATACCGAGCTTGGTTCGCCTCGTGAGATTGACGGGAAAACAGTGTATCATGTATACTCTTCTCCCGATGAGGCAAAGCTTGCTTATACCAATAAAGCCGTTGGTTTGCACGCGCCCATAAAGGTTCGTGTAGCAAAGAATATAAACGGCAAAAAAATAACAAAAATAATTAACGCTACCGTCGGCAGACTAATATTTAACGACAAAATCCCGCAGGATTTGGGCTTTGTTGACAGAACAGATCCGGATAAGCTTTTGGATTTGGAGATAGGCGATGAGGTTCTCAAAAAGCCTGAAGTCAAGAATAACATTGGCGACAATGTGGAGCCGGGCGTTGATAAAAAGCTTCTCGGTAAAATTATTGACGCGAATATAAAAATTCACGGTATTACGGAAACCGCAAAGCTGCTTGACGACGTTAAGGCGATGGGGTACAAGTATTCGACAATAGGCGCGATAACCGTTGGTGTTGCCGATATGGAAATTCCTAAGGAAAAGGCTGTATATTTACAAGAGGCGGAGGATGAGATTGACAAGGTTGTAAGAAACTTCCGCCGCGGACTGCTTACGGATGACGAGAGATACCGGAAGGTTATCAATATTTGGAACACTACATCCGATAAGGTAACAAAGGCGCTTATGGATAACTTAAAGCAGCTTAATCCGATATATATGATGGCAAATTCAGGAGCCCGCGGAAGCGTAAACCAGATCAGACAGCTGGCGGCGATGCGCGGACTTATGGCAGATACATCGGGCAGAACGATTGAAATTCCTATTCGCGCGAACTTCCGTGAAGGCTTGACCGTGCTTGAATACTTTATTTCAACCCACGGCGCAAGAAAAGGTCTTACCGATACAGCTCTCAGAACGGCTGACTCAGGATACCTGACAAGACGTCTTGTTGATGTATCTCAGGACGTAATAGTTCGCGAAGAAGACTGCGGGACAGAAGATGGAATTTTTGTTTCCAATATTATGGACGGCAACGAGGTTATTGAGCCGCTTGAGGACAGACTCGAGGGCAGAACCATTATCGGAGATTTGGCATCGCCCGAAACCGGCGAGATTATCGCTGTAAACGGTGAGATGATTACCCGTGACAAGGCCGTTGAAATTGTTAAAGCGGGAATTAAGAAGGTTAAGATACGTTCAGTCGTTAAGTGCCGCAGTAAGGTGGGTGTATGCTCTAAGTGCTACGGTATGAATTTGGCGACCGGCAGACCTGTTGACATAGGCGAGGCAGTGGGTATTATTGCCGCTCAGTCAATCGGTGAACCCGGTACGCAGCTGACGATGAGAACGTTCCACGCCGGCGGCGTTGCTCAGGGCGAGGATATTACACAGGGTCTGCCTCGTGTTGAAGAGCTGTTTGAGGCGAGAAAGCCGAAGGGCGTTGCTATCGTAACCGAGGGCTCCGGCGTTGTACACATAAGCGAGGCAAAGCAGAAGCGTGAGATAACGGTTACAAATTCCGAAACAGGCGAAGCGTTCACATATCTAATTCCCTTTGGTTCGAGAATTAAGGTTCGCGAGGATCAGGAGGTTGCGGCAGGCGATCCTATCACAGAGGGTTCGCTTAATCCTCATGACATCATGGCAATCAACGGAGAAACCGCGGTACAGAATTACTTTATTCAGGAGGTACAGCGCGTTTACCGCTTGCAGGGTGTTGATATCAACGATAAGCATATCGAGGTTATCGTTCGCCAGATGATGCATAAGGTTAAGGTGGAGGATCCCGGAGATACGGGCTTGCTCACAGGATCGCTTGTTAATTTGTACGATCTTGAAAAGATAAACGCTCAAGTATTGGCGGAGGACAAAACGCCTGCTGTATATTCGGTACAGCTGATGGGTATTACCAAAGCGGCTCTTGCTACGGAGTCGTTCCTGTCCGCGGCGTCGTTCCAGGAAACAACCAGAGTTTTAACGGATGCCGCTATAAAGGGCAAGACAGACCCGCTTGTAGGACTTAAAGAGAACGTTATTATAGGCAAGCTTGTTCCTGCCGGAACAGGTATGCCGCAGTATAATGATATTGATGTTTATACGAGCTATGGCACATCCGCTCCGGAACAGAATACGATTGAATTAGAAGATTAAAATCAAAACAGCGTGGAAGCTCCACGCTCAGCTCACTGAAAACCCGCCTTTAAATGGCGGGTTTTTCAGCCAATATTTAAATCCGGCTGAAACGGGGCAGCTATATCTCTATGGGAGCATGGAGAGCATATGCTGTGTGATGAACTGCAACGTTGACGATGTATTGTTCCTGCCGGATAAGAATAAATAGTGATGCCACCACTGACACAATTGAATTTGAAAGGAGCAGCGAAGAATGCCTGTTTTAGATTGGATAGGGAAAGATAAGGTAGTCAATCATCATCTTGATGTGCCTTATCTTGTCCTTGATCGTAAATACAGTTATGATGAAAACGGACAACACAATGAAGATAACGGCAGCGAGAACATGATTATCCACGGCGATAACCTGCTTGCGCTGAAGAGCCTGCTGCCGCAATATGAAGGGCGTATAAAATGCATATACATCGATCCACCCTACAATACAGGGAACGAAAACTGGGTATACAACGATAACGTCAATGATTCTCGCATTAAGAAATGGCTCGGTGAGGTTGTCGGCAAAGAGGGTGAGGACTTATCCCGTCACGATAAGTGGCTCTGTATGATGTACCCGAGGTTGAAACTATTGCAGCGGCTGCTTGCGGAGGACGGCGTTATTTTTATTTCCATTGATGATAATGAGCAGGCAAATTTGAAATTGATGTGTGATGAAATATTTGGGATTGTAAATTTTGTCGCTACAATTCCGTGGAGAAAGAGAACAGCGAAATCTGACGTACCTTATGGAATTTCACAAGACTTTGAAAGTATTTTATGTTATGTCAAATCAGAAAGTTTTAAGGCGGCAGTAAAAGGAAAAGAAAGAAAATATTATGAAACAAAAGATTTTCCCGGCAAGCCGTGGAGATTTCATGATTTAACCAAACAAACCACAATTGAAGAGCGACCAAACTCCAATTTTTCAATGATAAACCCAAAAACAGGTGAAGAATATCCAGTCAATCCGCTTAGAAGTTGGGCTATTACAAAAGAAACATTTGACTATTATTATTCTGAAAATAAAATCATATTCCCGGGCGATTATCCGTTTTTAAAAATTTCAAAACCTGTTTTGCGTTATTGGAAAGAGGACGATATGAAAAAAGCAGGTTCTGATTATGGTCTTGTTTCCGCAAGTACCTATTTACCGCCTGAAATTGTTGGGATGACACAAGACGGAACAAAAGAAATTACAGATATTTTTGGAAAGAAAGAATTTAGTTTTCCAAAACCATCATCTTTGATACAATATTTAATTAACATTGCAACTGTCACAACTCCAAATGCCATTATCCTCGACAGTTTCGCCGGTTCCGGCACAACCGGTCACGCTGTTCTTAATATGAACAAGGCGGACAGCGGCAATCGAAAATTCATTTTAATCGAAATGGAAGACTATGCCGACAGCATAACCGCCGAGCGCGTGAAGCGTGTCATTGGCGGTTATGGTAAAGATAAAAAGGCTGTTCCCGGTACCGGAGGCAATTTCAGGTTTTACGAACTCGGCGCACCGATTTTCAACGGTGACAATCTGAATGAGGACATTGGCGAGGAAGAAATACGGAAGTATGTATACTTTACGGAAACGAAACAGGTACTCCCGCCGCGCAAAGCTGATGAGCCTTACTTCATGGGAATGCATATGGATGTTTCCTACTATTTTTATTATGAGAAAGACAGCATAACCACACTGAACAGGGATTTTCTGCATACAGTAAAGACAAAGGCGGAAGGCTATGTGATGTATGCGGATTTGTGTACGCTCAGCCGGAGAGAGTTGGAAGAATGGCATATCACATTCAAGAAAATTCCTCGCGACATCAGTAGAATGTAAAGGAGGACGGATTCATGAAATTAAAGGATTATCAAAAGGAGGTCATTAGAGATCTTTCTTCTTTTATGGATGCTGTGGACCGGGAAAATGATATAGTAAAGGGCTGGCAAAGCTATTGGAGCGGAAAAGACATACGCGTCGGTTACGGCGGCGCACCCTTTTATCAGAATAAAATCAAAGGCGTTCCTCATGTTTGTATGAAGGTTCCGACAGGAGGCGGCAAAACTTTTATGGCATGTTCAGCCTTAAAGAAGATTTATGCCCATCTCCCGGCTGATATGCCTAAGGTGGTTGTATGGCTTGTTCCATCAGATTCTATCCTCACGCAAACAATACGGACACTCTCTGATGTAAATCATGATTATCGGCGGCAACTGGATATGGATTTTGCCGGACGCGTCGGCGTATATACGAAGGAGATGCTGCTGAACGGGCAGAACTTTTCCCCGGACACCATTCGTGAAATGCTTACTATATGTGTATTGAGTTATGCCTCTCTCCGCATTGACAGCAAAAAGAAAGATGTCCGAAAGGTATATCAGGAAAATGGGAATCTGTTCCGTTTTGCGGAATACGCGGAATACTTCGATGACAAATCTGTCCTGCTTGCTGACACGCCGGACACTGCCCTGATTCAGGTTTTGCGGTATCTGTCCCCGGTAACTGTCGTTGATGAGAGCCACAATGCAGGGTCAACTTTGAGCGTGGAAATGCTAAATAACCTGAATCCGTCTTTTGTCATGGAACTTACCGCTACGCCGCGCAGTTCCAGCAATATCATTTCCTATGTGTATGCAAGAAAATTGAAAAAGGAAAACATGGTCAAACTACCCGTTGTCGTATTTAACAGGAGCAATAGGCAGACTGTCATCCGAGACGCGATTCAGCTTCGTGGAAATATTGAGAAGCAGGCTTTGACGGAACAGGCTGCGGGCGGAAAGTATATCCGACCGATCGTTTTGTTCCAGGCACAACCGAAAATCAATGAAGACAGCGACACCTTTGATAAGATAAAAAGTCTACTGATAGAAATGGGAATTCCTCAAGAGCAGATAGCGGTCAAGACATCTAAGGTTGATGATATCGGAAATACAGACCTTATGAGCCCGAACTGCAAGATTAGATACATCATCACGGTCAATGCGCTAAAAGAGGGATGGGACTGCCCTTTTGCATACATCCTTGCTTCACTTGCCAACAAAACTTCAAAGGTAGATGTGGAGCAGATTCTTGGAAGGATATTGCGGCAGCCATATGCAAAACAGCATTCCGCTACTCTGCTCAATACCTCCTATGTGTTGACATGCTCCAATGATTTCCGAACTACACTTGACAGCATTGTCGCGGGATTGAACAAGTCCGGTTTTAGTAGGAAAGATTGCCGTGTTCCGGATGAACTGCCAACACAGGAGGAACAAAAACCGCAGTCTGAGCAAGAGAAGGGACCATTTACATCGGAAGAAATACAGCCGGATATAGAAAATGATTCCTTTGGCGATGTGAAACCGCAGGAGATAAAGGATGCCATTTTTCCCGACGTTCACGTTGAAAACGGTAAAACATCAGAGGTAAGCAGTGAAGTAACAGCAATGATCGAGTCAGCCACTTCACAATCCGAGAAGTATAATGCGGAAATAAACAGTACTTCGGATGATGGATTTGTAGGAGGCGAACTTGGCGATATTCTTACGCAGTACACAATTCAGAAACAATATCGGGATGAAGTAAAAGAATTGCGTATTCCTCAATTCTACATTAAAAGTTCTCCCGACCTTTTCGGCAGTGCGTATAAACTTTTAGAGCCGGAAAATTTGTCCGAAGGCTTCTCTCTGTCCGAACAGGATGCAGAAGTCAGCTTTGAACTTGCGACCGGGGAAATGTACAGTGTTGATATTCAAGATGAGGGTGAGGCTGTTCCAAAGTATAAGAGGGCTTCAAGAACGGAAAGTGAGTACATACATAAGTATTTGGAAAGCTTACCGCAGGAAAGCCGTATCCGGCAGTGTGCCGGTATGATTGCCAAGCAGATAAACAAAAACAACCGGTACGCAACCTCCGAAGTGAAAGAATATGTTCGCCGGATCGTAGCGAATATGACCGATGACGAATTAGCCATAATGCAGACCTCTGTCCCGGTATATGCGGTAAAGATACAGGATAAGATTGATTCTTTAGAGAAAACATATCGCCGTAAGCTGTTTAAGAAATGGCTTGACAGCGGAAAAATCGTTTGTCGCGACTCCTATGCGCTTAAGACTGTGATTACTCCCGCATATACGATTGATTCTATTCCTTATTCGCTTTACGAAGCGGAAAAGGATGATATGAACAAATTTGAAAGGCAGGTTATCGATGTCGTTGTTGGCACGGACAACATTCGCTGGTGGCACAGAATTATTGATCGTAAAGGTTTTCGGCTGAACGGTTATTTCAACCACTATCCTGACTTTATGGTGATGACGAAATCCGAGAAGCTCGTCTTGATTGAAGCAAAAGGTGATTACCTTGATGGTGACGACAGCAAAGCAAAGCTGGAACTTGGGCGTCAATGGCAATCCCAAGCAGGAAGTAAGTATCGCTATTTTATGGTATTTAAGGATAAGGAACTCGGATTGGACGGCGCATATACGCTTGATAGATTCGTAGATGTTATGAAAGAAATATAATAAACTGCCGGAGACCACACGGATAAAACCGTGTGGTCTCTGCTTCTTATTCCTCTGCAGGGGAGACTCGTACATATGTTATTTACTTAAAACCGTTCCGTCCGCGAGAGTTATTGTGTAGCCGTTATAGTTAATTGTGCCGTTATTTGCAAGACTTGATATTACACAATCTCCGGTCAAGTTCCATACGCTGTTCGCGTCAATCGTAATATCTGCGTTATTTTCAACCGCTGTACCGCCCTGCGCGTTTTCGGTAATATTTATCTTGCCGGTAAGAACCGAACCGTTTGTGAGGCTCAGCGTAAGAGTTGAAATAGAATCAACCTCTATATCACCGTTCAATTCCTGATTATCAGCCGTTACCTCTGCCTGCGCGCCGTTTTTACCGGCGCTGCCCCAGCCGCGCGATGCGCTGTTGCCGCTTATCAGCATCAGGAGACCGTCGCTGTCTTTATTTTCTATCGCGACATTCGAAAGAGTTATTAACGAGTGAGTATTTGTTATATAGAATACATCGCCGTTATTGCTCGTAAGCGTTCCGCCGCTCATGGCGAACGAGGATGTTCCAACCTCAGCATCGCCTGACATTGATTGATAAATCATTACGTTATGCACGTTTTCGTCCGAGCTTGTACCCTTTGTGTCGCTCATATTTCCGCTAACATCGCAGTCGCTGAGCGTTATTGAATTTTTACCTTCGATAACGAGAGCTTCGGAATTGTTCGCCGTCAGCGACGCGTTTGAGACGGTTATATCGGCGGTTGAATATACAGCGGGCGAATTGTAACCGTTTGAGGTAT
>CAYTZR010000025.1:0-28836 GCA_964442605.1 uncultured Oscillospiraceae bacterium
AAGCCACACACCTTGACAGGTGTGGTCACTCCCGCTCGCCGAACCCGAGCGCTACGCAAAAGCTTTTGCAAACAATGGAAAACGCAGCACCAAAAAACTTTGATACTGCCTTATTCCATTTACTTTTTCTTAAAGGACAACCGCAGGGCGCGGCGCCGCCTAAGAGGCGGCATATACCGCCTTAAGCTCATTTCCTATCAAATCAACAAGCTCCGCGTACTCCTTATCATCAAGATAAACTCTGTCGGGGTTCATTTGGAAAGTACCGCCCCACTCGAACTCATCGGTATACTTCGGAACCAAATGAAAGTGCAAATGCGAGCCTGTATCTCCATACGCGCCGTAGTTTATCTTCTGCGGCTTAAATATCTTTTGCAAAGCGGCTGAAATCCTCGCTATATCCTCAAAGTAAAGACTTCTCTCCTCAGGCGTAAGCTCGGTCATATCGCCCACATGCTTTTTATGAGCTGCGATAACTCTTCCCCTGTGGCTTTGCTCCTTAAAAAGGTAAACCTTGCAGGTCTCAAGCTCGCAAATCTTTATGCCGAATTTCGCGACTAATTCTCCCTCAACGCAGTACGCGCAATTATTGTCAGTCATGGATATACCTCCGATTTAAATATTTTTTAATTAATTTTATTCGACTGCTCTATTTCGGCAGTTTAATCTCCTGTGTAGCGTCAATGTCGGGAACATCGGAGAACCTCTTTGACTTGGCGTTGTCGGCTTGATCAGCTTTTGCCTGATCATCTTTTGCCTGATTGTTTTTTGCTTGATTAATCTTAGCCTCGTTTTCAAGGTCAATGTTCTTTTTAACAGCCGCGTTAAACTCAGCCGTTGCCTTCACAGCCTGCGACTTCACAGTCTTTTCCTTTTCGCCGGGGGACTGGTTTAAGTCCTTCTTTTCGGCTGCCTTTTTTGCCTTCAAAGCCTCGATTTGCTCCGGTGTGAGCTTCGGCTTTTGAGTCTTTTTCGGCTCAGGCCTTACCAGCCCGTCGGGCGTAACCATGTTTATTGCCTTTTGCGGACACTTCTGTGCGCACAGACCGCAGTTTACACACTTAGACGGGTCAATAACAGCCAGATTGTCGTTTATGGCAATAGCCCCCTTGGGACATGTTTTCGCACATATTCCGCAGCCGATACAGCCGACCTGACAATCGTGTCTGGTAATCTTGCCCTTTTCAACGCTCTTGCAGGTGATGGTGTACTTGCTCTTAGCGGGCAAAATCTTTATAATCTTTTTGGGACATTGCTCAGCGCACGCGCCGCACGCTACGCACTTTTCTATATCAACGTAAGCAACGCCGTTCTTGATTTTCATAGCGTCAAACTTACAGACCTTAACGCAGGAGCCGAAGCCGAGGCAGCCATACGCACACATCTTCTCGCCGCCGCCCAAACGAGCCGCGCTGTGACAGTCCCTGGGACCGTCAAAATAGTACTTCTGCACGGCGATTGACGGGTTTCCGTTACAGAGCACACGCGCTACCATCTTTTCCTTGACTTCATTCTTAACGCCCAGTATTTCGGAGATTTTTTCGGCAACAGCCTCTCCGCCCACGGGGCACATATTCGTTCTCACGCCGCCCTTACACAGCGCGGCAGCGTAAGCGGAACAGCCCGCGAAGCCGCAGCCGCCGCAGTTCGCGCCGGGGAGAGCCTCTGTAATCTTAGGAATACGTTCGTCCTCCTTAACGGCGAATACTCTTGACGCAATTCCGAGAAGTGCGCCGAATATCAATCCCATACCCCCGATTATTAGAACGGGGACCAATATACTTTGAACCAATTTCTTCCCCCTCCTTTAAAAACTCAGACCCGAAAATCCCAGGAACGCAATCGAAAGCAACGCCGCTGTAATGAGCGTTATCGGCATACCCTTTAAAAATTCGGGGACGTTTGAACTTTCCAATCTCTCTCTTACTCCGGCGAACAGCACAATCGCTATCGTAAAGCCGATACCTGCGGAAACGCCGTATACGACCGACTTTAAGAAGCTCATTTCCGTGCCGCCGAAGGTTGTTATGTTCTGAATAGCAACACCGAGCACCGCGCAGTTCGTGGTGATAAGAGGCAGATAAACCCCCAGCGAGCTGTAAAGCGACGGTATCGACTTCTTCAAAAACATTTCGACAAACTGCACCAGCACCGCTATTACCAGAATAAACGCAATCGTCTGCAAATACTCCAGATTGAACGGTACCAAAAGATAATACTGGACGCACCACGTTATTATCGAGGCGCACGCCATAACAAATATTACGGCAAAGCCCATGCCGACCGATGTGTCAACCTTCTTTGATACGCCGAGGAACGGGCATATACCGAGGAACTGAACCAATACAAAGTTGTTGATAAGTATCGCGCCGATGCTTATAACCAATAAATCCGCTACCATTTATATGCCCTCCTTTTCAATGTTTTCACTGTTTTTATTATCTTCGCTGTTTTCGCTCTTCTTCTTCCGTTTCGCAACGATGAGATTAATTATCGCGAGCAGACAGCCCAGGGTCAGGAATGCGCCCGGAGGCAAAATCATGATAGAAACGGGACTAAATCCGCTTCCGAACAGGGAAATACCCGCGAAGGTTCCTGCGCCGAGGATTTCTCTGACAGACGCTATAAGAACGAGTGCGCAGGTAAATCCAAGACCCATGCCCAAGCCGTCAACGGCGGAACGTCCGACCGAGTTCTTGTTGGCAAAGGCTTCCGCTCTGCCCAAGATTATGCAGTTTACAACTATCAGCGGAATGTAAATTCCCAGACTGCTCGACAAAGACGGCACATACGCGTTCATCAGCATTTGGACTACCGTAACAAAGCCCGCGATAATGACGATGTATGCCGCTATTCTTATCTTGTCGGGAATAAACTTCCGCAGCAGCGATATAACGATGTTTGAACAAATAAGCACCGCCGTGGTGGAAAGCCCCATTCCAATGCCGTTTATAACACCGGTGGTAACAGCCAGTGTCGGACACATACCCAAAAACAGCACGAATGAAGGATTTTCATAAATTAAACCATTTAAAAAGGTTTTAAGATAACTGTTCTGTTTCAAACTGTTCTGTTTCATTATTCGGTGCCTCCTTCACTCTCTACGGACTCGTCAACGCCATTCTCATCGGCTGCGGTTCCGTTCTCATCGGCTGCGGTTCCATCGGAAGCATCGCCGTTTTCCGACTCTGCGATTTCACCCTCGACGATTTCACCCTGGACGATTTCACCCTCGACGATTTCACCGCCAACGACTTCAGCCTCTACGACTCCGGTCTCGTCAGCGGCAAGCAAACCGCCGGCGGAAGAGTTATCGTTGATTACGACGATCGCCGCGTCAAGCGAGGCATTCACCGCCTTAGTAACAGCCTTTGATGTAATCGTCGCGCCCGATATAGCGTCAATCTTATTCGGATTGTCACCCGCGCTGCCGTTCTTGTCAACCACGATATTCTGCGTCAGACCCGAGTATTGGTCAATCCAATCAGTCTGGCTCTTTGCTCCGAGACCCGGAGTTTCGCTCATATCCGTAACCTTTGCCTTTGTTATTCTCCCCTCGTTGTCAACGCCTACCATAACCGAAACGTCTCCGCCGTAGCCCTCGGAGCAGACAGCGTCCGCTACGTATCCTACAACGGTACCGTCCTCAAGCATGCCGCAATACACGCCGTTTACGGTTACTCCCGACTCTGTATCGGGCAGCTTCGTTCCGTCCAAGTCAAAATTAACAGCCTCGGGAAGAACCTCTTTCAAGTTAGCGTTAAAGGTGGCTTCGCCGTTTACCTCGATTATCGGAGCGGTAACCATGTTGACCGCGCCCAAAAGAGCCGCTACAACGGCTGTTATCAACAACAGCTTAACCGTCAGCGTCAATGTTTCTTTCATTACGCACGCGCCTCCTTTCTCTTTTTAGAGGCTCCGTAACGCCTTGGAGCGGTGAGCCTGTCAATCAGCGGAGTGACAATGTTCATAAGCAGTATTGAGTACGAACAACCCTCCGGGTATCCGCCCCATACTCTTATGAGTACGGTTATAACGCCGCAGCCGAAGCCGAATATAATCTGTCCGACGGGCGTATACGGTGTTGTTGTGTAATCAGTCGCCATAAAGAACGCGCCGAGCATAACCCCGCCTGCCAATACCTGATACAGCGCGTCTCCGGTGAAAAATCCATCGTGACCCGCGAAAATCCAAGTTCCGAGAGCGACTGTCGCGAGATATGTAAGAGGTATTCTCAGTCTGATTACGCGCCTTGCGAGCAGATAAATACCTCCTATTAAAATCGCGAGAGCCGAAGTCTCTCCGATACAGCCGCCGACATTGCCTATGAATAAATCAAGGTATGACGGGAGCTGTGACGCGCCCTCAGTCGCGGCGTATGCCGCCAGAGGCGTCGCGGAGGTCACAACGTCCGCCGTGTTCCAAAGCGGAACCGACGTATGAGGAGCGACCCAAGTTGTCATCGCGAGCGCCCAGGACGCGAGCAGAAACGCCCTCGCTCCAAGAGCGGGGTTCATGAAATTATGTCCCAGTCCGCCGAAGAACTGCTTTACGATAACTATCGCGAAAAACGCTCCGATTACCACCATCCAAAGCGGTATCGTTACAGGCATATTAAACGCCAGAAGCATGCCCGTGACGATTGCGCTCAAATCACCTATGGTTGTCGGCTTCTTTAAAAGCTTATCCCATAACCATTCAAAAAAAACACAGCTTAGCACACAAATAACCGTAACAACAGCGGCTCTGTAGCCGAACACCAAAATTCCGGCAACCAAAGCGGGGACAAGCGCTATTATTACGTCAAGCATAGTACGCCTTACCGTGTCATGCCCCGATATATGCGGGGAGTGTGAAACAACCAGTAAATTATCCAATTTTTTTACCTCCCAATCTATTAGCTTATCTATTTACTTCTCTGCTGCGCGGCGCGAAGCTTTATCTTCGCGACCTTTATCTGCTGAACCTGTCTCCTCTTTGACGGACAGCTGAACGCGCAGCTCCCGCATTCGATACAGTCAACGATATTGAGCTTCTCAAGCGTCTTGAAATCGTCAATTCTCGCCGCCTCGTCAAGCTTGTTCGGAAGCAGCTTCATAGGACAAGCGTAAACGCATTTGCCGCACCTCAGGCAGGCGTTTTCCTCATAGCCGTAAGCCATATCCGCGCTGAACGCCAAAAGACCGGACGTGCCCTTTATCGCGGGAACATCGAGATTAGGCAAAGCCATACCCATCATGGGACCGCCCATAATGAGCTTTGACGGCTCCTCCTTAAATCCGCCCGAATTTTCAATTACATCTCTGAGAGAGGTTCCGATACGAACCTTGAAGTTGCCGGGATTTTTAACGCAGTCACCGCCCGTGGTAACAATCCTAGTCATAACGGGCAAGCCCGCCGTTACCGCCTGATAAATGGCACGACACGTGTCAACATTGCACACAATAGCGCCAACCTGCCATGGCAGCTGACCCGGTCCTACCTTTCTGCCGGTTATGGCGTTAATAAGCTGCTTCTCACCGCCTTGTGGATACTTGGTCTTTAGGACCTCAACGTTGATTTTAACGTCCCTTGACTTTGCCGCCACAGCCGTCATTGTTTCTATGGCAAGCTCCTTGTTGTTCTCTATTCCTATGTAGCCCTCTTTAAGCCCGAAAATATGCATTACTATTTTAAGACCGCCGATTATCTGCTCCGGAATTTCCAGCATTGTTCTGTAATCGGACGTAAGATACGGCTCGCACTCCGCCGCGTTTACGATAACGTAATCAATGTCAGCCTCAGGCGGCGGCGAGAGCTTTACGTGAGTCGGGAAGGTGGCTCCGCCCAAACCGACGATACCGGCTTCTTTAATGATTTCGATAATTTCCTTGGGTGACAATTTTGTATAATCATCAACCCCTTTAAGATTGGGACAGACCGTGTCAAGCTCATCATCCTCAATGACAATGGATTTTACAAACAAGCCGTTTGGATGCATACGCTTCTCGATCGCCTTGACCGAACCCGACACAGCGGAATGAATGGAAGCGGAAACAAAACCGCCTGCTTCCGCGATTTTCTGTCCCGCGTACACATAATCGCCGACCTTGACTATGGGTTCAGCCGGTGCGCCGATATGCTGAGTCAGCGGATACACCATCTCCTTGGACGGGTCAAGCTCAACAACGCGCTTTCCGGCAGTCGGCGCTTTCATATCATTCGGATGAACGCCGCCACGGAATGTTTTTAACATTAAAACTACCTCCTATATCCAAAATAATTTTTTGCTAAGATATTCAATTTCTGCACATATTTCACAATGAAACATGCAAAATGCAAGAAAATTTTTATACAAATATTATAACCTTGAATAATTATAATGTCAATAAAAAATATGATTTTTAAATAATTTTTAATATAAGCCTTTGCAAGCATCTTAACTCCATTTACTTTAAGCGTAGCCGCTTCCTGCTTTTTGTCCTGACGGACAGCTTTATACGAGCCTAGCACCGAAGCTTGCATTGCCGCTCACAGAGCGGCGCAGCCCCAAAATCTTATTCAAATTCACTTCCATTCGCAGTATTAAAGGTAAACGCCGGCAAATCCGTGTCATCAGTCAAGTTCGGCATCTCAGGATACGCTCCCCACGCGTACAGCACATCACACGGATTTTCAACGTCGTCGCTGCTGACGACTACCTTATCATCAACGATTTCCGCGTTAGCAGGATAAAGCTTCCCGTTTTCGTCCGTTATCCAAAACTCATGAAGAACTCCCGTGTCCGTCATTGTTTCTGAAATTCTTTGCTCGCATACCGAATCGGCGTACCTCGACATATCCATTACCCTTAAGGAGCCGGTGTGTTCAAAGCTCAAAACAATGGTATTACCGACGATTTCCTTGCCGCGATATACGGGTCCCGAGGTTGCGCGTTCCGTATCTCCGTATAGGTCATGACCTACATAGTCAAGGTACCTTTCAGCGACAACCCTCTTTTGCCACGGATGAATATCGGACCTGGCGGAGCCTGTGCCCTGCTCATAGGTTCCGATTATATCAAGCAAGCTGATAAAGCCCAGATTTTTTTGACTTCTGACCTTTTGCAGAGCAAGCCTCTGCCCCTCTCGGATTTCGCTTTCGTCCTTTTCACCGTACCTCGCGAGCTGGACATAGTAAAACGGCAGGTCGGACTCGTTCCACTTATCCCGATACGTATTGATAAGTCCCGACATCGCGTCACTGTATTGCTCCGCGTTCATGCCGGTTCTGTATAGATCAGCCTCTCCCTGGTACCAAATTATCCCCTTTATTTTCAGCTTTGTAAAGGGATATATTCTGTTGTTATAAAGCTTTCCGCTGTCGCCGGTAAAGGAGCCGTTTTGCTCTCCCCTCGGGTACCATTGGTTTATCTCCGTATCTCCGACGGCAACGCTTATTATTCCCACGTTCCTGTCATACCTCTCGTTTAAGCCTATCGAAAAATAGAACGCAATCGCCGAAAGATACGAAGCTCTGTCAGGAGTCAGCTCAGCCCAGTATCCGTTCCAGTCGTTCAAGGGAATATCCTCAACCTCTCCGGTGGCTCCGGTTATTCCGATACTGTACATGTTTATCAGCCTGATTTCGGGATTTTCGGAAAGCTTCTTTCCCTCAGAGGATTTTAAAAACTCCTCTCCGCTTTCCTCGCCGCACACGTAAAAATCCATGTTCGACTGACCCGCGAAAATCCACACGTCTCCGAAGGTTATATTCTCAAATTCAAGCTCGTCAACGCCGTCCGTCACCGTGAGGGTGTAATTACCTCCGTTTTCAAACGCGCCGAAATTTATTTCCCAGTCGGACACGTTTTCGGCAATTCCTCGTCCCCTGTAAGCCTCGCCCGTGTCGGTGTTTTTAAGCTCCGCCTCGACAACCGAACCGCACGGCGCGACGCCCGAGATTATCAAATCCTCGTCCGCCTGAAACATCATATTGTCGCTGTAGATATTGGACATACCCAGCTTTGCCGAACCCTCGGTGAACCTGTAATCAAGCGGAGACTCCGCCGCCTGTTCCATAGTCGCGCCGTCATACGCTATAACCCTTATGTAGTCGCCAACCTCAATATCCAAATCAGAGAATACAATATCGGTGTAGCCTCCGACGGTAAAGTCGCAATCAACAGTCTTTACAGCTTTCAGCGTCTTGCCGCTGTTATAGACCGCAAGCAGGACTTTTCCCGAAAAATCCTCCGCCGCGTCAAACGCCGTGAACTTGAACTCGGTCTTGTATTTGCCGTCGCTTTTACTCCCGTCCGCGCTCATGGTTATTCCGTCATCGCAAACCCACTCAATCTCGCCGAACGAGGCGTAGCTTGACAATTCAACCTTAAAGTATCTGTACTCACCGTAGCCGCTAAGCTCAATCAAATGCCGGTCAAGGGTAAGATCCCCGTTCACATCGGGCGTAACGGTTCCAAGCTCCACAAAGGTCTTGTTGTCCTTTGAGGCTAAGAATTTTGTCCCGACGCAGGTGTTCGCCATCTCCTGAGACGTAGTGTTAGGTATGTAGCTTATGTAAGAGAGCGCCTTTAAAGAGCCGGCATCCAGAGTAGCCCACGAGTCGGAGCTTCCGGTGCGGGTTTCGGGGTCGCCGTCATAGAGATAGTATACTCCGCCCTCGGTATTATACGAGTTCTCCGCGCTTTTTAAATTATTCGCGCTTACCGCGCTTGTCTCAACCGCGAGCGACTGCCCCGAATATATTTTGATTTTGGAGCGATTAACGTCGGAGCTGAAATCGGTGGTAACCGAGATGGGCTTGTATTTTTCCGCGATTTTATAAATCACGCCCGTTTTGAGCAGCATAAATAATCCCGCCGCGATAAGCAGTATACCTATGACAGTAATAATCACAGCCGATTTATTCTTATTATTCTTTTTATTCTTTTTGTTTTTGGTTTTTTTGTCTTCAAAGCCGCTTTTAACGTCCATCAGTTAATTTCCTTATAGTATAAGATTTATAGTTTTTTTATTATTTTATTATTAATATTAAATCATTTATTTATTGCCAAAGACCTCGTCCGCAACCCTTACGGTCGCCCTCGCGTCCTTGCCGTAGTAGTCCGCGCCGACAAACTCCACGTATTCCTCATTAAGCACCGCGCCGCCCACTACAACCTTAGCATCGCTTCCGGCTTGTCTTAAGGCTGTTATGGTGTCCTTCATGCTCTTAACTGTGGTGGTCATCAGAGCGCTCAGTCCGACAAGCTTTATATCGTTTTCCAAAGCCGCGTTTACCACATCGCCAATCGGAACGTCTTTACCCAAATCCAGAACGTCATAGCCATAGTTTTCGAGCAGCATCTTCACTATGTTCTTGCCAATATCGTGAATATCGCCCTGCACGGTTGCCAAAATAATTTTCCCTTTACGGCTTTCGTCTGATTTTTCGGAATTGTCCTTTATAACGTCAAAGCCGCGCTTTACAGCCTCAGCCGACTGAATAAGCTGCGGCAGGAACACCGTTCCTTTCTCGTACCTCTCGCCCACAACGTCAAGAGCCGGTATAAAATAGTCATCGATAACGCTTATCGGATCATGAGTTTTGAGCAGCTCAAGCGTCATCTGCCTCGCCTCGTCTCCGCGTCCGTCTATGATAAGGGACTTCAAATCATCGCCGGAGCTTCTCGTCTTTACTGCAGCGCCCGCTGTCGTGCCGCTCCCCTCTGTATATCCGGCATAGCTCTCTATATACCGCGCCGCGTCCCTGTCTTGATTGTTTAATACCTTAAACGCCCTGAAAGCCTTCATTATTTCGCCGCTCATGGGGTTGACTATCGCCGAATCAAGTCCCGCGCCGAAGCCTGCCGCCAAAAACACGCTGTTAAGAATAGGTCTTGCGGGCAAGCCGAATGACACGTTACTCACGCCGAGTACGGTTTTAACGCCCAATTTTCCCTTTACAAGCCGTATCGCCTTTATTGTCTCGATAACAAGCGATTGCTGCGCGGAAGCCGTAAGAACAAGGCAGTCTATAACTATATCCTCACTCGGGATTTCGTACTCCGCCGCGCGGTCTACGATACGCTTCGCTATCTCAAATCTTCCCTCCGCCGTTTCGGGTATTCCTTTCTCGTCCAGACACAGCCCCACGATCACCGCTCCGTATTTCTTCGCGATAGGGAATATCGCCCTCATGCTCTCGTCCTTTCCGTTTACCGAATTTATGATAGGCTTTCCGTTATATATTCTTATTCCCGCTTCAATGGCGCGTTTATCGCTGCTGTCAAGCTGCAGCGGCAAATTTACAGCCGCTTGAATTTCCCTGACAGCCGTCTTTAACGTTTCAGGCTCATCTATCTCCGGAAGTCCGCAGTTTACGTCCAGAACATCGGCTCCCGCGTCCTTTTGCGATATAGCCTCTCCGACAAGATAACCGAAGTCGCGCTCTCTGAGCTTTTCCTTAAGCTTCTTCTTGCCCGTCGGGTTTATTCTCTCACCGATTACGGTAACACCCTCGTCAAACACAACGGTCGAAGAACCGGAGCATACCGCCGTCACGCGCAGCCGCTCCGCAAGCTTAAATGGAATATCCTTTAATACCTCCGCCGTCTTTTTGATAAATTCGGGTGTTGTGCCGCAGCAGCCGCCCAATATAACGGCTCCCTTTTCGGCAATCTCTCCCATGTATTCCGCGAAAGCATCGGGAGATATGTCGTACACGGTTTTTCCGTCCCGAATTTTCGGCAGACCGGCGTTTGGCTGAACCATAACGGGAACTCTTGAATACTTAATCAGCTCGTCAATAACCGGCATAAGCTCCTTAGGACCCAAAGAGCAGTTTACTCCCAGAGCATCAACCCCCAGTCCCGACAGTGTGACGGCGACTGAAATCGGGTCGCAGCCCACAAAGGTTCTTCCGTCCTCCTGAAATGTCATTGTCACAAAGACGGGCAGGCTTGTGTTTTCGCGCACGGCAAGAACAGCCGCTTTGACCTCGAGCAGATCAGACATTGTTTCAAGCAGCACAATATCCGCTCCCGCCTTTTCTCCGGCGATAATCTGTTGCCTGAACAGCTCATACGCACGGTCAAACGACAACGTTCCCATTGGCTCCATAAGCTGCCCCAGAGGTCCTATATCAAGGACCGTGTACTTCGCGCCGCTCCGTTTAGCGAGATTTACTCCGGCTGTAATAATTTCCTCGATGGAATAGCCGCAGCCATCAAGCTTCAAAGCGTTCGCCTGAAAGGTGTTTGACGTAATAACATCGGCTCCCGCGGCAATATATTTTTTATGAATATCAAGCACAATATCGGGATGCTCGATATTATATACCTCAGGCAATCCGCCCGCCTCAAGACCCGCGTTTTGAAGCATTGTTCCCATGCCGCCGTCAAAAATAAGTCTGTTGCTTTTTATATAATCAGTTACGCCCACACGCCGTACCTCCTCTTCTGAATTCACAGCTTTCCCTCATTGAGCAAACATCGCAGCCCGAGGCGTTATTTGATGTCAAATCGCTCATTGAGCCGCTTGATAATGAAGCTTCGGTAAATCCGATAATAGCGCTTACCGATTTACCGGGTATCATGATAGAGCTATCGGTGAGCGTAAGCCCGATTTTCCTGCCCGCATCCAGAGCGTTAAGCAAATCCCTTTGTGTTGTAATCGGCAAATCGCCGTACCCCGGAGAGAACCTAAAATTCGTGTCAAAGCCCCGTAACGCCGCCTCCGCTTTTATCTTGCTCTCAACCTCATCGCACACCTTTTCTACAAGCTCGGTGGCGCAGCTGTCGAGAATTACCGCCTTAAGCATGTCCGTGCCTTGGGCTATACGAATACCGTTATCCGCCTCAATACCCAATGTGACCGCCATAACTGCGCATTTTCGGCAATCCTTAAGATGCCTGAATATATCGTTGCCGGTAAGCCTTAGCCTCGCGTCCGTAAGCTCTACGCACGGCTCATTATTATTTAATTCAATTTTAACATCAAAAATTCGGTATACATATCTGCATCTGGAAATTTTTAATATCTCCCTCATACAGCAGTCAATCATTTTATCGGTATTTTCATCTACCGCCTGACCCCTGTGTCCCAAATATCTCAATACCTCGTTTTTGTCAATCCGTATATCATCAGCGCTTATATTCGGCATAAAATCACCCGCAAATATAATATTAAACGTATTCCGTAAGCCGTCTCGCGATCTCAGGCTTATTCATAGAGTAAATATGGATGCTGTCTATTCCGTTCGCAATCAGGTCGCTTATCTGACCGCCCGCGTATTCAATTCCGGCTTTGAGAAGGTCATCGGCGTTGCCCTCGTATTTATTCAGCAGCTTTATAATAGCCGACGGCAGAGACGCGCCGCAGGTAAAAATCATGTTTGAAATCTGGCTCTTGGACATCATCGGCATTATTCCCGGGGTAATGGGAGCCGTGATATTCTGCCTTTGGGCTTCCTCCATAAACCTGTAAAAGCAGTCATTGCTGAAGAAAAGCTGTGATACAAAAAAATCCGCCCCCGCGTCCTGCTTAATTTTTATATATTCAACGCTTTCGGCGAGGTCATAGCAATCTATATGCCCCTCGGGGTACGCAGCCGCCGCGACGCAAATATCGTCACTGCTCTTTATCTTTTGAATAAGCTCATACGCGAAGCTGTAGCACGCCTTGGATTTGTCAAAGCCCTCCTTGGGAATATCGCCTCTTAAGGCGAGTATGTTTTCAATACCCTCCGCTCTTATAGCGGCAAGCTCCTCCTCCACACGCTCCCGCGTAGAGGATACGCAGGTCATGTGCGCCATCGCCTCAACGCCGTATTCATTTTTGATTTTAGAAGCCAGCTCTATCGTCTTATTCCTGTTCGCGCTCCCGCCCGCGCCGCAGGTCACACTGATAAATTCGGGTTCAAGCTCCTTAAGCTCGCCCAGAATTTGTCCGACGTTATTAAAAGCCTCCTCCTTTTTGGGCGGAAATATCTCAAAGGAAATCACAGGCTTGCCTGATTTGTTTTTATATTTTTCAGATATTTTCATAATTTGTAACCCCCGTATGAAGTTAGTATTAAAACTCGACTAATCTTTTTGATTATACCACAAACTATACCGTAATGTAAACCTAAAATAATAATTTTTTATTATTTTCTTGACATCGACGGCAATTAGATATATATTAATTTTTATAGATTACTAAATAAGGAATGGAGATTTTTATGAGTAAAAATTGCACACATGATTGCTCTTCCTGCGGCGAAAGCTGCTCGGAACGCGCTAACGGACAAAATTCTATTGAACAAAATTCTTCGGAACAAAATTCTTTTATCGTTGACCTTAATGCGCACAGCTCGGTAAAAAAGGTAATAGGAGTCGTCAGCGGGAAGGGCGGCGTGGGTAAGTCCTTAGTCACCTCTCTTCTCGCGGTAAACACGCAGAGGCTGGGCAAAAAAACCGCGATCCTTGACGCGGACATAACGGGTCCCTCTATACCAAAGGCTTTCGGCATCACAAAAAAGGCAGAGGGCTGCGAATTCGGAATATTTCCCGAGAAATCAAGAACCGGTATAGATATAATGTCAATCAATCTGCTGCTTGAAAACGATACGGAGCCCGTGGTTTGGAGAGGTCCCGTGATAGCCGGAACCGTTAAGCAGTTTTGGAGCGATGTTATTTGGGAGGACGAGGATTTTTTGTTTGTCGATATGCCTCCCGGAACGGGCGATGTGCCTCTGACAGTGTTTCAGTCGCTGCCCGTTGACGGAATAGTAATTGTCACATCACCGCAGGAGCTTGTCTCGATGATTGTTCAAAAGGCGGTCAAAATGGCGGAGCTTATGAATATTCCCATAATCGGCTTGGTGGAAAACATGAGCTATGTATCGTGTCCGGATTGCGGTAATAGGATAAATATCTTCGGTGACAGCCATATTGACGACATCGCGAGAGAGCATAGTCTAAGGGTTCTCGACAAAATTCCCGTTGACCCGCAAATCGCACAAGCCTGCGACAACGGCTTAATTGAGGAAATAAGCTATAACCCCGTCTCAAACGCTGTTTCTGAAATATTAAAGTTTTAATCTTATATCTCAAACCACAAAGCTCCCGTACATCGCACACGGGAGCTTTAATATTAATCCAATTCATCATCTTAATCCAATTCATCATCAAAGTCATCACCGGATCCTGAATCGGAGCCGGAGCCGGAGCTGTAATCGCTGTCATCATCGTCATAGTCCGAATAGGAGCTTGAGCTTGAGCTTGAACCGGAGTTTGAACCGGAGCTTGAGCTTGAATAATCACTGTCATCATCGTCATCATATGAGCTGTATGAGCTTGAGGATGAACCCGATGAGTAGCTCGAGGAGGAACTTGAACTTGAACTTGAGCTTCTGCTCGTACCGGAGCTTGAGCTTCTGCTTGAGCTTGAACTTGAACTTGAACTTGAGCTTGTCGTTGTTCCAACGCTGACACTGTAGTCAACATCTATACTTCTGTCCTTATCGGCTAAAGTCGCGTGAACCCTATCCATAATATTCTTCCAAATAGGTATACACATATTGGAGGAGGTACTTATGGACTGCGGCGTATCATAGCCGTACCACACAGCTGCAACATAATACGGCGTGTAGCCTATAAACCATCTGTCAAAGTTTTCCGACGTGGTACCCGTCTTTCCGGCTGTGAATATGCCGCTTGAGAGTGACGCGCCCCTGCCTGTTCCGCTCGTCACGACATTGTTTAGGTATCTGTTCATAATAGCCGCTGTTTCGGGCTTTATAGCCTGCCAAGACGAGCGGTTATCCTTGCAGTTTAGTATCGTCTCGCCTTTGTCGTTTTTAATCTCGGTAAACGTGTAAGGCTCATTGTATATGCCGCCGTTCGGGAATATGCAGTACGCTGCGGTGATTTCAAGGTTTGTCACACCGTGAGTCAGACCGCCAAGCGCGAGCTGCGCATAGCCCAAGTCCGTGTATATCTCGCCGTTTATCTCCTCCGCCTCAACAAGAGTCGTAAAGTTGAGCTGCTTTGTCATAAAATCAAACGCCGTCTGTATGCCCATTTCCGACATTATCTCAACGGGAACGGTATTGAGCGACTGCTGTATTGCATATGCGAGTCCCACCTTTGAATTGCTGTAGGTATAGCTGTAGTTTCTGGGTACCCAGCCATCATATGACGTTCTCTTATCGTCAATCATACTGCTTGTGTCCACTACGCCGTAGTCAAGCGCGGGCGCATAAACCGAAATAGGCTTAATGGTAGATCCGGGCTGTCTCGGACTTTGAGTCGCCCTGTTAAGCGTAAAGCTCATATCCTTTTCACCTATGCCTCCCGCCATAGCCACAACTCTGCCGTCCTGCGGATCCATAATAACAATTGACGACTGCGCTTCCGAGTCGATGAAATTATCGGAATTATAATAATAATCCTCTACGATAGATTGAATTTCAGGGTCATACGCGCAGTAAATCCTAAGACCTCCGGAATATACCATTTTATTCGCCATTGTTTCGGAATAGCCTATATTCTCAAGTCCGCTCACCGCATCGCGCACAACCTGATCCACATAGTACGAGGTCACAATCTCCTCTTTTTTGGAAGCTGCTGTATCACGGCTGAAGGTCAGCGTATAATTTATCGCCTCGTCATATTCCTCCTGCGTTATGTAGCCGAGCGAAAGCATTTTTGCCAGCACAAGCGCCTGTTTCTCCTTGTTGGCATCGGGGTTGATAAATGGGTCGTAATACGACGGATTTTGCGTAATAGACGCGATGGACGCGCACTCAGCCAAATTCAGCTGACTCACATCCTTATCAAAATAAAGATTTGCCGCCGACTGAACACCGTAGCAATTCTCGGACATATATATGCAGTTCATATAAAGCTCTAATATTTCTTCTTTCGAGAGCTTCTTCTCAAGGTCAATCGCCTTTGCCATCTCGGAAATCTTTCTGGCAATTGTCTGCTCATCATCGCCTGTAACGTTCTTTATAAGCTGCTGAGTTATGGTACTTCCGCCCAAGGATGCTTGTCCGCCCTTTCCGCTGAGCTTATCCCATAAATACGTGATCGCGGCTTTAACAGTACGTTTTACGTCTACACCCTTATGTGTCATAAAGCGTTCGTCCTCAATAGAAATAAACGCGTTTTGAAGATTTTTGGGAGTCGCGTCAAGCTCAACCCAAATTCTGTTTTCATCGGAGGAAAGTGTAAGCAAAACCTTTTCCTCCCCCGTTTGCGGATCGGAATATACAATATCGGTATTTTTATCCATTGTCAGGGCTTCAACGTCTATTCCCTCAACGTTGCCCCACAATCCCATTACAGCGGTGACAATCGCTCCTCCGGCAATAACTCCGCCCATAATAACGGTTATTAAAAAAACTATTATAAACCTAAAAACATATTTTCTCATTTACATAACCTCTCAAACACATAACCTCTCAAACATATAACCCCCAAACATATAGCCCTTAAACATATAGCCTTTAAACACAAACAGCAATATGCGCGTATCGGGCATACAAATAATTTATACCATAATTATAACATAACTTCAAGTATAATAAACAATAAATCTGTTAATAATCTATTAAATTAGTGTTACACCGATTAACCAAATACAAGATATAGGGGGTATGCTTTATGTATAAAAAAATAATAAAAGGCATTATCATATGTGTCTCGGTAGCGTTTTTTATCGTAATAATATGCTGTGTCACATATCTCGCGACGCTTAACATATTAAACCGAGCCGCAGCGGATAATCCAAACACCGCCGAGGCGGTCGCGTCACGCGCAATTCCCGAAACCGCCGAAGAGTCCGCCGCATCACCGGAGCCGAGTATATACTATATCGCCAAATTAAACGGCGACAAAATCGAAATATATCAATGCGGCGGCTCCGAAACAGCCGAAACGCCGCAAAATCTTTTATATTCGTTCAAGGTGTACCGTGCGGGTATACCGGATGAGGATATTTCCGGCTTGACGCGCGGCATAATCTTTAAGACCCGTGAGGAGCTTGCGTCATTCGAGGAGGATTTTAACAGCTGACAAAACGCCAAAACGTCAAAACGTCAAATGTTGATTAATCCGAGTGCAAATAACGCTCTGTAAGGCTATACAGCTCGTCCTCATCAAAGGGCTTTTTAATATAGGCGTTAATACCGCTTTTCGGCTCGCCCGAATGTGCGGTTCTTGTCATGGCTATAATGGGAACTGTGGCGGAATTGGCATGCTTGCTTTTGCGTATGGTATTTGCCGCTTCTTCTCCGCTCATAATCGGCATATCCGAATCAAGGAAAATAATATTGATTTCATCGAAATGCGCCTTGTTAAACGTATATACCGCCTCTCGTCCGTCTTTTACGCATATGGCGTTAATGCTTACCGCCTTTAGCATTTCCTTTAATATAGCCAAATTAAGCTCGTTATCCTCGGCGATAAGAGCCGTAGAGCCGGAGAAGTCATATTCCTCAATCGGCTTATTGCCCATGTCGGCTTTGGCTTTTTCCTTAAATATCTTAAACGGTATCGTAACCGTTACGGCGTACCCGCCGCCCTCAACACCGCCGGAGGTGATTTTGCCGTCCATTATCGCGGCGTATTTTTTGCGTATCGCGAGACCTATTCCGCTTTCGCTGCCGAAGTCCGTGTTATCCGCGGATACGAGCTTTTGACCGTCCGCGTCCTTATCCGCGGCGGTAACAGTAACGCAGAAATCAATTACCGCTATATCTTTACCATCGGATTTTTGTGTTATTTGTGTTATATTAAACGAGATTGATTTGCCTTTTTCGGTGTTGTTCACGGCATCTAACAAAATATTCGAAAGCAGCGCGGTAAGCTTGTTCAAGTCGCCGTAGAGCTTATTTTCGTCCAAATCAAGCTTGTTTACGGTAAAGTATATGCCTTTTTCTCCGCACTGCTTGGAAAACGTTTTGTCAAGCTCCGCGATAAGCTTTTGCGGCTCAAACGGCTCAGGGTTTGTTTGAAGAAGCCTTGAGCCTCCGCTCGATTGCGGATTTATATTTATATTTGCATTTGTTGATTTATTTGTTTTTTTATTTGTTGATGTATTTGTTTTAGCTTTATTTGAACTTGTATTTATTTCCGGTTCCGAAATATCAAGAAATTCGGAGATTGAATTCTTTAAGCTCTGCGCGGTATCTTCTATATTACCGAACACACCGTCATTTCCCGCCTGACCGGCAAGAGCGATTATCTTATTTAACGGCTCGCGTATTTCATGTGAAACACCGTCTATATACTCCTCCTCCACAGCATGATTTTTTTCCGACAGCTTTAACCTCTCTCTGAGCGTTGCTTCCGCCTGATAAAGTCTCCTGTTCTGAATACGAAACTCAAACCACTTTGAGATAAGCTGTATAAAAAACAAAACCATTATTACAATCACAGAGGTGATGGCAAGCTTTCTGCCGTATTTTTCCTTAAAGCTTTCGGTGTAGTTTATATAGCTTGCTCCGGATGGAAACGTCTCATCGCTTATTTCAAACTTTTTTATAATATTATAATCAAATTTATACTTTGATGCTGAAACGCCTGACATATCAATGCTCTCTAAGCTCTCGCCGTCAAGAAGCTGCCGAACGGCGTTTGCCGCGCAAACACCGTAACGCGTAGGGCTGACAACATAACCGCCCAAAAATCCGTCTCCCAAATCCAAGTCCACAGCCGTGAAAACCGGCGCCCCCGTATTTTCGGCGATAAGTCTGACAGCCTCATAATCGGAATAGCTGTGCCTGTCCGTGGTTCCGCCAAAGCTGAGAAACATCACAATATCGCTTGAATTAAGGGCGGAAAGACTTGATATAAGCTCCTCCTCCGACATCTCATCGGTAATTATTTTCCGAAAATCAAGCTCGGGGAAATCCTCTACACATTTATCAAAGCTGTTCGACATTCCCTTTCCGGCGATTGAATTATCCGTAATCACGGTCACAGTATCGGCATTCGGCATAACCGTCATGGCGAATTCGATATTCTTTTTGTAGTCCGGCTGCACGGACGAACCGACAATCAAATCCTGAGAGAGCGCTTCCTCGGCAAGCTCATCGTTATTTACGCCGACAAAAACCACCGGCGCGGACGGAAAAAGCTCCGCGCGGTACGATAATACAAAGCTGAGAGCCGCATCATCGGCGGCAATAACAGCGTCTAACTTAATATCGGGCGAAATATGATATTTCAGATTATTTAAAAATATTAATTCATTTTGCTCATAATCATTATTCTCTACAGTATCGGTATACATGTATTCACAGTATAGAACCGTGTCCTTGTCCAACCCGTCGTAAATTCCGTCAAGCAGGCCGGTGTTATACTCGCTGCTCGGAGAATACGAACTGATATACAGCACATGATTAACCCCGCTCGCGTTTGTATCGCAATATCCGCGCAGCGGAGCCAAAGACAAAAGCATACATAAAACAAAACAAAATGAAATCAATTTAAATATTTTAATATGTTTTCCTAAAGCTTTCATACATGCTTCCCCTTAAAGGTATTTGGTACATACTAAAATAATAGCACAAAACAACTCCAATATCAAGATAATTTTTATCGGGGTAAATTTTAAAATAAACGGTTGAATTTTTACAATACAGATGTTATAATCAGTTACATATACATATTTGATATTAAGAAAAAATATTAAGCAAAAATATTGGTATAAGTAAACGAATTAAAAAAGGGATTATTATGGAATTTAAAGTTGTTTCAAAATATAAGCCCGCAGGCGATCAGCCTAAGGCTATAAAAGAGTTGTCGGACGGTATTTTGCGCGGTGACAAGTTTCAGACCCTGCTGGGCGTTACCGGCAGCGGCAAGACCTTTACCATGGCAAACGTAATAGAAAGAGTGCAAAAACCCACTCTGGTTCTCGCTCATAACAAAACACTCGCCGCGCAGCTTTGCAGTGAATTTAAAGAGATTTTCCCCGAAAACGCGGTGGAATACTTTGTGTCATACTACGATTACTACCAGCCGGAGGCGTATATCCCATACTCCGACACATACATCGAGAAGGACGCGCAAACCAACGAGGAGATTGACAAGCTTCGCCACAGCGCGACAGCGGCTCTTTTCGAGCGAAAGGACGTAATCATAGTAGCGAGCGTGTCCTGCATATACGGTTTGGGCGACCCCATTGACTACAATAATTTGGTTGTATCATTAAGACCGGGAATGATAAAGGACAGAGACGAGGTTATAACAAAGCTTATAGAGATAAAATACGAGAGAAACGATATAGAATTCACAAGAAACAAGTTCAGGGTTCGCGGAGATATTATCGACATTTTTCCCTCTGATGCGTACAGTACGGCGGTCAGGGTTGAGTTTTTCGGAGACGAGGTAGACCGTATAACCGAAATCAACGTTGTGACCGGCGAGGTCATAGGCGAAAGAAAACACGTTGCGATCTATCCCGCTTCCCACTACGTAACCACTCCCGAAAAAAGAGACCGCGCTATACTGAGCATTGAAAAAGAGCTGGAGGAACGGCTAAAGGAGCTTCGGGACGCCAACAAGCTCGTGGAGGCGCAGCGTCTTGAACAGCGTACAAAATACGATATGGAAATGCTGAAGGAAACAGGCTTCTGCAACGGTATCGAGAACTATTCAAGACACATCAGCGGCAGAGCGCCCGGCAGCGCCCCGTTTACTCTTTTGGACTATCTTCCCAAGGACTTTCTGCTTTTTGTTGACGAGAGCCACGTTACGCTCCCTCAGGTCAGGGCAATGTACGCGGGCGACAGAGCAAGAAAGGAAAATCTGGTAAAATACGGCTTCCGCCTACCGTCAGCCTTCGATAACAGACCTCTTAACTTCGACGAGTTTTGGTCAAAGCTAAATCAGGCTGTATTTGTATCAGCCACACCCGCTGAGTTTGAGAAGGAACGCTCATCAAGGATAGTGGAACAGGTTATAAGACCTACGGGACTGCTTGACCCGCGCGTTGAGGTAAGACCTATAGACGGTCAAGTTGATGACCTTTACAATGAAATCAACATCAGAACCAAAAACAGCGAAAGAGTCCTTGTTACCACACTTACAAAGAAGATGGCAGAGCGATTAACCGAGTATTTTGACGAATTAGGTGTAAAGGTTAGATACTTACACTCTGATGTAAAGACAATAGAACGCATGGAGATAATCAGAGATTTAAGACTCGGAGAGTTTGACGTTCTTGTAGGCATAAATCTGCTCAGAGAGGGACTTGATATTCCCGAGGTTTCACTCGTGGCTATTCTTGACGCGGACAAGGAGGGCTTTTTAAGAAGCTCGACATCCCTTGTGCAAACCATAGGCAGGGCGGCGAGGAACGCCGATGGCTGCGTTATCATGTACGCTGACACCGTTACAGCCTCAATGCGGTACGCCATTGACGAAACAAACCGCAGAAGAAAGCTTCAGACAGAATTTAACAAAGAGCATAACATAGTACCAAAGACTATTAAAAAGCAGGTGCATGAAGTAATTGAAGCCACCTCCGAGCTTGGCAAGAGCGACAAAGCCTCACGCGCTAAGGTAAACGAACAAAAGCTGCTTGATAAGGAAAAGGCGATTGCCGAGCTTACCGTTGACATGAAAAAGGCGGCTGAGCTTTTGCAATTTGAGCTTGCGGCACAAATCCGCGATGAAATCCGCCGTTTGACGGAGGATTAACAAAAACGACAACATAGGAGTTGATTTAGATATGAACAAAAATATTATCGTAAAAGGCGCGAATGAAAATAACCTGAAAAATATAGATGTTGAAATTCCGAGAGACAAGCTTGTCGTCTTCACCGGTCTGAGCGGCTCCGGAAAATCATCTTTGGCTTTCGACACTATATACGCGGAGGGGCAGCGCAGATATGTAGAGTCGCTGTCGGCTTACGCACGCCAGTTTTTAGGACAAATTGACAAGCCCGAGGTTGAGTCGATTGAAGGGCTTTCTCCCGCTATATCGATAGATCAAAAAACAACCTCAAGAAATCCTCGGTCAACCGTCGGCACCGTTACCGAAATTTACGACTATATAAGACTGCTGTACGCGGGAATAGGCATTCCTCACTGTCCGAAATGCGGAAAGGAAATCGCTCCGCAGTCAATCGACCAGATAGTAGACACTGTAAAAGCCCTGCCGGAGCGTTCGAAAATTCAGATAATGGCTCCTGTTGTCAGAGGCAGAAAGGGCGAATATGTAAGAACCTTTGAGGACGCGAGAAAAAACGGCTTTGTAAGGGCGAGAATTGACGGAACGACTGTTGATATATCCGACATGAATATCAGGCTTGATAAGCAAAAAAAGCATAATATAGATATAGTTATCGACAGGCTTGTAATAAAAGAAGGCATAGACAAGCGTCTCGCTGACTCCTTAGAGCTCGCTCTCAACATGGGACACGGGCTTGTTGTCGTTGACGTAATAGACGGAGACGAATTTATGTTCTCCCAAAACTACGCCTGTGACGACTGCGGAATAAATATCGAAGAGCTGACGCCGCGTATGTTTTCGTTTAACACGCCATACGGCGCTTGTCCCGACTGCGGAGGACTCGGTCACATTATTAAGATTGACCCCGATTTGATTATTCCGGACAAAAGCCTCTCCATAAACGAGGGAGCCGTTACCGCGACGGGCTGGAACAATTCCGACAAAAACTCAATTTCATATATGTATTATAAGGGTCTGGCGGAGCATTACGACTTTAGTCTTGACACACCCATCCGCGACCTGCCGCCTGAAATACTTGATATTTTGCTGTACGGCACGCGAGGAGAAAAAATTAAACTGACATATGACCGTAAGTACGCAAAAGGTGTTCAATACTCCCGATTTGAGGGGATTATTAATAATCTTAACAGACGGCACAATGAAACCAAATCCGAATGGATGAAGGCTGAAATCGAAAGCTACATGGTAAATATGCCCTGCCCCTCATGCAGAGGCACAAGACTAAAGCCCGAGTCCTTGGCTGTAACGATTAACGGGCATAATATCAATCAAATAACCGATATGTCAATTACGGAGTCCCGCGATTTTTTTGCCGGACTAAATAAAACTCTCTCGGAAAAGGATAAAAAAATAGCGAAGCAGGTATTAAAGGAGATATGCGATAGACTTAACTTCCTGAAAAACGTCGGTCTTGAATACTTGACGCTTTCACGCAGCGCGGGAACTCTCAGCGGCGGCGAAGCCCAGCGTATACGCCTCGCAACCCAGATAGGCTCAAGCCTTATGGGGGTTGTTTATATTCTCGATGAACCGAGTATAGGCTTGCACCAGCGTGATAACTCAAAGCTTATCGAAACCCTGAAAAGTCTGCGCGATTTGGGCAACACCCTTATAGTGGTTGAGCATGACGAGGACACCATTCTCGCGGCGGATCACATTATCGACATAGGACCCGGTGCGGGAATACACGGCGGCAATATCGTTGCCGAAGGCACAGCGGAAGAAATTATGAAATGTGAAAATTCCGTTACCGGTCAGTATCTATCCGGAGCAAAATTTATACCGGTTCCGAAGCGGCGCAGAAAAGGAAACGGAAACAAACTGGAAATTAAAGGGTGCGCGGAAAACAATCTTAAAAATATAAACGTTAAGATACCCCTTGGAACCTTTACCTGTATCACAGGTGTTTCCGGCAGCGGAAAAAGCTCGTTTGTAAACGAAATACTCTATAAGCGGCTGTCAAATGTTTTAAATCATTCAAAGAAGAAGCCGGGTAAATTTAAGAGCATGAGCGGTGAGGAATACTTAGACAAGGTTATAGATATTGACCAGTCCCCCATCGGACGAACCCCGCGTAGCAATCCGGCAACCTATACGGGATTATTCGCCGACATCAGAGAGCTTTTCGCCGCGACTCAGGAAGCGAAAGCCCGCGGTTACAAGCCGGGACGTTTCAGCTTTAACATAAAGGGCGGACGCTGCGAGGCTTGTATGGGCGACGGAATTATAAAAATAGAAATGCATTTTCTCCCCGATGTTTATATTCCCTGCGAGGTATGCGGCGGAAAACGCTACAACAGAGAAACGCTTGAGGTGAAATATAAGGGCAAAAATATTCATGAGGTTCTGGATATGACCGTTGAGGAGGGCTGTGAATTTTTTGAAAATGTGCCTAAGATTAAAAGAAAGCTGCGGACAATGTACGATGTAGGCTTGGGCTATATAAAAATCGGTCAGCCGTCAACAACACTATCCGGCGGCGAGGCGCAGAGAGTCAAGCTGGCTACAGAGCTTAGCCGAAAGAGCACCGGAAAGACGATTTATATACTTGACGAGCCGACAACGGGACTGCACACGGCGGATGTTCATATGCTGATAGATGTGCTGCAAAAGCTCGTTGACGCGGGAAACACCGTGGTTGTTATAGAGCACAACCTTGACGTTATAAAGACGGCTGATTATATTATCGACTTGGGTCCTGAGGGCGGCGATGAAGGCGGCACAATCGTAGTGAGCGGCACGCCGGAAAAGGTGGCGAAATGCGAAACCTCATATACCGGTATCTATTTAAAAGAGTTTTTGAACAAAAATAAAAAACATAAAAGTTAAGCAGGAGTTAAATAAAATTTATCAAAGCTAAATCAAACAAAGCTAAATCAAAATATTTTTCCGCATTAAATATTTGTCGAAATAAGCTTGTTGACAAATAAATTTTCTAATGCTATACTTTTAATAAACATAATTTAATAAATTTTGCCAAATAAGGAGCAGACAAAATGGATAATAACCTTGACGCCAAGATAAAAGATATTGGCGAACGTATTAAAACACTCAGAGAAATTGAAGGAATGTCGGAGCAGGATATCGCGGAAAGAACGTCTGTTTCGCTTGAGCAATACAGGCTGATCGAAAGCGGGAAAAGCGATTTCAGCTTTTCATTTATCTGCCTTTGCGCCAGAGTTTTGGGCGTTGACGTTACAGATTTGCTCGAAGGACAAAGCGCGACTCTGTCGGGCTACGAGCTTACCCGTTCGGGCGAGGGAATGAAAATCGTAAGACGTAAGGAATTTGAATATAACAATTTAGCCTCTCTGTTTAAAAACAGGATCGCGGAGCCGTTTTTGGTTACCGCTCCTTATTCGGAGTCTGAACAGCACAAGGATATTAAGCTTGCGAAGCATGAAGGTCAGGAGCTTGACATCGTGCTCAGCGGCTCCTTAAAAATACAAATCGGACAGAATACGGAGATACTCAACGCCGGAGACAGTATATATTATGACAGCAAGACCCCTCACGGCATGATCGCTGTCGGCGGAGAGCCGTGCAGATTTTACGCCATAGTATTAACATCAAACGGCAAGGAATCCGATTACATTGAAAATATTGATGTAGTAAGGGACAAGCCCGTTCCGATAAGACCCGAAACGGGAAACATGATTTATGACGATTACGTTAAGACAACAGTGGATGAAAACGGCGTAGTAAATTCAATCAGGTTTATCGATGAGGAAAAGTTCAACTTTGCGTTTGACATAGTGGATAAGCTGGCTGAAAGGAAGCCCGACAAGCTGGCTATGCTGCACCTTTCCAAGGACAAAAAGGAACGCCGCTTTACCTTTGACGATATGAAAAGATATTCATCAAAGACCGCCAACTACCTAAAGTCGCTCGGTATCAAAAAAGGCGATAAGGTTATGGTTGTGCTTAAGCGTCATTATCAGTTCTGGTTTTCTATTCTCGCACTTCATAAAATCGGAGCGGTAATCATACCCGCCACCAACCTCTTGGTTGAGCATGACTTTGACTATAGATTTAAGGCGGCGGACGTTAAAGCCATACTGTGTACGGCGGACGGCGATACCGCCCACCAGGCGGAGCTTGGCGAAAAGAACTGCGGCATTGACCTGATTAAAATCATCGTAGGCGGAACCCGCGACGGATGGCTGGACTTTGATTCCGATATTGAAAAATTCAGCGATGTTTTTGAGCGTCCCGAAAATCCCGATGAAACGGCGTGTGGCAGCGAAACCATGCTCATGTACTTTACATCGGGTACTACCGGATACCCGAAGATTGCGGTACATAGCCACAAGTATCCATTGGGACACTTCCTTACCGCAAAATATTGGCATAATGTAAACCCGGACGGCATACATTTTACCATTTCCGATACGGGCTGGGGCAAGGCGCTTTGGGGCAAGCTGTACGGACAGTGGATGTGCGAGGGCGCTATATTCACCTATGACTTTGATAGGTTTGTGGCAAGCGATATACTGCCGTTGTTTAAGGAATATAACATTACGACGTTCTGCGCTCCGCCCACAATGTTCAGATTTTTTATCAAAGAGGATTTGGGAAACTACGACCTCTCCTCTCTGGAATACGCGACAGTCGCCGGCGAGGCGCTAAATCCCGAGGTATTTCAGCAGTTTTATAAGCACACCGGCATAAAGCTTATGGAGGGATTTGGTCAGACCGAAACCACTCTTACCGTCGGAAACTTTATCGGTATGACGCCAAAGCCCGGCTCAATGGGTAAGCCCAGTCCATTATACGATGTTGATATAGTCCTGCCCAACGGCAAGTCCGCCGGAGTCGGCGAAGTGGGAGAAATAGTTATAAACACCAAAAACGGTGTTCCGTGCGGACTTTTCAGCGAGTACTACCGCGATGAAAAGCTGACGCGCGAGGTCTGGAACAACGATATGTATCACACCGGCGACACCGCATGGAAGGATGAGGACGGCTATTTCTGGTATGTTGGAAGAACAGATGACGTAATCAAGTCCTCCGGCTACCGTATAGGTCCCTTTGAAATCGAAAGCGTTATTATGGAATTACCTTATGTTTTGGAATGTGCGATCACACCGGCGCCCGACCCTGTTCGCGGTCAGGTTGTAAAGGCTACTATAGTTCTTATTAAAGGCAAAAACGGCAATGATGAACTTAAAAAAGAAATTCAAAACTATGTAAAAAAGCATACGGCTCCGTATAAGTATCCGCGAATTGTGGAATTTGTCGATGAACTGCCAAAAACCATAAGCGGAAAAATCAGACGCGTTGAGATACGCGAAAACGATAACGCGTAAACGGCTTAGATATATTACAAAGCTTATCACGGAACTTATTTGAAATTTACAGCGTCTAATAGAATGTCTAATCTAATAGAGTATTAAATAGAATATTAAAACTTTAACAGTTAGGATGATTTGCATGAAAAGATTAATCAGTTTGATATTGAGTATTTCCATAATTACCGGACTTATTTGCGGTCTTTCGATAACTTCCGCGTATGCCGCGTCACCTATACGTAACATATACATAAACGGTGTTCCCTTGGAATTCAGCGAAGCTGAGCGTCCGTTTATTATCGGCGACAGAACCATGGTTCCGTTAAGGGTCATCGCGGAGGGCTTGGGCGCGACGGTTTACTGGTTCAACGATGATAAAAAAATCCAGATTGTTCGCTATGATACAACACTGCGTATGTTCATCGGTCTCCCCGGTCTCGATATATATAAGATTGAATATGATGAGGAAACCGGAATGCAGGATCAAGCCAAAATTGATACGATAGACCTTGAGGAAGCAACCCCGTTCCAAGGTGACGAATCTCGTGATTACCGCACTTTTGTACCGATACGCGCGATTTCCGAGGCTTTTGGCGCTGATGTAAACGCGGAATTTGCGGATAACGACGAGGGAGCGATAGACAGAGCCATAAACGTCTACATCTTGGATGATTATGATACCGCTAACGAAAATTATGTGAGCATAGCAAGCTTATATGATAACAGTGATATTGAGGAGTCAACATTAATATCAACCATCGGTATTATTACCAAAATTGACTCAAACTACTATCTTCAGGATGAAAATGAAACATACAAAATGATTTCCCTTACGGAAATTCCCGATGTAGAAGATTTTTGGACTCAGCAGCTCGGTGTCGCTAACAACAATCCCGTAGGAACTACGGTGAAGATTACCGGGATGGTCGCGAAGGATGACGACAGATATTCAATGCAGCTTAAAAGAGGTTCGACGGGCATAAGAGCTGTCAGCCTGCCCTCCTCATCAGGCAAGAATGCTTCAATAACGGAGAGAGACAATACGGAGACAGACGATACGGGAATATACAATACTGAAACAGATAATTTGTTTTTTGATTAGTAAATAGAAAATAGCGCAAAAGCGGGTAAGAGCTCTATTCACTCTTACCCGTTTGCTTTATCAGCTCATTCAAACAATTCCGACAAATCGACTTATCGCGAAGCCCAATAAGATCCTCCTCCGAATAGCAAAACACGCAATACGGGGTATCTCTCGTCACAATAATTCTATCACCCTGACAACGAACCTCAACACTGTTATTTTCATTGTTTTCATCAAAATTTCCAAAGAGCTTGTCAAGCATATTCTTCGGCAATGTCAGTCTGTGTTGTGAATCGATCCTTCTTGTTAAACTTTTAGGTCTCATACTATACCTCCCCATTTAAGAATATATTAATTGTATCATACTCCTGATATATTGTCAATTAATTATACTTGTCGGTTAGTTTAAAGCAGAGCCGCAAGGCTTTGATATGCTTGTATCACATTTATGCTTGTATCACATTCATACATCCTTACATCGATGCTTTCAGAATTTCCACAACCTCATCGTGTGTCAGCGTCTTATAACCGCTGTCCATAATAAACGTTCCGTCCGCGATACCCTCTATCATATCGGCAGTCGCGCCAAGTTCCGAGATGTTCATCACAAGACCGATTTCTTTCATCCATTTTTCCATTGTCGAAAGACCATCGGCGGCGATTTCCTCGTCGCTCTTATTTTCGGGATTGACATTCCACACATTGACCGCGAAACGCTTGAATTTTGCGAGCCCGTAAGGCATTATAT